>NZ_JAALEQ010000002.1:0-493836 GCF_011800585.1 Lactococcus sp. EKM203L
AACTATTATATTCTATCAAACCTACCTAAACTTGTCAAGAATTAACTGTGACTTTTATACCTTTTTTTATCTTACGTCCGGAAAATCCCACGGTTGTCATGTTTTATCATGTATACTTTTTATAACTTATATTCATAATTGGATCGATTTTTCACTTATTATGATAAATCCATGAACTAAATCTCACTCAAAATTTGAATTAATAATAAAAAAATAAGTACCAGTAATTACTGACACTTATTTTTTTATCATTATTATATGAAATTATTTTACTTTTGCTGTTGTTGCAATAACTTCTACTGCTTTTTTCATTGCAATATCATGTTTAAGCATATCAACCGGAAGAAGTTTTTCAACTTGTTCAACAGGCATGTTGTATTGACCAGCAAGATCTTCAATTTCTGCTTTAACTTCTTCATCTGAAGTTGTAAAGTTTTCAGCAGCAGCAATTGCTTCGATTACCAAGTTTGTACGCACGCGTTTGTCAGCGTCTGCTTCATATTGTTTATGAAGATCATCTTCAGAAGTTCCAGTAATTTGGAAGTACATTTCTGGAGAGATTCCTTGTTGTTGCATTCCACCAAGAAATTCGTTCATAGCGCGATGAACTTCTTCGTGAATCATTTCTTCTGGAATTTCTTTGATTTCAGCATTGGCAACAGCAGCTTCGATTGCAGCAGTTTCTACAGCATCATCATAAGCTTCTGCTTTTGATTCTTCAAGTTCTTTACGGAATTTAGCTTTAAGCTCATCCAAAGTTTCAACTTCTTCGTCAATATCTTTAGCAAGTTCATCATCAAGTTCTGGTAATTCTTTTGCTTTTACTTCATTAACAGTTGTAACAAAGAGTGCTTCTTTACCAGCAAGTTCTTCAGCTTGATAGTTTTCTGGGAATGTAACTTTAACTTCTACAGTTTCACCAGCTTTAGTTCCAACAAGTTGTTCTTCAAATCCTGGAATGAATTGACCTGAACCAAGTTCAAGACTGTGATTAGAACCTTTTCCACCTTCAAATTCAACACCATCAACTGAACCAACGAAGTCAATAACAACAGTATCACCATTTTCAGCAGCAGTTTCTTTTACTACAAGTTCAGCTAAATTGTTTTGAGAGTTAGTCAAGCGTGTTTCAACTTCTTCGTCAGAAACTTCTTTTGTTGCTTCTACTTCAACTGTAAGGTCTTTATAGTCACCAAGTGAAACTGTTGGTTTTACAACAACTTCTGCAGTCAATTCCCAGTCAGAACCTTTTTCCATTTTTGCAACATCAATTTTTGGTTGTGCAACTGGTTCGATACCAGCTTCTTTTACAGCTGCATCATAAGCAGTTGGAAGAACAGCGTTTAAAGCTTCTTCAAAAAGTGCTTCTTCACCGTACATTTTATTAAACATTTGACGGCTGATTTTACCTTTACGGAAACCAGGAACGCTAATGTTAGCTTTTACTTTATTAAAGGCTTTGTCAAGCCCAGTTTTAATTGTTTCTTGGTCAATTGAAAATGAGAGTGTACCTTTAGTATCACTAGTTTTTTCAAAACTTACAGTCATTTTTTTCTCCTTATTTTGAGCCTGAGCTCAGAAATTCATACCTTTCAAGAATAGCATAAAATCCGCTATATTTCAAGAAAGACTAGCTTTTTTGACTTATAAAATGTAATTTCTTAGCAAAATAAAAGGCCTGATTCTTCCGAATCAAGTCTTTTATTATTTTGCAGGGCTAAGTTTATCCATAACTTCTTTCCATAAATTATGGTTGAAAACGTTGGAAGGATTTCCTCCACCTAGAAAACCATAACCAACCATAAGTCCTAAAACGGCGGCAAGAACTAGTAGAACTATAACAAAAATAATAATAGAGAGTCTTAGTCCTAAAAATTTTATGGTTTTCTTAAACATTAGCCTTCTCCTTCTCCTTCTCCGTCTTCGTCTTCTACACGAATAATATCAGCTCCCAGAGCTTTTAATTTTTCATGGAATTTATAGTAGCCTCGGTCTAAATGACTTAATCTTCTAACAGTTGTTTGCCCTTTGGCAACCAATCCCAAAAGAATCAATGCGGCACTTGCACGTAAATCTGTTGATTTTACCGCAGCACCTTGTAAATTTGAATTTCCTTGAATAAGCGCTGTATTTCTAGTAATGTCAACTTCCAATCCCATACGACGCATTTCTTCCAAATGTTGGAAACGATTTTCAAATACTGTCTCTACCATCACTGATTCTCCCACGGCAACGGCCTGAGCAGCTGTCATTTGTGATTGCATATCTGTAGGAAATCCTGGGTGTGGTAAAGTCTTAACGCTTGTTGCTTTTAGTTTTTCAGGCCCAACAACTCGAAGTCCAGATTCTTCTTGGGTAAAATTAACACCCATTTCGCTAAGTTTTGAAATCAATGGACGGTTATGTTCAGCAATCGCATCTTTGATTAAAACATCACCTTGTGTCATTGCGGCCGCAACCATGAAAGTTCCTGCTTCAATTCGGTCTTGAACAACTGAATGGTTTGCCCCATGCATTTTTTCAACACCTTTAATAATAATTGTATCTGTTCCGGCCCCCTTGACATTTGCTCCCATTTTATTTAGGAGGTTTGCTAAGTCAACAATTTCTGGTTCACGTGCTGCATTTTCAAGTGTTGTTGTCCCGTCAGCTAGTGTTGCAGCAAGAATAAGATTTTGAGTAGCTCCTACTGATGGAAAGTCAAGATAAATATGAGCTCCTTTTAATTTATCAGCCTTAGCTTCAATATAACCAGCATTTTGAGTGATTGTTGCTCCCATTTGTTCAAAACCGCGTAAATGTAAATCAATTGGTCGAGATCCAATGGAACATCCACCTGGCATTGATACACGTGCTTGTCCGTTGCGGGCTAAGATTGGTCCCATAACAACGATTGAGGCACGCATTTTGCTGACATACTCATATGGTGCAGTTGTTTTTATTTCTGAATTTGATTTAGCAATAATTTTCTTTGCTTCTTGGTCAAAGCTAATCGCAGTTCCAAGATGATTTACCAAATTATTCATCATAAAAACGTCGCTTAAAATAGGGACATTAGTAAGTACAACTTCACCCTCACTAGCGAGTAATGTTGCTGCAAGAAGAGGAAGAACGGCGTTCTTTGCTCCTTCAATTTCAACTTCACCTTGAAGTTTTGTTTGCCCACCTTTTACAATTATTTTATCCATCATTTAAATCCTATTTTTCCTCTAAATTTTATTTTATATTTTTAGATTATAACACAAAAGTACCTTCCATTTTTCTGAAATATTTCACTCTGTTTATTTTTTGATGTATTTTTGTATTTCAGAAATTAAGTATGAGGGGGCAGTGAATACTCGCTCTCTACAGTTAAAATGGGGACTTTCACCCGATATGTTCAATGTAACATAGCCAATTCTTTCAGCAATAATACTTCCGGCTGCATAATCCCAAGGTTGAAGATTACTGAAATAGCCAATTATCTTTCCTTCCAGAAGCTGACCATAGCTGATACCTGCACTGCCAATGATACGAACCCCTAAAGTTTGATGGCTTAAATCTAACAAGCCTCCACTATTAGATCTATACATGTAACTATTCACTCCAAGTAAACTTTGAGCCAAAGGTCTTTCTTTGAGTTCCAATTCTTTTTGATTACAAAAGGCTTTGTGGCTATCACACCAATAAAGTTTATCCTTCATTACATCTAGTATCAGACCAAATTTACCAACACCATACTCATAATAAGCAAGCATCACGGCAAAATTATCTTTTTGAACAATAAAATTTGTTGTTCCATCAATGGGGTCTAAGACCCAGAGATGCGGAATTTCTGAATCGAACTTTATTTTTTCTTCGTCTTCTTCGGCTAAAATTTTATCTTCCGGGAAATGATGGAGAATATTGGCTACTATTTGTTCTTGGACTTCTTTGTCAAAATTTGTCACTAAGTCATCATAGCGAGTCTTTTCAGTAATTTCCAACGGAGCAGCTATATTTTCTTTTAAGAAATTTCCAGCATCTCTTACCCAATCTTTAGCTAATTCAAGCCTTGTCAGCACTGACAAATCGTTTTCCACTAGCTTTTACCTCCTTGACTGCATGATAAAGTGAGTAACCACTGCTTAGTTCAAAATCACGTCCAAGCTGTTTTTCTTGCATTTTTGAGGGAACAATCTTTTTGAAAGCATTATAGGATTCTAAAAAAACTTCTTTTTCAACTTTGCTTTCATAAAATTTTTCAACTTGATTGAAAAAAGAGAGCACTTCTGTCATTTCAGTAGTACTCCAACTTAAATCAAGAGGATAATTATAATTTTCTTTCATGTTTCTCCTGCCCGTTCAGGCTAAAAAATCTATAAAATTCAGCAAAAATTTACTGACAGAATTGTTGTCAGTAAATTTTGCTGCCTAAATCTTAATCTATTGTACTTAACATTTCTGCTCGACGATATTCACGTGGCAAAAATGCACGAATTTCATCCTCGTTAAAGCCAATTTGTAGGTGTTTTGAGTCAGTAATAATTGGACGTCTTAATAGATTTGGAAATTCTGTTACCAAGTCTAATAATTCATTAATAGTCAAATTATCAACATCCACAGCCAATTTTTGAAAAACTTTTGACCGTGTCGAAATAATATCTTCTGTTCCATTTTCCGTTTTCGTCAAGATATGACGCAAATCGTTTGTTGTCATCGGTTGTGTCAAAATGTTGTGCTCTACAAAGGGAACCTTATGGCTTTGCAACCAAGCGCGCGCTTTACGGCAACTGGTACATGATGGCGACAAATATAAATCAATCACAGTCCTATTTCCCATCCTTTTAAAATTATCAGTAAGTTTATTTTTCTCCTCATTGGATAAAAACTAATTTACATCTGCTAAGTATTATATCAAAATTAATATCGCAAAAAAAGTGACGTTATGATTTTTAGTAATTATTTTCTTCTAAAAATTACGAAATCACTCATTCATTTCTTCAAAAGTTTCTTGTAAATCTTCAAAATCAAGCAAATAAACTTCATAATTAGTGTTTTGTTTCATTTTTTCAACCATATATTTTAATTTTGTCTCATTTTCTTCATCGTAAAAAACAAAAGCTCCCTCGGTATTTTCCAGTATAAAATCATTGTACTGCCGGAATTGGCTTGGACTTTCATAAGTTTCAAAAGCATATTTCACAAAATCTACTTGCTTGAAAGCTGCCAACTTAACTTGATTACTTTCGTTCCAATTTTGGCCATGTGTTTCAAAAGAAAAAATTGTCCCAATTTGAAAGTCATAATCTGTCTGAAGTTCCTTTGCTACTTCCAACGCCCAGTATTCAAAACCCAAATTACCTGTAAAAATAATCCAACGAAGGCCTTCCTCCAAAAAATTAATTAATTTTCTTCTAATTGTTTTTTTTATTATTGATACTTTTATGTCTTTTTCATTGAAAATACCTAGGTCAAAACTTGTATAACCCATGATTAGTAGTGAATTCATAAATATTTTCCCCTTGTAAAATTTATGTTATAATAGACATTATATAACTAACTGAGAATTTTATAAAGGTAGAAAACAGAATGGTTAATTATCCTAATGGAAGGTCGCAAGCTTACAGCACTGTTCCTAAGAAAAAAAAATCACTGACAGAGCTGTCAGTAACTAAAAAAAGCACCTCAAAAACCAAAGGGATGGTTGCCTTCGGGAAGCGGGGAATGAATTTTGAAGCTGAAATTAATGCAACAAATGAGTATTATCTTTCTCGTGGACTTGCAGTTATCCACAAAAAGCCAACACCAATTCAAATCGTTAAAGTAGATTATCCACAAAGGAGTCGTGCAAAAATTACAGAAGCTTACTTCAGGCAAGCATCTACTACTGACTACTCTGGAGTCTATAAAGGTCACTACATCGACTTTGAAGCAAAGGAAACACAGCAAAAAACTGTTTTCCCTCTAAAAAATTTCCATGAGCATCAAATTGTTCACATGAGTAATGTTCTCGCTCAAGGGGGAATTGCTTTTGTCCTCTTGCACTTTGCAAGGTTAAATGAAACATATCTTCTTCCATCTTCGTGTTTGATTACTTTTTATTACGAAAAAGGCGGTTTAAAGTCAATTCCGCTTTCTCATATTCGCGAAAATGGCTATAAAATTGAAACGAACCACATTCCTAGAATTCCTTATCTAGAAATTGTGAATAAACTTTGAGAGGTACAGTAAAATTTCTACTAAATCTAAGAAAAATAAACAAAAAAAACGTACGAAACGCGGTTCCGCCAAATCTAAAATGTGGACGGCAGTAAAATTATTTTTAATTGCTTTCTTTTCTTTAATTATCCTAGCCTTAGCCGCTGGGGGCGCCGTTTTCGTTTATTATGCTAAGGATGCACCTGCACTCACTTTGGACAAACTTGAATCTAAACCTTCTACTAAAGTTTATGACTCTAGCGAAAAAGTGGTGGCAACTTTAGGAGCTGAACAAAGAAATCTGGTTAAAACTGATAATATTCCAGTAATGTTGGTTAATGCGGTTACTTCTATTGAAGACCATCGTTTCTTCAATACTCGTGGAATTGACCCCATTCGGATTGCTGGAGCTTTTGTTAATAATTTAAAAGGTGGTTCTTTAAACGGTGGTTCTACACTTGATATGCAGCTCATTAAGCTTTCATTCTTCTCAACCGATGAATCAGACCAAACTTTGAGTGTTAAAATTCAAGAAGCTTGGATGGCCTTAAAATTAGACCAAAAATGGACCAAGGAGCAAATTTTTACAGCTTATGTTAATAAGGTTAATATGGCAAATGGTTATTATGGAATGGGAACTGCTTCCCAAGCCTATTATGGCAAAGATTTAACTCAGCTTTCAATCGCTCAACTTGCCCTACTTGCTGGAATGCCTCAAGCTCCTAATACTTATAATCCATATACTAACCCTACTTCTGCTAAATGGCGCCGTGATATGGTTATCCGTGCAATGCGTCGTTACGATAAAATTACAGCTGAAGAAGAAAAGAAAGCACTGGCTACCCCAATTGATGATGGACTTCAACCTTTAAAACAAAGTATAACTATTCCAAGTTATGCTGATAATTTCCTCAAACAGGCAATTGCTCAAGCTAAAACTTTGGCTGGAGATGATATTTTGACTGAGGGAGCTAAAATTTATACTACTCTTGATACAACAGCCCAACAAAATCTATATAATATTGTTAACACTGGCAACTATATCACTTATCCAGATGATACAATGCAAGTTGCTTCAACTGTTACTGATGTCAAAACAGGTGCTGTAATTGCACAAATTGGTGGTCGTAATCAACCAAGCAATGTTACTTTTGGCTTTAACCAAGCCGTGCAAACAGACCGAGATTGGGGTTCGACCATGAAGCCAATTGTCGACTACGGTCCAGCTTTTGAAAATAATATTTATACTTCAACTAATAATTATGTTTCCGATTCCCCAACTACTTATCCAAATGGAACGCCTTTAAAAAACTGGGATAATACTTATTTTGGTTCAATGACTGTCAAAAGTGCCTTAGCACTTTCACGTAACATCCCAGCTGTTAAAACTTTAATCAATGTTGGACTAGATAATTCTAGCAAATTTGTTAATGGTCTAGGAATTACTTTAGATCCTCTGGAATACTCTAATGCCATCTCTAGTAACTCTAAAAATGGTGGAGCAAGTTCTGAAAAAATGGCTGCTGCTTATGCTGCCTTCTCAAATGGTGGGATTTACACTAAACCTTATTATGTTTCCAAAGTTGTCTTCCCCGATGGTCGTACAGTTGAATACAAACCGGTCCGCTCACGAGCAATGCAAGCCTCAACCGCTTATATCATGACCAATATTCTTCAAAGTGTTTTAACATTGCCACTTTCTGAATCTGTTGGTTCTTACGCTGCTGTTCCCGGCTTAGCAGCCGCTGGTAAAACTGGTACATCTAACTATACAGATAGTGAAATGGATCAAATCACTGAGAAATACGGTTCCCTTCCAGGTATGGTTTCTCCAGACGAAAACTTTGTTGGTTATACTCCTCAGTATTCAATGGCTGTTTGGACCGGTTATTCAAATCGAATGACGCCAATTTATGGTACAAGTACTCAGATTGCAACCAAAGTTTTCTCATCTATGATGACTCAACTTACTCCTGATCCTTCATCTGTTGCGACATGGACAATGCCTGAGGGTGTTAGTCAAGAAGGAACTGCTCTTGTTAAAACAGATAGTTCTGGTCAAACAATAAGTCAATCCTCCGCTAATGGTAGTTAAATGAAAATTGAAAAAATTGTTAATAAAATTGCTCAGGAGAATACATATCTCCTGAGCAATTCTACTTCACATCTCATTATTGATCCTGGAAGTGATTCGTCAGCACTTCTTGAACGTCTTAAAATTACTGACAAAACAATCTCCGCTATTTTACTGACACACGCTCATTTCGACCACATTATAGGGCTGAATGAACTAAGGAAACATTTTCCTGATGTTCCTATTTATCTTCATTCAGCTGAAAAAGAATGGATGAAAAATCCTAAATTAAATGCATCATTCTTTTTCCTAGGAACTGCTGTGACTGGCCCTGAAGCTGATTATTTTTATGAAATTAATCAGTTTTACGATATTGATGCTTTCAAGTTTCAAGTGCTCGAAACGCCGGGACATTCTATTGGTGGAGTAAGTCTGCTTTTTAAATTGGAAAATGAGTCTTTTGTATTTAGTGGAGACGCACTTTTTAAGAATGCTATAGGACGCTGGGATTTACCTACTGGAAATCAAGCGCAACTTTTAAAATCAATTCGTGAGCAGCTCTTCACACTTGATGAAAATACTCAAGTCTTTCCTGGTCATGGTCCCAAAACAAGTATTGGTACTGAAAAACAAAATAATCCTTTTTTCCAATAAAAAAAAAGTTACTGATTCTATTGTCAGTAACTTTTTTATTTAGATTCTAATTGTTTGTCCTGGATGAATCATGTCATTAATTCCAAATCCATTGAGGGCTGCTAATTGGTCAGCTGTCATACCATTTGCTGTGGCAATTGAATAAATGCTGTCACCATTTTGAATTGTATAACTGTTTAAAGTCGTTGTGTTTGAAGTTGTTGCACTAGTACTTACAGTTACTTGCAATACTTGTCCTACTTGAAGCATTGAATTAACATCATAAATTCCATTGGCTGACATCAGTGATGAAACAGTCATTCCATATTGTTCCGCAATCGAATATAAACTATCTCCTGATTTGACGGTATAAGTAGAACTTGACGATACATTGGAAGTTGTATTGGTACTTGTTGTAGTTGTGCTAGCACCAGCAACTTGCAAAACTTCTCCTACATGAATATCGTTCGCATTTTCTAAACTATTTGCTGACACAAGTGCATCAACAGTTGTACCATATTGAGCAGCGATTGCTGATAATGAATCACCCTCTTGTACTTTGTATGTGCCAGCTGAATTTGTTGAGGCTGATGAACTAGTTGTAACAGCAGTTCCTCCTGATATTTCTCCTCCTTGGTCATAAACACTTAAACCAAGTTCAGAAATCACGCTATTCAATTTAGAAGCATAAGTTGGATCCGTGGCATAACGTCCTTCAAGCCAAGCTGTCGCATCTAAGTAAGAACTTGTATTTTCACGCCAAGCCCCAGAATAATATGATGAAGCACGTAACATTTTAGCTTGGGCAACACATGCGTCATAAACTGAGCTATAAGCTTGGAAGGGTTCAACAACATTTGTCATTGTTCCATTCAAATACTCTTGTGTTGGTAGATAAACAGGTGTACCAGAAGTGTATTTAACTCCAAAAATATTATTATAATTGCTTGCTAAGGCACTTTGTCCACCACTTGATTCTAAAATCCCTTGGGCAATCATTACTGATGGATAAAGTCCGTAGTCATTTGCCACTGGTACCGCAGCGTTAATAATTTCTTGAACAGATGCAGCTTGTGCTTTAATCCCACCAAGACTTGCCAAAGCAACAATTGACGCACCAAGCGCTAATTTATGTTTCTGTTTCATCGAGTCTCCTCTTTAATATTAGATAATTTTTTGACTAAAATATGCCAATTGTATTTTTATTGTTACTTACTAGTATAAAAATTTTCTGGCGATTTGTAAAGTCTTTTCTTTATTATTTTTTAAATTTCACATCATAAATTTTTTTTAGAGCCATGATTATAATATTAGGAGGCAAATCTTTTTATTTGAGCTATAATAAAGTAAAAGGAGCGAAAAAATGACTAAAATTTATGATAACATTACTGAATTAATAGGACAAACTCCAATTGTTAAACTTCAACATGTTCCAGCAGAGAGTGCTGATGTCTATGTCAAACTTGAAGCTTTCAATCCTGGTGGTTCTGTGAAAGACCGGATTGCCCTTGCAATGATTCGGGCGGCTGAGGCCGACGGACGTTTAAAACCTGGTGGAACAATCGTTGAACCGACTTCTGGAAATACAGGAATTGGACTCGCCTTCGTTGGCTCTGCTTTGGGTTACAAAGTTGTCATTGTCATGCCAGAGTCATTCTCACTTGAACGTCGCAAATTGATTCAAGCTTACGGGGCTCAATTAGTTTTAACACCCGCTAGTGGTGGAATGAAAGCAGCAATTGCTAAGGCAAAAGAACTCTCAGAAACAGAAGGTTATTTTCTTGCCATGCAATTTGAAAATCCCGCAAATCCTGAAATTCATGAAAAAACAACAGGAGCTGAGATTATTGATGCTTTTGGGCCAACTGGACTTGATGCCTTTGTGGCAGGTGCAGGGACTGGTGGAACGATAACAGGAGTTTCGCATGCCCTCAAAAAAGCAAATCCAACTATCAAAACTTATGTTGTCGAAGCTGATGAATCTGCTATTCTCTCGGGTGAGGCTGCTGGCCCACATAAAATCCAAGGTATTTCTGCTGGTTTTATTCCTGGGAATCTTGACACTAAATCTTATGATGAAATCATTCGGGTCAAAGGAGATGATGCCATTTTAACGGCTCGTCATCTTGGAGGAAAAGAAGGATTTTTAGTTGGAATTTCTTCGGGCGCAGCCATTTATGCTGCCCTTGAAGTAGCTAAAAAATTAGGTAAGGGTAAAAAAGTGTTAGCGATTGCTCCTGATAATGGAGAACGCTACTTATCAACGGCTCTTTATGATTTTGAGTCTGAAAAATAAATAATTTTCACTGACAGAAAGTAAAAAAGTTACTGACAGAAATTTGAGAAGATAAATCAGCTAAAAAGGTTGACAAAATTTTCTGATTTTCCTGTCAGTATTTTTTATCTAAAATCCAAACAACATATTTTTATATTTCACTATTTTAGGGTAAAGTTATTTTGGGAGCGCTTTGCTCTTGGAAAATTTTAATAAGGAAAAAACAATTTCATGAATAAATCAAAAATTTTTGCTTTCTCTGCAATTTCACTTTCTGCTGCCCTTTTACTGACAGCCTGTGGACATTCTGTCAGTAAATCTGAAGATTCCGCTCAAGAAGCCAAATACAGCTTTGCAAGCAATATTTTAACCCTTGACACTAGCATGGCTGCTGACGTCAATTCCATTGATGTTCTTCTCAATGTTGATGCTGGACTTGTCCGTTGGAATCCCAAAGCGCAAGTTGTCAACGATTTGGCAAAATCAATTGACATTTCAAAAGATGGCAAAACTTATAATGTAACTTTGCGTGACGGTTTAAAGTGGTCAAACGGTGCTAAATTAAGAGCTGCTGATTTTGTTTATGGTTGGCAAAGAACCGTTGACCCAAAAACTGGTTCACAATACGCATATGCCTTAACACCTGTTGCTAATGCCAGCGAAATAATGACTGGTAAAAAACCAGTTGATACCCTTGGAATTAAAGCTGAATCTGATACAAAATTAGTCATCACTTTGGCAACACCTACTTCTTACTTCAATAAATTGCTGACACTCCCAGCTTATTATCCTGTCAATGAAGCTTTCGTTAAAAAAATGGGAAATAAATATGGAACAAGTTCAGACACCAGTCTTTATAATGGTGCTTTCAAATTTGTCAAAGGAAAAAATAATTGGACTGGTTCAAATGAAACTTTTTCAATTGTAAAAAATGATCAATTCTATGACGCCAAAAATGTTAAGCTTTCTGGAGCAACTTATCAAATTGTAAATAATCCTAACACCTCTGTTAATCTTTTCAAATCTGGAAAACTTGATGTCGCTAATTTGGCCACTCCGGAATTAGTTTCTGCAAATAAGAAAAATAAAGATTATAAAGCACTAACTTCACCAAGAATTGATGTTTTAGAATACAATCAATCTGGTAAAGTTCCCGAACTTTCAAACTTAAAAATTCGTCAAGCTTTAAACTTAGCGACAAATAGAAAAAACTTGTTAGAAATTGCGGCGCCAAGTTTTTCAATTACGAATACAGTGACTCCTAAAAAATTAGATCAAGCACCAAATGGAGAAGATTTCGCAACTTACGCTGCCCAACCTTATAAATATGATGCCACAAAAGCCGCTGAACTTTTTAAAGAAGGTCTAAAAGAATTAGGAAAAACATCAATTACTCTTGAACTTGAAGGAGCAAATGACAATTCCTTTGCCAAGGCAGCGGTTGACTATCTTAAAGGCAATCTCGAAAAAGATTTACCAGGTTTAACCATTAATGAGAAACTCGTTTCTTCAGCTCAACGTCAAAAAGATGCTCAAAATAATAATTTCCAAATTCTGCTGACAAGTTGGGGTGCAGATTACAATGAACCCTCTGATTTCTTGATGAATTTTGTATCAGGAAGTACAATGAATCATGGATTAGTCAAAAACCCTAACTTTGATAAAGCCTATCAAGCAGCGACTACAGCTCCTGACGTTCTGTCAGCTGATAAACGTTATGCTCATTATAAAGATGCTGAGAATGCACTATATGAGGCCGCTAATGTCAATCCCTTAGCCACTGAATCTGTTTCTTTATTATTAAATCCAAAACTTAAAGGAATTTCAACTTATAACTCAGCCATGATTTTTGATTTACGTCATGCTGAAATCGCTAAATAATAAAAAAATTTACTGACAGATTTTTGTCAGTAAATTTTTTTATTCTGTCAGTAAATTTTAAACTTCACGACGAACATGTCCTGGCTCAAAAAGTTGTCCCCAAGCCATTGTCCCTAAAACTTTCTTATTGATGACCTGATTTAAACGACTAATGCTCACTCCATCAGTACTTGTTGAGTCATGTAGAATAAATCCTCCGCCAAGATAGATAGCCGCATGTTGCTCATCCTCACTTGCATCGTCAGCTGTAATTAATAAATCACCACGCGCCTTATCTGACCAATCTTCAGCCTCGCCAGTTTGAGCTAGCAAAGAGGTTGAAGCCGCAAATTGATAAACCAAAGATTGACCGCCTAACCGAAACATTTGAGCAATAAAACTCGAACAATCAAATTCATTGGCAGCTACCGAATCATCAGTGCGCCCTCCACCATAAACATATGGACTTTTCCCAACCAGTTTCATTCCTGATGAAATTGTTTTTTCAATCACTGAATTATCAGATTTCAATTGGCTGGCCACCGCTTCATAAGCTTTAACCACATCATCTTTACCCGTTTTTTTTGTGAAATAGTAATAATAACCATTAATTTTTTGTAATCCATAAACCATTTTTCCCGTTTGTGGACTGAAATAAACCGTTCCACCATCCAAAGTCATCAAACCTGTCTTCATCACACCTGTTGTTGAATCAAAATAATAATTATTCCCATTAATTTTTTGAAGACCCGTTAATTTTTTTGAACCAGAGTAAGCATAAGTCTCATTTGATTTATTAACCAATTTAATCGTTGAAGCCTGAACATCTTTACTATGATATATTTTAAAGCTAACAAAGAAAATTAGAAATGCTAATAAAGCTAGAATAAGTACTTTCCCTTGTTTACTCATTTTTTTAGAGCCATTTTTTTTATAATCTCTTGTTCTTTTTTCCATATCTAGTTATACCACTCCAAGTTTAATGATAACTTAATAAGAACAATTTAAGATTTGGATAAGAAAAGTGGTTTGAAATTATCTTCAAATCACTTTTATAAAATATTTAACCACTTACTTTTTCTAATTCTTGATAAATTTGTCGAAAAACAGTCAAAAATTGTTCAACTTCAGCCATATTATTTTTTGAATCAAGAGAAATCCTGACCGCACTTGTTGCTAATTTTGAAGGGACATTCATCGCAACTAAAGTTCCAGCCGCCGCATTTTTCTTTGAAGAACAAGCTGAGGTTGTCGAAATATAGATTTCATGTTGTTCAAAAGCGTGAACAACGACCTCACCTCTAACCCCACGAATCCCAAAGGTCAAAATGTTAGGAGCAAAATTCTCCACTTTACTAAAAACATGAACTTTTCGATGCTTTTCTAACTCTTCTAAAATCACCTGCTTCATTGCTCGTACTTTTTGACGTTTAAAGTCATCATCATCTAAAGCTAAACGAAGGGCTTTAGAAGTCGCAGCAATTCCAGCTAAATTTTCTGTAGTCGAACGCCAATTATGCTCTTGACCTCCCCCATGTAAAAGCGGAGTCAGTCTTTTCCCTTTTTTTGCAACAACAATTCCCACACCACGTGGCCCATGAAATTTATGAGCAGATAAAACCGCGAAATCTACCCGCTCTGTCAACCAAGCCTCTAATGGAATTTTACCAATGGCCTGTACTGCATCTACATGAAAAGAAATTGTTGGCTTATCAGCAAGTAGGTCAGAAATTTCGCCAATCGGTTGAATAGTTCCAACCTCATTATTGACTGCCATGATTGAAATCAAAATCGTTTCATCTCTAATCAATTTTTCAAGCTCAGAAACAATAACAAAACCATCCCCATCAACAGGTGCAAAATCAACTTCAAAACCTTGCGTTTTTAACCATTCTGCTGTATTTTTTACAGCTGGATGCTCTACATTAGAAACAATGATGTGATTACCATAAGGACGCTTTTCAAAAGCGACACCCTTTAAAATCCAATTATCTCCTTCAGTCCCTCCACTTGTAAAAAATATTTCTTGTGAATCGACTCCCAACAGTTCAGCAATTTGTCGTCTTGAAGCCTCTAATAATCTCGTCGCTGTTGTCCCCAAACCATGTAGACTTGACGGATTTCCCATAATTTTTGTTGCAACATCTGTATAAGTTCGTAAAACCATTGGATTAACTGCTGTCGTAGCAGAATTATCAAAATATATCATTTTTTATCCTTAATATTTAAAAATCAATCTTATTTTAACACAAAAAATACCGAAAAGTTTGACTAAAATATAAGAATGATGATTAAATTACCATAAAAAACTTTTGACATTCGCTATTTCTGTCTATTAAATCTTTTGACAATTTTCCGATTTCTGACGATTGAATAAAGATATACCAAAATAAAAATGAGCAACCAAGTAATAGTAAAACTCCAAATATGATGTTGCCACGAGCTATCAAAAAGCCAAGTATTAACTAATAAGTAACCCCAAGCCAGCAAATAACTTGCTAAAGCTTGACTAACAAATTCAAGCAAGGCAATTGTGACATATTCATCTATCAATTTAGACATGGCCCCCTGAACAAAACCATAAACAAGAATTAGAGTCATTGATTCAAAATCAATTTCTCCACCAAAATACAAAGTAAGCAAGACTCCACATACTATAGCAATGAAGGCACCTTTGAGTCCCGAAATTACATATTTCATTTTTTAGCTCCTTCTTCTAACTTCTTGTTGATATTTGCCAAGTATCTACGACTGACAGGCAACTTTTCATCTCCGAGATAAAGCAATACTCCGTAAACAAAGTCTGTTTCCAAGCGCCTTATTTGTTCAAAATTAACCAGAGTATTTCTTGATATTTTAATAAAATTCAAAGCCAATTTTTTCTCATAAAAATAGAGAGGAGATCTTACTCTTATCACTCCATCCGTCATATGGAAATCTAGATAATTTTTTTCTGATTTTAAATATAAAATTTCTCTGATATTAACAATCTCAAAACCTTTATTTGTTGCCAAATAGAGTTTTTCGTTATCTATAGAAGACAAATCTTCTAAATGATATTCTTTTACAATAGCCGAAAATTCTTCTTGCCTTCGAGCAACAATGACAATTTCCGTTTCTTCTATATTAGGGTCAATTTGTTTTTTTAATTTCACTTTTTCATTATATAAATAAATACTCACTTAAACAATTATTTAACTGACAAAAGCTAAAGTATTTAGGCCTTTCTTCGATAAACTAATAGGGCTAAGAGACAAATCAATCCGACACTTAAAGATATTCTTGACCAATTTGGAACGACTGTATAGTTGGAAGTTAATGTATGGTTTAAATCAGAAAGTAACTGAGTGAGGAAAAAATTGTCAGCAATCTTACGAATTCCTCCTGAAAGTTGTGCTAACGGAATCATCATTCCTGAAAAGAAGAAGGAAAGAAACATCAGAGGCATAGCAATCGCACTTGCTGTTGCCGTGTTTTTAGCAAGAAGTCCAATAATCATTGCTAATAAACAAAATGGAATTGAATATAAATAAAGTTTTAGATAAAAAAGAATTAATAAACTCAACTTAGGAAACTCATAATCATAAGCATAATGAGCAACTACTAGAATAACAAGCGTTGAGCAAAAGATAATAATCATAAAACTAACAATTTGTGCAATAATATAAAATAATTTTTTTATTCCTCTTTGGACAAATAATTGATAAATTTTTCCAGACTGATAGTCAGCAATTTGTACTGACAGTGAAGTCAAACTAGCTGATAGAACACTGTATAATAATATTGATGCAATATTATTTTCAATATAATGTGGTATGCTTTTTCCAAAACTTGATGAAAAAGCAAACATTAAAAATAAGGGAAAGATAAATACAAAGAAAATTTGTGAAGGATTCCGATAGCGTAAACGTAGTTCAAATGTAAAATATTTTAGAAATTTCATGATAATAGTTCCTCCAAGTTGATACGGTAAGTCTTTTGATATAAAACAAGTTCTTTATTGAATTTAATGATGGCTTGTTCAGCCAATTCCTTTGGTAATTTGTACTGTTTTTCTTTTAGTTTATAGGCTTCAAATTCTGGAACTTCTACTAAAAATTCAACAAAAGAAAATTCTTCTTGAATTAAATCTGATTTTTGTAAATCTGCAATAATTTTTCCATCTTTAAGAATGATAAATCGGTCGCATAATTGCAATGCTTCTTCTAAATAATGGGTTACCAAAAGTAAAGTTGAATTTTTTACTTTCAAATTTGAAGATAAAAATTTAAAAAGCTCTCCTCTGCTCTCACTGTCAAGACCCGTTGTAATTTCATCCAAAAAGAAATATTCAGGACTATTTTGTAGTGCAGATACCAAAAAGAGTTTTTGTTTTTGACCACCAGATAAATTTGAAAATCTTTGCTTTAAATAGGATTCCATTTTAAATTCTTTGACCAGTTTTAAGCCATATTCTTTAGATTGTTCATCATTTGAAAACAAAGCTAAAACTTCACTGACTAAAGCATCAGGAGGTAAGGTCATATTTTGCATGATATAACCAGTATTATTGGAAGTCGGTTTCATTTTGCCATATTCAATTTTTCCTGAAGAAGCCTTGACATTTCCATTAATAATATTCATTAATGTTGATTTTCCCGCACCATTATTACCTAATAAAGCAACCTTATCACCAGCTTTTAATTCAAAACTGATATCATTTAGCACTTGATTGTTACCATAGGATTTTTTTATATTTTTTATTTTCATATTGCTATTTTAACTCAATCTATCAAAAGTACTGACCAAAAGTCTGGGATAAATTAAGCAATTTTAGGGATAAAAAAATAAGAGTTTTTTCTCCTATTTTTTGGAATTTATATTATAAGCTTTACGGTATTGATTGGGAGCAAGTCCATAGCGCTTTTTAAAAGATTTTATAAAATAAGGAGTATTCATCATTCCAACGTCACGCGCAATTTCAGAGATTGCTTCATTTCCTTTAAGCAATCGTATTCTTGCTTGCTCAAGTCTTATTCTTGTTAGTTCTTGCTGTGGAGTTAGCCCTTTTATTTTTTTATAAATATGGCGAAGATAAGACGAAGAACCATGAAGTCTTTGTCCAAGCTCCTCAAGACTTAAGTCCTCATCATAATGATTTTTTAAAAGTAAATCAATCTCTTCTACCCAAACCTCATTTGGTATAATTTTATCCATTGGTCGACATCTTTTGCAAGGACGATAACCTTCTTCTAAGGCTTGCTCGGCTGCTTGAAAAATACTTACATTCTCTCTTTTTGGTAGTCTAGAGACGCAGGAAGGACGACAAAATATTTTGGTCGTTGCTACGCCATACCATAACTTATTATCAAAGTTTTTATCATTATTTTTAATGATTTCCCAAGTTTCGTCAGTAATTTCCAAATGAAAACTCCAATTATTTTTTTAAATGTGCTTGCTCAAGTCTCAAAAGAGCTTTTTTCTTCTCTAGTCCACCAGCGTATCCTGTCATGGAACCATCGATCCCCACAACTCGGTGACAAGGGATAATGATTGAAAGTGGATTATGTCCAACTGCTCCACCAACCGCCTGTGACATATTTCTTTTTTTCTCTTCATTAACCTGAAGGAGATTTGATATTTCTTTATAAGTAATTAGACTACCATAGGGGACATCACTTAATATTTTGAGTACTTTTTTTCTAAATTCCGTTACTTCTGGTTTCAATTTTATTTTTTTAAAATCAGGGTTGTCTCCTTTAAAATAAGCGTCCAACCATTCTATAGCATTAATAATTGGAAGACTCTTATCCTCTTTTGCCTGATTTAAATCATAATTGGCCGCAAAGTATTTTTGCTCTTTAAACCACACTCCTAATAAATAAGTTTCATCACTTAAAAGCGTTATTTCTCCTAAAGGTGACTGATAGTTTTTTTTAGCTAACATTTTCCCCTCCTCTTCGTTCCGACTTTTTTATATTCAATAGTATAACAAAAAAATAAGGCAGAAAACATCACTATTTGGCTTTTTCATTTTTTTGAATATCATTCTTGATAAATGATATAATATAAAAAAAGATTAAGGGTCTGACAATGAAAGTAATACTAAGAAAAGCACTCCCAGATGATTATGAGCAAATTGCTTTTGTTCACTATAAAGCCTGGTTAGAAACATACACTGGACTTCTCCCAGAAAGTTTCTTAAAAAACAGAACGCTTGAATCAAGCATTAATATTTTTAAAAATAATCTTTGTTCAAATGCAGTGGTTGCCATTGTTGAAGGCAAAATTATTGGTTTTTGCGGTTGGGGCCCTCTTCGGAATAATTCTTTTGAAGAAAACTTTGGTGAAATTCATGGAATATACTTACTTGACTCCTATAAAAAACATAAAATAGGTCGAAAAATGCTTGAATTCGCCTTAGAAGAACTTTCAACAGAGAATTATCCAAAAGTTGGTCTGTGGGTACTAAGTAGCAATGAAAATGCCATTCACTTTTACAAGAAACTTGGTTTTTCTGACACAGGAATTGTTAAGGAAGAAAATTTAGGGGAAATTATCACTGAATCTTTTTTTACAAAGGAAATCTAAAAAAGCATATCCCGGGATATGTTTTTTATTTTAATGACAGACAAGAAAAAAACACCGTAAAATTACGGTGTTTAATGCTTAATAGCTATAATTATTTAACTGCGTCTTTCAATGCTTTACCAGCTTTGAATGCAGGAACAACTGTAGCAGCGATTTTGATTGCTTCACCAGTTTGTGGGTTACGTCCTTCACGAGCTGCGCGTTCGCGAGTTTCGAAAGTACCAAAACCGATCAATTGAACTTTTTCACCTTTTGCAAGGAATTCAGTTACAACTTCACCAAAAGCATTAACTGCTTTTTCTGAATCTTTTTTAGTCAATCCTGTTTTTGCTGCAACTTCAGCGATAAGATCTTGTTTGTTAGCCATTTTAGAAATGTCCTCCATTTGTTTTTTACCTTAAACATAGGCAATTTTCATTTTAGCAAATCTTAGCCTAGTTTGCAAGTCAAAATGCCATTTTAATGCGTTTTTCAGGCTTTTTTCATGAAATCAAAGACAAAATTCCCTTTGGCTAAATCAATTTGATTCGCTTTAATATAAAGATTACCTGAGACATTTATTTTGGACAAATTAATGACCACTTGATTTTTCTTACTTTCAACTTGAACAAAGTCTGGCAAGTCGTATGCCTTAACAATTTGCAGAACTTCTGAAGTTGGTAAACTCAAACTTCCAGCAGAAATATTTTGGACAGATAGACTAATTGAACCATCTGAGAGTGCCAGAGGTTCAAAATAAATATAAAGTGGAATTTTGGTTCCAAAAAGTTTATAAGATGCCTCAAGAACTGCTTGTTGATTAGAAATATAAAACTTATAAGTCATTTCTTTAGTTTGATAAGTTTCTAAATAACTATTTATCAATTCATTAAGCTGCGAAGTTGTGCTCGTAATCTGAGCAACCTTTTGGTCTGAACTATTAGTTGATTTTTGATTGAGAACCGTTTGGTCTCTTGGGCTAGTCACGCGAATGGCAATAAACACAACTCCAGCTATATTCAGAGCCAAAAGAATAATAAAGAGCCATTTCCAAATAGGACGTTTTTTAAGACCTTCTTCTTTTTCAGTTTTTGGCTTAGTGGAATTTTTTGTTTTTGATTTTCTTGTTTGATTTTCGTTATTTTCCATTTTGCTTCTCTATTCTACAAGTTTCATTTCTTCTTTTACTTTAATCACTCTTGTGGCTGATTGACTGATTTTTTTAGCAAAGTCTGGGTCTGCTTTTACCTTTTGCAAAACTTCTGAGATCATTTCTGGAATTTGTGTAGGCTCATTTGCTAAAACAAGGTCATTTCCTGCTGACAATGCTAAAACTGCCCTTTGACCAGGCGTCCATGATTGTACTTGGACAGCATTTGATAAATCATCTGTAATAACCAAACCATCAAAGCCTAATTGTTTCCGTAGTAAACCATCAACCATTTTGGATGAAAAAGCACCGGGAAGATTAGGGTCAATTTTATCATAAATAGCGGTTGCGGTCATAATCGAAGGTGTCCCAGAAGAGATTAAATCTTTGAAAATTTGAACAGATTCGCTATTGGAATTCGTTTGGTCATCTCTAACACCTGCACTGATATCTGTATTGCCTGTCACCGCTCCAAGCCCTGGAAAATGTTTAGCAGTTGTCAAAACCTTGGCTGCTTTCATGCCTTCCGTAAATGCTTGAGCATGGCTTATGATACTTGCTTTATCATAAGCATATTGGCGACTCCAATAGCCAATTGGAGCATTTTGTGGAGCAAAGTCGGCAGATAAAACTTGGTCAGCAACTGGTGCTAAGTCAAAATTCACTCCAGCTGCGTAAAGTTCACTTCCCCAAGTTTGTGATTCCTTTTGTAATTTATCAGCTGTCCAACTTCCTTGAGTTAATCCATCAGGAATCTGTGGAAAACCCTGACCTTGGAGAACTTGAACATTTCCTCCCTCTTGGTCACAGGATATCAAGAGTTTGCGATTAGCCGGTGCTAAGCCTTGTAGTTTGTCAGTAATATCTTTCATTTCTGGGACACTGAGATTAGAGCGACCAGTCAAAATAATACTACCTACTTGATACTTTTCAATCGCATCAAAAGTTGCCTGATTATAGTTATTTGCTGGCATTCCTGTCATAAATAACTGACCAACTTTTTGTTCCAAAGTCATCTGCTCAATATTTTTATCCATATTTTTTGGGGAAGTTGAACTCCTTTTAGTTTCTGACAATTGACTTTTCTTTTTTGTTTTAGACGATTCTTGTTCGTTTAAATGTCCCGCCAAACCAAGAACTCCTGATAAAATTAATGCACAACCAAGAACAAGAGCTAGAAAAACAACTGGTTTTGCTTTTTTCTTTAAGCGCTTAGTCATTTTTGGTTGACCTCCTTATAACTTGCAAATACTGCATCAGCCATAAGTTGATAACCTACGTTATTTGGGTGGAAATGGTCTTCTGTATAAAGTAAGTTATTGGAAACTGCATCGGATGTACTGCCAGATTCAACCGCTTGTTTATCTCCTGAACCCTTATAAAGTAAGTCATTGATTGGAATAAAATAAGTGTTCTTTTCTTGACTTACAACGCCAGCAGTCGCTGTATTCCAGCTATCAATCACATTCTGCATGACTGTAAGCTCAGGAAAATTAAGATAAAAAGGATTGTAAATTCCGAGGACATAAATCTGCGCTTTGGGATTGTCTTCACGAATTTTATCTAATAATTTTTTCACTCGTGCTTGATAAAGTTCCCCTGGCTTAGTAAAATCTTTTTCTGTCATTGATGAGAGTTTGCTGACATTATCACGAATGACTTTTAAGACGTCATTTCCTCCAATGGTAATCGTAATGATATCAGCCTTTTTTAAGCCGTCAGTAATTTTTTTACTTTTCATCATACGATTATGGATTTGAGTACTTGTATCTCCAGCTTTCCCAAAATTTTGACTACTGACAGAGCTATCTGTCTTATTCTCAATATCTTTGGCAAATAAAGGGACAAAACCACCTTGTCCTGTGGCATCTCCAACTCCTTCTGTCAGTGAATCTCCTAAAGCTGCATAAGTCAGATTTTTTGCTGACAGAGTTGAAACTTTTTTGTCAGCTAAAAATCGGTCCCCTGCCTTTGGAAAAAGGAGCAAAAAGAAGCCCAAAATTAGCAAAATTGCCAGCAACAAGCCGGCAAATGTATGTATAAAATTTTTCATCATATTTTTAGATTTATCATTCATAATCAATCATAATTGCCCAAGCTCCAGGACCTGTATGAGTGGCAATTGTCGTGTTGGTATCTAAAATTGAAATAGGTTTTTCAACAAATTTTTGCAAAACTTCTTTCGCTTTTTGTGAAAATTCTAAACCTTGAGCATGAGAAATTCCAATTTCACGGATTTTACGTCCAGAACTACTAATAGAATCTGAAAGTTCTTCAAGCCATTTATAAAAAGTTTTACTTCCACGTCCACGTAAAAGAGTATTCAATTCACGGTCTTTCAAAGTTCCAATAACGCGAACTTGTAAAAGACTTCCAAATAGTCCTGTCATTCGACTGACACGACCACCTTTAACCAAATTTTCTAATGTTGAAAATCCGATAAAAAGCTCTGTATTTTCTCGAATATATTTAATTTTTTCTAAAATTTCTTCTTTAGATGCTCCTGCTTTTGCTAGGCGCGCTGCTTCAACCACTTGGAATTTTTGTGCTTGGTCAGTAAAGTCACTATCAATGACCGTTACGTTACGACCTGAAAGCATTCCCCCTTGGCGTGCTGCTTCTACTGTTCCTGACAATGCTTCTGTTAAATGAATGGAGATAATCTCATCATCCTCAGCAGCAATTTTTTCATAAACCTCGGCAAAAACACCAACTGGTGGCTGACTTGTTTTAGGCAAGTTTTTTGATGCAGCCATCTTGACCATGAAATCTTCAAACTTCAAGTCGTCGTCTGAATACATTGTTCCATCGATCGTTACTGACAACGGAACAATAGTAATGTCAAGTTCACGAGCAATTCCTGGCTCAATCGTAATGGATGAATCTGTCACAATTTTTATTGGCATATTTACTATCTGAACTCCCATTTTTCTCATAAGAGAAAGTCGGCAGTCCAATTCCTTTTCTATACAATTTGTGCTATCATATATTATAACAAATTTTCAGTTGGAAAGAGCAAAAAAGGTTGATAATATTATTTTTTTGATTCCAAAAACAAATTAAAAATTGCTCAAAAGCTGAATAAATCAATAAATTGGAGAGACCAAATGGAAGAAACACAAGGTTCAAAAACCTATCAGATTCTCAATGAGATTTTCAATGCAGTTACTCATGGAGCAGGAACTGGTCTAGCAATTGCAGCATTAGTTCTCCTTGTCATTAAAGGTGCCGCATCTGGTTCTGCACTTGAAGTGGTTGCTTTTACAATCTATGGAGCTTCGTTAGTCATTCTTTTTCTATGTTCAACTTTAGCGCACAGTTTACATTTTACTAAAGCAGTCAAAGTCTTTCGAGTTTTTGACCACAACGGAATTTTCTTTTTGATTGCTGGAACTTATACCCCTTACTGTTTAGTTGCTTTAAACAATTGGCTAGGTTGGATTGTCCTAGCAGTTATTTGGATATGTTCTATTTTAGGGATTGTTTTAACATCAATATACTTACCAAAATGGGGTAAAACACCAAAATTATCAACCGTTTTATACGTCGTTCTTGGTTGGATGATTTTAATTGTCATTTATCCTTTATGGAACGCCCTGCATCCCGTAGGTTTCTGGCTTTTAGTCGCTGGTGGCGTTGTTTATTCTGTTGGAGCACTCATCTATCACTTTAAATTTCCTTTTGCCCATGTGGTATGGCACCTCTTTGTTTTACTGGCTGCAATGCTCATGTTCTTCTCTGTTTACCTTTATGTGGGATAAGATAAAAAACCGTTCGGATGAACGGTTTTTTTATTTATAAATACCAGCTATAACATACCCTTCCAGCCTTTTTTGTAAAATCTCCGATTCTTCCACATAAATTTTTGTTTGGATTGTTTTTTTCAAATTTGAATAGTGAAGAATCACTTGATGAGAGCCCGGAAATTCACGCAAAATTTGTGAAATTTTTTGATTATACTTCTCATCTTTTAAATTTAGCCAAAGTTTTCTATCCGTTTCCAAAGCTGGGCTTATTCGGTCAGCAACCAGCTGTAATTCATCATTACGTTCTGTTACTTTTCCACTGATGAGATAAAATTTTTCTTGTTCAAGCTCACTTGAAAATTGACGATAAATCTCTGGAAAAAGTGTCACATCAAAATTTTCACGACTATCAGATACTGTTAAGAAGGCCATTGTTTGCCCCGTCTTTGTCCGATGCGTTCTAATGTAATTGATTTCAACCAAGATAGTCATTCGTCTATTTTTCACAAGTTGAGCAAGTGGTGTAAAATTACCTTCAAATCTGCGAGCTAGATTTTGCAAAGGATGTGGTGTTACCCCAATTCCTAATAAATTTTTTTCAAAATCGTATTTTTCGGTTTCTGAATAATCTTCTGCCTCATGATAGGCAAAGCCCCCACCAGAACTTGCCATAAAAATATCATCACTATAATAATTTAATAAATTAGCATGGTCAGCCAAATTATAAGCTAATTTCCCTCGATTTGAATCTGCATAATCAAAGGCTCCAATCTGAATCAAAGGGAGAATGTTTTCTTTTTTATGAAAATTATTAGGTAATTTTTCGACAAAGTCTGCTAAATCTTTATAGGGTTGATTTTCAACAATCCATTTTGCTAAATCACGAGAAATTCCTTGAACGTGAGCCAATCCTAAACGAATCTTTTTATTTTTTACAAAATCGCCAATTTTCATCAGATTGATGCTTGGTTTTTCTATTTCAAACCCATTTTCTAACGCATCTAAAATCATTACTTCACGTTTGCGATCACGTAATTGAATTTCATAAAATTCATCAGGAAAATGTGCCTTAAAATAAGCAATTTGAAAAGCAAGTGCCCCATAAGCAAAACCGTGTGAACGGTTAAAACCATAATTAGCAAAACGTTCAATTAAGTCATAGATTTCTTCTGCTTTTTCTTTAGAATGGCCATTATGGCTTGCTGAATCTAAGAAATCTTCACGCAACTTTTCTAACTCAGACCCTTTTTTCTTAGAAATTGCTCGTCTAAGAAGGTCAGCTTTCCCAAGAGAAAAGCCAGCAAAAGCTTGAGCCACCTGCATAATTTGCTCCTGATAAATCATAATTCCGTATGTTGGCTTTAAGATTTCACTAATAGAATCATCCACAGTAGGCACAATTTCTTTCCCATGTCGTCGAGCAACAAATTGTGGAATAAACTGTGATGGACCAGGACGGAAAATTGAAGTTGCATCAACAATATCATCAAATTTACTTGGGGCAAGATTTCTTAAAAAACGTCGCATTTGTGGATTTTCAAACTGAAAAATTCCCATGGTATTTCCAGCCCGAAAAAGGGCCAATGTGTCTTCATCTTCCAAATTTATTTTTAGTGGATCAATATCAATTTTTTGACGTCTTTTCACCAAATCACGTAATCTAGAAATTATTGTTAAATTACGTAATCCCAAAAAGTCAATTTTCAAAAGTCCAATTGCTTCAACATCTGGCGCCTCATATTGCGTCAAAGCCAAATCTTCTGACGGTTTTAATGATACATAATTCACCAAAGATTCTTCAGAAAGAACGACACCTGAAGCGTGTGTTGAAGTCTGACGGGGCATTCCCTCAATTCGTCTTGCAACTTCATAAATTCTTTTCAATTTTCCATTTTTTAACACTTCAGCTTTAAAACGTTGATTATTTTCATACTCATCAGCCAAAGTTCCAAAACGACGCACAAGCATCCGAGTCAAATTGGATAATTCAGCTTCAGTCATTCCAAAAGCTTTACCAACATCTCTAAGCGCCTGTCTTTTACCCAAGGTTGAAAAAGTAACAATTTGTGCGACATGGTCTGAACCATATCTGTTTTTCATATAGGCCAATAATTCAGCACGACGGTCATCTGGCATGTCAATGTCAATATCGGGCATGGCGACACGTTCTGGATTCAAAAAACGTTCGAAGAAAAGATTATGTTGAACAGGGTCAACTTGTGTAATTCCTAAAACATAGGCAACTAAAGAACCGGCCGCTGAACCACGCCCCATTCCACAATAAATTTCTTGTTCACGGGCATAACGCAACAAATCCGCGACAATCAAGAAATAGTCATCAAATCCCATTTGATGAATGACTGACAACTCTTTTTCTAAACGTTCTTGATAAACTGACAAATCTTGCAAATTTACTGACGAGACTTCTGTCAGTAAATTTTTTTCTTCAAGTCGAGCTGACAAACCTAAAGTCGCTTCTTCTCGTAAATGTTCAACTGCCTGTCTCTTCTTATCGAATCTAGGAAGCTCCAATTTTTCATCGAACTGATAAGCAATCTTTGCTGTTAATGCTGACAGATTTTTCAAAGCCTGTGGAAAATATTTCAGGAAGTAAGTCTCATAAGCTTCTGGTCTTTGAAGAAGTTCATTAGAACTGATTGTTAAACTTTCATCGAAAGAAACTCCATCACGCACTGCATGCAAAATTGCTAAAATTTCATTATCAGCAAAATTCAAATAGCGAATAGCAGGAAAAGGAAGTGTTGGTAAATTAAATTTAGCCCCTTTATCTGTCAGTTGATCAATCCCAATAAAAGCTTCATCAGCTACTGACGAAAGTTCTGTCAGCTCGCTCAAACTTCCGTAAGTTTCAGGAATAATCAAGGCGATTCCTGATAAATGATTTTGAATATCAGAAAATTGACGGCGTCCATAGTTATGAAGCGTCGAAATCCGAAGTAAGTTTTTATAACCTTCAGTATCTTTAGCAATAAAAGAAAAAGCAATTGGTAAACCCCGCCATTCAAAATTTAGCTCAATACTAATAATGGGTTGCAAATTAAATTTTTGAGCTTTTCTGACAAAACGAAAAGCAGCATGAAGATTCCCAACATCGCAAATTCCAACCGTTTGATAACCTAAACGGTGCGCCGTTTCCAAATAGTCATCAACTTTAACGACACTATCTAAAAAACTATATTCAGTTTTTGTATTCAAGGGTGCAAACATATTTTCCTCCTTTCTTGCTAAAACGACTGGTATTTCTTAATTAAAAGATATTAATTTTATTATACTATATTTTAGCTTGAACTTGGGATAAGTTTAGACAAACTAAGAACAAAAAAAGCGTCAAATTTTAGTTATTAAACGCAAACAAAAGTAATTAAATTTAACTAAATTGATATCAAAAAACAACTTAACGCCTGAAAACGTCCAACATTTTTGACATTTTTTGATTTTAAAACTGCTTTCATTCTTATTTTTAATTCGTTTTTATTACAAAAAACTAAGATGTTTCACCTTTTTATTAATCGTAATAAAAAAATTATAAAAACTAAAAGAATCCTTTAACAACAGCATTTATAGGTTATAACTTAGCAATTTGACGAGAACTTTTTTTTGCACTATAATGAGCAAGCCATGTTTATTTATTACTAATTTTTAATTAAACAATCACTAAAACTAAAAATAGAATGGGAAAGGTGTAATGACAGTGCTAGTATTAGCTGGAACAATCGGAGCAGGAAAAAGCTCTTTAACTGAGATGTTGGCGGAGGAATTGAAAACACAAGCTTTTTATGAGAGTGTTGACGATAATAAAGTTTTGCCATTATTCTATGAGAACCCTCAAAAATATGCCTTCTTATTACAAATATACTTTTTAAATAAGCGATTTGATTCAATCAAAAGAGCCTTGTCTGATAATAATAATGTATTAGACCGCTCGATTTATGAAGATAGTCTGCTTTTTCATTTGAACGCCGATTTAGGACGAGCAGATGAAACGGAAGTCGAGGTTTATGATGACTTACTTAACAATATGTTGGAAGAAATTGATAGTTTATCTTTCAAAAAAAGGCCTGATTTACTCATTCATGTCAAAGTTTCTTTTGATAAAATGCTAGAAAGAATCAAAAAAAGAGGACGTCAATTTGAACAATTGGAATACGATCCAAGTTTATATGACTACTATAAAGAATTAAATAGCAGATATGATACTTGGTTTGAAGACTTTGATATTTGTCCCAAAATCCAAATTGATGGCGATAAATATGATTTTGTGGAGGACGAACAATCAAAAATTCATGTTTTGCAACAAATCAAAGAAAAATTAAAAGAAATTGAAGGAGAAAATAATTAATGAATGTCACCGTCTTTCTTTCTTCAAGAGATGGAAAAAATCCAATCTATAAAGATACAAGCGAAAAATTAGGAATATTACTTGCTAAATCAGGCCATACCCTCGTCTATGGTGGTTCCGAAGAAGGATGTATGGGAATGGTCTCAGATGCAGTCATTCGTCATCAAGGTAAAGTTATTGCCGTTTATCCTGATGGAATTCTCCCTTTAGAACCACCTCGTCAAAATGCCAGTCAACTTTATTTAACAAGTGGAATGGATGAGCGCAAACGTAAACTCATTGATTTAGGAGAAGCTTTTGTCATTTTAGCTGGTGGATTTGGGACAATGGAAGAAAGTTTTCAACTTTTAACTGAGATGTCTATCAACCAAACCGCTGTCCGCCCAGTCATTTTTGTTGGTCGAAAATTTTATCAACCTCTTTTTGACCTACTGCGCTTGCAACTTAAGGAAGGAATGATTTCTAAAGAAGTCATAGATGCCATTTCTCTTGTTGATACCGCCGAAGAAACCATAGAATTATTAGGAGATTTGAAACTTGAACAAGTTGTTTAATCAAGCAGTTAACGTTTACCTTGCCGCACCATTTTTTAGTGAAAGTCAAATAAAAAAAGTTGAACTTTTAGAAAATGCACTTTCAAAAAATAAAACAGTAGCAAACTTTTTTAGCCCAATGAGATGTCAACATCCTGAATCTTTACCACAAGAAGTTGAAGCTTTTACCCCTGAATGGGCCAAAGCGACAATGGAAGATGATGTAAATGAGGTAAATAAAGCAGATATCATTGTTGCAATTGTTGATTTCGATCATCAAGATACTGATTCTGGAACAGCTTGGGAGCTTGGCTACGCCATTGCTTTAGAAAAACCAACCTATCTTATTCGTTTTGAAGATACTATTCCAGCAAATATAATGCTCACTGAGCGAAATAGAGCTTTCTTCACCCAGATTGAACAAGTTGAAGAATATGATTTTTTAGAGTCTAAACTAATCCCATATAGTGGAAAATACCAATAGTAAAGAGATAAGTACCTGCTTATTTTTATCTTCTCCTTTATATATAAAATTTGAAATTTGTCATAATTTGTACTATACTATAGGCGGATAGAAAATAATGGAAAGAAGCGTAAATATGAAACTTATTGTCACACTTTTTTGGTCGCTTGCTCTTGGACAAGTTGTAGGTTATGTTGCAACTGCTCTTGCTGGCGTTCCAGACCCTGAACTTTGGACAACGATTATCTCGCTTATCTTTGGTCTTTTTGTATATCTTTTCCAAGCTGTAGCTGTGGAAAAAGAGGCTAAAGCAAACTAAATTACTGATATTTTATCAGGTTCTTTCGCTAAAAAGTGTTTGAAAATAAAAACTCTTGCTCTGCAGGAGTTTTTATTTTAGTCCTGAGGCTTGCAAATTTCTTAAAATACCTTATAATTTAATATGGACATATTTAAACTGTCCTTTAAAAACCTAAATGAAAGGAGAGCGCTCAAGCTTTGAAAGGTCGACCCAAACCCGCAATTATTATGATTACTTATTCTGTCAAATTGACCAAGAGTAGATTGGCGCTCTTCTTGTGCCAACTTTTTGATTTTAAATCAAAAAACTTGACCCATTTCACAAAATAAGAAATTAGATTTTACAAGCTTGAACCATGCTATAAAATGGCTCCAACTCCAATTAATAAAAATAAAGTCGTCTGTCTTGTTAACGGTCGTGTTCATCGCCGGTCAGGAGGAGATTTCCTTGAGAATCTTGACCCTAGCCTTCAAACCGTTATCATGCGCGATTACCCAGAAGCAACCAGTCATGATTTCATCTGTAATGAACATCAGGTTAAATTCCGTTTGGAGGTCTTAGATACCCTTTTTCATCTTGACCTGCAAAAAAACTTTACCGTTAATGATTTACTTAATGAAGAATTAACTAAGGCAAATTTTGAGATTCATGACGTGGAAGAACAACTTCAAACCCAAGAAACTATCGGTGAACGTGTGGCTGATAAAGTTACTGAATTTGTCGGTTCGTGGGCTTTCATTCTAACTTATCTTGGAATTTTAGTCGTTTGGATGTTTGTTAATGTCTCTGGTATTTTCGGAGTCGAGTGGGATAAATATCCATTCATTCTCCTCAACCTTTTTCTATCGATTACGGCCGCAATGCAAGCCCCTTTGATTATGATGAGTCAAAATCGTGCTGCACACCATGACCGCTTGTCTGCTAAAAATGACTTCCAAGTCAATGTTAAATCAGAAAAAGGGGTAGCTGCCCTCCATGAAAAACTTGACCATTTGATGATGGATGATCAAGCTTCAAATATGCAAATTCAAAAAATTCAAACCGAAATGCTTGGAGATATCCAAATTCTTCTTAACGAAGTTTATCAACAAAACCAAGATATTCGTGAGCGTTTGGATGATGTCGAAGATCAACTTGATGATTTTGAAGAAACCTTTGATAGTTTTGAAGAAACTCTTGACAGTATTGAAGAAAATACTGACGATGAGGAAGAAGAAGACATGGCTAATTCTGATTAAAAAAGTCTGTTCAAATGAACAGGCTCTTTTTTTAACTAAAATAATCTATTTTTTCCTGAATTTCACAGACTGATTGTTTGAGCTTAACTTCTTCTTCAAAAGTTAAGGGAAATTTTACAAGGGCCTCTACTCCCTCTTTACCAATCAAAACAGGGGTAGAAATATAGGATTTAAACTTTTCATCATAATGTGAACAGATAGCAATACTCTTAGCATCAGAAAGCACCAGATTCATCAGAGATACTGTTGCTGCAGCTATGGCAACATTAGTATAACCTTTCGTATTAAAGACAGCAAAGCCTCCTTGACGCGCTTTTTCTTCTAGATCTTCTAAATCTAGATTTTTTTCTTTAGCAATCTCTAAAAAAGATTGTCCCCCAACTCTGACCGTTGACCAAGCGGTAAATTGTGAGTTTCCATGTTCTCCAAGGACATATCCTTCAATAGCCCGCCCATCAATCTTTAATGCTTTACTTACTTGTGCTTTCATTCTTGCAGTATCTAAATATGTTCCCGTTCCAATAATATGACTTTGAGGGAGGTTCAGTAATTGAGAATAGAGATTGACAATCACATCATTTGGATTAGTTGTTGCAATCAGAATTCCTTTGAAATTAATCCTATTTAATTGCTCAGAAACTTCTTTAATTTCTGGAATATTTGCTTTTAATTCTGTAAAACGGTCTCCGCCAGGTTTGATTAGTTCAATATGGCCTAAGGTCGATAAAATGATATCGGCATTTACTAAATCAGTATATTCTCCAACATAAATTTTGACATAGAACGGCAAAAGAGAAAGGGCATCTAGCAGGTCTAGAACCTCTGCTTCAGCTTTTTCTCTTTTTTTATCAATAATGACCAACTCATCTACAAGACCTCCTTGAACAATATCAAGAGCCACCGTTGCTCCAACATGACCACAACCAATTAGACCTACTTTACGCATCTTTTCACCCCTTTTTCTTCAGATTTAAATTGAATCTATTATAATACAAAAAGTATGGGAAAACAAGCTATATTTTAAATATTCTGATTATTTAAAACAAATAAAGAACCTCCTAATCTCGGAGGTTTTTTAGCCTATATTATTTACTATTTTCAACCGCTACACGAATGAATTCTGTGTAGAGTTCTTCTGGACGGTTTGGACGTGATTGCAATTCTGGGTGATATTGACATGCCACGAAGAATTTTTTATCAGAAAGTTCAACGATTTCAACCAAACGGTTATCTGGTGAAACTCCTGAGAATACGAAACCAGCTTTTTCAAAGTCTTCACGGAATTTGTTATTGAATTCATAACGGTGACGGTGGCGACGTTGAACCACTTCAGCATCATTGTAGGCTGCTTTAGCGCGTGAGCCATTTTTCAATTTAGCTGGGTAAAGTCCAAGACGTAGTGTTCCACCCATGTCTTCAACATCAACTTGGTCACGCATAATGTCAATGACTGGATATTTTGTTTCAGGGTCTAATTCAAATGAATGAGCTCCTTCAAGTCCAAGAACATTACGAGCGAATTCAACTGCTGTCAATTGCATTCCAAGACAGATTCCAAGCATTGGAACGTCATTTTCACGCGCATATTTAATGGCTGCAATCTTACCTTCTGTGCCACGATGACCAAATCCTCCAGGTACAATAATCCCTGCAGCATCACCAACAAGATCAGCAACATTTTCATCAGTTACATCATTAGCATTAACCCAGTTAATATCAACTTCGGCATCAGATGAATAACCTGCATGTTTAAGCGCTTCAGTCACTGAAATATAAGCATCTGGTAATTCTACGTATTTACCAACCAAAGCAATTTTTACTTTTTTCTTGAGGTTCATGACATGGTCAACCATTGCTGACCATTCTGTCATATCTGCTTTTGGTGCATCAAGTTTTAAATGGTCACAAACGATTTGGTCCATATTTTGTGCTTGAAGGTTCAATGGAATTTGGTATAAGTGTTCAACATCAAGCGATTGAATGACTGCTTCTGGTGCTACGTCACAGAACATCGCAATTTTATCACGCATTTCTGTCGTGATTGGAACTTCACTACGTAATACGAGCATGTTAGCTTGGATACCATATTCACGAAGTGTCTTAGTCGCATTTTGGGCGATTTTAGTTTTCAATTCTCCAGCAGCACGCAAGTGAAGAATTGGAACAGTGTGAATGTACATGACGTTGTCCGCACCAACTTCGGCTTTCATCTGGCGTAAAGCTTCAATAAATGGCAAGCTTTCCATATCGCCAACCGTTCCACCAACTTCTGTGATAATGATATCTGCATCAGTTGTTGTTGCTGCACGTTTAATTTTTTCTTTCAACATGTTAGTCACATGCGGTACCATTTGGACAGTTGCTCCGAGATATTCTCCCTTACGTTCTTTACGAAGAATCTCACTGTAAACTTTACCGGAAGTAACATTTGAATATTTATTTAAATTGATGTCAATGAAACGTTCATAGTGACCAAGGTCAAGGTCAGTTTCAGCACCATCATCAGTAACAAAGACTTCACCATGTTGATAAGGGCTCATTGTCCCTGGGTCGATGTTAAGGTATGGGTCAAATTTTTGGACAGTGACTTTAAGCCCACGATTTTTAAGCAAACGACCGAGCGATGCCGCTACGATCCCTTTACCCATTGACGAAGTACCACCACCAGTGACGAAAATATACTTAGTTGACATCTAAATCTCCTCTAATCTTTTTACAAAACAGAAATAACTGGGAAAAACAAAAACAGCTCCCCAGAGGGGAGCCTACCGTTACTGATTTTTTATAATAAAAAACCAGTGCCCGAAAATAATTATATCTGATTTTTCCTTTTTTGTCAAAAGTCTGTTTTTTTATTTTTCATGAACCATTGTAATATCAGATTTTTTCTTTTTATTTGTATTAGAAGCTATAAGCTTCACTTCTTTTTCAATTCAGAGCTTCTAAAAAATCTTCTTGTAAATTATTTTTAAATGCAATACCAAAATCTTCTAATACTTTTTGAAGCGCATATAGACTGTAAGCCACTTTATTTGGTCTCGCATTCTCTCCCATGTGCCCAATTCTTAAAACTTTACCTGCCAAATAATCAAATGATCCTGTGATCATCACTCGATAGTTCTCACGCATTTTCCTTAAGATTTCTTGATCATTCAGACCTTCTGGCACTTTAATAACAGAAACGGTGTTTGAATAGCCATTCTGCAAATAAAGTTCCAAAGGAGAATTTTCAATTGCTTGTCTTGTCGCATGACCAATCATCGCATGACGTTTCAAGATTTCTTGGTCGGCAAGAAGATTATCTATCGCTTGGTCTAATCCATAGATATCAGAAATTGGCATGGTATATGGAAACCATTTTTTTTCATAATAATCTTTAAAAGTAAGGAGATTACAATAAAAACTTGCGATGGGGCTTTTTCTCTCTGTCATCGCTTGATAAGCCTCTGTTGAAATAGATGCAATTGTTAAGCCTGGTGGAGCTGAAATCACTTTTTGAGAGCCACCAAGAGCGATGTCAATTTGCCACTTATCAACTTGTAAATCTTCACCACCCATCGCCGCAACCGAATCAACAACGGTTAGAATTCCATATTTTTTTAAGAGAGGACAAATGCTTGAGAGGTCATTTAAGACGCCTGAGGGTGTATCACAATGAACGACTGTTGCATATTTAAAGTCATGGTCTTTTTCTAAAAATTTTTCTAGAATTTCTAAGGAAAATGCTTCTTTTCCTGAACTCTCCAGTAGAATTGCTTCACCTCCGTAAAGCTCAATGAAATCACTAAAGCCATGACCAAAAATACCATTATCAAGCACAAGTACGCGGTCACCTTTTTCGGTTAACGAAGCACAAGCCGCTTCCAATCCTAAAATTCCTTCACCAGCTAAAACTCTGACATCGTTTTTGGTTTTTAAAAATTGAGCAAGTTTACTACAAGTTTTTTTGTAAAAGTCATAAAAATCTAAATCAATATCCGGATTCGTTGTTGCCTTTGCTCTTGCTAATCGAACATTTTCAGCCACCTCAGTCGGACCTGGGGTCATGATTAACATCTCTTTCATTTATTTGTACCTCGCACGTTCTCCACCAATGAGTTTAGGACGTGATTTAAGAGCTGTTACATGAGCGCCACCAAGTTCTCTTAAAATTGGACGGACGGGAATTTGGACGTGCTTTACGTGCATTCCGATACTAGTATCACCAATATCTAAACCGGCTTTGGCAACAATATGTTCTACCTCAACTGGAGATTTAAAGAGCTGGTAGGCGGCAACTTGACCACTTCCACCAGCGTGGAGTTGCGGAATCACAGAAACGATTTCCCAGTCTTTTTTTTCGGCTAATTCTTCTTCAATGAGTAGGGCACGATTAAGATGTTCACATGCTTGGACCGCCAGATAAATTCCTTTGTCTGACAAGGTCTTGTGTATGACAGAAACAATGACCTGACCGATTTCACTAGAACTGGCATGGCCAATTAAACCACCATTTACTTCTGATGAAGATAAACCAAGAACAAAGACTTGACCAGCTTTAATTTCTGTTTGTTTTATGACATCATCGATAATGACTTGTGTGTCTTTTTTAAGCTTTTCTAAATCCATTTAAAATACCTGTCCTTTCAATGAGCGGGCTCAAGACTTTTGCTAAAGCAAAGCCAACCACAACTTGAATAATATTTACCCAAAGTCCCCCAATGGCTGAACCCCAGCCATACATTAATCCACCAACAATAAAATATCCTCCAACCATAAAGACAAGACTGACCAAAAAGTTAAGCCATTTGTATCTTGTTAATCCTGCGAGATAGCCTTGCCCGCCATGAATAATTAAGCTGAAAAACATGTAGTTACTGTAGCCTGCAGTCAAATCAAGTAGAAAGGCTGCAAAGCCCCCAACTATTGCCGCCTCTCGTTTACCAAATAGAAAGACTGCTGTATAAATTCCGACATCCAAAAGAGTTAATATATTACCGGCTGAACCTGGAATAGGGAAGGTAAATAGGCGACCTAGAACAAAAGTGACTGCTGTCCAAATCGCAAGTAAAGTTAATTTTTTGATATTTCTGTTGTCCATGAGTTTCATCTCCTACTTTTCCTAGAAGTTTGGTTTACTTTTGGAAATTTATTTTTTATTTTGAAAAACACCATATTCATTTGCATTTTGAATGGCTTGATAAACGAAGTCTTTTGCATTCTTGACTGAATCTTTAAAGAGGTGATTATAAGCCATATTAGCCGCAATCGATGAAGCAAAGGTACAACCTGCTCCGTTGTTATTATTTTCTATAATCGGGCTTGATAATTCATAAAAAGCTTTTCCATCATAAGCAAGGTCAATGGCTTGTTTTTGGTCAAATCGATTTCCTCCTTTGATGACGACATTTTTTGCTCCAAAATCATGCAAAAGTTTGGCTGCTTCTTTCATCTCTGATTTACTTTTTACTGACAGCCCTGTCAGTATTTCTGCTTCTTTGAGATTCGGGGTAATTACAGTCGCCAAAGGAAAGAGTTGGCTGATGAAAAGGTCACGCATTTCATTGACCGAATAGTCAGCATTTTCTTTAAAAACAATGACTGGGTCTAATATAATTGGAGTATCAGATTTCACTGACAGAGCTGTCAGCCAGTTTTTGGTCAGTTCAAGTATTTCTTTATTGGGTAATAGTCCTATTTTTATGGCTGAAAAGTCCACATCGCTTAAACTTTCCAACTCTTCTTGAAAGAGTTCTTTTTCTACTGGATGAACAAAAAATTTATCTTCTTTGACAGTTACAATGCTTGTTAAGGCGCAAAAGCCATAAAGCCCATTGGCTGCAAAAGTCGCTAAATCAGCTTGCATCCCGCCTCCGGATAGGATATCTGAACCTGCAATTGTTAGAATTTTTTTGCTTTCATTTAAATTCTTTGGCATCTTCTCTCCATTAATTTTACTGACAGTAGCTTTTAGATGTCAGTATTTTCCACATATTTGACTTCTTTCAAATATAAACCTTCAGGTGCTGCTGTTGGTCCTGCAAAATCTCTATTTTTAGAGGTCAATATTTTATCTATTTGGCTGACAGGCATTCGGTCATTACCAATTTTAATGACTGTTCCAACCATGTTTCGCACTTGTTTATACAAAAAGCCATTGCCACGAAAAATAAATTTGAAATTTTCTTCGTCAAGACGGATAATTTCTGCCTGATAAATCGTTCTTACTTTGTCATCAACTGATGAACCCGATGCTGTAAAACCTGTAAAATCATGTTCTCCAACCAACTTTGACATTGCTTCTTGCATCCGCTCAAAATTAAGTGGATAGCGAAAATAGGCTTTAGAATGTCTTTGAAATGGACTTCGTGTAATTGAATTTTCTAGATAATACTCATAGGTTTTTTCATGCTTTTGATATCTTGCATGCCAATCATCTGGGACAAGTTCCACTTTTTTTACTGCAATATCTGCTGGGGTTTGAGTGTCTAAACCAAATCGCAGACGTTCCAAATCACGAACTTTACCCTTTAAATCAAAATGAATGACTTGACCAAAAGCATGAACTCCAGAATCTGTTCGGCCTGAGCCTTGTAAAATAACTGGCTCAAAAGAATTTAACTTCGTCAGTATTTTTTCAATTTCTTTTTGAACTGTTCTTTGATTTGTTTGGCTTTGAAAACCTGCAAAATCTGTGCCATCATAGGCTATTGTGGCTTTGTATCTTGTCATTTTTCTATTATAGCACAATTTTTATTAGGACTTTATTTTCTTTTTTTATAATGGTTTATCCTTTTTTAATATGTTTCTTTTAAATTGCTTTTCGTAAAAAAGTATAAAAAAATGCCCCACTACGAAGGTGGGGCGAGGTTTGGCACCATGATCCGAGGGGGATTCGAACCCTCGACCGTTCGCTTAGAAGGCGAATGCTCTATCCAGCTGAGCTATCGGACCAAATTATTTCTGTCAGTAAATTTTTAAGCTAAAATTACTGACAGAAACAAGTTTATCATATTCTCTTATTTTTTTCAATTATTGACTTGTACCGTAGCCATAGTTCCCTGTGTTTGTATCATCTGTTCCATAGCTAGATGTTGTACTGTCATTACTATTATTATAGCCATCATTGTAAGTATTATCTTGTTGATAAGTAGAATCAGAACTTGAGGTTGCCGTGGAATCACTTGATGAGCTAGAGGAGCCCGAACTTGAATCTGATTGAACTGAGCCACCACTTGTCGAAACATAATTCCCTGAATTTTTAGAATTCAAAGAAACAAGATTTCCTTGCGTATCAACACCATAAGTCACCGTTGATTTTCCTTTTTCAGTTACAGTAGCTGACGGAAGATAATAAAAAGGTGCTGTTCCTGAGCCAAAAACTGATTCATAAGTAATCAAACTGCTTGGCAAAGTGGTCACTGTTGATTCATCAAGCGATTTCTTCATGATATTTTGCATCGCGAGATAAATATCTGTTGGCATAAATTGATAAGAAGCACCATCAACCATTTCACCAACGCCTTCATATTGAATAGAAACTACTTTGTTAAAGCAATCTTTATAACCTAGTAATGAAGTAATTGTTGAAGCATTAATTGGGATATTAGTTCTAAAATCTTTTGAGGCTTCATTCAAAAATTGTTCATAGCGTGTGATATTATCTAAGGCTAAAATTTTCTTCATGAGTGCTGCAATGACTTCACGTTGGTGAGCTGCCCGACCATAGTCACCATTTGGTAAATGATGTCGGTCACGGGTATAAACTAAGGCTTGGTCACCATTAATATGTTGTTTTCCAGGTGGAACTTTCGCAGTATATTGCGGCTCTGTATCTGAAATATAGAGAGTTTGGCCTGTGGTATTGTTAATATCAATCCCACCAACATTATCAACCATATTAACTAGTCCATCAAAATTGACTGTTGCAAAACTGTCAATATTAATACCAGTCTGAGCACTAATAGTTTTCATAGCATAACTTACGGCATTTTTTAAACCGTCAGAAGATGACCCTGAGTTATAACCTAAGGGATAGGCTGCATTCATTTTTTGCTTAGAAACAATGTTTCCGTCAGCATCTAAAATGTTAGTCATCGTATCACGTTCAATTGAAACCATTGTTGTCGTGTGCGTTTTAGGATTAAGCGTCATCAGAATTTGTGAGTCAGAATTCCCATTCCATGAATCGGAAGTTCCACGCCCTTCGCCTCCTGTGTCAACCCCCATAAGTAGGATTGTTAGAGGTTCAGTTGCCTGAATGACTTGTTCTGTCTTTTTATTCCCAGCATTAGTGTAAGTCATTTTAAAGGCTTTTGTTGTACTGTTCAGAACGGTTAATGTATATCCGCCTGCAGCAATTGCCGTTACTAAAATAATACTTCCAAGCATGAGAAGTGTTTTTATCCAAAGCTTCATATTAGCATTATATCAAAATTCTGATTTTTCACAACAAAAAAAGAAAAATTAGATTTTAATTTTTCTTTAATTATATTTAATTTTACTGACAAAAGGGTCAACTATTAGTCAAAAAATAAAACATATTCGCAAACATCAATTAATTGACCATTTTCATCTCGGGCGCCCCATTTTTTGACATTTTCTAATTCAAAATCAAACTTTTCATAAAGATGACGTGCTTTTTTATTACGTGCTTGGACAGTTAATTCCAAACGTTTGATTGTTCCAACTTCTTCTACCCACTCAAGTGCATCTTCTAGTAGAATCGTCCCAATGCCATAGCCTTGATAATCTTCTGACACAGCGATAAAAAGTTCCGCAATATGACGTACTCGATAATGATAATCCGGCGTCAAATGCAAAATACCAGCAATTTCATCACCAACGAATGCAAGAAAATAAGCATTATTATCTTTCTCAGCTTGTTGATTTAAAAAGTCCGTCATTTCTGCTTCAGAGATTAAAATTCCTACTTCATCAATGGTCAAAAAATTACTTTCTGTTCCAACCTTATTGAGAAATTCAATGACTCTAGAACTGTCGGCGCCATTTGCTTCTCTAACAATTAGCTCTGTAGTCATAAGTTATTAACGAGCTCCTCATATCTTTTTCCATGTGGTTTCAAAATAATTTCACGCTCTTGATCGTTGACCAAATCTTTAGAATACTTATCAAAAATGACTTCCAGATAATTTTCTGGCAAATCATCGCCTAACATTTCACCCCATTCAATGACCGAAACCCCATCACCGAATAAATAATCATCTAAATCAAAACTATCCGGATCATCACCAATGCGATAAACATCCATATGATGGAGTGGCAAACGTCCTTCCAGACTTCTGACAATTGTATAAGTTGGACTTTTAACCATTTGATGAATCTCTAAGCCCAAAGCCAAGCCTTTGGTAAAAGTTGTTTTTCCAGCCCCAAGCTCGCCAGTTAAAACAATAACATCTTGAGCCTCTAATTTTCTTCCCAATTTTTGTGCAAATTGTAACATTTCTTCTTCGTTAAATTTCATGATTTTATTATAACACATCCCCTAAGACACTATCTAACGTTTGCAACTGATGAATCTAAAAACAATCAAACTTTAGAAAATTTCAGTATTGCCACTTGAAAAAGTTTATCTCCTTCATTATCACAGTCTTTAAAATAAAAGCTGTCAGTAAATTTTACTGACAGTTTTTCAAAAATTTGGGCAAAATAAAAAACCTTAAATGGCTTTTTATCTTCTTCTGCGACGATATTCTTTTTGTTGTTTTTTATGATTTTTGAGCAATTCATCCGCCTGCATATTAATTTGCTGAGTTTCTGTCAGTACTTTTTCTTCATTTGGCGTTTTTTTAGAACTTACTGATGGCTCAGCTGTCATTGAATTTGAAGGAGTTTTCCCATTTTTAGAAACTTGTGCCTTACTGACAGGATTTTTCTTCTTGCCACGGCCACGCAAATGACGCACAAAGGCAATAATTCCCCCAATGATTGTGACTGATGCTGACAAACTGGTCAATGTCATCAAAAGAATATTGTTCCCTTTTGCATTATTGTTGACGGTTTCATTAATAATTGTGGTTGAATTTTTAGTTTCTTTTTGACTGCCAGAATTTTTATCTGTTGAACTGTCTCGATTTTCTACTACCGGAGGCGTTTGATTTTGCCCAACATTATCTGTCTGATTTTGAGCAGTTGTACTTGTTTGTGTTTGATTTTGACTTGTCGAATTCGTTCCTTCAGAGGAACTTGTATTTTGCGAACTACTGCTAGCTGAACTTGCTGAATTTGAGGTACTTGAAGTCCCTGTTGAGCTTTGAGCTGTTGCATCTCCTGAACTTGCTGAAGTCCCGGTTGCCGTTTCTCCATAAGCAATCGTTCCAAAATTAAGCAAGGATATCAGACCTATACTATAAATAATTTTCTTCATAATCAAATTCTATGATAGTTTTCTTAAACGAACTTAAAATTTATTAATGTAATAAATAAACAACGAGGTATTTTGATATTTCTTTCAACCCTTTTTTGGTACAATAAACTTATGAATAAATCAACGTTTTCTTTAAATGATAATGCATGGGTTGATTTTTATCAGCTCCAAAATCCTCGTCAAAACGAAAATTATACTTTTCCTGCTATTATTATCTGCCCTGGTGGTGGTTATCAACATATTTCACAAAGAGAATCTGACCCTCTTGCCTTAGCTTTTCTCGCCCAAGGTTATCAAGTGCTTCTCCTTAATTACACCGTGATGAATAAAGGAACAAACTATAACTTTTTATCACAAAATCTTGAAGAAGTTCAAGCTGTTTTTTCTCTGATTCATCAAAATCATAAAGAATGGCAAATCAATCCTGAGCAAGTTTTCTTACTTGGTTGCTCTGCCGGAGGGCATCTAGCCGCTTGGTATGGTAATTCTGAACAAATCCATCGACCAAAAGGAGTTATTCTCTGCTATCCAGTAACTTCCTTCACTTTTGGTTGGCCTAGTGATTTGTCACATTTTAATTTTGAAATTGAAAATATCTCAGAATATAATATTTCGGAAAAAGTCACTTCCTCAACTCCTCCAACCTTTATTTGGCATACGGCTGATGATGAGGGTGTTCCTATCTATAACAGCCTTAAATATTGTGATCGACTCTCAAAACATCAAGTTCCTTTTGAAGCTCACTTTTTTGAATCTGGACCTCATGGTGTCTCTTTGGCTAATCGGACAACCGCTCCTTCTGATGCCTATTGTCTTCCGTCAGTGCATCGCTGGGTTTCTTGGGCTTCTGATTGGTTGGAAAGACAAATCAAAAATTAAAAATACCACTCAAAAGTGGTATTTTTTTATTGGTTTTATCTAATTTATTAATTACGAATCATTTTTGCTTTTGAAGCCAAACTTCTTTCAAAAATTCTAATGTATAGTGTGAAGTATCAGGCACAATGACGATATCATCTCCCAAATCTTCTGGGCGCCCTACACCAATTGGTAAAGCCCCTGAATCTTTGATGGCTTGAATTCCAGCTTGAGAATCCTCTAACCCAATTGATTCAGAGGGGGCAACACCCACTGCATGTGCTGCTGCAATAAAAATATCTGGTGCTGGTTTTGATGCTGCAACTTCAGCCGGATCAGCAATTGCATCAAAATATCCAGTTAAATTCATTCTCTCTAATAAAAATGGACCATTCTTAGAAGCCGATGCTAAAGCAATTTTGATTTTATTTGAACGTAAATCTTTGAGTAATTGTAAAATTCCAGGATAGACATCGGCTGGCGACACATCCTGAATCATTTTCACATAGTTATCATTTTTTCTCTTAGCAAGTTCTTTAAATTCCTCAGCTGATACTTTTTTATCAGCTAAATCTAGAATTTTCTGAAGCGAGTCTTCTCGTGAGACCCCTTTTAATTGCTCATTAAATTGGCGGTCAACACCATTAATGCCAATTTCTTCAGCCAAAGCTTTCCAAGCTCTAAAATGATACTCTGCGGTATCTGTAATTACACCATCTAAATCAAACAATACTGCTTTAAACATCTTTTTACCTTCTTTCTCGTCATTTTAAAAATATATTTTTAAGCAATGACTTTCCAAAATTACTGACAGAAATTCTGTCAGTAATTTTTTTATTAAAAAATAATTGTAAATCCTTGTATCAAAACTTTATTAAGAGTAAAACCATTTATTTTAAATCAAATTTAGTCTGTACACCGGCTTTTAATTGAACCTCATCATCATAAACTTTGGTCAGTAAATCCGCCGACGCTGTCAGTAATAATTGTCCATTTTCAATCAAAATTTCAACTTTAGTTCCTCTAAAAATTTGATTAAATTTCAATTTTGTCCAGCTTTTTGGTAAATAAGGAGCAATTGCAAATTGGCCATCTCGCAGACTCAGACCAGCAAATTCATTTTGAATCACCTCGAGCGTTTCGCCCATGACCCCAATATGAACCCCTTCGGCCGTTGTTCCCCCTTGAATATCATAATAATCACTGCCAATTGCTGTAATCAAGAAATCCAACGCTTCATCAAAATCCCCTAATTTCACATCAATCCCAGCAAAAACCGGACGTGAAGTCGTTGAACCGTGAACAGTCCTAGCAAGATAATAATCACGGTTGACTTTCAACCAATTTTCGGGCAACTCATAAGCCAATTGTTTGACCAACTTAGTCACATGCTCCTGACCCAAATTGTAGATTAACATCAGCGTATCAGCCTGTTTAGCCACTTGATATTCGTCAGGGGAAATACCTTCGGCCTTCATCAAACGGTCAATGCGATGAATATCCCCATATTTTGCTTCATAAGCTGCAAAGTCCACTTCCTTAAGCTCAAAATATTTAGCATATTGCGCAATCACACCATTTTCATCAATATCTAGATACAGTTTTTTCCGAACTTTTTGAGCTTTTTCAAGTAATTCCTTAGGAATTTCAAATCCTTTTTCTGATAATTCTGTCAGCCAATTTAATTGCCAAGTGAGCATTAAATTAGTATAGGCATTATCACAGATTCCCCCTTCTTGCCCAGGATAGGCCTCATGATATTCATCAGGTCCCATGACCCCATCAATATGATAACGGCCGTCATCTCCTAATTCGGCTTTATTTAACCAAAACTTTGTCGTTTCAATGATTAAATCTAAACCACCGTCAGTCAAAATGCTTTCATCTTCTGTCAGTTGTGAGTAAATCCATAAATTATATACAATGGCTAAACTAACATGCCTTTGACGCCGGCTATTATCTGGTTCCCATTCATTATTTACTGTGTTCAAATGAACAAATTGCGATTGTTCATCACCAATTAAGCCGGACTGCCAAGGAAACATAGCTCCTTTTTCTCCATCAACCTTCGCATTTTCCTGCGCTGCGGTCAATCGATTGATTCGGTACAAGAGCAAATCACGCGCCGTTTCTGGCTCATTAGCCGCATAGTAAGGAAGAACAAAAATTTCATCCCAGAAGATATGGCCCCGATAGCCTTCACCAGTCAAGCCACGTGAACCTACTGATGCATCTAAAAACTGATTAGCACCATGCTGTGCCGCTTGACGAATATGGAAAATGTTCATCCTGACCATTCTTTGTAAATCTTCATGGTCTGATTCGATAACAATATCGGCATCTGACCAAACTTTTTCCCAATAATTCGCATTATTTTCTTGAATTTTACTGACAGAAGTTGCTGACAGCTCTGTCAGTACAAACTCAACAGGATTTTTACTTTCATAAGAACTTGCAATGACAATCGTTTTGTCAAACTGAACTTCTTGATTTTTTTGTAAGTCAATTTCGATTGCTTCTGCTAAAATCTCATCATTCTCAGAATCTATTTTTTGGAAAGCCAATCCATTCAAAAATGATTTAGAAGCAATTGCAAGTTCAATTTCACTTGTTCTTGTTTTAGCAACCAAAAGTCCTTTGGAAATTTTGGTTACTTCAAATTCTTTACTATCAAAAGCCCGATAACGTTCAACATTTTGATTTAAAACTGAACCATCAGTAAAAGTTTCAATTCTTAATTTACAAGAGAAGTCAGCAATAATTTCACCAACAAAACCAAAATCATGAAAATTAATTGGATCTACAAACTTTGTTGTTACTAAAGTCAAATTTCCTTTGGCCAATTTCACCTGATAACGTTCAATTTGCAAAGCATTTTTAAAATCAATTGTAGCTTGCTTTTCAACTGACGCTTCAAAATCAACCAATTCACCATCAATATATACTTTTATTAATTGAGGATTTGGCCAATTTACCATATCTTCATTAATGACATCATGTCCTGCGACTTCTGTACTCGTCCGGTTGAAGACACCAGCTACGTACAAGCCAGGATAATGATTGTCAGAACAAGTTGACCATAAAGGCGCACCTCGAAGCCCTAAATAACCATTTCCCAATGACATTAAAGATTCTTGACCATAAGAACGTTTCCCTACTTCTTTTTTATCATATTGGATTATCCAATCTTTTTCAGTCATTTTTCCCCCTCATATAAAACTAAAGGAAGCAGAATTTATCAGCACTGCCTCCAACTGAGTTTATTAATTATTTAACTGCATCTTTAAATGCATTTTTTTGTTCAACGCCTTCTCCCATTACATCTGTATCTTTATAACCAAAGAACCAAACCAATAGGAAAGTTGCAACCGCACATACCGCAGTCGCGATCCAGAAGAGCATCAAGTTACCCGCAGGAGCGTGATGTGTCAAAGGATTAGAAATAAAGTTAGGGAAACCAATCAAAGAACCTGAGAACCCAAACATTTGTAATCCGCCAAATCCAGCAACACCTGCACCAATCGCGGCACCAATTGAAGACATGATAAAGACACGCACATATTTCAAATTAATCCCATACATTGCCGGTTCAGTTACCCCACAAAAGGCTGAAATTGCTGCTGGAGCAGAAAGTCCTTTAAGGTCTGCTTTTTTAGATTTAAAGAAGACAGTCAAGGCACCAACCCCTTGAGCGAGCATTGTGAAAGAAACAATCATATTGAGTGAACTTGCTCCAGTAGCCGCCAATTCTTGTGAAATAAGTGGAACAACCAACCAGTGCAATCCAAAGATAACCAAACATTGATACAAACCACCAACGATAATACTTGCAATTCCTAAATTCAATGACAAGATATGATCAATCACAAATGACAATCCAGAAGAAATTGTAGAAATAACTGGACCTACCAAAAGTAAAACAATTGATGCGGTAATAAAGAAAGTAATCATTGGTTGGAAAATTGGACGCAAGGCAAGTGGTAAAACTTTTTTCAACCAAGCATTCAGTGGTTTAGCAATTGCCACGGCTACAATGATTGGGAAAATTGTATAAGCATAGCTTGGCAAAGCAACTGGAATTCCAAAATAACTTGTATTAAAAGTTACTCCAAGGAAATTTGCAACAGGAGCAGCTGCTTCAACAACAACATTTTTACCTGCCGCATTCGTTCCAACATGCGCATTTACCAAGTTAGTAATCCCTGGATTAATCATAAATCCGCCGACTGCAGCACCAATAAATTGTAAAACAGTATCTTTAGGTGCCAATTGTTTTGCTGCTGAAAAACCAACCAAAACAGGTAAGAAGTAAAAGGGCGTCATTGCCAGTGTTGAAATAATGACATAAGTTGAACTTGCAGGATCAATCACTTCGATTAAGCGATTTCCCTTAACAAAGATACTAAGTAAACCATTAATCATCCCACCAGCTGCAAGTAAACCAATAATAGGAATCATTGACCCAGTAATTGTTCCAATGACCACTTGGAAAGCATGAACAATCGGATTTTGTTTTTTACCATTAGCTGGTGCTGTTGCAGCGACTGCTTGTGCCGTTGCCTCATCATCAACTACCGCATCCCCAAGTTGTTCAACAACTTCATCATAAACATCCTCAACCGCTTGTCCAATAACCACTTGATATTGATTCAAGTTTGAATTATAAACCGCGCCTGCCACACCAGGTAAGGCTTCAATTGCTGCTGTATCGGCTTTATCCTTGTCCTTTAAAGTGAAACGAAGACGAGTGATACAATGAATAACTTTTGTGACATTTTCAGCGCCACCTACATTTGCGATAATATCAGTCGCAAGTTGTGAATAATTTGCCATAAGTTCTCCTTTTGCTTCATTATCTATGAAGCATTTCATAATATAAAATAATAATTGACGAGTTTAATAGTCACAAAATCTATATCCAAAGTTCTCGTCTTCTTTGTGCTATAAATTTATTGGTTGATATTTTTACTTACTTAACACTTGCCTGACCTAATTCATCACGTGCATTGGCTGAACCATATTTAACCTCAAAGCCAGATAAAAGGTCTTTAGTATTTGTAAAAATAACCATTGTTGTCTTATCCAAACCAGCAGCTTCAATCTGCCCCCAATCAACAGTTCCCAGCTCATCACCACCATTAACAATATCATCCACTTTAACTTTAATTTTAAATGGTGCCCCTTTAAGAGCTACTGTATCAATACCTAGATGTAAAAGAATATCTAAGCCATCAGCACGTTTAAAGCCAATTGCATGTCCCTGAACCAAAGTTACTTTTGCAGAAACTGGAGCAAAAATTTTATTTTCTTTGGGCTCAACTGCAAAACCATCACCCATTATTTTCTTTGAAAATACCGGATCGTTTACTTTTGAAAGTTCAATAACTTCTCCAGAAACTGGATTATATAGCCCTTTATCGTCTTTCAATTCTTTCTTTTTTCCTATTCCAAACATAAGAATCTCCTATCTTTTGAAGTTGTACGTACAAGTTAACAAAATCATTGTATCATATAAAAACGTTTTCAGCAAGCGGTAACAATTATTTTTATGATAAAATATAAAGTATGAAGAAATATGAAGTGATTTTGCAAGATTTAGAAAAAAAGATTTTTAACGATATCTATAAAACGAACGATATTCTTCCAAGTGAAAATGAGCTCTCTGCTAATTACGAGAGCAGTCGTTCAACAGTCAGACAGGCTTTAAAAATTTTAGAAGAGAAAGGGCTTATTCAAAGACGACATGGCTATGGTAGCATTGTCCTCGCTCACGATAGGCTCCTTTTCCCTATCTCTGGCTTAACTTCATACAAAGAACTACAAACCTCTATGGGTTTCCATAGTGAAACTGAGGTCATTCGATTTGAAAGACTTGAAATTAACCCTAAACTTTCAGAAACAACTGGTTTTGCCGTTGGTGAACACGCCATAAGTATTCTCAGAAGGCGCAAAGTAGATGGCAAATTTTCAATTTTAGATTGGGATTTATTTTTAGAAAAATATTCCGAAGGTTTAACTCCAGAACATGCTAAAATTTCAACCTATGACTACTTAGAAGATACTCTAGGGCTTGATATTGCCTATGCTCAAAAGGAAGTCACGATTGATTTTGCCTGCGAAGATGACTTTAAATATCTTGACTTAAATCCCAAAGACCATCATGTCGTTTCTGTCAAATCCCATGTTTATCTTGCTGATAATACTCTTTTTCAGTATACTGAATCTCGACATCAAGTCGACCGCTTTCGTTTCACAGAATTTGCCAGACGACAAAAAAGATAAAAAAGCTCTCCCAATAAGGAGAGTTTTTACTTGATAATAAAAAGCAAGAACAAAATCAGTTCTTGCTTTTTTTCTTTATTTTACACCAATTTCTGCTTCAACAACTTCAACAATGGTATCTACAACATGATTGACCTCTTCATGAGTTGGCGCTTCAGCCATGACACGCAAGAGTGGTTCAGTTCCTGAAGGGCGAACTAAAATACGACCTTTCCCATTCATTGAAGTTTCCATTTCTGAAATTACTTTTTGAATCGCTGGCACATCCATTGCTGATTTTTTAGCTGCATTATCTTTTACCCGAACATTAACTAATTTTTGTGGATAAATTGTAACTTCACTTGCTAATTCAGATAAAGATTTGCCAGTTTCACGCATTACTTTCAACAATTGAATGGCTGAAAGTTGACCATCTCCTGTTGTATTGTAATCAAGGAAAATCATATGACCCGATTGTTCACCACCGAAGTTGTAATTATTTTTCTTCATTTCTTCAACAACATAACGGTCACCAACGGCTGTAATCACTGAATTAATCCCTGCTTCTTCAAGCGCTAAATGGAATCCAAGATTAGACATCACAGTTGTTACTAGCGTATCTTGAGCCAATTTTCCTTGTCCAAGAAGATATTTCCCAACGATAAACATAATTTTATCGCCATCAACAATTTCTCCATTTTCATCAACGGCAATCAGGCGGTCAGCATCACCGTCAAAGGCAAGTCCGAGGTCACTTCCTGTTTCGACAACTTTTTTAGCCATCGCTTCAGGATGAGTTGAGCCTACTTTTACATTGATATTGAGTCCATCAGGATTTTCACCAATAACTGTCAAATTCGCTTCTAAATCAGCAAAAACGGCACGAGCAGAAGTATAAGCTGCACCATTAGCTGTATCAAGAACAACCTTATAGCCTTCAAAATTACCTTCTGCTGTTGTTTTTAAGAAAGCTTGATATTTACGAACACCTTCGATATAGTCATGCAGCATTCCTAAGCCTTGAGCAGATGGGCGTGGCAATGTGTCTTCTTCAGCGTCAATCAATGCTTCAATTTCAAGTTCTTTTTCATCCTCTAATTTATAACCATCACCACCAAAGAATTTAATTCCATTATCAAGTGCTGGATTATGGCTGGCTGATATCATGACCCCAGCAGAGGCACCATCTTTTTTAACTAAATATGCTACACCTGGTGTTGCAATGACTCCTAAATCATAAACTTCAATCCCAACAGACAAAAGTCCTGAAATCAAACTGCTCGCAAGCATTTGTCCAGAAATTCGTGTATCGCGACCAACATAAACTTTTGGTGTACCTAATTCATGTTGACTAAGGACATAGCCACCAAAACGACCAAGTTTAAAAGCCATCTCCGGCGTTAATTCAACATTTGCTTCCCCGCGAACACCGTCTGTTCCGAAATATTTACCCATTTTTTCTTGTCTCCATTTTTATTATTTTTATTTGACTCTGAAAATTTATCCACTTATTTTTACAGGTGTTAATGTTACTTCAACTTCTTGTGGATCAGCACTTACTCCTGTTGCACGTATAGGAACAGTTACTTTCGTTTCTTTTACAACTCCAGAGATATCCACTGATGCTTCAACCTCGTTGATTGCTTCTAAAGCACTTTTTTCTCCTGAGAGAGTAACTGTTTTATCAGATACTTTTGTCTTAATAGATGATAAAGTCTTATCAAGCGTTCCTTTTTGTGTCACTTTAACCGGCACATCTTTAGTTAATTTATTTACTACAACTTTTAAATGAGTCGTTGAAGGTTCAATTTGTGCTGGAAGAATTTTACCTGTGCTGTCTACGGCATGAAGAGTGACTGTGCCTGAATAATTTTCATTTAAATTAACATCATTTGGTAAAGCAGCTTCAATTGCTTGAATTTTTTTGATGCTCTCTTCCCCGGCAGTCACTTTTACCTTTTCATCACTCACTGAAAGTGAATCAATTGTAAAACCTTCTGGCAATTGAGTTGAATCAGCTTTTGGTGTTACTTCAAACTCTTTCTTCACTTTGTCTTCTAAAGTGATATTCATTGTTTTAGGTTCAATCGTTGCCGTTACTCCGCCAGGCAGTTGTTCAATCCGAATTGGTACATCAAATTTTCCTGTTTTTAGTTTGGTCAAATCAACACTTAAAAAGAAATTTCTTGTGTCCGAATTTTCTTCATTAGTGATAGACAAGCGATTATATCCAGAAAGATGAACCGTCGCAGTGCTGTTATAACCACTAACGAAATATTTATTAGAATTATATTTTAATTCTACTGGAACGTTATTAATTGTGGCCGTGTAAACTTCTCCAGACTGATTAGTTCCCTGATTACGGATGGATGTTGCATTAGCATTAAAGAAAAGGACAATCGCAAAGAAAACAGAGGCAAGGATATAAAATGTTTTGGAATTAAAAAATTTATTTGCCATTTTTCTTTCCTCCTGCTTTATTTTTTCTATTCTTCCCTGTTCCTTTTTCATTTTTTTCAACTTTAGGAACTAAAATGGCCACTAGAATATCATGGAATTTTTCTTTGGAAATATCCGCGAAAAATTCTCCATTGTGAGCGATTGAAATTCCACCAGTTTCTTCGGAAACCACTAAAATTAAAGCATCTGAGACTTCAGAAAGTCCAATTGCAGCACGGTGTCTAGTCCCAAATTGTTTTGAAATCCCCGATTTTTCGGTCAAAGGAAGATAGGCAGAAGTTACAGCAATTTTGTTTCCCTGAACAATGACCGCGCCATCGTGCAAAGGTGTATTTGGAATGAAAATATTAATAAGTAATTCGCTAGTAATATCCGCATCTAAACGAATCCCTGTACTTACAAATTCATTTAAATTTTGCCCTTGCTCAATCGCAATCAAAGCGCCAATTTTTCGCTCAGACATGTAAGCAAAAGATTTCTCGTAAGCTGAAATATGCCCATCAGGGCTACTTTTTCTCGTTGGTGTAAATAATGTGGTTGTTCTTCCTAAGCTTTCAAGCGCTCGCCTAATTTCAGGCTGAAAAATGATAACTCCGGCGATAACCCCATAGGTAATAACTTGGTTGAGTAACCACTCAACTGTTGTAAGTCCAATAAGTCCGGCAATAATTCTGATAAAAATGAAAATAATCACACCACGAACAAGCGTCATTAATTTTGTTCCTTGTACAAACCTAATCGCTTGATAAAGGAAAAAACTGATAATTGCAATGTCTAATATTGCAATAGCAATTCGCAGAGGTGATTCATTCAATTCAAAAATCTTTTGCCAAAACTCAAGGTTAAAAAATTGATTGAAGTCGGTCAAAAGTCCCCCTCCTTTTATATTGTTAGTCTAATTATACCAAAATTTTACGTGAACTGCTTTATTCCCAAATAAAGATTTATCATCTTGTTCTTATTCCCTTAATCTATCTGTAATTTTTACATTAGCAAAACTGTAGTTTTTAGCTGACGAGAATAAAAAAGTTACTGACAAAAATTCTGTCAGTAACTTTTCATTAGTAAGAATATATTATTTTTTAGCCTCACGTTCTGCTTTACGAGCAGCTCGTCTTGCTTCACGCTCAGGATCAACTGGACGTTTCTTACGTTCTTTTGGCAGAGTAACTTCTATAGTCCCCTCTGATTCAGGATTTTTTTTCGCCAGTGCTTTTGCTTCACGTTCTAAATACTTATCTAAATCTCCTGATGTTCTAGCATAACGCATAAATCGTTTACGAGAATCTTTGGCAGCTTTAGCATACAAACTTTCTGCATGTTCAGCATCAACTTTTAATAGATTACCAAAACGAGATTGTGTCAATAAGAAATCTCTAACTTTACTAAAATCAGGTTTTTTGAAATCAAGAATCATCGGATTTTTACCCAAATCTTCAAGAAGAGGATTATAGCGATAAAGTTGCCAATAACCAGAATTCACGGCTTCTTTTGCTTCATCAAGTGCTAAATGTATTCCTCCATATAAACCATGTGAAATACATGGAGTATAAGCAATAATGACTGAGGGACCTTTAAATTTTTCAGCTTCATCAAAGGCACGGATTGTTTGCATCATGTTTGCTCCAGAAGCAATCTGAGCCACATAAACATCTCCGTAGGTCATTAGCATCGCTCCTAAATCTTTTTTCGTATTAGATTTACCGCCAGCAGCAAATTGTGCAATTGCTGAAGCTGGAGTTGCTTTAGAAACTTGTCCCCCAGTATTGGCATAGACTTCGTTGTCCATAACTAAGATATTAACATCAGCACCTGAAGCTACAATATGATCTAAACCGCCAAAACCAATATCATAGGCCCAACCATCTCCACCAAATATCCATTGGGTTGGTTTTACAAATTGATCTTTTTGTTTATATATTTCATCCAACTTAGCTGAGTTGAAGTGTTCAGAAGCAAGCATTCCCTTCATTTTTTCGGCTCTTGCTCGTGTTCCTTCTGAATCTTCTAAGTGTTCTACCCAGTCTTTCGCCAATTTTTGCAAATCATCTGACATTTCTGGCAAGGCTTCAAGGACTTGGGCTGCTAATTTTTGACGTCTGGTTTGAGAAGCTAACCACATTCCATATCCGTATTCCGCATTATCCTCAAAGAGTGAGTTTGACCATGCAGGGCCTTGTTCAAACTCATTTGTTGTATATGGTGTTGCTTGTGTTCCACCATAAATGGCTGAACAGCCAGTTGCATTGGAAATCATCATTCGGTCACCAAACATTTGTGTCAATAATTTAATATATGGTGTTTCACCACAGCCTGAGCATGCTCCTGAAAATTCAAAAAGTGGTTTTTCAAATTGACTAGCGGCAATTGTACCTGGACGAGCTGGATTTTCTTTTGTTTTAAGGGTTTGCGCAAAAGCCCAATTGACAGATTCTTTTTCTTGTCCCTCATAAGGAATCATTTTTAAAGCTTCACCCTTTTTAGGACAGGCTTCAACACATAATCCACAACCTGTACAGTCTTCAACAGAGACCTGAATCCGATATTTTAAGCCATCAGCTCCTTTATAATCCATAACATGGAAACCTTCTGGTGCTTGATTCCATTCGTCTTCGTCGACTAAAAATGGTCTGATGGCAGCATGAGGACAAACAAATGAACATTCATTACATTGAATACAAGCTTGGGCATTCCATTCAGGAATTTCTAAGGCAATTCCCCTTTTTTCAGAAGCACTTGTTCCCAATGGTTCATCTCCAAAAGTCATTTTGTTATCGACTAAGGTTTGTACCGAAAGTTCATCACCTTCAAAGGCATTGGTTTTATTTACAATTTCAAAAACATATTTTTTACGAGAACTTTCTGTCGTAAGAACTTTCGTTTTTTCTTCTTGAGTTTCAGCCCAGCTTTCTGGAATCTTTACTTCATGCAAGCCGTTCAAAGCAAGTGCCATTGCATTCAAATTTTGTTCAACAATGGTTGGTGATTTCTTTGCATATTTTTGAGCATCCTTTTTCAGAATCTCATAGGCTTCATCAAAAGGCATAACATGAGCCAATTTGAAAAAGGCGACCTGCATAATCGTATTAATTCTGCGTTCCATTCCGGTTTCATGAGCAATTTTCATGGCATCAATCGTATAAAATCGAATTTGATTTTCGGCAATGAATTTCTTCATTTCATTCGGAAGATTTTTTGAAAGTTGTTCTAGATTCCAACTTGTGTTTAATAGAAATAGGCCTCCAGCTTTCAAGCCTTTGGTCAAGTTATATTTACGTACATAAGTCATGTTGTGACAAGCAACAAAATCAAGTGTAGCTGTCATATATTCAGAAGTAATTGGCGAATCACCAAAACGTAAATGTGAAATGGTTAATCCACCTGATTTTTTTGAATCATATTCAAAAGCGGCTTGAACATATTTATCAGTATGGTCACCAATAATTTTGATTGCTGCTTTATTGGCACCAACTGTTCCATCTGAACCAAAGCCCCAGAATTTTGCTTGAAATGTATCTGCTGGTGTTAAATCAAGGACTTTTGAATTTGTCAGAGACAAGTTTGTAACATCATCATTAATTCCGATTGTAAACATACGTTTTGGTTGTGCTTTGACTAATTCATCAAAAACACTGACGATGTGTTCTGGACGAGTATCTTTTCCACCAATTCCATAGCGGCCACCAATCACTTGTTTAACATTAGAATTGAAAAGCGCTGATTGAACGTCAAGGAAAAGAGGTTCTCCATTTGAACCAGATTCTTTTGTACGGTCTAAGACCGCTACTGATTTGACTGTCTTTGGTAATTTTTCAAGAAAGTTTTCCAATGGAAATGGACGATATAAGTGAACATTGATAAAACCAACTTTTCGGCCTTGTCCATTTAAATAATCAACTGTTTGCTCAATTGTCCCAGCAACAGAACCCATAGAAACAATGACTTCTGTCGCATCAGGTGCGCCATAATAATTGACTAAATCATAATCTGTCCCACGAAGTTTATTGATTTTTCCCATGTATTTTTGAACGATTTCAGGAAGAGCTTCATAGTAAGAATTGACCGTTTCCCTTTGTTGGAAATAGATATCTGCATTTTGATTTGTCCCTGAAACTGTAGGATGATCAGGGTTCATTGCACGGTCACGAAAATCAGCTAATTTTTCTTGATTAACCATTGGTAATAAATCTTGATAATCAATAACATCAATTTTTTGAATTTCATGAGAAGTTCTAAAACCGTCAAAGAAATTCAAGAAAGGAACTGAACCTTCAAGTGTTGCTAAGTGGGCAACTGCTGACAAGTCCATCACTTCTTGAACAGATGACTCTGCTAACATGGCAAACCCAGTTGTTCTGGCTGACATCACGTCAGACTGGTCTCCAAAAATATTAAGCGCCCCAGCCGCTACGGCACGAGCTGCGACATGAATAACTGCTGGCAAAAGTTCACCAGCCATTTTATACATATTTGGAAGCATTAAAAGGAGCCCTTGCGAAGCGGTATAAGTTGTCGCAAGCCCTCCTGCTTTAAGAACACCGTGCATGGCACCTGCTGCACCGGCTTCTGATTGTAGTTCTGTAATTTTTACTGTTGAGCCCCAGATATTTTTACGACCAGCAACTGACCACGCGTCAGTATAATCTGCCATTGGTGAACTTGGGGTAATTGGATAAATTACGGCAATTTCTGAAAAGGCGTAAGCAATATGTGCTGCCGCCATGTTTCCGTCCATTGTTTTTTTCATTTTTTTCAAACCTTCTCAGGAGAGCATTTATTCGACATTTTTACGGCATAAAGAGCGGTGTCGGTGTTCTTTATGTGATTTAGTACTAAATCGAAAAAGACGAGAGCTTTCCTAATAATATTATTTTGACTAAGTTAATTTTAGCATTTTAAGCCTGAAAAGTTGAAGCTGCTTAGTGTCAATTATCTTTGACATTATCGTTGAAAAGCCTTTATTTACAAGACCTATCAGTAATTTTTTCACTTACAAACTAAAAAAGATTCTATCAATTAATGACAGAATCTTTAGAGATAAGAGGGCGTAAATTTTAATCAATGATGCGATGTTCAGTTTGAGCATCAAAGAAATGTGATTTGTTTAGGTTCAAAGCCACTGTAATTTTTTCTCCTGGATTGCGGAAATCACGCGCTTCAACACGAGAAACAAATTCAGTTGAACCAGCTCTAAGATAAAGCATAGTTTCTGCTCCAAGAAGTTCAGAAACGACAACTTCAGCTTCAATTGTTTGATTTGGATAGGCTTGTTGTGCCAAATTGCTTGCTTGAATGTCTTCTGGACGAATTCCAAGAATCACTTCTTTTCCTTCATACCCTTGTTCTTTAAGCAATTTTGCTTTTCCTTCTGGAAGGTCCATATTCAAACCTTCATTATTTGTTAATTTTCCAGAAGCAACTTTGACATTAAAGAAGTTCATCGCAGGACTACCGATAAAACCGGCAACAAATTTATTAGCAGGTTCATTATAAAGCTCTTGTGGTGTTCCGATTTGTTCAACACGACCAACTGTCCCTGTTTTATCAGAGTTTGGTGATGATGACATAATAACAATACGGTCAGCAAGAGTCATCGCTTCAGTTTGGTCATGGGTTACATAGATTGTTGTCGCTCCAATTCGACGGTGAATTTTTGCAATTTCTGTACGCATTGAAACACGAAGTTTAGCATCCAAGTTTGACAAAGGTTCATCCATGAGGAAAACTTTGGCATCACGGACAATCGCACGTCCCATTGCTACCCGTTGACGTTGACCACCTGATAAGTCAGCAGGTTTACGGTCAAGCAAATCAGAAAGACCAAGAATTGTTCCAGCTTCTTCAACACGACGTTTAATTTCATCTTTTTTGAACTTACGAAGTTTCAAACCAAAGGCCATGTTATCAAAAACGGTCATATGTGGATAAAGCGCATAGTTTTGGAAAACCATGGCAATATCACGATCTTTTGGTGCGACATCATTCATGATTTTACCGTCAATTTTAAATTCGCCTTCAGTAATATCTTCAAGACCAGCGACCATTCGCAATGTTGTTGATTTACCACAACCTGAAGGACCAACGAATACAATGAATTCTTTATCTTTGATATCAATGTTGAAATCTTCAACAGCGTATTGCGTCGCATTGGGATATTTTTTGTAGATTTTGTCTAAACTGAGTGTTGTCATTTTTTCTCCTCTAATAACATTTGTTCTTTAATATTATTCTACTGTAAACGTTTTCTGTTTTCAATCAGTGATTTGCCTAAATTAATTGTACAAGTTGCACATTTTACTGACAGAATTATTAATGTAGTTGACAATTCTCTTAGCCTCAACTAAAATGCTCCGAGCCGTCGTATTTTACTGACAGAAAAAGTTACTGACAGATCTGTCAGTAACTTTTTAATCTTCTTCATCTTCATCTTTAATTTTATTGGCTTCTTCGGCAAATTTTTGCGCAACTGCTTCTAATGCCAAGGTTTCTTCGTCTCCAAGGTAATGGTCATCGTTGATTTCATCAAGGTTTACATACATATCCAAATGACCTTTGAGATTATCAAATTGAACTGGAGCATCTCCACCATATTCTCCATCTAAATTAAGAAGAATTTTTTGACCGCCTAAGGCTTCGATTTCTATTTTACTTGTTTTAATGTATTCCAAATTAACATCATCCAAATGTTTTCCATTAGCTACAATCGCAAGTAAAGCAATAAGTTCAAATAGATTATCTGTTTTCACCAAAATCAGTGTGAAAAGTCCATCATCTAATTTAGCATCAGGTGCAATCTTTTCAAAGCCACCAACTGAATTAGTAAGTGCGGCAAAGAACATTGAAATATCACCCTCAAATACGCCTTCATCATGAACAACACGAACCGGTGCTTTACGCACACGAGGTAAAAGTTCTGCACCCTTTGCTAAATAGGCCAAATAACCAAAAGCCGTTTTTAAATGACTGGGAACACTGTAAGTAAGTTCTGTCAAACCGCCCCCAGCAGCGATATTAATAAAATACTGTTCATCTTGTGTTTCTCTGATTACGGCATGACCGACATCAATATTTAGAATCTGATTTTTACCAATAATTTCAATCGCTTCAAGCGGTTTTCCTCTTGGAATTTTTAAAGCCCTAGCAAAGTCGTTTGTCGTTCCCGTTGGAACAATAGCTAATTGAGGACGTTTCTCAAAAGGAGAAATTCCAGCTACAACTTCATTAATAGTACCATCACCACCAGCCGCAATGATTAAATCAAAGCCAGCTTCTGTTGCTCTTGCCGCCTCTTTTTTTGCGGAATCTTGTTCTGCTGTGGTTTGATAAGCACTGGCCTCATAACCATATTGCTCTAATTTATCCAAAATATCTGCAATATGTTTTTTTATAATTTCTTGACCCGATGTCGGATTGTAAATCAATCTCGCCTTCATCATTTTCTCCGAAACCTTCTCTCATCCATTCTTAAAAAATAATTTACTGACAAACTCCCAAAAGAGTGACCCCACCAATTGAACCAAAGTTCAAATTTCTGTCAGTAAATTTACGCTCTCACTAAAGTCTGTCAGTAATATTCAATACAAATTAGTTTATAAATCAAGCAAATCTTGCTCTGACCAGATTTCAATTCCTAAGTCTTGAGCTTTTGTCAGTTTGCTACCTGCTTCTTCTCCGGCGACTACCAAATCAGTTTTCTTAGAAACAGAACCAGAAACATTTGCTCCCAACGCTTCCAATTTTTCTTTTGCTTCTGAGCGCTTCAAAGTCGTCAATTTACCTGTTAAGACAACTGTCTTACCTGATAATATTCCTTCAACATTAACAGCCCCTAAATAATCAAAATTTAAACCAGCATTTTCAAGTTCATCCAGTAAAATTTTTGCTCCGTCAGTTTCAAAATAAGAAACGACAGCCGTAGCAATGACCCCACCTAAAGATGGAATTTCAGAAATTTCTTCTTCTGTTGCTTTAGAAAGCGCTCGAAGATTAGCAAAACGTTCCAAAAGTAATTTAGCCGCTTTACCACCAACATGACGAATTCCTAAACCAAATAATAATTTTTCCGCCGAATTTTCACGACTCTGCGCAATTGCTGACACAATTTTTTGAGCCAATGTTTCTTTGACCTTATCTAATGTCAGTAAATCTTCAATCGTCAATTGATATAAATCAGCAACATCAGCCACCAATTTTTTATCAAAAAGTTGTGAAATGACTGACGGGCCTAAGCCCACAATATTCATAGCATCACGACTAGCAAAATGAATTAGTTTTTCCCGAATTTGCGCCGGACATAAGGGGTTAACACAGCGTAAAGCCACTTCATCTTCAAAATGAATTAACTCCGAACCACACTCTGGACATTTCGTTGGAATTTCTAAGCCTTCAAGACCTTCTGGCCGTTTGTCCAAAAGTACTTTCCCAACCTTCGGAATAATATCCCCTGCCTTATAAATCAAGACATGATCACCAATACGGATATCCTTTTCCTCAATATAATCTACATTGTGCAAAGTTGCTCGAGCAACCGTTGTCTGTGCTAAAAGAACCGGGGTCATATTTGCTGTTGGGGTGACAACTCCTGTCCGACCGACAGTCCAGTCAACAGACAAAATTTCTGTTTCTGCTTGTTCAGCTGGAAATTTGTAAGCAATCGCCCAGCGCGGTGCCTTAACCGTAAAACCTAATTCCTCCTGCTCAGCAAGATTATTAACTTTTACAACAACCCCGTCAATATCATAGGGGAGTTCGTCACGCAGACGGGTAGCCTCTTCAATAAATTCCCAAATTTCATCCATATTTCGAGCAAATTTACGTTCAGGATTGACTTGGAAACCAAGTTCTTCAAAATATTCTAAGACTTCTTCTTGAGTGTCATTGGTTGCTGGACTTGCTTCTTGATAAAGGAAAGTTGCAAGACCACGTTTGGCAACTATTTTCGTATCAAGTTGACGTAAAGTTCCAGCTGCCGCATTTCTTGGATTAGCAAAAGGAGCTGCTCCTTCAAGTTCACGCTCTTTGTTCAGTTTAGCAAAATTCTTACGTGGAAGATAAGCTTCACCACGTACCACAATATCAATTGCTTCTTTAAGCTTTAAAGGAACATCTTTGATCCGTTTCACATTTTCTGTAATATTTTCACCCGTTGTTCCATCGCCCCGAGTCGCTGCAGTCACAAGCAAACCATTCTCATAATAAAGAGACAATGAAAGACCATCAATTTTTAATTCACAAATATACTCTGGATTAGCAATTTCCTTGCGAACTCGTTCTTCCCAAACTGCTAATTCTTCACGCGAAAAAACATCCCCTAAACTATAGAGATTATAAGGGTGTCTAAATTTAACAAATCCGTCTAAAATAACCCCACCTGTTCGGTGCGTTGGAGAATCCGCTCTAGTTAGTTGTGGATTTTCAGCCTCCAATTTTACCAATTCTTGATAGAGTCGATCGTACTCACTGTCTTCTACCGAAGGCTCATCTAAAGTATAATATTCATAAGCATACTGATTTAATTTTTCCGTAAGCTCTTTAATTTTTGACTCGATATTCATAGCTCCTATTTTAACACAAAAGACCAGTCATTATGATTACCGAAGCACATCAAAAAGGCAAATTTCTATTAAAAAAATGATGTAATTTAAAACAAAAAAACTTGCTTTTCCAAGCAAGTATCTTTTTTTATTAAGGCGACGGTCGGATTTGAACCGACGATTAAGCTTTTGCAGAGCCATGTGTTACCACTTCACTACGCCGCCACAACATTAACTATTATAGCGGAAAAATAAATTTATGGCAAGCATGAGCTCACTCTACTTCCTGTTAAATCATTTAAATCAAGACTGATAGGCTTTAATAATCATTTACTAACTCCAAATCAATAAAAAATGACTTGAGCTATGCAACTTTTCTGTTTTAATTACCAATTTTAAAATTTGTTTCTGTGTCCATAAAGACCAAATCCCGCTGAACATTTTCTCTGCTGACAACATGAAATCTTCTTCCATCTTTTTGAATCAAAAAATCGCCAACTAAAGCCAAATCTCCTGAAATTGACTCAAAATTTAAAACGTTTTTATTCAATTCATTCCAAGAAAGCCGTTCTTGTTCAAAAGCCTGCCTAACCCATATTTCATGAATTGGTCGATGCGAAATTTTCCAGACTTCTACAAGCTGTCCCCTATATTTTGCTTGCATAAAACCCCTTTCTGTTACACATGAACTACTCAGTAAAGATATTTTAGCAAAATGAACAAATTTGTCAAAAGCTAGTTGGAAATTTAACCCTTGTTCTTTTCATATAGGAAACGTTTTTTACATGAAAATAACTTATAATCTGATATTTTTACTTTATTAGGCTTTAAAGTTCACCAAAAAATTAATAAAATACAGTTACGTACCCTTTATACTACTTTTTCCACTTTTGGAGTGTTTTCTTTACATTCCAATAAAAATAAAAAGACACTTTCGTGTCTTTTATTTTTAAAGTTCTTCAGCATTTGTTGCGATAACTTTTTGATACCAAGTAAAGGAGTCTTTTTTCGAACGTTCTAATGTCCCATTTCCTTCGTTATCCTTATCTACATATATGACGCCATAGCGTTTTTTCATCTCACCTGTCCCAGCAGAAACAAGGTCAATAAAGCCCCACGGAGTATAACCCATTAAGTCAACTCCATCATAATCTACAGCATTTTTCATTGCTTCTATATGAGCTTTTAAATAATCTACTCGATAAGGGTCGTGAATACTTCCGTCAGCTTCAACTTCATCTACAGCACCAAAACCATTTTCAACAATGAAGAGTGGTTTTTCATAACGTTCATAGAACCAATTCATTGCATAACGTAATCCTAAAGGATCAATTTGCCAGCCCCATTCAGAAGCTTTAACATATTCATTCTTGACTAAATCTTTATCTTCATTGTAATCAAAAGTAGGAGCTTTACCATGGTCTTTAATTGCAAAACTCATGTAGTAAGAAAAACCAATATAATCTACTTTTCCTTCTTCCAATGCTTTCAAATCATCATCAAGAATATCAAGTTTAAATTCCTTACGGTTAAAATAGGCTTTTAAATAGCTTGGGTAATGTCCGCGAACATGAACATCTGCAAACCAATAGCGACGTTGCATAGCAACGGTTGAAGCCATCATATCTTCTGGTTTACAAGTTGCAGGATAAATCGGACACATGGCAATCATACATCCAATTTGGAAATCTGGATTGATTTTATGTCCCAGAGCGACAACTTTGGCAGAAGCAACCAACTCATAATGAGCCGCTTGATACATCATTTCTTCACGTTCTTTTTCGCTTGCTCCTTCTGGGAATTTTAAACCAGAGTTAGTAAATGGTGCAAAATCACGCAAATAGTTTGCTTGGTTGTTGATTTCATTGAAAGTCATCCAATATTTAACTTTATCTTTATAACGATTCATTACGACTTCTGAAAAATGGACAAAGAAATCAATGAGTTTACGATTACGAAAGCCACCATATTCTGTCACTAAGTGATAAGGAAGTTCAAAGTGAGATAGAGTAATTACAGGTTCAATCCCATGTTTTAAACACTCATCAAATAAATCATCATAGAATTGCAATCCTTCTTCATTAGGTTCTGCTTCAGCTCCATTTGGAAAAATACGAGTCCATGCAATGGAAGTTCTAAAACAATTTAATCCCAATTCATCAAAGAGTGCAATATCTTCTTTATAGCGATGATAAAAATCAATAGCTTCATGATTCGGATAATTTTCTCCCTCAATTACCCCATCTGTGATTTTTCTCTCTACTCCATTGCTCCCTGCTGTCATGACATCAGCAACAGAAACTCCCTTTCCGCCGGTATTCCATCCTCCTTCAAGTTGATGTGCAGCAACTGCTCCTCCCCAGAGGAAGTCTTTTTTTAAAGTCATAATTTCTCCTTTTAAATTTTTAGAATTAACATTTTTAATAAGATAAGCTCAAGAATTCTTGAGCTCATCTAAAATTTGCTATTATTCAGCAGCATTAATTTCAGCTTCTGTTTCAGCTTCTTCTTTAAGAAGAATATTGTCATAAGCTTTGGCAAATGGCCAGTAGAGAAGTGATGTCAATGCAAGGATAATAACTTGCCAAACCATACCTTGCCAGCCACCTACAAGGTATCCTGAAAGAACTGCAGGTGTTGTCCATGGAACATAAGCTCCGTTAAATGGTGGAATGATTCCTAGATAAATCACTAAGTAAGTCAAGATTCCTGAAATCAATGGTGCTAAGATAAATGGAATTGCAAGAATAGGATTTAAGACAATAGGAAGACCAAAGAGAATTGGTTCATTAATATTGAACACTGCAGGTCCAATTTCCATACGTCCTAAAGTTTTACCTTGAACTGATTTTGCACTCACTAAGAGGAAGATAACCAAACCAATGGTCAAACCAGAACCGGTAACTGTCAAGTATTGGTCCATGAATGATTGTGTAACGATGTGGGCTCCATTTGAAAGACTGAGATGTCCTGCTTTATAGAGGGCAGCATTGTCAGCAGAGTTGGCTTGAAGCAATGGTCCCATAATCCCACCGATGATTGTCGCTCCGTGAACACCGAACCACCAGATAAATACTGGCATAAAGGCAATAACGAAGACGCCGACAGGACCATCAGTTACGTGTTGTAATGGAGTTTGAATCCATTTATAAACTAATTCAATGAAAGTTGTGTTGAATCCGATTGTTGTAATTCCGTGAACAACTCCAGCTAAGGCAATGATTGCTCCTGCAGGAACAAGTGAAGTGAATGATGCCGCAACGTTTTCTGGAACTTGTTCTGGCATTTTAATTGTGATGTTACGACGCATAAAGCCAGTGTAAATCCAACCGACTAAGAGTCCGACGATGATTGAAAGAACCATCCCTTTCCCACCTAACCAAGCTCGGTCAATTACTCCCCCTACTTGATAAGCAGTTAAAACTTTAGTTGGGTCAGTAACAGATGTTACTTGATGAATTGTGTCTGGTTGCAACAAGATGTGAACGATAATACCAGTTAAACCAGCAGGAACTCCTTCATAACCTGCATCTCGAACCCACGCGTAAGCAATACCGAATACGGCAAGCAAGGCCATAATACCAAATGAAGCATTATTAATTTGTAAAAAGAGTGGGCCCAATTTGATTTTGTTCATGAAGTCTTGGCCTGCTTGGAATGGCAATTGACCAAGAATCAAGAATACTGAACCAATAATGATAAATGGAATAGGATAAATCATACCATTTTTGATTGCCGTGACTGCACGGGTATTCAAAAATTTCATCATTGGAGGCATGATTTTGTTTTGAATAAAATTGTTCATGGTTGAACAGTCTCCTTTACTTTTTTTGATGAACTGGTTTCACGTTCATCTTTTCTACATTTTCATTATAACACTAAAGAGCAAAAGAAAGAAAGCGGTTTCTTGTTTTTCCAAAACTTTGGTTCTGTACCACTCGTGAAGACTAATGTGCCAAAAATGTCATATAAGTTTCCTTTAAGGTTGCGAAAATTAGCCTTTCAAATTATATTTGTTATCTCAATTTAACTTTTTTTGTTTTATCCATCAAATGATTAGGAACGGCTGAGCAGATAAAAAAGCCAATTTGGCTTTTTAATTTGATAATTGATAAACCAAATCTGTTAAACGCTCAGTCAAATAAACTGTTGGTAATTGACTCGTCAAATCATAATGCGTATTGATTCGGTGTTCATTAATTCGATAAGTAAGGACAAAATCGCTCAGTTCAGCAATACTTGAATTCAATTTTGGTGTGATACATGAAATATAGACATCTTTATTAGAGCGCAGACTGGTCAGTACTTCAATGATTTCATTCGTTTCCCCAGAGATGGATAAAGCAATTACCAAAGTGTTGGTTGTATTTTGTAATTTTGAAGCAATTGGATAAGTCACATCACTAAATGAAAAGGTATTAATTCCAACTCCCGCTAATCTTCTGGCTGCATAATCGCAAATTAAACCGCTGGAACCTACTCCTGTAAAAATGATATTGTCACTTTCAATGACTCGATGTGCCAGATTATCCAAACGTTGTTCAATATCGTTAGAGAAAATATCTAGTGAAAAGGGAATTGCCGTATTTGAGCTTCCTTTTTCCAATTCTTTTTTATCAATAATGTACTCTTTAAAATCTGTATATGAATCATAACCCATTTTATGAATGAGGCGCATGACGCTAGAAGTTCCAACATGTGCTTCCAGAGCAATATCACGGACTCGCATATAAGGAATTTTATCAACATTATCTCGTAAATAACTATAACAAGTTCTTTCCGTGTAGGTTAATTTTTGAAAGTCAACATTTCCAAAAAAACTCATCATTCTCTCCTTTCTTCTTTAAACTTTTTGGTTAGAAAAAAGTTGCGTCTCCGCAACTTTTAATCTTGCTTTTCTAATAAGCTAGGAGCTATATTATTTGTTTTCAAGTGCTTGCAGGCGTTGTTCTTGACCGACAACTTCTACAGCAAGGTCTTTAAAGGTAATCGCATTCATTAAGTGGTCTTGAGCATGAACCATGTAAAGATTCCAACCAATTTTTTCGCCTTGAGCTAAACGTGTCAAAAGGTCAGTCTGAACGTCATGTGCTTCACGAAGTTGTTCGCTCGCTTCGTTTAATGAACTTTCAGCTTCGGCAAATTCACCAGCTTTGGCTTGTTGAATGGCTTGGAAGGCTAAACCTTTGGCATTTCCTCCACTCATGATAATGCCCATTACAACACCCATGTAGTCATCACTTGTTGGATTCTCGTATTTATCAGTCATTTCTTATCTTCCCATTTCTCTTTGCTTAGATTTTTACATAGTAAAAGAGCTTTCGCTCTTTCACAAGTTTGAAATTTTCAAACCTTAATTCATCAAGTTTTCAGCTGCTGCAAGAACTTTATCTCCGCGCATCATTCCATAATCTTGCATTTTGATAACGTCCATTGGAACACCAGCGATTTCAGCTTTTTTAGCAACTTCACCTTTCATGAAGGCAACTTGTGGGCCTAAAAGAAGAACGTCAGGTTTTGGTGAGCCTGTTCCGGCAAGCATGTTATCAATGTCCGCTGTTGATTTTGCGAAAATTTCGTAATCTTTCCCGTTATCTGCTGCTGCTTTTTGCATTTTTGATACCAAAAGTGATGTTGACATACCGGCTGCACATGCAAGTGCAATAACTTTATCTGCCATAATTATTTCTCCTTATTCTTAACGTTTTATAATTTAACGTTCTTTATAAAAATAATTATAACGTTTTCATTTTCATAATGCAAGCGTTATCTATTTTTTGAAAGTGCTTTAAAAATTTTACTAATTAGTTTATTTTTCGCTTTGTAGCAAGCTTTAGGAGACTTTTATGTCATAAAATAAAAAAGCTACTATCAAATAGTAGCTTTTTGAAATATTTGTTTCTCTTTTTGGAACAAATTTATTATTTTTTAAGATGATAATCAATCGATTTATGAGCTAAAATTTCTAAAATAGCTAGTACTGGGAGTTGCGTGGTCAAATTCCCTAAAGGATACTGTTTGGACCATTCGTTAACAAGATTGTACGAGAGTTGGTAATCAGCAAGTTTAGCAACGGTGCAATCTTCATTATTTGTAATCGAAATAATTTTTGCTCCGCCCGCTTTAAACTCCAATTCTTTATTAACAACTTGTTCTGTTTCACCTGACACAGACATGATTACTGCCACAACATTTCCCATTCCCTGAACTTGAACAGCTTGAAACGGGTCAGAAATAACGAAGCTTCGTAATCCAGTATTTACAAAATATTTAGTAGCATACTCACTTAATGAACCAGATGTTCCTAAACCTAAAAACACGGTATAATCAGCTTTAGCAATCATTTGTGCAGCATTATTGAGTTTTGCCTGATAATTATCTGTATTCATTCGACGTAAAAACATGTTGAATTCGAGCATATTATCATAATGTTGCTCTTCTGGTGTTTTTTCTTTGAGTTGATTTTTGAGGTAAAATTTTAAATCAGACCAACCTTCAAAACCAAGTTTTGTACATAGTCGGACAATTGTCGAAGTTGAAACATGGGCTTGACTTGCTAAATCACGAATTGTCATTTGTTGGACTTCTTCAGGTGATTTAATGATAAAATCAAAAACTAGCGTTTCAAGCTCGTTAAGTTTACTGATTTGTTCGGGTAGAAACATCATTTTTTACTCTCCGTATTTGGAAATATTTAGCTCCGCCACAAATTCTTCTAAAAATTTACTGACAGAATCATTGTTTGAAAGGATTTGCCAAATTTTAGCAAAGCTGTCAGTAAAAATTACTGACAGCTTTTATCCTTATAATAATTGAAATTTTCTTAGCCTTTTCCAAAAACGAAAGCATAGATTAAGCCAAGAATTTCATGACCATAATAATTAGGATAATAAAGAAGATTATTGACTTTTGTCTTTGCAGCAAAGCCTTCTACTTTTACACCTTCTTGTTTTGCTAGATACAAGGCTCGGTAAAGATGAAAATCGCTAGTGACAATCACAGTTTTTCCGTCAAAATATTTTTTGGAATAAGCGATATTTTCCGCGGTATCACCCGCCTTATCTTCACTAATAATTCTGTCAGCCCTAATATGATGAGTTATCAGATAATTTTTCATACTAAAAGCTTCACTAACAGGCTCGTCAGCTCCTTTTGCTCCAGACACAATAATTTTGGCTTGCGGATTATTCTTAGCAAGCAAGAGCGCTGCATCTAGCCGCTCTTGAGTAATCTTGGCTGGTTTTTTATTTTGATTTATTCGTGAGCCAAGGACTAAAATTGTTTTAATGTCTGTGGAGTTTTCAGCAGTTCTGTCAGTAGATTTGCTGAGAATCAAAGCAAGACAAATTACTGAAATCAAAAGAATCAGACCAACAAAAGCGCCTATAATCTTAAAAGTCTTTTTCATTAATTAGAAACTTTGTTTACGAGAATCACGTGTTTTACGGGCATTTTTATTACGCTCAGCACGGCGTTTTTTCTTGTTATCTTCTTCAATTTGCCATTTAATTGCACGTTTGTAACCTGGTTTAACGTGTTTTTTACCTTTTTTAAGGGCACCAATGGTTTTTGTTGAAATTTCATCTTGTTTTTTCGTCCGTTTTTCACGACGGTCACGGTCATAAGAATCAACAATTTCACCATCTTTAATAGCTTTTGGCTGGAATGTAACACCCATTTTTTCAATCTCACGAATACTTGAATCATCAGAAGGACTATAGAGTGTAATGGCTGTTCCTTGTAATCCATTACGGCCAGAACGACCCACTCGGTGAACAAAGAAAGTTAAATCTTTTGGAATTTCATCATTGATAATGTGTGACACACCTTCAATATCAATTCCACGCGCGGCAATATCGGTTGCCACAACATATTGATAATCCAAATTTTTAATTGAATTCATGATACGTTTACGTTCACGTGGCGGTACATCACCATGAATTTTTGCAACTTTAAGTCCGTTACTTGTCAAGAAATGATGAATGTCATCAACACGACCTTTGGTATTGGCAAAAATCATTGCCATGTATGGATTCGTTGCTTTTGTCAATTGGAGCAAAAGTTGGTTATGAGAACTTCCTTTGGTAGAAACAAGCCAATTTTCGATTGTATCTGAAATTACTGTCTTATTGGCGATTTTTTGCATGACAGGATTATGCAAATATTTTTTCAAAAATGGTTGAAGTTTTTGAGGAATAGTTGCTGAGAAAACTAGCATTTGCACGCGTTTACCAAAACTTGAAGCAATTTGGTCAACATCTGCCAAAAATCCCATGTCAAGCGTCATATCCGCTTCATCAACAACAAAAGTATTAGCAGTATGCACAATTAAAGCATTAGAATTGATTAAATCATGGATTCGACCTGGTGTTCCAATTACGACATGTGGTTGTGATGATTCCAATTTTTTGATTTGACGGGCCTTATCAGTCCCACCGACAAAGTTTGAAACACGAAGCTTGTCATTAACTTTTGTAAATTCTTGAGCTGCTTTGTAAATTTGAGTAGCTAATTCACGTGAAGGAGCCGTAATGACTGCTTGCACTTCATCAAGATCAGTATCAATTTTTTGGAAAATTGGGAGTAAAAAAGTGTGTGTTTTTCCTGAACCAGTTTTTGATTCCCCTACCAAGTCACGGCCTGAGAGAACAATTGGAATCAATTTTTCTTGTACTTCAGTTGGTTTTTCAAATTTGATATTCTCTAACGTTTGGTTAATATAATCTTTAAAATTAAAGTCTGTAAATTTCATTTTTTTCTTTCATTTGTTGAGGATTATTCGTTTCATTTAAAAAATGACGAATCTCTGTTTTTGCTGATTTATCCATGGAAGGGACTTTTTTCTATTATATCAGAAAAAAAACATTTAAGAAACCAGTTCTTGCCACTATTTAAACTCATTTTTAAAATCTGTCAGCATTTTTATTTTTAAAATTTACTGATGGCGCTAAAATTAGAAAAAATTACTGACAGCTGTTCAACGTTGAAGTCAGTGATTATATTATAAATAAAAAGTTACTGACAGAAATCCTGTCAGTAACTTTTATTTTCCATTATTCATTAACTTTACTTTTTAAAACCTTATGTTCAAGCTTACTAGGCCAGAAACTTGAAGTTTCAAAAAGATTTGATTCTTCAAAAACTTCTTCTGAGCTAAATTTATCACCAACTTCATTTGTTCTTAAAATTTTAGTAACTTTAAAGGCACAGATGACTAATAATATAGCCACACAAAGTAAGAAAATGACTGACAGACTTCCTTGAATCATTGTATTACGCATGGTTGCTTGCGCATTCGTTAATGCTAGACCAGATAATTTACCAGAAGCCACTTGGGCTTTTGCTGCTGAATAAGAAGCAAAGTAACCAATATTGACATCACTTGAAAAGATTTTTTGCCAACTGGCCGCAAAAGTTACACAAACATCCCAAACTAAAGGAAGTGCTGGAATCCAAACCCATTTAAGATAACCTTTACGGATAACCATGACACAAACAATAGCCAGAGCTACCGCCGCAATTAATTGATTAGAAATCCCAAAGAGCGGATACATGATTTTTATTCCACCATTCGGATCAGAAACGCCCATCAAAAGCAAAGCACCCCAAACTCCAACAATCACTGCTGTCGTTATAATTTTACTAGGTAACCAATCATCATCACCTAAGCGACCTAATTTTTTGAAGCCACGCAGGGCATCATTAAGTAAATAACGAGTCGATTTTGTTGCCGCTGAAACAGCGGACAGGATAAAGAGCGCCTCAAACATAATCGCAAAATGATACCAGAATCCCATCATATTTGTCCCACCAATAAGTGGAACCTTATGTAGAATATTTGACATTGAAACGGCTAAAGTTGGTGCACCACCAGTCCGTGAAACGATTGATTGTTCACCTACATCTTTTGCCACTTGCTCAAGTGCTTTTTCACCAGTCGTTCCTTCCCAGTCAATACTGAGTTTTGAACCATCAGGCATCATGGCTACATTTGGAATTGCTTTGGCAGCATTATATTCGGCACTTTTATCTGCTTGATAACTTGAAGCTGCGAGTTTTTGAATACTAGCTTGAGGGGTATTCATAGAATAATAAATTCCAGGATTAAGAGAAATCGCAGCGACTAAAGCCATAATAGCAACAAATGATTCAAAGAGCATCCCACCATAACCAATCATTCGCGTTTGTGACTCTTTAGCAATCAAATGAGGCGTTGTTCCAGAAGACATCATTACATGGAAACCAGACAAGGCTCCACAGGCAATCGTAACAAATAAGAAGGGAAAGAGGGAACCAGCAAAAGCAGGACCATCTGTATTATGTGCAAAATTAGTCAGAGCTGGAATCGTAACATCTGGACGCACACCAACTACAGCTATTGCTAAAACAGCAATTGTACCAATTTTCATAAACATGGATAAGTAATCACGAGGCGTAAGTAAAATCCAAGCGGGGATAATGGCTGCAATAAAAGTATAGCCCATGACCCACCAAACTAAAGCAGTTGGCGAAAGCATGAAAATATGCGCAAATGAAGATTCCGAAACCCAACGGCCACCAAAAATAGCAACTAAAAGGAGAATAAAACCAATCGCTGAAATTTCATTCACATGCCCTGGGCGAATATATTTCAAATAAATTCCCATTAACAAGGCAATTGGGATGGTCATCCCAATCGAAAAGACTGCCCAAGCAGAATTTGCCATCGCCGTCACACAAATCAAAGCTAAAACAGCAAGAACAATCATTGTCATGATAAATACAATAAATGAAGTCAAGCCACCAGCAAATCTACCAACTTCATCATGAGCCATTGCCCCAATAGATTTTGCTCGACGACGATGAGAATACCAGAGAACAAGCATATCTTGTACCCCTCCGGCAAAAATAACTCCGAAAATAATCCAAATTGTCCCTGGTAAGTAACCCATTTGTGCCGCTAAAACTGGTCCAACCAAAGGCCCAGCTCCAGCAATTGAAGCAAAATGGTGACCGAATAAAACAACTCGATTGGTTGGGTCGAATTCTTTTCCGTCATTATGGCTTTCCGAAGGAGTTGCCCGTAAATCATTTGGACGCATAATCTTACGTTGAATATATAAAGCATAAAAACGATAGCCAATCAAATAAGAACAAACTGCTGCAATAACAAACCAAATCGCATTAATCGTCTCTCCTTGAGCCAGAGCAATCAACGACCAAGCAAGACCACCTAGTAAAGCGACCGCCACCCAAATGATAATTGATAGAAGACTGGGTTTTGGTAAATGTTTTTTCCAGTCTTTCATTGTTTCTTGAAAATTTGCCTGCTTTAAATCTTTAATTCCGACAATTTTTCCTTGTTTATTCCGCAACAAAAATAGCTCTTCTTCTTCGGTAAAGTTTGAAGAGTTTCCAATATCTTTCATAATCCTCTATTCCTATGCAATTATTAATGCATTTGACCTTCCATATTTTTTAAAACAAAATGTAACCGATTACATTAATATTTTAGCACTATTTAATCAAAAATATAAACATTTAAGTTTAAAAAAATCTCCTTAAAACATCTTTTTGTAAAAATAAGATAAATTTCCAAAAGAATAGTCTAACATTAAAAAAGGTTTCTCTAAAATAAAAAAAGCTCTCCTTAAAGGAGAGCCTCATTCATCATTTTATTTTGCTTTAGCATAAAGTTCGTTAACTTTATCCCAGTTTACAAGATTAAAGAATGCTTCAATGTAATCAGGACGTACATTGTGATATTTAAGATAGTAAGCATGTTCCCAAACATCAAGTCCTAAAACTGGTGTCAACCCTTCAGAAATTGGATTATCTTGATTTGCAGTTGATACAACTTTCAATTTTCCAGCTTCATCAACAACTAACCAAGCCCATCCTGAACCAAAACGACCTGTGGCTGCAGCTTTAAATTCTGTTTTGAAAGTTTCAAAACTACCAAATTCTTTCGCAATTGCATCCCCAATTTCGCCGTCAGCATGGTTTTCAGAACCGTCAGTGTTTGGACGAAGCCAAAGCCAGAATTGACTATGGTTCAAATGACCACCACCATTGTTACGAACAGCTGTACGAATGTCTTCTGGAATTGCTGACAAATCTGTCAATAATTCTTCAAGGCTAAGGTCATCAAGTTCATTATGTTTTTCAATTGCTGCATTAAGATTATTCACATAAGTTTGATGATGTTTTCCATGATGCAAACGCATTGTTGCTTCGTCAAAGAAAGGTTCAAGCGCATTTGGCGCGTATGGAAGTTCAGGTAATGTAAATGCCATAGTAATTTCTCCTTTTAAGATGTGAACCCATTTTGAAGTCTTAATACTTTGGTATTTTGACTAGATTGAGAATGAATTCAGTTAGTTTATTTTTTTAATTCTATTCTCATTATAGTCGTTTTTGAAACCATTGCCAAATGATTTGATTTGTAATTTATTATTTTCTTTGTTGGATAAAATTAAGCATATTAGTCGAGTAAAGGAGCTCAACCTTTCGACATTCTTCAATATTTTTTGAACCAGTTAAAACAAATAATTTATTCAAATCTTGTTTCCATTGTTCAATAACTTCTTCTACTTTTTCAGGCCCTGTTTGCATAAGATTTTTCAAGATAAAACCAGCAGAACTTGACAAATCAGCCCCTAAAATTAAAGATTTAAAAATCTCTTGAGCCGAAGTAATTCCACCTGTTGCAATCAAACTTTTTCTATTATCAGCCATTTTAGCTTCTAAAAGGCTCTCAAGCGTTGACAAACCAAATTCATCCAAGTTAAAACCATTTTTACTCCGTTTACGTTCAATCCAAGCAAAATTAGTTCCGCCAGCTCCCCCAATATTTATTCCTGAGACAGCTGTTTTTGCGAGTGCTTTGAAGGTTTTTTGTGAAATTCCAAAACCGACCTCTTTGACAATGACTGGAACTTCTAATTGACTTGCAATTTCATTAATATTTTCTAACCAATAAAATTCACGGTCTCCTTCATCCATTGGCAATTCTTGCGCTGTATTGACATGGATTTCTAAAGCATTTGCCTCAATCATATCCACCGCTCGCTTGGCATTTTCTAGAGAATGACCTGCGCCGATATTGGCAAAAAGAAAACCAGAAGAGTGTATTTTACGAACTTCACTGAAACCAGCAGCTAGTTCTGGAAACTTCAAAGCAATCGATTGAGAGCCGACCGCCATAGCTAAATGTTGATTTTTCGCAATTTCTGCTAATTGACGGTTGATTTTATCTGCTCGCTCTGTTCCACCAGTCATAGCTTCAATATAAAAAGGAAATTCAAAATTCTGTCCAAATACTTCTGATGAAAAGTTGATTTTTTCAGTAGATAATTCTGGCAAACTATTAGGAATGATTCGACTATCAGAAAAAGTCAGGCCCGAGGTCTGATTTTTTTCTTCACGCCAATATTTATAAGCTAACGATAAGTGTTCATCTTTGCGATGTTGATGGATTTCTTTTTCAGTTTTCATCAGTTATTTCTCAATTCATTAAAATCTAACTCTGCTTTTTAGCAGACTTATCTCAGTTATTTTTTTGAGCAACCTTAAATTTTTCAAGATTGATTCCATATTCCGATAATTTATTTTGGACTTCAGCAATAGCTTGGGTATTTTGAGCAAATAAAATAATATTCTCCCCAAAACCGGCCCCAGAGATTTTAGCAGCAAATTCAGGATAGCTATTGAGTAAGTTTAAAGCAATAGCTAATTCTTTAGTCATATAACCTTCTGGAATATTCTCCAAAAGCAAAAGTTGATTTTCTGATAACTTTTCTTTGAATAAAGCAAAATCTTGAATGTCAATCGCCGTTGCCAATTCAATGACCAGCTCATTTGAAGCTTGATAAAATTCATCAGAAAGCTTTATTTTTATTTTTTCACTCGTTTTTGCCGCTTTTCCTGTTTGAACCACATAAGTTGCCCAAGGAATTTCGAGAGGTATGACTCGCTTATGATTTTGATAAAAAACAGAACCACCATACATAATAGCAGCAATATCGCCCATTGAACCTGAGCCTTGAACTTCAAAATGCGTTTTTGCGGCAATTTCAAAACGTTTTTCAAGTGACAACTGCAAATCAAAAAACTGATTGACTGCATTAACTAGACCACAAACGACTGAAGCACTTGAGCCGTAGCCTTTTTTATTTTCACCAAAACCTAAATCACTGACAATCTCAAGAGAAATTTCTGGAGATGATGATAAAATTTTACTGACAGATTTTTTTTCAAAGCTGTCAGCAGCTGACAAAGTATTTTTTAAAGCTGTCAGTGCAAAATTCCACGGATTTTCTTTAGTAAATTCAATTTTAGACAAAGAAAATTCAAAATCAGACAGTCCAACATTTGTTTTGAAAATTGATTTCCCTGTAGTAGCTGAAATTCTTACTTCAAAATTTGTTTCAATTGTTGTGATAAGGGCGAGATTTCCTTCTTTTGTGACTGAATATTCCCCCGCAAAAAAAAGTTTTCCTGGCACTTTGATTGTCATTTTCTTCTCAGAGATATTCATAAGCGCCCCCAGCACGTGCGATATCAAATGTTAATTCTGGAAATTCCGCTTGTAATTTAGCTAAGAGAATTTTTTCAGTCGCGTGGTCAGTAATAATTTTGACGTTTGGACCGGCATCGATAGTCACAAAAGCAAGCAATCCTGATTGGTAAGCCTGATTCACAAAGTCAATCACGCGTCTTGTTTCATGCGTGAAATAATCAAAAGGTTGGTTAGAGAGACGATTTTGTTCATGCATACCTAATGCATTATCCTGAGCAATTAGACCAACTTTTTCAATATCAGCATTTAAAATGGCCTGCTTCATTTCTTCCAGTTGAATGGCTGATTTTTCAACCCAAGCACTGTAAGTTGGTGCAGTTTGTGCCAATTGCATGCCCTTAGTTGACGACATTTTTTTCTTTTCAGCAGAGATTTCAGCAACAATCATTGAAAGACCAATATCTTCGTTGTAAAAAGATTCCGCAAAGGAAGATTGATGATCTTCTCCTTTATTCCAAACTGAAAAATTTCCAAAAATTGACCGAGAAGCCGACCCTGAACCGCGTCTAGCTATTCGTGACATTTCTGAATCATCTTTTTCTAAATCTAAAAGTCCAAACATAGCAGCTGTCAGAGCAGCAAAACTTGAAGCACTTGAAGCCAAACCAGCAGCTGTTGGCACATGATTTTCTGATTGAATCATTACTTTAGGGAAATTTCCATATTGTCCACGCATCATTTCCAAAAATTGACTGACACGGCTGCTATCTGCCACTTCAGAATTCAAAATCAAGGAATCAGACTCATTGTCAGTAAATTCAACAGAGGTTGTTGTATAAAATGGCTCCAGAGTCATTGACAAAGAAGAGGTTGTTGGAATATTTAGAGCGATATCCGCTTTTCCCCAATATTTAATCAAGGCGATATTTGTATGCGCCCTTGCAGTAACAATATTTTTCATGAAACTATTATATCAAAAATTTGATTCTTTCTTCTCTCCTATCATTTCAATAAGTTATTTTTTACACTAAAAAATACATTTTTCAGACTAAATGATGAATTTACAGCCAAAAGAGAAACAAAAACTTGATTTTCAAGAGGAAATTTTATAAAATTGTCAGGTACGTTTTTGTATTCATAATTATGATATTGGAAAAAGTTTATCGAATTTTTCCTTCGATAAGACTTTAATTTAACCAAAATATGCTAATTTGCAGTTCACATTTTCAAAATGAGAAACTAATCTAGCAGGAGAATTGTTAATAATGACTATCAATAAAATGGGGACGGGAATTGCCCATTCCAAACTAATCTTAATTGGAGAACATTCCGTTGTATATGGTCAGCCAGCAATTGCCTTACCTGTAACAATTCTTAAAACTACAGTGACAATTACCTCATCAAAATATGGCCAATACATTGAAAATAACGAATTTCGTAGAAGACTTGATTTAATGGGAGATGAATTTGAAGGAATTCGTCAACTCATTATGCGCTTACTCTCTAAATTTCATTCATCAAAAATGCCATTCTCTTTAGAAATTGATTCAAATATTCCTCAAGGACGTGGCTTGGGAGCTTCTGCTTCATTGGCAACTGCCATTATCAGAGCTTTTTATGATTTCTTTGATGCTGAACTTCCGCAAAAAGATTTACTCTTTTATGCCAACTTTTCAGAAAATATTACTCACGGAAAATCTTCTGGAATTGATGTGGCAACTGTAAATTCTGAACACCCTTTGTGGTTTATTAAAGACAGCACAATTGAACCCTTTGAACTCAATCTTCATGGTTTTATCGTGATTGGCGATACTGGTGTTCACGGCTTTACGAGTCAAGCCATCAATATTGTTCGCGAAAAACTTGTTGAAGAAAAAGAAAAAACACAAGATTCAATTAATCATTTAGGTCAATTAGCGACCGATTCAAAAGATTTTTTGATGACAGACAAACTCAAAGAATTTGGTCATGTCATGAATAAAGCTCACGAAAGATTATCTGATTTGGGAGTTTCTCATCCACGTCTAGATAATTTAGTCGAAACCGCTCGTAAAAATGGTGCACTTGGTGCTAAATTAACTGGTTCAGGGCTAGGTGGCGTCATGGTTGCCCTTGCTGAAAATGAAAAAGATGCTATTCGTATCAGTCAACGTCTTCTAAAAAATGGCGCTAAAAATACTTGGATTTACTCTATTTAAAAATATAAATCATAAAAAGCCTTGCTGTATTTGGAGTTACAGGGCTTTTCTTTTTGTCTTTTTTTAATTAACAGAGCTTTTAACAGAGTTTCACTCAAAAATTAGCGTATTTTGAGAAAAGTTCTAGCTCTTGGTTCTTCTTCTCAGGTTCAAGATGTGAGTATAAATCCATAGTCATTTGTAAGGTTGAATGACCCAATCTTTCTTGAATCACTTTATAACTCATTCCAGCATTTAAACAGAGGCTAGCGTGTGAATGTCTAAAGCCATGAAACGATAATACTGGTAGCCCTGCTGCTTCCTCACAGTCCTTTAGAAACTTAGTAACGTGGTTATAATCTTTTACTTTCCCTTTGTAACTTGGAAATACTAGTTTTTGCTGTGGATTACCTAAACTCATGAAGTGCTTTTTTTGGAATAAGTACCAGCGTTTCAATGATAAAACCGTCTTACTATCTATGGTAATAACACGATTACTTTTATCAGTCTTTGGCGTATCTTGTATTATTACACGCTGGACTGTAGTTTTACTGACAGATATAGTCTGATTAACTAAGTCAATATCAGACCAAGACAACGCCATAGCCTCTCCAATCCGAACGCCTGTAGCCACTAGCACGCGCAGCAATGCCTTGAAATATTCATTTGACCATTGGCCACTCTCTAGTGATTCAACGTAAGAAAATAGCTGTGAGAGTTCATCTTTTGTATAGAATTTCAGTTCTTTACTGGACTTCTCTATCTTTACCTGAGGCACAATAACCGACTGGCAAGGGTTAGTCTCAATGATTCCAAGAGAAAGCGCGTGCTGACAAATACGGTTGATAACATTAAGCTGTAGCTTATAGTCTTTTCCTTGGCCTGAAACACGCTTATGCTTTCCATTTAAAGGAGCTGCCGCACCTTTCGCCCATTTGATAACTTGCTGCTGTATCTGTGCTGTGGTAATTTTGGTGATTCTTTTATTTCCAAAAGCCGGCAAAGCGTAAGTATCAAGATTAGACCTCATTTGGTCGATAGTTCCAATTTTATGCTGCAGCTTATAGAGTTCAAAAAAACTCTCAGCAACTTCTCCAAATGTTTCAAGAGACACTTTCCCTTTAGTATTACCATTCTTTTTAAATTCATTTTTAAGGCGTTCAAGTTCATTCTTGACGCCTGTTTTTGTGCGCCCTCTGACGTCTGTTTTAACTTGCTTACCAGTTAGAACATCAGTACCGATATAAGCGCCACGGAGGATATAACGCACTTCTCCGCCTTTCGTTTTGTATTCTTTGATATTTAATTTGTTCATGTTGATTCTACTTTCTAGCACCGCCCAGTACGCAAAAGTCAAAACATGAAAGTTAGTTATTTTAGTCGATTATATTTTATTGCGTCTAGAGCAACTTTCAGCATAACCATCTCTGAATTAGTTAGACTTTGTCCTCCTAAAAACAATTTCATATTCTTGTCAACAATCGAATTTAAATCAACAATAACTGTTTTTTTATCTAGTAACTCATTAAGGGTATTAACTACTTTTGTATCATTTGTAGTGTATGTATTGTTAGTTCTTAATGAACTAATTTGATTAAGAATCTCCCATTCGTTATCTGTTATATGTTCTTTAGTTTGAAAAGAATAATTCACTATATCTGAAAGAAAGTAGTTGTACCACCAATCATCTTTAGCTTTTCTTATTTCATCAGTTGCATAAATTATGATAAAAACATCAATTTTATTATTATCATCAAAATAATTATTGGCATTGAATGAATTAAAGAAAAATTCTCTCAATTCACTTTCCGATATCTTTGATTTTTTTCCAATCTCACTTTCATAGTATTTTTTCAAAAAAGCTTGATAGTTTTCATCGGTTAATATCACTTTTGCATTTTCTGTTGTGATTAATGACCTAGAAGCTAACGCTTTAACTATTCTTATAAAAGTATCAAATGGAGGTACTTTTTTTTCATTCTCAATTTGTGATAAATACGCCCGTTTTATTCCTGCTATATTCGCTATCGTTTCCCCGGTATCTTTAGTAATCTCTCTATATTGTTTAAGTTTTTTTCCAAGCATTGTAGTTCCTCCAAAAAAATGTTTACTACTAGTAGTTTACCAAAATACTTTCAACTTGACAAACAAAAAATTGTTTGCTAGAGTATAGTTACAAATCAAAAAGTAGATTTGTAAACTGTTTTAGTTAAACAAAATATAAAAAGGAGACCAAAATGTCAAATATTGAAATTCGTCAAAAAATGCTAACACATAATATCAAAAGCTACGAGCTTGCTGCAGCAGTTGGGATTTTCCCTTCAACTTTAAGCGTATGGCTACGCACAGAACTTAATAAAGAGCGACATGAACGAGTTGAAAAAGCACTTGACCAATTAATCAACAAATAATCATCTTATCAAGAATGAACGTAAGCAATTGCATAGCTTCTGCTAAACGTGGGTATGTCACGTTAACCCCGAGACAAGTATTAATGGATGATTACTAGAAAACGTACCGCCCAGTACACAAAATTGAGAACACAAAAAAATCCCAAAAGTTTGGCGACCCGCGGGATTTTAATCAACATGAGTAGAAAGCGCAATATCATACGTTTTCTACTCTCTATTTTACCATAATGAGAGGAATTTTCAATATGAACAAACCAGTAAACAAGGAAACTTATATCCTTGATGATTCAATCGCCTTTGAGCTTATGGACTTGTTAAAAGCCAAAGCACGCCATTTTATCCAACTAAATGAGTATGTCTACCGCTTGTTTGACGGTCAACCAGTAGTGACTTTCACAACTTTAGAAAATAACATTCAAGTAGAAATGGTTAAGGGGTAAGAATATGAAAAATGTAGCTGCTATTAATAAAAACATCCTGATTATATCAACTCCGCTAGAAAAAGATAGCGAGCACCGTTCATTTGGTAAAACAAGTATTAATGGGCATACGTATGCAAATACTTTATTTATCAATAATAATAGAGAGCCAATGAAACTAAAGATAACACCAAATATGGTTGAAAAGTGGAAAGCAAAACAGCAAGCCAAAAAGGACTTGAAATGTATCACAGGGAAAAGCTTACTAGACCCATTATTTAATGAAGTAGTAAAAATAAGCATTGATAAAGCTAAAAATGACAAAGACCCGTTTTGGGTTGCAACAGATACTTATTGGGCTGGGTATGCTCGAGGAATTAGAAAGCAACGCCAAACCTTAAAAGAAAAAGCTCTGTCAGCATTCAATATTATCAATGCTGATGATGTTAGAGAGCTTTCTCAAGAGCTAGGAGTTAGTGAGGATAAAATAACCACTGCAGTTATGGAAGTTATCTCTAAGCGCAAGAATGGAGGCATGCTATGAGCTTACTATCTGAACAGGCGGAGCAAGAACTTATTCAATCAGTACTAAAACGAGCCGATAAGCTAGTTGAGTTAAGAGTAGAGCAACTCCGTGAATTTCCCTATAAGAAAAAAGCTGACTTGAAACGTAAATTATCAATCAATGAAGCTTATTATCAAAAATTAGTGACCGCTGGCTTACGTGAAGTTATTCTTGAAGAAAATGACAAAACTGTCTGGGTGTCAGAAATTCAACTAGAACAGCTCATGAACAGACTAGCAGAATAGTAAAAAATTACTGAGAAAAACTAAAGGAGTTGGATAAAATGAGTAAAATCAAAAAGTGTTGTAATAGCGCAGATTGCGAACACGAGCTTTGTGTAAATTTCGATAAAAACATTGGTTGGGTAATTTGTACCAATTCTAATGTTTACGCTAGAATTATAAAAAATTATGAAACAGAAAGCGCTGTGTTAAGCCATTCAGAATTAACCCCAAACCACTACGCGGAGTTGCGAACGAAAGATTTACAAATCATCAGAAATATTATTAGTGATTTAGAAAAGTGAGGGATAATCTTGGATACAAATATTATTAGAGTTTGTCCTTATGTGGTTGGTGTTGATAGTCCTGGTATGAGGAGTTTGAAATCCTACCACTCAGAGCTTACAGGCAAGCAGATTGAAGCATTTGACCCTTTAAACGTGAATCAAGGTATTTTATACGGTTACACTTATAAGCCAAATAGAACAAAAACTGGTACACGATTCGAGGGGGAAAAAACAGGCGGAGAGATTAATCTATTTGAAGAGGTGGCAAAATGATAGAACACCACCAAGGCTATACGGCTGTTAAACGCTACGGACGGAATAGTTTTAGACCAATAGGGAAACACCCATTCAAACTTATTCATAACGCACGCGCAGTTAAACATGACCTTATACAGCAGTTTGAAGATAGTACAGGTATCAACTTTCCTGTTGGAGTGAGAAACAACCTATGCACCCAAGTAATCCCTGTTTTGGGCAAGGAGCTAGCCGCTATAAAATTACAGATAAAGGATAACAAAAATGAAGATAACTGATTTACAAAGATTAGACCAAAACATTATTAAGATATTAGCAGACCATAGGGGAATTGATAAAGCTATTGACGGAGAATTATTGGCTCAATCCTTAAATGTTAATCTACGCACCTTACAAGCTCGTATTGAGTTCTTACAAGGCAAAGGGTGCGCCATTGGCTCAATTGATAATATTGGCTATTTTGCACCGCTCAATGAAGAGGAGCGAACCAAAGGCATTACAAAAAAAGAAAACATGGCATACAGTACCTTAAAAGCAGTTATGGGCGTGCGCAGTGCCTCTCTTGATTGGCTTGATAAAATGATTGATTAAAGGGGGATAAAATGGCACAGAGAAGAATGTTCAGCAAAAAAATTGTTGAAACAGACCTGTTTATGGAGATGTCTCCGACAGCAAAAATATTATATTTTTACCTAAATATGAGCGCTGATGATGATGGTTTTGTTGGGAATCCTAAAACAATTAAATTAATTAGTGGAGCTACTGATGATGATTTAAAAATACTCATTGCCAAGCAATTTATTATTCCATTTGATAATGGAGTTATCGTAATAAAAGATTGGAAAATTCATAATTATATAAGGAAAGATACCTATAATCCAACAGTCTATAAACTTGAAAAATCTAAGTTGAGTGATGATGAAAACGGGGCGTATGTTTTAGATATAAATAAATCGTCCACGGAACGTCCACGAGAAGTTGACACAGGTAAGGATAGGTTAGGTAAGGATAGGTCAGGAGAGGTTAGGACAGAAAAGGAAAGAATAGATAAAGATACAAATTCTTTGCTTTCTGTTTATTTTGAAACTTTTACCAAATTAGCAATGAAAAATAATAAATTGCGCGAAGCTGTAAAAATTGAGTTTGTTAAATTATCAGATTCACAGAAAGAACAAGCAGTAATCGGAGCTAAGAATTATTATCAATGGTATAAGCGGGAAAAGTCTGATGATTCAACTGGAAAGTTTTCTGTTAATGCTATTAATTTTATCAATGGTAATAAGGAGACTTTTGATGATTTCCAAGTTTTACCTCAACTAAGCACTCAGCCTAGACTGGGAGGTTATATTTGATGATTGAAGAAAAAGAAGCAATAGACCATTTTGCCAATTATGAGGTAGAAATAATAAAAGAAGGTGTCGGAACTTGTAGCATACATCATTGCAACTTATGGCAGGTACAGAGAGAAGTTAATTCAATGGCAGGTAGTTCTAAGTCCGGAGAAAAAAGAACTTATCAGCCTCGTTTCTGCCCTCAATGCCAAAATGAATATAAAGATAGAAAGCTCGTTGAATTGGGAGCCTCACCAGAATATGGTACTGATGTCACTAAGCCACAAGAGGTTGATTATTTTGAAAAAATAAAGCTTCAAAAAGGTGTGGACCTTAGAAAAGATGTTGTTGTCAAATATGATTATGCTGATGAGTTAAGTGTTAATAATGCTGAAAGTTTTGTTAAATGGATTACTGATAATATTGGCCAAAGCGTAAAAGTTAAAGTAATCAGACCTGATAAATATGCAGAACAACGCCGTAATCGTTTCATGAGCGAGGAAGAAAAGCAAAAATTTTTAAAACTCAAATATGATATTGAAACTGCTGATATTCTAATTCTTAATTCATTAGCTGATTTTGTAGATAAAGAACTCGAGGATATCAATGCAATGTTACTAAGTGTAAAAGAAACGGGTACTATCGTTATTTTGACGATTCCGGAGAGCGATTACAGATTGGAACAATTACCAATTCGCTTACGGAAAAGGATTAATAAAGCTCAAATAATGAATATATCCAGTAAAGGAATTCAAAGATAAAAGAATGAATTAGAGGAGATAACTTGGCTGAACAAAAAGAAATCATCATTATGCTGGATGGCAAAATTATCATTAATAGAATGGTAGAACCATATTGTGATATCAGGGTTAAAATTCAAGACGGAAAGGCTGTGCGCGTGATTAGAGAGGTTGCAGAAAAGCCTTTAAATTGATATAATAGAGTTATAAAATTTATATGCTGACTAGATAACTAGAGGCGCTTAGATTTTCCCAACTTTCTGGGGAAGTTTGAGTGCCTCTTTTGTTTTCTTATAGCAAGAAAGAAGGAAAAAAATGGAAAACGTTACACCAGAAGTTTTTAAGGAAACTCTAGATGAGTTCCTCGCTCCGATTAATGAGCGATTGGACGCTTTGGAAGAAAAACAAAGTAAAAAAGCAGAAATAAAAAAAGAGGTTGCAAGAGGTGGCATTCTTGTAGGTAAATCTTTTGAAAATGGAGTTGAGGAACCGATTTTTCAAGCAGGTTTTACAGAGGACTACCTATCTGACAGAAAAGGAATTTTAAAAGCGCGATTGCAAAAAGCTGTAGCGAATGGCGATAAAACTCAAGCAGAACTTTTGAAATTACAAATCAATGATATGGAATAAAGAGGAGCTAGGAATGGTAGAAAAATTTATAGACGGAAATGTTATGAAGGTGGTTTCTGAGTTTCAAGAGGCAATGGCCCCCTTTAACAAAGCCGAGCAAGCTCTCTTAATGCAGCGAGAGGAATCTAAAAAAATTGAGGAGCTACCAATTGAAGAACGTTTTTCAATTGATAATATTAGAAAACGAAAGAGCGACAGCTTAGATGTTGAATCAATAGACAAAGAATTGTCAGAGTTACATGCAGAGCAACGAAAAGCAATTGCTGACTTTGATTTACAGCATAAGTTGAACAAAGCCCAAAATCAAGATAGAGATAATCTCAAACCTATTGAGGATCTTGGAAATGATGTAGATACTCTTACTGACAAATTCATACAAGATGTGATGGCGGTATTAGAAAAACGCTACGCTTTACAAACAGAGTATCAAGGTAATCTGACAACGGCTCTTGGAAAAATTAAAGTTGAATTTGGTAAAGCTGGGGCAGAGTGGGATACAAGCCTTAATCATATATTTAACTATACTTTTACTTTTAGAGAAAAAGCGGATGTAATTAAACGCAAAGTGCGAGAAGAGATTAGATAATAAAAAAGGCCTACTATTTTGTAGGCTTATGTTTTTCTACTAAAAAAGCCCGTAGTAATAGGCTAATTGAAAGATTTTCTAATAATATACGGGGTACGATATTGGAGATTTTGGAGGCCTTAAAAAGGATGATATCCGGACATTTCGGACACGGTGGCGTATGGTAAAAATTGCAAAATGTAGATTCGGGAGTCCCTAAAAAGGTACGATTTGTTGGAAAATGTTGGAATCTCGGAAAGGATAAAGATATGAGTAGGCCACTAATCACAGAGCAAGAATACAGGCGGTTTGAGAACATTATTTTTAAAGTCTGGCGTGTTTATCGGTTCGGAGAGACTGACCTGACAGATAAAGAAATTAAGCATATAAACGAAGTTCTCAAAAAATTCAGTACAGAACACCACAGAGAATATAAAATTATTATCCGTCATCATCTTAAACATGTCTATTATACAACCATAGCGCGTGAGCAAGGGGTGTCAGAAGGATACATTAGAAAGTTAGCCAAGAAAGGTGCTTACTACTTCTTACAACTATACGACAACAGCAAGGAGAAATAATGGCAGTAAGATATTACTGGGGCAAACCTAATGATGTAATAAAATGGTACCTCCGAGGGATATTACATTTAAGCGCAGCAAGTAAACAGACCTATATTGAAAAGACAGGCGCTGAACCGGGTAATTTACCAAGACTTCTCAAACTATTGGAGGAGCTTGATGAAATATTTGATAACACAGCTACTGATACTATAGCTTTATTATGCCTTAGGTATGTTGAGTTATTAAGTATTCCAGATACTGCAGAACTCACAGGATTAACTAATAGTCAAATTTCTAAAAGGACAGGAAAAATCATGAAGAAAGCTAAGGAAATTATAGCCAAAGCATGATATAATAGAGTTACAATAAAAAGTCGCAGAAATGCGCTGTGGTATAATAAGTTGAAAAAGTTTCTCCTTGTCCCGAGGGGAGCTTTTTTGTATTCCTAAATTTCTGATAGTTGAGGTGAAACCAAAATTGGCTCGTCCTAAATAGCTGACCACAAAAGTGTGGCGAGCTACTTTACAGAAGATTCAGGAGAGCGCAAGTTTGCGCTGAGCGATTTTTTAAGTTAATCAATAATGGATAGGGTGTACTTCAAACTACACCCTATCAACATCAACTTTCTTCTGTTAATTTAGATACAAAACCTAAGATAGTTAATGAGCCGAATTTTCGGCCGATTCCTAAAGGAAAAAGTCCCCTCAGTAAACATTTTACAGGATAGGTAAGTTATTACCTGTCCTAAGTTGAAGAACACAAAAGTATTCGGACTTGTCGGACCTATTAAAAAGGAGTCGCGAATCACGACCCCCTCAGGAATACAACGAAATTTTCGTTTTTGCCACTTGTGGCAGAAAGCTATGCCACTAAAATACTGTTAAGGGTGTAAAGATTTTAACGCCCATTCCCGTTTTTTATGGGGTAACTTTGAGGTGTACCCATTCAAAACAAAAATATCATAGCTCCGTAGTTACAAATACACAGCAAATTCTAGCAACATACAAAATTTACATACTGTTCTGAACATCCGTAGTTGAAACTACGCTTGTTATATGGATATTTAAAACAAGCGTACCTGAAGGTACACTTGTAAAATAATAAAAATAAAAAGCACTCAATAAGTGCTTATCATGATTCTCAATTCTGCGCACGGCGGTGCATTTTTAACAGCGTATTTTAACAGAGTTTTGAAGTTTTATTAAGTCTTTTTATATAGATTCGATTTAATAGAAACCTAGATTTTACTTATTTAAATACTAATATATTTATGCAGATTTATACTCTAAAATAATACTTGGATTTACTCATTTTAAGATGGTTGATGACCATCTTTTTTTGTTATAATGAATCTATCAATTTGCACTAAGGATAACTTATGGAAAATCAATACGAAATTCTTCAATCACTCATCGAAAAAATGGAAATTGTTACTGTTGGCTCGGCTGTCAGTAAAACAAAGCTAAATCGTAAAGAAATCATTGATTTTGTACGTTCACAACGTTCTTTAAGAATTTTTGATGAGGAAAATCAAAAATGGATTAACGAAAATGTTGACGGGCACTGTTAAATTTTACTGACAGAAATTTTAATCAATCAAAAATATAAAAAAGTTACTGACAGACTGCCTGTCAGTAACTTTTTGCTTATAAATCATGAAATTCTGCATATAATTCTTGACGATTTAGACCTCGTTCTTTAGCAATTTGTTTAATGGCAACATTGGGTTTTACACTTTGTTCAACTAAAACTTTAACTGCTTCGAGCGCTGTCAATTCTGGCTCTTGAACTTCTTGAGCCACTTCATCCGCTCCTGAAACAATAATTAGGCATTCCCCTTTTATTGGTTGGTCCGTTAAAGATTCTAAAACCTCTGAAATCTTACCACGACGATATTCTTCATAAATCTTCGTTAATTCGCGAACTAAAACAACTTCTCTATCCCCATAAATTTCCTGCATGTTAGCCAAAGTATCCCCAACTCTAAAAGGACTCTCATAGAAAATTTGTGTTTCTGGATAAGAAAGCTTACTTTTCAAGAACTTTTGCTGCTCCCCTTTTTTTCTAGGAAGGAAGCCATAAAAAATATGAGGTTGAGGAACTAATCCTGAGGCAATCAAGGCAGTAATTCCTGCTGAGGCACCAGGAAGAGCGATAACATCAATTCCTTCATCAATTGCAGCTAAAACTAAATCATGGCCTGGGTCAGAAATTGAAGGCATTCCAGCATCAGAAACCTGTGCAATAGATTGTCCTTTTTTCAAAAAATCAATTAATTTAGGAATTTTTTCTTGGGAATTATGTTCATGAAAAGATTCTTGCGGAACTTTAATTTCAAAATGGTTTAAAAGGCGCAAAGTATTTCGCGTATCTTCTGAACAAATCAAATCTACAGTTTTCAAAGTTTCAAGAGAACGTAGAGTCATATCTTGCATATTGCCAATTGGTGTTGGAACCAAATAAAGACTTCCAGTAGTTTTTAGGCCTTTAAATGACCGTTGAATATTAAATTTATTTTCCATCAGCGATACAAAAGCTCCAAACAATCTAAACAAGATTCCCCTTCAGCCAATCGTTCTGCATAATGCAGATGGCAAACATGGAAACCTTCATTAAAAATTTGAATCAAGTTAGGATTTGGCTGGTCTTTAGGCGTTTCTTTTTTAACTTCTTTTTTCTCAAATTCTGCCAAACGGTCACGCAATTTTTCTAATTCCATGCGTAAGGTTGCATTTTCAGTCATTGATGCTTCAAGCACTTGGCGAATTCCTGAAATTTGCGTTAATGTGGTATTTAATGTATTTTCAAGTTCGCCCAGTTGGTCGAAAACATCATATTTATCAGCCATGATTCACCTCAATTTCTGCAAGTTCAAAATCCTTGCTATATTCTCCAAAGCGGATTTTTACTCTATTTTTTAAAACATTTAAGCCAACAACTTTTCCTTTTCCTTCTGAGGTAGTTACAAACTCACCAAAATCTGGGAAAAGTTGTTGGGCTTCTTTATAAAAACTATCTTCATAAGTTAAACAGCACATCAAACGACCGCAAAGACCGTTCAATTTATTTTGTTTCAAAGATAGATTTTGATTTTTGGCCATTTTGATTGAAACATTTGGAAATTCATAAACAAACTCAGAACAGCACAAAGGACGTCCACAAGGTCCAAGTCCACCATGAATTTTAGCCGCATCTCTTGGCCCAATTTGGCGAAGTTCAATCCTAATTCTAAAAGTTGTTGCCAACTCACGCAAAAGCAATCGAAAATCAACACGATTCTCTGCTGTAAACGAAATAAAAAGTTGCATTTGGTCGAAATTATAAGCAACATCAATAATTTTCATTTCCAAACCTTGTTCGATGATAAGTTGGCGAACTTTATCTTTGGCTTGTTTAGAACGTTCTTCAAGTTTTGCAATAACTTGGAGATCATCCTCATTTACTTCACGCACAATCGTGTGGTGAATTTCAAGATTAGCTTCTTCAGAAATTTCACGTACAATTTTTCCGTAAAAGTTTCCCTTATCTGAACGAAGGATAACTTCTGTTTGTGGAGCAAGTTCTATATCACTTATTGCAAATACATTTGATTCGCCATGTGCAAATTTTATTTCATAAATCATAATATTCTCCTGATATAAGATTTTTCAATCAAAGGATAAGTTTGACAAGTTTCATAAAACAAGAAAAGTTAAACTTGACTCAAATCGGACATTGCTTTTCCACATTTTTATTGCCTGAAATGTTTTTAAAAGTTCCTGACTCATTCTTTCTTGATTAAAAAGTTGTAATAAAAGTTCAAACGCTTGATTTTGTTTTTCTTTGTCATCAAAAATTTCGACTAATTCTTTCAAATACAAGAACGCCTCGTCAGCAGATGTTTTTAGAAGTTTTACAAATTGTTGAAGTCTTTGGAGCCCTTCGTTAAACCAGCTCTGCTGAGCTAATTCTAATGCTTTGTCAGTCGAATTACAGATTTCCGCAAGAAGTTCTGCTTGTGTTTTTAAAATACCATTCTTTTCCAAAAAATCTTGTAAGTATTGAACATTTTTTGGAAAATTAATAATTTGTGTCCGTGATTTTATTGTTTGTAAAATCATATTTTCATTGTCTGTCAGTAAAAAAACAACAATTTCTGTTTCTGGTTCTTCAATTGATTTCAATAGAGCATTTGCTGCATTAGGATGCATTTTTTCAGCTTCCTTAATTAAAATCACCTGTTGTTTTCCCTCATAACCAGATTCATTGAAAACCTGTGTCAGTTCCCGAATTTGTGCTGTTTTAATCGTTTGTCCATCAGGTTCAACGATATGTAAGTCGGTAAATTCTTGTTGGGCAACAAGACGACAAGAACGACAATGTCCACAAGGCAAAGAATTTTCAGGATTCTCACAAAATAAGGCTTGACTCAGCCAGATTGCTAATTCAAAAGAACCAAATCCCCCTGAAAATAAATAAGCATGACTTAATTTTCCATGTTGCAAAATCGTTGAGAACTGCTTATAAAGTTGAGGCTGAATATCTTTTATTTCCACAAGAAACCTTTCTAAATATTTACCAAATCTAGTCTAAATAACAAAATTAAAAAAACTATTTAACATCCTCATTTTTTGAAAAATGTAAGTATTTTTTAGCATTCTTAATTTTGCTGACAGATTAAATTGTCTTTAAAATTCACTGACAAATCTTTTTTTGAGGACGGAAAGTGTATCAGCTACCACTTTTTCTAAAGGTTGACTTGCATCTATTTTTACAAAACGCTCAGGTTCTTTTACAATAATCTCCAAATAACCTTCACGAACTTTACGATGCATCTCAGCTCTTTCCAAATCTAAACGATTTACCTCATCAGCTCGATTTTTCATAATTCGCTCAAGGGCAACATCCGTATCAACATCAAAATAAAGCGTCAAATCAGGCTTCAACCCATCTGTTGCAAAATAGTTAAGCCAATCAACAACTTCGACACCCAAATCACGGCCATACCCCTGATAGGCGACAGATGAATCAATAAATCGGTCAACAATGACAACTTTACCCGCTTGTAAAGCTGGCAACATTTTTTCTTGCATATGTAAACGACGCGCCGCCGCAAAAAGCATTAACTCGGTTTTAGAATCAATCTCTGTATTCTTTGGATCAAGAATAATTTGGCGAATTTCTTCCGCCACTCGAACACCGCCTGGTTCACGAGTTGGGACAATTTCGCGCTTCATTTTTTGGATTTCAGGTAAAATTTCTTTTAAAACCGTTGTTTTTCCTGCTCCATCGGGTCCCTCAAGGGAAATTAGAATTCCATTCATAGCCTCTATTATACCAAAAAAACAAATATTTTATCTTTTTTCTAAAAATAATAGGGTCTCTTTTTGCGTAATTTTACTAAAAATTGTATAATATAACTGAAACAGCTTACTTGATTTGTTAATTCAAATAAATACGAGTAACATTCAATAAAAAATTTTCCACTTGAAAGGACAACTATGAAAAAAATTCTTGTTGTTGATGATGAAAAACCAATATCAGATATCGTAAAATTTAATTTAACCAAAGAAGGTTTTGAAGTCTTTACAGCTTTTGATGGTGAAGAAGCTCTTGAAGCATTTAAAGAAGTACAACCTGACCTTATTCTGCTTGATTTGATGTTACCTAAACTTGATGGTCTTGATGTTGCACGTGAAATCCGTAAAACTTCTGACACTCCAATTATTATGGTGTCAGCTAAAGATAGTGAATTTGACAAAGTAATTGGTCTTGAACTTGGTGCTGATGATTATGTCACAAAACCATTCTCAAACCGTGAACTATTAGCTCGTATTAAAGCAAACTTGCGTCGTATCAATGTCGCGCCTGCTGAATCTACTGACAATGTCAAGAAAGAATTGATTATCGGAAACCTCCGTATCAATCCAGCACACTATGCGGCTTATAAAAATGATAAACAACTCGACCTTACACACCGTGAGTTTGAATTGCTTTACTACCTTGCTCAACACCTTGGCGAAGTGATCACTCGTGAAAACCTTTTGGAAACCGTTTGGGGTTATGACTACTTTGGAGATGTTCGTACAGTTGACGTTACTGTTCGTCGTTTACGTGAAAAAGTTGAAGATACTCCAAGCCGTCCACAATATGTTTCAACACGCCGCGGGGTTGGCTACTACATGAGCAACCCACATGATTAAATTTTTTAATTCAATGATTTTTAAAGGAGTAGTTGCACACCTACTTCTTTTTGTCATCCTTTTTATGAGCAGTTTTGATTACAATTTTGCTCATTTAAGTACTTTTATTGGTTATTACTTATTTTCACTCGTCTTTGTTTTAGTCTTTCTCAATCAGCAACATCGCATGATTGTGAATGTTTCTAAACAGATGAATGACATAAAAAATGGCTATTTAAATCGGGATAAAATCCCAAAAGGGACGAGTGAAATCAATGAATTATATGATGAAATTTTAAAACTTGGTGAAGATATTGTTCGCACGCAGAACAATCTTGAAAATCAGCGTAATCAATTAGATAGTATTCTCGCATATATGGTTGATGGCGTCATTGCCACCGATCGTCGTGGAAATATTATTATGGCCAATAAATCAGCTTTGCATTATTTGAATACAGATAATGATCTCTTGATGCAAAAAAATATTGTTGAAGTTTTAAAAATTGCTGACCAATATAATTTTTATGATTTATTAGAAAAAGAACCTGAAATAACTATTGAGACACATGATGCTGGGAATGAATCCATTTCGCTCCACATTAAATTTGCCCTCTTTCGTCGTGAATCTGGTTTCATCTCAGGAATTATTGCCGTCTTACATGATATGACTGAACAAGACAAGGCCGAACGAGAGCGCCGTCTCTTTGTTTCCAATGTTTCTCATGAACTCCGAACTCCGCTCACCTCAGTAAAAGCCTACTTGGAAGCACTAGAAGACGGAGCCATTGAGGATAAAGAAACAGCTTCATCCTTTATTAATGTTTCACTTACTGAAACTAATCGGATGATTCGAATGATTTCCGACCTTTTGACTTTATCAAGAATGGATCAAGACCGAATCGTTCTTAATAAAGAAATGATTAATTTAATTGCCTTCTTAGACTATCAAATTAACCGTTTAGACCAAATTTTAGAAACCGAATCAAACGATTTAATCTCTTCTAATTTCACTCTAGTCAGAAAATACTCTGAACAGCCCATCTGGGTCGAAATTGATACCGATAAAATTGCTCAAGTCATTGACAATATCATCGGAAATGCAATTAAGTATTCACCTAAAGGTGGAACTATTACAATTTCCGTTGAAAAACGTGAAAGTGACGTTCTAATCTCCATCAGTGACCAAGGAATGGGAATTCCAAAATCTGATTTACTTAAGATTTTTGACCGTTTCTACCGAGTTGATAATGCTTCAAGAAATTCAAAAGTTGGGGGGACAGGTTTAGGCCTTTCCATTGTCCATGATATTGTTAAAATACATGGCGGAACAATTTTTGCAAGCTCCGAAGGAGAAGGAAAAGGAACGACCTTTAGTTTCACTCTTCCATATTCTTTAGAAGCCGCAGATGACTGGGATGATGGCACTGATGAGTTTGAATTTGAGGATAATGAATAATTTCCCCTAAAAAGAGTCCATACATATTTGTGGACTCATTTTTTGAATAAACCTAGACTTTTACCACAAAAAACTCTCTTAAGCTAATGAGTTTCCTGATAAATTTATTTTCAAATAAAATATAAAAGCTCATGGCAATCCCACTATTTTTCTGCTACAATAGACTGTATGACTGAACAAAATGGCTTTAAATATTCCATTTTAGCCTCTGGTTCAACAGGAAATTCTTTTTACTTAGAAACTCCAAAGAAAAAAATTCTTGTTGATGCCGGACTATCTGGAAAAAAAATAGAAAGTTTACTATCAGAAATTGACCGTGACATTCATGATATTGATGCTTTATTAATTACCCATGAACATAGTGACCATATCAAAGGGATTGGTGTTTTGGCAAGAAAATATGGTATTGACCTTTACGCAAATGAAGATACTTGGTCTGAACTAGATAGTAAAAATGCTTTAGGAAAAATCCCTGTTGAACAAAAACATCTGTTTGAAATGGGAAAAACAATGACTTTTGGTGATATTGATATTGAATCTTTCGGCGTGAGTCACGATGCTATCGCACCACAGTTTTATCGTTTCATGAAAGATAACAAAAGTTTTGTTATGCTAACTGATACAGGTTATGTATCCGATAGAATGCGTGGAACCATTGAAAATGCAGATGCTTATCTTATGGAATCAAACCATGACATTGAGATACTCCGCATGGGAGCCTATCCTTGGCGGACAAAGCAACGTATCCTAAGTGACCAAGGCCACTTATCTAATGAGGACGGCGCTGAGGCTGCTTTTAGTATTCATGGTAATAAGACAAAACGAATTTTTCTAGGGCACTTGAGTTTAAATAATAATATCAAAGAACTTGCTCATCTTACTATGGATGGTTACTTACAGCAACATGATGTCGATACCAAAAAGGACTTGAAGATCCTTGATACTAGTCACGAACATGCTAGTCAACTTTACGATATTTAGTTACTCATCAGCAAATAAAAAAAGAACCCTAAGGGTTCTTTTTTATTACATCATACCACCCATTCCCATGCTAGGGTCCATTGGAGGCATAGCTGGAGCAGCTGGTTCTGGCTTATTAGCAACTACTGCTTCAGTAGTCAAAATTAAACCAGCAACAGAAGCCGCGTTTTGCAAAGCTGAACGAGTTACTTTTGCAGGGTCAACAATTCCTTCTTCAATCATATTAACCCATTGACCAGTTGCAGCATTGAAACCTGTACCTACTTCTTCTGAACGAAGCTTATCAATGATAACTGAACCTTCATATCCTGCATTGGCAGCAATTTGACGAACTGGTTCTTCAAGAGCACGGCGAACAATGTTAATACCTGTTTGAATATCTCCTTCTTCTGAAAGTTTATCCAAAGCAGCAATAGCATTAACAAGTGCTGTACCACCACCAGAAACAATACCTTCCTCAACGGCTGCACGTGTTGCATTAAGTGCATCTTCAATCAAGAGTTTCATTGCTTTGAGCTCTGTTTCAGTTGCAGCACCAACTTTAACAACTGCAACACCACCAGCTAATTTTGCAAGACGTTCTTGTAATTTTTCACGGTCAAAATCAGAAGTTGTTTTTTCAATTTGCGCTTTAATAATAGCTACACGATCAGAAATAGCATCAGCAGAACCAGCACCTTCAACAATTGTTGTGTGGTCTTTATCCACAGTTGCTTTAGCTGCTTGTCCTAAAGCTTCAAGAGTAGCATCTTTAAGATCAAGACCAAGTTCTTCAGTAATTACTGTACCACCTGTCAAGATAGCTAAATCTTCCAATTGAGCTTTACGACGATCACCAAATCCTGGTGCTTTTACAGCTACAACATTGAAGACACCTTTAATCTTATTAAGAACAAGCGTTGGCAATGCTTCTCCATCAACATCATCAGCTACAATAAGAAGTGGACGATTTGTTTTCAAGATTTGTTCAAGGAGCGGTAAAATTTCTTGAATGTTTGAGATTTTTTTGTCGGTAATAAGAATATAAGGATTATCTAATTCAGCAACCATTTTTTCTGTATTAGAAACCATATATTGACTCAAATATCCACGGTCAAATTGCATTCCTTCAACAACATCGAGTTCAGTTTGCATCCCTTTTGATTCTTCAATGGTGATAACTCCGTCAGAACCTACACGTTCCATTGCATCAGAAATATACTCACCCACTTTTTCACTACGTGATGAAACGGTAGCTACTTGCGCAATTGCTGATTTATCGTGGACAGGAATTGCCATCTCTTTAATTGACGCAACAGCTGTTTCAGCAGCAAGTTCAATTCCTCGGCGAATACCAACTGGATTTGCACCTGCGGTAACATTTTTTAAACCTTCACGAACGATAGCTTGTGTCAAAACTGTCGCTGTTGTTGTACCGTCACCTGCGATATCATTTGTTTTTGAAGCAACTTCTGAAACAAGTTTAGCTCCCATATTTTCAAAATGATCTTCAAGTTCAATCTCTTTGGCAATCGTTACACCATCGTTTGTAATTAAAGGTGATCCATATGATTTTTCAAGAACAACATTGCGACCTTTTGGTCCAAGGGTTGTTTTTACTGTATCAGCAAGAATATCAATCCCACGCATCATCGCTGTTCTAGCATCACTTGAAAATTTAATATCTTTTGACATTTTAGCTCCTTTTTAAGAATATATTTTTAATTTTATAGATTTTAAGATAGACAAAAGACAACCAAAAAAAATGATTGCTTTTATAATTTTACTCTACAATTGCAAGAAGGTCTGAATCTTTGAGAATCAAGAATTCTTCACCATCCATTTTTACGGTCGTTCCAGCAAATTTTTCAAAAATTACTGTGTCCCCTACTTTTACGAGTGGAGAAATCAGTGTTCCATGATGATTTGTTTTCCCTTCACCGACGGCAACAACTTCAGCTGTTTGAGGTTTTTCTTGGGAAGCGCTTGTTAACACAATTCCACCCATTGATTTTTCCTCTTCTTCTTTTACACGTAAAACTACGCGATTCTCTAAAGGTTTCAACATTATATTTTCCTCCATTTTTTATTTTTTAGCACTCTTATTAAACGAGTGCTAACATATTCTTATTTTATCTCAATGGTCAGATTTAGTCAAGAGAAAACATTTAGATTTTATGAAATAAATTAGAAAGGGAGTTCTTCCGCATCAAGTAAGGTTTCTTCAGTCTTTATAGCGCTTTCTCGTAAAGCGATTGTTGCCCTACTTTCAAGTAAATAATAACTCAGTCCTAAGATTTCTGTGACATAATGTTTTTGATTTTGCTTATCCGTATAATTTCTAGTTCTAATTTCTCCTTCAATTGAAATAAGACTTCCTTTTTTTGCGTAAGAAACTAAAGTTTCTGCAGATTTTCCCCAAATAATAATTGAAATAAAATCTGCCTCTCGTTCTCCTTTTTCATTTTTGAAACGGCGATTGACTGCTAAGGTCACACGGACATATGATTTATCATTTGTTGTTTTTGAAATTTCTGGCGCACTGGTTAAGCGTCCAATTAACATGGTTTTATTCATAATAAAATCCTCCTAACTTTTTATACGTAAAGTTAGGACATTTGTCACAAAAAAAATAAAAAATCTATCAATTGATAGATTTTTATGGTTTATTTTGCATTTAAAGCTGCAACAGTCATGTAATTATATGGACTATTGAAGTGTGGTAAGAAGAATAAATCAAGTAAGGCTAATTCATCAATCGTTTTCTTTTCTTGAATAGCTAAACTAAACATATTAATATTTCCTGCAATTATTTCACTCTTGCTAGCAAGTTGAGCACCAATAATTCTGCGACTTTTTGTTTCATAAACGATACGAATTTTCACACTATCATTATTTTCATGAAGGAACCATGCTTTTTGCTTATCTTCAAAATCACTAAATGAAACTTCTAGGCCGATTTTTTTAGCAGCTTTAACCGACAAGCCCGTAGAAGTCATATTGTAACCAAAAATAGAGATTCCATTAGAACCTTGTACACCAACAGATTCTATTGATTTTCCTCCAATATTATGACCAGCAACAATCCCTGAGCGAACAGCGTTTGAGGCAAGGGCAATGTAGGTGAAGTCTTGTAAAGCATTAGAATAGATTGTGGCAACATCTCCTACAGCATAAACATCTGGGTCACTACTTTGTTGATGTTTATCCACTTTGATTGCTCCATTTTTAAAGGTTTCTAAATGTTCACCAGCCAATGCACTATTGGCTGTAAATCCAATACAATTAATAACGAGGTCAACATCATAAGTTGATTTATTAGTTACAATCTGTGATACATGACCTTTTTCATTTGCCTTAAACTCTTGAGCCAATTCCCCAAAATGGAGTTCAATTCCATGTTGGGCAAGATTTTCATCCATTCCTTTAGCAAACTCTTCATCATAATATGAAGCAAGTGAAGTACTTTCTGCATCAAAAAGTAGAACTTCTTTTCCACGACGTTTGGCAGCTTCAGCAATTTCTGTCCCAATATAACCAGCACCAATCACAGCAATCCGTTTCACATCATTCTTAGCAAACTCTTCGTCAATGGCTTGCCCTTCTTGAAAAAGTTTTAAAAAATGAATGCCTTTAAGATCTTTTCCTGGCAAGTTAGGAATAATTGGACGTGAACCTGTTGCCAGAACGAGTTTATCATAACTTTCTGTAATCTTTTCTCCAGTTTTTGACTTGGCATAAATCATTTTATTAGTAAAGTCAATTTCTGAAACTTCTGTTTCTGTTAATATCTTTACTCCCTTTTTTTCAAAATCTTCTGCTTTGGCATAAAACAGCTCATCTGGTTTTTCAATTTGTCTTCCGACCCAAATAGCTGTCCCACACCCCAAGTAACTCATATTACTGTTACGGTCAATCATAACAATCTCATGGCCTGGATATTGATCAATTAATGTATTTGCTGTAGCAATGCCTGCGTGGTTCGTACCGATAACTACGATTTTCATGCTAATAATTCTCCTTTAAATGTAAAATTCTTTTTACATTATTCAGTTTAGCATAAGTCCTTCTATTTTCTTTTGTAAGCGCTTGTGAACTTTGTGAAAAAATTATTTTATTTTTTTAGATAAAAAAAACTGCCAAAATAAACTATTTTGACAGTTTTATTATTATGCTTGCCACATTGTTTCTGAATCAAAAGCTTTACCAGCGGATAAATCTGATGATAATTCAATGATTCCACGAACCTCAGGAGCATTTGGTAATTCAAGTTCACGAGCTGAACAAAGCATTCCGTAAGATTGAACACCACGAAGGGCTCCTGGGAAAATCAATGAGCCGTTAGGCATCATAGCACCAGGTAAAGCAGCAACTGTTTTTAAGCCAAGAGCTGCGTTTGGAGCACCACAAACAATTTGTACTGGATCGGCAAAACCAACATTAACTTTACAGATATGTAAATGGTCTGAATCTGGATGATCTTCCATTTCAACAATTTCAGCGACAACAAATTTGGGTTGTGCATCGTGAACAAGAACATCGCTAAATCCTGATTTACCAAGCTCTTTGTTCAACGTTTCAATATCATCAGATGATAAGACGACTTGACCATTTCCTGACAAATTAGCCAATAGAGATTTCGCTTCAAAAATATTCCAAGCAACCGTCGCTCCAGTTTCTTCAATAAAAACACGAGCTACTTTTCCCTTACGTTCGAAGTTTACTTTTTCTCCCTTATCATTTGCAGTGATAAGCATTAAAACGTCACCGACATTTGTGTTGTATGTTGCAATCATTTTCTTATTTTTCCCTTTTAATTTCTTAACTTTGATTATTATAGAATATAATTCTTAATATATCAACGCTTGTCCTGCGATGATACTATTTCGCACTCGCTAAGAAAGTATTGACTTCTTCTTTTGTTTTACGTAATTTATTTACTAGACGAGCTTTTTCTTTGCCATCCTCAATCACGACAAAACTTGGAATTCCCATAATTCCCCATTCAATCGCAAGATCCATATATTCATCACGGTCTACTTCAACAAATTTAAAGTCTGGATTTTCTACTTCAATTTCTGGCATTTTTGGCTTAATAAAATTACAATCTCCGCACCAACCAGCCGTGAAAAAGAAGACTGTCTTTTCCGGTCCTTTTACAAGTTCGGCTAAATTTTCAATATTTTCTGGAATAATCATTCTACATTCTCCTTTTATTTCTAAATGAATACTAAGCATTCTTACAGAATTTCTTCATTTTTTTCAAAGACTTCTAAAGTTTTAGCATTGATTTCAAAAGTGATTGCCTTATTTTCACTGACAAGTCCTCCCTCAAAAAGAGCACCCGTAGTCGGCTCCTCAAAAATCCAAAAAGCGTCTATTTTTCTTGTTGAAAAATGTTGCCGAGCTCTGTCAGTAAGTTCATGAATCACTTCTTCTTCCATAGTTTTATAGCCATGATAAGCAACGTGAGCAACTGTTGCACCCGCAATAATTCCCAAACCAAACTTTAGTATTTTTTTCATATGGAAATTTTAACATATTTCTTGGTATAATTATAGTGTAAATCATCAAAATTTTTGCTGACAAATCTGTCAGTAAATTTTTCAGTATTCCGGAGGAGAAAAATGGAACTATTCGACAAAGTAAAAGCACTGACAGAAATTCAAGCGACTTCTGGTTTTGAGGGATCTGTTCGTGACTATTTAAAAACACGCATGATTGCTCTTGGTTATCAACCAGAATTTGATGGTCTTGGTGGTATATTTGTCACTAAAACTTCAAAAGTAGCAAATGCCCCACGTATTATGATTGCAGCCCACATGGATGAAGTTGGCTTTATGGTCAGCTCAATCAAAGCTGACGGAACATTCCGGGTCGCTCCACTTGGTGGTTGGAATCCTTTAGTTGTCTCTGGACAACGTTTTACATTATTCACACGTACAGGTAAAAAAATTCCTGTCGTAACTGGTGGGCTTCCTCCACATCTTCTTCGTGGAACTGGTGTTACTCCTCAAATTCCTGCCATTTCTGATATTGTCTTTGATGGAGCTTTTGAGAATGCTGCAGAAGCTGCAGAATTTGGAATCGCTCAAGGTGATGTAATCATTCCAGAAACTGAAACAATTCTCTCTGCTAATGGTAAAAATATTATTTCTAAAGCTTGGGACAATCGTTACGGTTGTTTAATGATTCTTGAACTTCTTGAATTTTTAGCTGACAAAGAATTACCTGCTACATTGATTATCGGAGCCAATGTTCAAGAAGAAGTTGGCCTTCGTGGAGCCAAAGTTTCTACAACTATGTTCAAGCCTGATTTGTTCTTTGCTGTTGATTGTTCACCTGCTAGTGATACGTTTGGTGATGACAACGGTCGTCTTGGAGAAGGAACAACGCTTCGTTTCTTTGACCCAGGTCATATTATGCTCCCTGGAATGAAAAATTTCTTGCTTGAAACTGCCGATAAGGCTAAAGTTAAAACCCAAGTTTATATGGCTAAAGGTGGAACTGATGCAGGTGCTGCCCACTTAGCTAATAATGGAGTCCCTTCAACAACGATTGGTGTTGTTGCTCGTTATATTCACAGTCATCAAACAATTTTCAATATTGATGATTTCAATCAAGCACAAACTTTCTTGAGAAATATCGTAACATCACTTAGTACTGAAAAAGTAGCTGAAATTAAAAACTATTAAATTTAAAAAACAAAAGAAAAAATCACTAGGAAACCTATCCTAGTGATTTTTTGTATTTTATTGACCAAAGTTATAATTAGGCAATATCTTTTTCCAACCAGCAGCTATATCACTTGCCGAACCACCAATAGAAAAATCATATGTGGTTGTAGGGGCACCAGACTTTGTAGCCCAGAAGCTTGTCGTAGTGTCTCCACCGAGACTAACCTCTTGTGTCTTACCATTTGATAATTTAACATTAACTTTTCCTGGTTTTTCACCCGTAGAAACTAATACTTTACTCTTAGTCACATTTGGATCACTATTAGGGTCAGTAAATTTTTGACCAGGTCCGAAAATATTTGGATCGGCAGCATTAATTGCATTCACCAAATTAGCTGTAAATTTTGCGTTATTAATAAAACCTGAATTCTGAGACATTGCAGAATTGTCATCGTGACCAGCCCAACTACCAAGTGTCACTGAAGGTGTCGAAAGCATCATCCAAACGTCTGTATAATTATCAGTTGTTCCTGTTTTACCAGCCCATTGAACATTAGTTGCAAGAGAAGAATTAAGGCTTTGTAACTCACCATAAAACTTACTTGTTTTTTGAGATTTAATAGCATCTTGAAGCATATATTCCATAATGGTAGATGTTGCTTCAGAATATACTTGAGTCCCCCCAGTAGTTTGATGTTGATAAATTACATTTCCTGTATCATCTTTGATACTATCAACAATATACCATGGTTCATATTTTCCACCATTGGCTAAAGTTTGATAACCATTCGTATGTTGAACCACCGTTGGATCAATTCCTCCTCCAAGAGGAAGTGACTCTACAGAATAATCTGCAACATCATATCCCATCTTCGTCATGTAAGGTTCAACAGATTTTCCTTTATTCAAAATCGTTTGGTAGGTCCAATAAGCAGGAATATTATAAGAAACATTCAAGGCTTCTGAAAATGGCATCATCTCCGTTCCCTTATTGCCGACGTGTTCGATGTCTTGCCCACTCGAATATTTTGCGGGATAGTTAGATAGAACACTTGCAGAACCCATCAAGCCCATGTCAATTGCCGGTCCATAAGCTAGTATTGGTTTGATTGAAGAACCAGGTGAACGTTTAGTATCAAAGGCATGGTTTACTTGGCTTTGTGAAAAATCCAAACCGCCAATAAAGCCATAAACAGCCCCTGTTTTATTATCCATTAATACATTACCAGTTTGAATAAGACCCGTACCGTCTTGCATCAAATCACTGTGATTGGTTACAGCATTTTGCATTGCATCATATACTTGTTGATTAATAGTTGTAGTTACTGTATAACCACCGTTTTGCAATGACTGTTCAGCTAATTCTCGATAACGTTGTTTAGTACTATCATTTCCTAAATCAGTCGCCGAAACTTTATCTCGCTTAATCAAATAATTATAGATATCAGTAATTGCTTCATTATAAACAACATTATATAAATAACCATGTTCTTGTGATTGAGCTACTCCTGGTTGTAAAAATTCTGTTGAAATATCATAAGCTTTGTATTTCTTGTAATCAGCTTCTGAAATATAGCCCCCACGATAAAGATAAAACAAGACTTCTTTTTGACGTTCAAGACCGTAACTCATGTTTTCTTTTGACTTTAGAGAACCATCAGCCGCATAAGGAGAATACACGATAGGACTTTGTGGCAACCCAGCAATAAAAGCAGCCTCAGGTATTGTTAAATCCTTAGCAGATTTTCCAAATATACCAAGAGAAGCTTCTTGAATCCCTGCAATATTTTGTCCTTTATTATTTCGCCCAAAAGGTGAGACATTTAAATAATCAGTCAAAATTTGGTCTTTACTCAAGTAGCTATTAAGTTTAAGAGCATAGACAATTTCACTAGCTTTACGTTGGAAGGTAACACTATCTCCTAAAACTTGTTGTTTAATTAACTGTTGGGTAAGGGTTGAACCACCAGAACTTGTGCCACCACCTACTGAACCAAGAATTCCACGAACAACTGCCTTAGGAACCACGCCCTTATTCGTTTTAAAGCTATCATCTTCTGTTGCAATTAAAGCATTTTTAACATTAGGAGAAATCTCGTCACTTTTGACGGTAACACGCACCAAATCACTAGAGATATCCGAGATTGCTTGACCATTACTATAATTAATGACAGAAACGCCATGAATATCATTAATTTTTGCAAGCATTTCCGTTTTATTTGGTGTCTTCGTTTGCTCAACCAATCGAGCAAAATAGCCTACACCTGTCGCCGCACCAAAGACACCCACTAAAGCAAAAATTATTCCAAAAATTACAATTAGTCCGCGGACCACCTTAAAAGTGATTGACCAACCCGATTTTTCATCATTATCTTTAGGATTTTTGGACAGAGACTTACTTTGTTTCCGCCGCTTATTTTCCATTTTTTCTTTTAAACGCGCACGTGCTTCTTCTTGCGAGTCAATTGAGGATTTTTTCATGCCTTTATTATATCAAATTTAAAATAATTTTTCGCCACTTTCAGAATTTTTTTTATTAATTTGTTATAATGTAAAACAGTGCTGTTAATTTTTTTACTTTTTATCCAAAGTGGACAGCTCAATCATTATAGAAAGGATTTTTTTATGAACATTTTTGACGAACTTAAAGCACGTGGTTTGGTTTTCCAAACAACGGACGAAGCTGCGCTTTCTAAAGCGCTGACGGAGGACATGGTTTCCTATTATGTAGGATATGACCCTACCGCTGATTCCCTTCATTTAGGTAATCTTGTACTAATTTTGACAATGAAACGTCTACAAATGGCTGGACATAAACCTTATGCGCTTGTTGGTGGTGCAACTGGTTTGATTGGTGATCCTTCTTTCAAAGATTCAGAACGTTCACTTCAAACAAAAGACACTGTAACAAAATGGTCTGGAAAAATCCGTAGTCAGCTTGAGCGTTTCCTGGATTTTGAAAATGGTGAAAATAAGGCAGAAATGACCAATAACTACAACTGGTTTGAAAATCTGACTTTTATTGATTTCCTCAGAGATGTGGGTAAACATTTCACCGTTAACTACATGATTTCTAAAGACTCTGTAAAATCACGGATGGAAAGTGGAATTTCTTATACAGAATTTGCTTACCAAATTATGCAAGGTTATGATTTCTACGAATTGAACCAATTGCACAATGTTACTTTACAACTTGGTGGTTCTGATCAATGGGGAAATATGACTGCTGGAACAGAGCTTTTACGTCGTAAAGCGAACAAGCAAGGTCATGTTATTACTATTCCATTAATTACAGATTCAACTGGTAAAAAATTCGGTAAATCAGAAGGAAATGCAATTTGGCTTGATGCTGATAAAACATCTCCTTATGAAATGTACCAATTTTGGCTTAATGTTGATGATGCAGATGCTGTAAAAATGTTGAAAATTTTCACCTTCCTTTCATTAGAAGAGATTGCTGAAATTGAAGAACAATTTGAAGCAGCTCGTCATGAGCGTTTGGCCCAAAAAGTTTTGGCTCGTGAAGTTGTCAGCTTAGTTCACGGAAAAGCAGCTTATGAACAAGCAGTTAAAACATCAGAAATCTTATTTGGCGGCGGAGATTTGCGTCAATTAGATGCTAAATCAATCTTAACTGGTCTTAAAGCAGCTCCACAACATCAAGTTACTGATGATGAAGATTTAACTTTAGTTGAACTTTTAATCTCTGCTGGAATAGCTCCTTCAAAAAGACAAGCTCGTGAAGATATTACAAATGGTGCGATTTATATCAATGGTGAACGTGTTCAAGCACTTGATTATATTATTACAGATTCAGATAAAATTGAAAATCGTTTAACTGTCATTCGTCGTGGGAAAAAGAAAAACTTCGTTTTGACTTATTAATAAAACAAAAATTCTGTTCTAAATGGGACAGATTTTTTTATTAAAAAATTTGAGCATTGCTCTTTCTTTTAGGCCATAATATGTTATAATAACTGTACTGAATATGTTTTTAGGTGATCAAAATGATAGATAAAAAATTTGAAGATAAGTTAAATAAATTGCGTGAGATGTACATCAATAAACGTCCTGAAGAATCTGAAAAACTTGATGATAGTAAGAAATTTGAAGCTTTCATGGCCCTTTCGGATGAAGAAAAAGAAGAAAAGCTCAACGCTAAACTTGAACTACTTACTGATAAGCTCGTTACCCTTGATGAAAAATTAGGGGATTTGTTGGCTAAAAATGCAAGTGCCGATGATATTTCTGAGCTTAAATATTATATTGATGCAGTTAAAAATAAAAAATTAATTCTTGAACAAAAACTTGAATTAATTAAAAATGGTGAGTTTGATGCTGCTCGTAAAGAACGTGTAAAACGTCAACTCACTGATTTGGAACTCAAACGTTGTAAAGCGCTTTTAGGTAAAAAAGACTGCTCAAAAATCAATGAAAAAATTGCTTTGAAGAAAAAAGCAATTAATCGTTTGAAATAAATTATGTAGATTAGGTACGGTAGAGCTAGCTTTGATAGCTCTACTTTGTACTTTTTAGCGCTCATTAGTCAATTACACAGAAAGGACTCTATGCTCCATATTATTTTTTATGTCATTGTTTTCCTTTTGGTATTAGTTTTTTCAAATGTCCTTAACAAAGTTTTCCCAAAACTTGCCCTCCCTCTTATTCAAGTGGTTTTAGGACTTATTTTGGGCTTTTTTGGTGCTGACGAGGTTTTACATGTCGCACCTGAATTTTTCTTAGGATTTATTATTGCTCCTCTTCTTTTTAGAGAAAGCGAAGAAGCTGATGTCAAACACATTTTAAAACATAGTAAAATTATTTTAGTTTTAATTTTCCCTCTTGTCTTCATTACAACCCTTGGATTGGGTTTGATTTCTAATTGGATTTACATGGGATTACCTTTAGCTGCTTGCTTTGCCTTAGGAGCAAGTCTCGCTCCTACTGATGCTGTAGCTGTTGGAGCTTTATCAAAGAATTTCTCTTTCCCTCGTCGGGTTATGAGTGTTTTGCAAGGTGAAGGTTTGCTCAATGATGCTTCCGGAATTATTTCTTTTCAGATTGCTTTAGTTGCTTTAGTTACTGGTTATTTCTCTTTCCCAGATGCAACAATGAAATTAGTTATTTCAGCACTTGGTGGAGCTGCTATTGGTTTTACTTTAATTTACATCAAAGGACTTGTCTTAAGACTTCTGGAAGATGTTGACGCACGGGATGTTTCTGGTTATCTTCTTTTAGAGCTGGTTGTTCCTCTTGCTGCCTTTCTCATTTCCGAAGAATTACATGTTTCTGGAATCATTGCTGCAGTTGTTGCTGGAGTCATGTCAGCAAACGGTCTTAAGAGAACTACTTTATTTGATGCTCAAGTTGAAAAACTCAAGAGTACAATTTGGGATACTTTAACATTTATTTTAAATTCCTTTGTCTTTCTTTTCTTAGGAATTGAACTTTATCAACTTGTAGTTCCACTTTTAGTTGATCCTGTTTATTCATCAGCACTTTTAATTGTTCTTGCTCTTGCCTTGACTGCTGGATTATTTGCACTCAGATTTATTGTCATTGCTTTTTATTATTGGCTTCGCTCCCTTAAACAAAAACAACCGTTTTCTGCTTATTGGAATGATGTATTTCTCCTCACTTTTGCTGGTTCTAAAGGAACAGTAAGTATCGCAACGATTCTTTTGGTTCCACGAACTGTAGATGTTCAACCCGTTCTCGTCTTTCTAGCCGCTGCGGTAACTGGCTTAAGTTTCTTAGTTGGAATGTTCATTCTTCCTTTCTTTGCGGTTAAAAAAGTTTCTAAAGTTAATAATATCTCTAAAATTGCGATTTTATCTGAGGTAGTTGATGAATTACATCACGATATGAAATCGGCTAAAAACCCTCAGGGTTATGATATCGCTATTGATGCTTATCAGGAACGAATTCAACAATTAATTATTGAACAAGAGTCAACAGATATGGCGATTGATTACAATGATTTGCAACTTTTGATTATCCGAATTGAATCTGAAGGGCTTGAAGTTGCCTTGCGTGAAAATAAAATTTCAATGTATACTTACCGAACTTATCAACGATATATTCGCTCATTAGAAACAAGTATTGTCCATTCACTGGTTTCCAGTATCCAATTTGTTTATGTTATTGCCTTGCGTGCTTTTCATTTACTTACCTCTCGTGTCTTACATGTTGACTTTTATTTCAAGAAAACAAAGGCGGCAATGGAAACAACACGAGATGAAATTACTGAACTTTATTTCAATAATACCGAACTTATCTTGCAAGCTCTTGATAATTTAAATGGTGTCTTTGATGAGCAACTATTGAATTTCTTACAATCAGAACGTTTAAGAACATCTGAAATTGTCGCAACTGGTGGTCATATTTCACGGATGATGAATAAGGCTCAGCCTAACAACATTACCGAAATGATGCGGGCCTATTATTTGGAACGTAAAGTCATTTTTGAACATGAACTTTCTGGAGCAATTACTGCACGAGAAGCCAAAGATATGCGTCTTAATGTTAATATTCTTGAAGATTATTCACTTGCAAGTAATCATCATACATTACTTTTTGACTTCTTAGAACGTCGGAAAAATAAAAATTAAAATAAAAAGTTACTGACAGACCTGTCAGTAACTTTTTATTTTTCAATTCTAATAATCGTTTCTAACTCAATATTTCCTTGAATCGCTCTTGAAATCATGCAAGAACTTTCTGCCCGTTTGGCAAGTTTAATTGCTTTAACTTCATCTGACTCTTTTGTCAATTTCATAGCGACATGATAAGTTATTTTTTCATAAGTAAAGGTTCCTTTTGTCACATCAACTATTCCTTTAGCATCTACTTTCAGATGTTCCAGGAGAATATCATTTCGCTCAAGCATGGCAGCTAATGTAATCGAATAACAGGTACTGGCTGCTCCGAGTAGCATTTCATCAGGATTTGTTCCGACTCCTGGTCCATCCATAGTTTTAGGAATTGAAATTTTTTCATTCAGCGCCCCAGCCTGTAAGTCACCGATGGAATTTCTTCCCCCTACCCAATCAATATGTGAATTAAAAAGATGTTTTACCATTTTTTATCCTTTCAATTTACTGACAGAAAAAATATGACTCTCCTATTTTCTGTCTGTAAATTCAATAAAAAGTCTGTTCAATGACAGACTTTTCTTTAGAATGTTTGAGCTTCTAACTCTACTTTATTAATGAATTCAGCAAGAAGTTCTTCTGTTTTTTCTGGATCATAAGCATGTCCTTCAACAGCAATTTGTCTAAAATCGCTACCGATAAAATTGAAGATTGCTGACATGTAAATTGTTGCTGGATCTTGTGCTCCATAAACTCCACCATTAGCTTGTAAGTGCAAGACTTTTTTGCCATTTGCTAAACCAACAGGACCTTCGGCTGTATATTTGAATGTTTTACCGGCAACATTGACTGTATCAACCCAAGATTTAAGTTCAGCAGGAATCATCAAGTTATACATTGGATTAGCAATGACTACTTTATCAGCTGACAAAAATTGTTCTGTAAAACCAGCAAAACGAGCCAATTTATCTTTTTGTGAAGCTGTAAGTTCAGCATTCTCACCTGCGAACATTGCACTGACCAATTCAGTATTCAAAGTTGGAATATCAGCACTGAAAACATCTAGTTCTTCAATTTCATCTTCTGGATGAGCAGCTTTATAGGCTTTGACGAAAGCATCAAGACCTTTGAGTGAAAGTGAATAATCAGCAGTAAGTGGGTGACCTTTTACAACAAGAAGTTTAGACATATTTTGTTCCTTTATAGAAATTATTTTTGTGTTATAAAAATTATTATAGCAAACTTTTCTAAATTATCAATATATTTAGTACGTGAAAATTTACACATGTAAACATTTTACTGACAGAAATTCTGTCAGTAAAAAAACAATCATTTAGATTGTTTTTATTTTACTTTTTACGTCCCAACAAGCGGAATAAGCCAAGAACCCAAGTTACTAAAACAAGAAATGTTGAAAAATAGAAGGCCACGTGGAAACCGTGTAAAAAGACATCTGGTTGATTGTGCAAATAAGTTGTTACCTTATACCCCAACTGATTAGACATCGCTGTGAATAAAATCAATGTTGCTAAAGACGTCCCTAAAACAAAGGCCATATTACGGGCAAGAGAATTAACTGACCCAGCAATTCCTAAATACTTACGGTCAACAGTTTCCATAATCAAAGCATTGTTCGGACTTTGGAAAATCCCCATAGACATTCCTTGAATCAAAAGAATAACAACAACTAGCCATGGAGCAGAATGCGGATTTATCAGTAAATAGCCGAGCTGTGACAAAACAATCCCTGAAATTCCTACAAAAGTAACAATTTCTTTATCCATTTTATCTGCTGCCGAACCTGCTAAAGGGCTAGCAATCAGCATAGCAACAGGATAAGCCATCATAATCATCCCTGCCAAGCCTGGCCCATAATTTCTAAAATCTTGTAAGTAGAATGGTAACAAAATACTTGAGAACATCGCTACTGTAAAATTAAAGAGAGCCATAATAATACTCATTGAAAATAATTTTGATTTAAAAATTCCTAAATCAAGCAAAGGCTGAGCGACCTTTTTCTCTGTTAAAATAAATATTCCAAAGAGAATAAAGCCAAGCAATGCACCAATAATAATTAATGGATTGGTCCAACCCAAAGCTTGCCCAAAATTAAGAGCTAAGAAAAGTAAAACAATAACAGAAGTCATTAATGTTCCACCTTTAAAATCAATATCCGACCATTTTCCACTGGTTTTTTCTTTTGGCAAAGCATGATTTCCAAAAATCCATGCTAAAATTCCGATAGGGACATTTATCCAAAAGATATAATTCCATGAAGCGACCTGTAAAATCAGTCCTCCAAGGGCAGGTCCAGCGATTGAGCCAACCGATACAAACATCGCTGAAATGGAAAGTGCTCTTGCTCGACTTTCAGGTGGGAAAATTTCTGAAATAATTCCAAAAGCGGTTGCCATAAACATTGACGCCCCAATAGCCTGAATCACCCGTGCAAAAAGAAGAAAACCTAAGCCCCAACCAAAATTTAACCCAGCAAGTGCAGAGCCTAAAATAAAAATTCCCCAACCAATGCGGGCAATTCGTGATTTACCTATTAAATCGCCTAAACGGCCAAAAATCAGTACAATCGCTGAAATTACAATTAAATAGATTGTCACCACCCAAGTGATTTGAGAAGTAGAGACATGAAGCTCCTTTGACATTGTTGGTAGAGCAATATTAACAATTGAACCATCCAATGTTGACATAAATGTAAATATCCCTAAGGCAATTAAAGCCTTTATTCTGTCTGACATAAAATCCTTTCCTATAAATTGAGTATCATCTTCTTTAAATAAAATTCCTAATAAGTCTTGCTATACTGATGAACTCAATTAATTTTTTCTAAGTTTATAAATAACGTTGGTAATTATATCCTTGTTTCCAATCTTTGTCAAGTTTAGACTATCAATCGTAGTTTCCTAATCAAATGAAAATGCTACTCATAATATTATAAGTAGCATTTTTTATTATAAGAAATCAGCAAACTCTTCTTCTTCAGTTTGGTCCCAGTTTTCACCAGTAATTGTTGTGAGCATAATTCCTTTGACCGCACGGTCAACCATCCCCTCAACATCCATTCTCTTTTCATATTGAATACAATTTTCAAGTTTTGGATTTGTTTTTGGAGAAGGTGGTGCAAAGACAGTACAACAATCTTCAAATGGTAGAATTGATAAATTAAAAGTATCGATTTTTTCAGCTATTTCAATAATTTCATTTTTATCCATTGTTACTACTGGTCGAATAACTGGAGTATTAGTTACTTCATTAATGGCAGACATTGAGCCAAGCGTTTGGCTAGCAACTTGTCCCAAAGATTCTCCATTAATAATCACTTTTCCACCACGTTCTTCACGAACCCGATCAACCACGCGCATCATAAAACGGCGTGTAATTGTCATCAAATATGCTTGTGGAGCCTTGGCTTTTATTTCTTCTTGAATCTCGGTAAATGGTACTTCAATAAAGGTAATTGAACCTCCAAAAACGGTTAATTTAGCTGCTAAGTCTTTGGCTTTCTTCAAAGCTCCTGGTGAAGTGTAAGGAGGGCTAGCAAAGTGAACAGCCTCAATCTCAACTCCGCGTTTCAACGCTAAATAACCTGCAACTGGTGAATCAATTCCACCTGAGAGCATTAGATGTCCACGTCCTGCTGTTCCGACTGGCATTCCTCCAGCACCTTTTATATCTTCAAAACTAAGATAAGTCGCATCTTGTCTGATTTCAACGCGCAATGTGATATCAGGCTTTTTCATTTGTACTTTTGCGTAAGAGAAATTATCAAAAACAACATCTCCTAAAGCAATATTTAATTCTGTTGAATCTAATTCAAAGTTATGGTCAGCTCGTCTGGTAGCAATTTTAAAAGTCTGCCCTTCGCTATAAATCTCCTTAAAAAGTGCCACAACTTCTTCTTTGATAATGGGCATTGATTTTTCGACTTTGATTGAAGGTGAAAAATTTTGGATTCCAAAAACTTTTGTTAAACGATTTGAAACTTCAGCATAATCTTCTCCATTAAGTTCAATGTGTGCTCTATCTCTTACTGCTGTAATTTTTAATTCAGGCATATCTGCAAGGACTTCGCGGATATTTTTTGCCAAACGATTGATAAAGTAACCACGATTTTTTCCTTTGGTTGAAAGTTCACCATAACGAACCATGATTTCATCATATAATACAGTCATTTTTATTCTCCTATATTCTTTTGCATACTTTTAATCATTAAATACTTCAAAAAAATGAATGATTTAAGTTAAAAAACCAGTCAAATCTTCTTTATTTAAAGAAAAAAAGCACGCAGCGTTCTAATTATAACACAATGTGTCCCTTTTTTTATAGGCATTTTTAAAATTATTGTCTCATTTATAAAGGATTTCTTAAGGCTCTATTGAGCTTGATATACTCTATTTTTAAAGCAAAATAAAAAGCCACTAGATTATTAACCTAGTGGTAATTTTTATCAATGATTTATTTTTATATACTTTCAGGAGAATATTTTTCAGACATAATCTGAATTAATTTTGATCCTAAAAAAATACAGTATCTGATGAGCACATAAGTAACGATTGCAATTGCTATAAGGATTTCCATATTCGCTAATAATTCTAAATTCAGGAACTGAAAAACGCTGAGTTTACTTGTTAAATTTACCGCAGTTGCAGAAATAACGAGAGGAAATGTAAAGGCAGCATAACTAGGATAAAAGGCACTTCTCAAAAGTTTTGTCAGCAAGCCTAAAGTTATAAAATAGATAGCTTGCGATAAAATAAATAAAAAGATAACGAATATTTTAGATTTTGCTTCTACAACAGTGAGGTATCCTACTAAACCAAGTGAACCTGGTGCCGTGATAATTATAATCAAAGGAAGTAAAGATTTGTGCATTTTTCGTAAAATGAAAACTCTATGCATAACAATAGGAAGAAGAATAAAGTAAAAGAGTAATGTTATCCAAACCACAACTTTACCCACTTCAAGACCGAAATCTGGTGATGTTGCCGATATTACTCCAATGCCTACAAAAGTAATAAACCAGCTTGGATAAACATCATGTATTTTTAATTCTTTTGGTAGCACATGAAGATAAATAAAATACATCATTAAGATAAGATGCAAGATTAAAGCAGTCCACCAAGTAACATTCGCAAGAAGACCAAAGCCGGACAAACGTTTTAAAAATACGCTTAGTACCATTAAAGACATCGTAAAAGTTGGTGAAACAGAGGCTACAATTGGGTCATTCAAAGTCGAAATTGTATGTTTCATTGCCAGTACTATCTTGAGCAAAATTAAAAACATCAGGAATAAACCTAACATATCGTAAGAATTTCCTAAAATAGGGTAACCTTTACTGTAAAGGAGATTCCCTAAGGATATTAAACCCAAAATTAAGCCACATATCGGGAGGGGAATTTGTTTTAAAAATGATATGAATTTTGAATACATCATAGACTTCTCTTTCTATATTTTTTATTAATTCGTCTTAAATAATTGATTCTATTAATAATATATAATAGTTGATTTAATTTGTAAAATAAATTATTATAATCATATAAATTAAAAAAAATAATTTGCTATTTTTGTATTTTAGGGAGAAAATCACATGTTTTCATTATTTGAGACCTTTATCATCGTTTATGAAACTAAAAGTTTTACCTTAGCTGGAAAATATTTATTTATTTCCCAACCCACTGTAACCGTGAGAATTAAGAAACTCGAAGAAGAATTAAAATCAACATTATTTTTAAGAGGAAAACACCAAGAAATCATTCCGACTGAAGCCGCCATATTATTCTATCCCAAAGCTATTGCCTATCTAAAAAAATGGGAGGAAGACCAAGCTGAAGTTCAAAAAAAATCTCTTGCAAAACATCCTTTCAAAATTGGGGTTTCACACAGTGCTGCTCTAAGTATTATGCCAAGAATCTTTAAAGTATTTGAAGGCGAGTTGGAACATTTAGATGTAGAAATTAATATGTATGACTCAGAAAAAGTATTTGAATTAGTTGCAAATCATGATTTACATTTTGGAATCATTGAGCGATTACTCATTAGCGATCAAACCGAAACATTTCCTTTATTTTTAGATGAATTAGTACTTGCTGGAAATACGGATTCAGAAACATTCTTTACCAGAGAATCTGGTTCAGGAATTGGATATTATATCAAAAGATATCTCAAATCCGCTCCTTCTGCTCAAAGAAACATTGTTCGTATGAATAGCAATGAGATGATTATTTCCCATATCAAAGCAGGCTTAGGTTCTTCTTTAATTTCTAAATCATTTTTAACTGATGATATCCCTTATCAAGAACTTGGGAGTAATTATCATAGAGAGTTTCTAGGAGTTTCTTTTGATGAAGAAAAAGACCCTATGATTCAAAAATTAATTAGTAAAATAAAAAAAGAAACCGAAATTCATTAGAATTAATAAAAATAGAAAAACATGAGCAAACTGCTTTTGTTTTTTTATTATTTTTATTAATAATAATGATAAAATAAATTCATTTTACACATTATAAAAATAGAGATAAAATAATTATAGATTTTATAAAAGACATCAGAAAAAGGGGTTGAAGGAGGAGATAGAATTGGCTTTTATCATCATTAGTTTTGTAATTTCTATCATTTTAATTTTATGTACTATGATTAGTTATCTTTGGCTTTTTAACAGATAGGCTTTATAAAAAAAATATACATAAATTGAAAAGGAGCTAAAAATGAAAATTACAAGCAGAAAAGTAGTTGTTATAGGAACAGGTTTTGTTGGAACAAGTATTGCTTATTCAATGATTAATCAAGGACTTGTTAATGAGTTGGTTTTGATAGATGTTAATCAGGATAAAGCTGAGGGTGAAGCCTTAGATTTATTAGATGGCGTTTCTTGGGGGCAAGAAAATGTTATTGTGAGAGCTGGAGATTACAAGGATTGTAAAAATGCTGATATTGTGGTCGTTACGGCTGGTGTGAATCAAAAACCAGGTCAATCACGTTTAGATTTGGTTAATACAAATGCTAAAATTATGCGCTCAATCGTGACTCAGGTTATGGACTCAGGTTTTGATGGTATTTTTGTAATTGCTTCAAATCCTGTGGATATTCTTACCTATGTCGCTTGGGAAACTTCTGGTCTTGATCAATCTCGAATTGTCGGAACTGGTACAACTTTGGATACTACTCGTTTTAGAAAAGAGTTGGCCACAAAGCTAGAAATTGATCCACGGAGCGTTCATGGATATATTATTGGCGAACATGGCGATTCTGAAGTTGCAGTTTGGTCACACACGACGGTAGGTGGAAAACCTATTCTTGAATTTATTGTTAAAAATAAAAAAATAGGGGTTGAAGATTTGTCTAATTTGTCAAATAAGGTAAAAAATGCTGCCTATGAGATTATTGATAAAAAACAGGCTACTTATTACGGCATTGGAATGAGTACAGCTAGAATTGTCAAAGCCATCTTAAATAATGAACAAGCAATTCTACCAGTTTCTGCCTATTTACGTGGTGAATATGGTCAAGAAGGTGTCTTTACCGGTGTTCCATCTATTGTAAATCAAAATGGTGTTAGAGAAATCATTGAACTAAATATTGATGCTTATGAAAAGAAACAATTTGAAAAATCTGTCAGTCAACTTAAAGAGGTAATAGAATCTATTAAGTAATCTATCCAAACCTTACAAATATAAAGGAAAATAAAATGCTTGCTCTACTCTTTTTAGTCATTGCTTCACTTTGGGGATTAATCTGGTTTAACATTAATGAGTCCGATTGATTAATAATTTTTTACTAGGTTCAAAAATTTAACTGATAATAATTAGCACAAAAAAGTCACTAAATATCTGGTTTAATGACTTTATTATTGTTTTAATTCTAATTATTTGATTAAAAGGCTTATTAAAATAAGTGCAAGAACTACTTGAAAGACTAAAGTAGATAAACCATAAATCAGTAATTTTTTTCCTGCTTTTATAAATTCAACCAAATTTAGTCGTAAACCAATAGCAGCTAAGGCAATGGTTTCACACCAACCGGATAGAAATTTTGCGGTAGCTGAAACTTCCGGCACAAAATGAATCAATGTATCTAAAGTACAAAGCACTAAGAAACCAAGAACATACCATGGTAAAAAAGAATTTCTTTTAATTTTTATTTGAGTAGGTCCTTGTTCATTTATTTTTTGTTTTTTACTTCTGAAACCAAAATATAAAACAACAAAAACGAGCATGATAATTCGCATAATTTTAAATAGAGTGGCTAAGGTTGTTGTGTTTGGATTTACCATTGTTGCTGAAGCAACGACTTGACCAACAGATTGTTCTGTTCCACCAATCAGTGCCCCCCTTAATAAATCATTATTACCGAATATCCAAGTTCCTAAAAATGGAAGACTTAGCATTAAAATAGTTCCCATAAGATTGACCATCGCAATCGATGTTCTTTTCTCACTGGTTTCAGCTCCAATAACTGGTTCAACTGCGGCAATTGCTGATGAACCACAAACTGCATTCCCAGAAGCCATTAGGGCAGAAACATTAGCAGAAAATCCTAGTTTTTTACCCATAAACAAAACAAAAATAATTGTTGAAATCATTTGTATTAGTATAAATCCTACTCCGGAGAATCCTAACTTACCAATGGTTTGGAAAGTGACTGTGGCCCCTAAAAACATCACTGAAAATTCCAGAAGTTTTTTTTCTGACCAAGCTGTTCCTGCAAACAAAGTGACTTGTTTGAAGTACAAATTACCTAAAATAATTCCTAATAATATTGCAATGGTTGCTGAACCTAAACTATGGAAGATGAAACGATTGAGTAAATAACTTACTATAGCAATGGCAAAGGAGAGCAGAAAGCCTGGCAAAATACTCATTATGGCCTGTCTATCATTTTTAATATAATTTTTTAATTTTAACATTTTTCTACTTTTTCCTTTTTTAATTGTCTAGCATCAATTAGTTTACACAATCTCCTTTATTTTGTAAAATAAATTATTATCATTTTTAAAATTACTTTTATTAATTAAAGGAAGATTTATGTTCGCTTTACTCGAAACTTTTATTGCTGTGTTTGAAACCAAAAGCTTTACCAGAGCTGCTAATCAATGTTTTATTTCACAGCCAACCGCAACTGTTAGAATTAAAAAATTGGAGGAAGAACTAAAAGTTCACCTTTTTTCAAGAGGGCAACACCAAGAAGTAATTCCCACAGAAAGTGCCCACCTTCTTTATCCTAAGGCTTTAAAAACGCTCAATGATTGGAATGAATTACAATTTTCCCTAAAAAATCAGACACCTAGTCGTAAACCTTTTAAAATTGCTGCTTCCCATAGTTCAGCAACTACTGTTTTACCTTTGATTTTTAAAAATTTAATTCCTGAACTTGAACAACTTAACATTGAATTAATGATGCTTGATTCTCAAGAGGTTTTTGATTTAATTCGTAATCATGAAATTCATTTTGGAATTATTGAAAAACCGATGATGGATGAAACCATCGAAACTTTCCCACTTTTTAAAGATGAACTCGTTCTTGCTGGCAATCCAGAAAGTGACATCTTTTTTATTCGCGAAGCAGGGTCTGGTGTGGCTCATTATACACATAATTATCTTAAAGAAAATAATCTTAATCCAAAGAATTTGGTCAGCGTCAATAACAATGATATGATTGTCAGTCAACTTAAGGCTGGCATTGGCCTGTCATTGATTTCAAAACGATTTATTAATGAAAATATTGCTTTTCAAGGTCTTGGCGAACGTTATCAACGCATTTTTTATGGTCTTTCTTTTTTGTCTGAACAAGACAAATTGCTCAAAACTGTGATTAAAAAAATCAAAAATTTAAGTGAGTTTTAAAAAATTTACTGACAGAAATTCTTTAAGGTCATTCATCATTTTCTAAATTTCTGTCAGTCATTTTATCAGCATTTTTTACTGACAGTAAAAAAATCTTCTCAAGCCTATGCTTAAAGCGTTTACTGACAAAAAAATTTCTGTTAATTTTTTGAAAATATGTTAAAATAGAGAGAATAAAAAATTACAAGGAGTACTATTTTGGCTGAAATCGAAGAACTTAATGACCAAATGAAAGTCCGACGTGAAAAAATGGAAAACCTGCGCGAAGCGGGAATTGACCCATTTGGACATAAATTTACACGTACGCACAACTCACAAGAACTACACGAAGCTTATGACGAAAAGACGAAAGAAGAATTGCATGAACTTGCACTTTCAGGAATTGTCGCTGGTCGTTTGATGACTAAACGTGGTAAAGGTAAAGTCGGTTTCGCCCATCTTCAAGACCGCGAAGGCCAAATTCAACTTTATGTTCGTAAAGATGAAGTCGGCGAAGAAAATTATGAAATTTTCAAAAAAGCTGACCTCGGAGATTTCCTTGGTGTTGAAGGCGAAATCATGAAAACTGACATGGGTGAATTGTCAATTAAAGCAAAAAAATTGACTTTCCTCTCAAAAGCGCTTCGTCCTTTGCCTGAAAAATTCCATGGTTTGACTGACACTGAAACACGTTATCGTAAACGTTATTTGGATTTGATTTCAAATAAAGAAAGCTTCAATCGTTTTGTCACTCGTTCTAAAATTATCAGTGAAATCCGTCGTTATATGGATGGTCGTGGATATCTTGAAGTTGAAACTCCAGTACTTAACAACGAAGCCGGTGGTGCTGCTGCTCGTCCATTCTACACACATCATAACAGTCTTGATATTGATATGGCGCTTCGTATTGCAACTGAATTACACTTGAAACGTTTGATTGTTGGTGGAATGGAAAAAGTTTATGAACTTGGCCGTGTCTTCCGTAACGAAGGAATGGATATGACTCATAATCCAGAATTCACAACAATGGAATCTTATGAAGCTTATGCTGATTTTGAAGATATCATGGATTTGACAGAAGGAATCTTCCAACATGTTGCTAAAACAGTGGTTGGTCAAGATGTTCTTGAATACGATGGTAAAGAAATTAATGTTGGTGGAAAATTCAAACGTGTTCACATGGTTGATGCCATCAAGGAAGTTTCTGGAGTTGATTTCTGGCCTGAGATGACTTTTGAAGAAGCAACAGCTCTTGCTAAAGAACATGATATTCATGTTGAAAAACATTTCACTTCTGTTGGTCATATCATTAACGAATTCTTTGAAAAATATGTTGAAGAAACTTTGATTCAACCTACTTTCGTTTTTGGTCATCCAAAAGAAATTTCACCACTTGCTAAAATGAATGAAAAAGACCCACGTTTTACTGACCGTTTTGAACTTTTCATCAACGGTAAAGAATACGCCAATGCTTTCAGCGAATTGAATGACCCAATTGACCAATTGGAACGTTTTGAAGCTCAAGCTAAAGCTAAAGAACTTGGGGATGATGAAGCAACTGGTGTCGATTACGATTATGTTGAAGCACTCGAACACGGTATGCCACCAACAGGTGGACTCGGTATCGGGATTGATCGCTTAGTGATGCTCTTTACTGGCACAACTTCAATCCGTGACGTTTTGCTTTTCCCAACTATGAAATAAAAAATAAAAACCGCTTTTGGCGGTTTTTTTATTTCTGTCAGTAAATTTTTATTGGCAAAAGTACTGACAGAAATTATCTACACTTAAATTTTAACTTATTCAAATTCAAAACTTTGATCAGCAACATAAATCTGACTTTGGGGAATTCCAACGGCTTTTATTTTCTTATCTTTACTAATAAAAATAGCGCCATAAACTTCCGGATTTTCTGTCAGCCAATTTCCAATTGGACCGTCAGCAAAAAATAATCGGGTCGTTTCAATTTCACCATCAATTGATTTTTGGGATAAAACAGTAACACTGGCCAGCTGATTATGGTGTGGATAACCTGTTTTGGAGTCAATAATATGATGGTAAATCTTATCATTCACTTTCAAGTAACGCTCAGAAATTCCCGAAGTCACAACAGAACCTTCACCAGACAAAAGCTGTAGCACAGGTTTTTTATCATTAGTTAAAGGATTTCTAATGCCTATGCGCCATTTTTTATCTGTCTGATGCGGAGCTTCTCCCACCAATAGAAGATTTCCTCCTAGATTAATGATGCCGGAGGAAATAGCGTAAGCATCCCAAAAATCTTTAATCCGGTCGGCAATATAACCTTTTGCTATCGCTCCTAAGTCAATTTCCATCCCTTTTTCTGGCAAAAATATTGAAAATTCATCATCCCTTAGAATAATCCTATCTGGATTAATTATTTTTAACTTTTCATCTATTTCTGCTTGAGTTGGCAATTTAGCGTCTGAAAAGCCAATATGCCAAAGTTTAACGAGAGGACCAATTGCTGCATTAAAACCAAATGCTTCCTTGCTTTTTTCAAGCGCTATTTTTGTTAAGCCATAAACTACTCCTGATACTTGAACAGGCTCTATTCCTGCTTTATGATTGACAGCCATCAATTCTGATTGGTCACGATTTACCGTAAAAAGCTGCTCATAATACTTGATTAATTGATAAGTTTTATCTAATAGCTCCTCGTCTTGATGACCATAAATTGTTAAGCTAATGACTGTCCCTAAAGCTCGATAAGTTTTGGAAATTTTCAAGGTTGACTTTTTTTCTAAAATTTTCATCAGTCTTCTTCTTCCGATTTTCCTCTTAATTCTCCAATATCATCAAACTCCCAAGTTTCTCCCTCTTCCAAAAATTGTAGATAGGCCGAATTTTCAGGTTCAATCACTTCTTCATACTCAGAAGCTCCTGTATCTGCATCGGAAAGAACTGGCAATCCTTGATTCGTTTCTTTAGTCCACCAAACTTCATCGGTTTCTGTAGAGTTTTTACTTTCCTCACTCTCAATTATTTCTTTATTATTCTCTTTTTTTGGCGAAGGAAATCTCATCGGTTTTAATGTTTTACTGTAAATCATAAAATTATTAAAACAATGCTCCAACCAGCTAATTGTCCGTTCATCGATCAATTCATCTTGTTGATTAAATGCTTCAGCTGCTCGTCCTAAAAGAAATTGATTGGAAGGTAAAACAAAAGCATCCAGACCCGGTGAACTCAAAATTTGTCGAAGGTTTTCTTGGGCAAAAACAGTTCCCATATTTCCAAGAGAAACCCCAACAATCATAACCGGTAGACTGTTCAATGGCTGAGGTTTTATCCATGACAGCCATTCTATCAATGATTTCAAAGCAGCAGTAATCGCATGATCATATTCAGGCGTTGAAAAAATCAAACCATCCGCTTCTCTTATTGCCTCTGCAATTTTCTGAACCCCTTCAGGAATTTCTCTGATATCCTCAGAAAATAGTGGCAGGTCTGTAATTTCTACTATTTCAATTTGTGCTTCTTTTGTAAAATGTTTTTTCATGTACCAAAGGAGTTTTCGATTATAAGAAAAACTAGCATTGGTCCCAACAATGGCGATAAACTTCATCCCATTTCCTCTTTCACTTGGTAATTTTGGGTAAGTAACTCTTAAAAAATGTCCTTACTTCTCTTTATATTATAAATAAAAAACCACAACTCTATACGAATTGTGATTCAGATATTATTTTTCCCGACTCAAATCTACTTCTTCAAGTGGAATAATTTTTGTATTATACTTCCATTTATAACCAAAATAAAGAATAATGAAAATAGGAATTGCAGCGTATAAAGCTAAGCCTTCACCCCAGTGCTCACTAAAGAGCATGGCTGGGTCAAGATTAATGGCAATTGCCGCAGTCATCAAGAGCGCAACAATTGGACCAAATGGGAACCATTTAGCTTTGTAAGGAAGATCTTCCAATTTTTTCCCTTGAGCAATATAGGCTCTTCTAAAACGGATATGACTGATAGAAATTCCAAGCCAAGCAAGAAATCCTGTTAGTGATGATAAATCAACCAAGAAAAGATAAATTTGCGTTCCAAATATTCCAGTTAAGAAAGCAATAAAACAAATAATTGTTGTGGCTAATAGGGCATAAAAAGGAATTCCATTTTTTGCTGTTCGTCCAAAGAATTTTGGTGCGCCTTTTTCTTGTCCCAATGAATAAAGAATACGTGTTGAAGCATACATTACTGAATTTGCTGATGAAATTACCGAAGTAAGAATGACCGCATTCATAACTGAAGCTGCAACTGCAAAGCCAATATTTTTAAAGACAATAGTAAATGGACTCATGACAGCTGTCGAATTTGGATTTAACAAGCGAGGGTCTTTAAAATTGATAATTGCAGCAATCACAATGATTGAAAAGATGTAAAAAAGTAAGATACGCCAGAAAATAGAGTTCATTGCTTTAGGAATTGACTTACCTGGGTCTTCAGATTCACCTGCGGTAATCCCTAAAAGCTCAGTTCCTTGAAAAGAGAATCCGGCAATAAGTAAAACTCCAACAAATCCTGAAATTCCACCAACAAAGCCATGATTGCCAGCACTTAAATTGGCAACGACATCAACATTTCCTTGTCCCAAAACTCCAAAAATGGTAAGTAAACCAATAGCTAAAAAGAGGACAATCGTAATCACTTTAATCGTTGATAACCAATATTCTGTTTCCCCGAATGCTCCAACCGCCATAACATTAATAATAAAAATTAAGACCGTCGCAATTCCTGAAAATATCCAAGACGGAAGGTGCGGGAACCAAAACTGCGTAATCAATCCTGCTGTCGTTAAATCCACGGCAATGGTAATCGCTCCATTGAGCCAATAGTTCCACCCTAATGCAAAGCCAAAAGCAGGATCAACATAACGACCGCCATAATCGGAGAATGAACCTGAGGTAGGCAAATATGTCGCCATCTCACCTAAGGAAGTCATTACGAAGTAAACCATAATACCAATAAAACAATAAGCAAGAACTGCGCCCCAGGGACCTGCTTGACTAATTGTTGCTCCTGAGGTTAAAAATAAACCTGTTCCAATTGTACCACCCAATGCAATCATGGTGATGTGGCGCTGTTTAAGGTTGCGCTTGACCTGATTTTGATTTTCCATAATCTTTGCTTTCTAATCTCTTGTTTTTTTCTACAAACCAGAGCACGAACAAATAAAAAGACCAGTTGTCTTTACAACCGGTCTCTTGAGAATCACCGGCATAGATACTTGAGCGTACTCTAAAGCTGTATCTATACCTACTGTATGACACAACTCTTATCTATGCAAATGATGATGGCGTAATGAGAAGTTATTCATTTCGTGATTCTCCTTTCGTGATTTTTCTATATTCTATACCTTTTTTTTGGAAATTGCAAGAATTAATTTGATAAAAATTTATAATTACTCATTTTTATGTTAAAATATTCCTATGAATACGAATAAAAAAAATAATACAATTCTTTTTACAATCTTTGGGATTGTCTTAGTTATTGTCGTTGGACTCCTTGTTTTCTTTGCAAATCGTCCAAAAACAACTGATAATACAGCAAGTAGTACAAGCACTTCTTCAAGCCAAAAAGTTGATTATCCAACAAATTATAAATTACATGATGCAGTAAAAAATTCTACAACTGCCCTTAATGATTTGACTTTGCCACAACTTTCTACAACTGTTGCTGAGGATGAAGCTGAGGTCGAAATTAAAACGACTGCTGGAAATATCAATATTAAACTTTTCCCTAAATTGGCCCCTAATGCGGTTCAAAATTTCCTTGTTCTTGCCAAAAATGGTTACTACAAAAACAATGAATTCTTCCGTGTCATCAAAGATTTCATGATTCAATCTGGTGACCCTTCTAATCAAGGAACTGGTACTGCTTCAATTTTTGGTGGGAAAACATTTGATACTGAAATTTCTAATCAACTGTACAATATCCGCGGCGCACTTGCTTTAGCAAATACCGGCCAAGCAAGCTCTAGCAGTTCACAATTTTTCATTGTGCAAAATTCCCAAGATATGACCAGTCAAATTCAAGACAAGACTAAATATCCTCAAAAAATAATTGATGCTTATAAAAAAGGGGGATACCCTAGTTTAGACGGAAGTTACACTGTCTTTGGTCAAGTTATCTCAGGAATGGATGTCGTTGATAAAATCGCTAAAGCCGAGGTTACATCAAGTGGTTCTGGCGAAGCTTCATCTCCTGTTGACCCTGTAAAAATTAAATCTGTTAAAATTCTTAAAAACTGGAAATTTTAATAAATAAAAAGTTACTGACAGAAAATCTGTCAGTAACTTTTTTATTTCAATAAGTTTTTCATATCTTCTGGCATGTCTAATTCAACATGAACCATTTCGTCAGTAAAAGGATTTAAGAACTGTAAATGATGACAGTGAAGGGCTTGACGTGAAATCAAATCATGATTTCCACCGTATAAATCATCACCAATTAAAGGATAACCCAAATGAGAAAAATGAACACGAATTTGGTGAGTTCTGCCTGTATGCAAAATAATATCAAGAAGGGCTAAATCATTTTTTCGCTCAGCAACAACGTAAGAAGTCAGGGCATCTTTTGCTTTTTCATCAAAGCGAACTTGCCTTTGAATAATCGAATCATCACGACGTCCAATTGGTAAATCAATTCGACCAGAATCTGGCAAATCTTGGCCATTTACAATAGCAAAATAGCGTTTTTCCATCGTGTCGCGAAATTTATGTTGATTCATTAAAGCATGTGCATAACGATGTTTAGCTAAAAACATGATTCCACTGGTATCACGGTCTAGTCTAGTGATAATATGCACCGTTTGATTAGCATAATTTTTTTGACTAATATATCCTTTGACAGCATTTGACATGGCACCAGTCGGATGCAAGGACCCTGTAATTGATGGCTTGCCTGCTGGCTTTTCAACCACTAAATAGTGGTCATCTTCAAATAGGACATTGAGTGGAAAATCATCAGGAATTAACTTTTCATTATCTGGCTCATCTGGGACTGTGACCGTCACCAAATCATCCTTTTCCAGACGATAAATGGCATTTTTTTCCTGACCATTAACTGTTATTTTTCCACCATCAAATTTTACTTTTGTCAGCAATCTCCTAGAAATACCGTGACGGCTTAGCATTGATTTAACCATGCTTCCTTCAATCTCGTTTCTAAAAGCAAACTGCATTACTCAACCTCCCCAATAAAGGACTTACTGACCCGTTCCCAAAATGGTGTGTGAGCACAATTTGCAAAAGAAATCGTTGTTCCATCCAAAGAAAACTCAATTGATTTGATATTTTTGTATTCAAAAGTCAACTGATCAAAAGTCAAACTATAATCATCCTCTGGCGCAGGACAAACGGTAATTGTATCTTTCTCAGCTACAATCATTGGTGAACCTAATGTTCGATAAACGACATTGTTCAAACTTGCAATTTCAGCAACTTGCATTGCTTTTACCCGCGGATGAACAACGGCTCCTCCAATTGATTTATTATAAGCCGTTGAACCTGTTGGAGTTGAAATTGACAAGCCGTCCCCACGAAAACGTTCAAAAAGATAATCAGAAATTCTAACATCCCCAACCATCGTTTTACTTGCACGTCGAATCGTTGCTTCATTGAGAACATGTCGTACAATTTGATATCCGTCAGTAAAACTAACTTGAACACGAATGAGTGGATAGTGAATCGCTTGAGCTGGATTTTCATCATAAAGAGCCTCTACGACTTCAAACAAATCTTCGTCAGTAAAATCAGTATAAAAGCCCAAATGCCCCGTATGAACACCCAAAAATCGCACACGATCTAGCTGATATTCGTACATGTGCATTGCTCTTAGAAGCGTCCCATCTCCTCCAACTGAAATCACAATTTCAGGATTAATATCATCAAAAACGAAATGTTCAGCTTTCAAAATCTTGCTCAATTTATTGAGCGTTTTTTTGGATTTTTCACTCGAATTTCCAATAAGCCAGACTTTTTTACCAAAGTTCATTTTCTTCACCATTTTCTTTTTTAAAGTCTTGTTTTTGCTGAGGACTATCAAAAAGTAACTGTGCTTCTTGAATATCCTCACGGATTTCACCCATTTCCAAATCAAGTTGAGCAGCTTCACGCGCTGCATTAGTCAATCTTGCCTTGACATCCTCAGGAATCAAGCCCCCGTACTTGTAATTAAGGGAGTGTTCAATCGTTGCCCAAAAATTCATGGCTAAAGTTCTAATTTGAATTTCAGCATTGACAATTTGGAAACCATCAATTGTATCAATTGGATATTCAACAATTACATGATAAGAACGGTAACCAGAAGCTTTTTGGTTATTAATATAATCACGTTCTTCAATAATTTTAAAATCTTTGCGTTTACGTAAAAGCTCCAATACATCCCAAACATCATCAACAAACTGGACCATCACTCGAACACCAGCAATATCTTCCATTTCAGCTAAGTTTTCTCGTGTGTAACCACGAAGTTTGGCCTTATTTCTGATTGATTCTCGACGTTTCACGCGCCCCGTAACAAATTCAATCGGAGAATAAAGTCCTTTCTTCAAATATTGCTTACGAACGCCCCGAAATTTTATTTTTAACTCACCAACTGTTTGGATATAAGGGTCCAAGAATTCTTCCCAATTAAACATTTTTTCACTTTGCAAAAGCAATTGCTCTCACATACTCCTTTTTTGAGTATTTAAATCTTAAACGATTTCTGACTTCTATATTTATTAGAATCACATCTAATATTTTAACATAAGTTTGCTTTATTCACATTATTGCTACTTAAATGCTTTAAATTTCAATAAAAAAAGAGCAATCATTTTGCCCTTTTTAGTTCTTAATTATATTTTTTACTTTTATCTTTTTTGAAAAATATCTCTGTAGTTCAATAACAATAATGATTGAAACGATAATCAATAAAGTCCATGAAGAGATTTTACCTAAATCAACAAATTGCCAAGCTTTTAACTGATAAGAATAAGTCCAAGCACTAAAATAAGAACCAATATTCTCTGCAAAATAAATAAAGAGACCGATTAAAAAGAAACTCAAAATTGCCGGCATTTGATAACGTTTTGTCCGCAATACAAAAGAAAATTTAGTTTTCCAGAAAATCATTAAAATAAAGAGATAAAAGATATTTCTGAAATCAAAGCCAAATGTTCCACTAAAAAAGTTGAGATAAATAAGAACAGAAATACCAATGGACATCAACCAATGCGGCCAATTGATTGCTTCTAAATCAAACTCTTTTATTGCCCGAACAATATATGAGCCAATTGCCGAGTACATAAAAGCACTGTATAAGGGAACATCCATAATTTTAAATAAGCCGGCATCTGGATAGGACCAACTCCCATGCTTTACTTTAAATATTTCTAAAATCATTCCCAAAACATGGAAGACCATGATTGGAATTAAATCATAAGCTCGCTCATATTTGCTGACCAAAAGTATCATTTGAATGACGATGACACAAATCAATAAAGTGTCATAACGTGCAAGATGTGGAATTTTGATGAAGGTAGTCACAATTAATGACAGAATAATGGTAATTCCAAAAATTGCTGACCGAAATTGTTTCAAACCAAAATCCCAAAAATCTTTTAAATGATATTTCTCTTCTACTTTTTCCATAGCCTTAATTCTATCATATTTTCAGTCCTTGTCTAGTCTCCTTCATTTTTAAAACTTCCCTTTGTTTCTCTGCTTTGAGCCAGCTTTTCTCTTTCTTCAACTTAGGGCGCAACTTTACTTATAGTCAGCCTTTTGATATACTTTTAATTAATATATCGTTTAACCCAACTGAAAGGAAAGATATTTTCTTTAGAAAATTATCTTAAAAATTAATTAATGAGTACGAATTTGGAGATTGAGTATAAGTCGCTATTGTCGCTGGCTGAGTATGACCAGCTCAAAAAACTCTTTACTCACGTAACCCCTGTTAGGCAAACTAACCACTACTTAGATTCAAAAGATTTTAAATTACGCAAGAAAAAATTGGCTTTGCGTATTAGAACTTTTGATAAGTCCGCAGAAATGACTTTAAAAGTTCCGCAAGAAGTTGGAAATATTGAATATAATATTGATCTCAGTCTTGAAGAAGCTCAACAACTCCTTGGCGAGCGAAATATTGTCTGTGGAGAGACTGATTTAAGTGAAATCTGTGAGTTACTGACTGCAAGAGATATTAATCTTGAGGAAATCACTTTAATTGGAAGTTTGACGACGATTCGTTATGAGCAACATCTTCCAATTGGGCTTGCTGCATTAGACAAGAATGATTATCTAGGGCATACTGATTATGAGCTTGAGCTTGAAGTAGATGACAGCAAACAAGGGAAAAAAGACTTTTTTGACTTTTTAGATAAAAATCGAGTTGAATATCGTTTTTCAAAATCCAAAGTTGTTCGTTTTTTAGACTGTTTAAGACATTTACGAAAATAATTTTTAAAATTTTACTGACAGAATCCTGTCAGTATTTTTTTATAAAAAAAATGTCTGACAAGTATCAGGCAGTTTTTTCAATTTGTTCTAAGTATTGTTGTAAGAGGGCATGAGGACAATCTTCAATTTTCAAACATTCCTCATTAGTCATAATCAGACTTGCTGGAGAGGCTTGAAAATCATTTTTTCTAAAATCTTTTAACATTAAAGAGAGATGTCTTTTAGCAAAAGAACGATATTCCATAAAATTCAGAGTAGACACGCCGATTTCTTTCAAAATCTGCTGACGAACTTGAACTGTATAATCTAAAATCGTCGTTTCTTCTAAAACATCCTGCAACAATAAGAGAAAAGCTCTTCCTTGTTTTCGTCCGTAAAGATTTACAGTTAGATAATCAAGTGATACTTTTCGCAAACGGTCATAACAAGCATTTAACGAAACAATATTTTTAGGCAAATCTTCTGCATCCCGTAGTTGCTTAGCCGCAGGTAAAGTGACAATCGGATATAAATGCCAATCATTATGATCAAATGGTTCTAAATGGTCTAAAATGGGAGTGAAGTAATAATGAGTCTCCAACATAGTTTTTCTTCCTTGGTTTTGGGTATCGTTTCATGGTTGAGAAGAAGTGATAATCAGAATCTATAGAATACAACTTTTTTACAAATTCCAAACTTCATCTAATGAAGCAGTATTACTCTACCAAGTCTCCTCTCTTTTTTTACTATATTAACAAAAAAAGTCTGCTCACTCAAATAATACACAATACCAATTACATTATTGACACGTGAGCTCACTTTTATTCCCTTACTTACAAGCGCTCAATTTCCTCTTTAACGGCAAGATTAGTTTGAGCAAAAGCTTCAGAAAAGTTTTGGTCAAGTTCTTTAATATGACCCACACGTACCTTTTTAACAAATTTCAAATCTTTTAATTTACTCAATAAATCTGAAAGATTTTCATTATTGACATAGAGTAAACTATAATTTGATTTTTGGCTTGTATAAACCACATCTCCAAATTTACTTAATTGTCTTGTTCCTTTATATGAATAGCAATAAACATAAACTGCAATTCGCTCCTTTATAAAAAGGGGGCGAATTTCTTTTTTCTCAATGCTTTCCATGATGTCGTCCATGTTGCCCTCCTTTCAACGGTAAATTCTCATCAACATAAATCTGTTCCGAAATACTATTTGTAATTTTCTTAGTCAAAGCTGTCAAAATTTGTTGAAGGTCATTTTCTGCCAAACGAAAGGCATAAACCTTCTCATTCAAATTTATTTCATGCTGAAGCGCTCTTAGCTCTGGGCGAAAAGCGATATATTCAGAATTATCCTGTAAAGTTTTAAGCTGACTTTGTAAATTTTCATCTGCCATAAAATCAGCTTTAGCTTTCTGATAAGCTTCAACTTCTGGAAATTTCAAAAACTCGTCCATTATCTTTTCCAACAAATTATCTATTTCTAATAGATTTTGGTCGATTATTAACATATTTTTATTATATCATAAATATCAAATGATACACTTTACTGTTATTTTTAGCAAAAAAGAATATGACTCTTGATACAAATTTATTAATTTGGTATAATAATTAACACATTATTGGAATTATCTGATAATTTAAGGGAGGAAAACTTTTGGAAAATCTTCAAGAGAAACATGAAGCTCAACGGGGCTTACAGAACCGACATATTCAACTTATTGCTATTGCTGGAACGATTGGTACCGGACTTTTTCTAGGAGCTGGGAAAACCATTCAAATGACTGGTCCAAGCGTTATCTTTGCTTATATTCTTATTGGGATTGCGATGTTCTTTTTCTTAAGAACAATCGGAGAAATGCTTTACAACGACCCTAGTCAGCATTCATTTTTAAATTTTGTCACAAAATATTCAGGCGTCAGGACAGGTTACTTCACTCAGTGGTCTTATTGGTTAGTTATTGTTTTTGTTTGTATCTCTGAATTGACAGCAATCGGAACTTATATTCAATTTTGGCTTCCTCAAGTTCCACTTTGGTTGATTGAAATTGTCATGCTAGCTCTTCTTTTTGGACTTAATACTTTAAATTCTCGCTTTTTTGGTGAAACTGAATTTTGGTTTGCGATGATTAAAGTAGCAGCAATCATTGGAATGATTGTCACTGCGATTATTTTAGTAGCTGGTAATTTTCACTATAGCACTGTTTTAAGCGGAAAAACCGTTCATGACTCTGCTTCACTAAACAACATTTTTGATGGCTTTCAACTCTTCCCACACGGTGCTTGGAACTTTGTGGGTGCCTTACAAATGGTTATGTTTGCCTTTACTTCTATGGAATTTATTGGAATGACTGCGGCAGAAACAGTTAATCCTAAAAAGAGTTTACCAAAAGCAATTAATCAAATTCCAGTACGTATTTTACTTTTCTATGTTGGAGCACTTTTGGCTATTATGGCTATTTTCAACTGGCACTATATTCCGGCTGATAAATCTCCATTTGTTATGGTTTTTCAACTTATTGGAATCAAATGGGCAGCGGCGCTCATTAACTTTGTTGTCCTGACTTCTGCTGCTTCAGCGCTTAATAGTTCATTATTTTCAGCAACACGAAATATGTACTCACTTGCTCAACAGCATGACAAAGGAAGATTAACTCCTTTTACAAAACTTTCTAAGGCGGGAATTCCTATCAATGCCCTTTATATGGCAACTGCTCTCTCGCTTTTGGCTCCTGTCCTGACTCTTATTCCTCAGATAAAAAATGCTTTCGATTTTGCAGCCTCTTGTACGACTAATTTATTTTTAGTGGTTTACTTTATTACCCTCTACACTTATTGGCAATATCGCAAATCTGAAGATTACAATCCTAAAGGTTTCTTGACACCAAAACCTCAAATTACCGTTCCCTTTATCGTAGCTATCTTTGCAATTGTCTTTGCTTCTTTGTTTTTCAATGCTGATACCTTTTATCCGGCCTTGGGAGCAATTGTCTGGACAATTTTCTTTGGACTCTACTCGCACTATAAAAAAATCTAAGCGAGTCATCTTTTCCTAGACAGAGTGACTTCTGAAAAACTAAATGAAAAAGCGTATAATATAATATTATGAATACAAATCAAAATGAAGAAAATAAGCCCTCACAACGTGGTTTAAAAAATAGGCATATTCAACTTATTGCCATTGCTGGAACAATTGGTACGGGATTATTCCTCGGTGCCGGAAAATCGATTCACCTCACCGGCCCATCAATTATTTTTGTTTATTTAATAATCGGTGCGCTTATGTATATTCTCCTAAGAGCTATCGGGGAGATGCTTTACCAAGATCCCAATCAACATTCCTTTTTAAATTTTGTGTCACGTTATCTCGGTGAAAAACCTGGTTACTTTATTCAGTGGTCTTATTTACTGGTTGTTGTTTTTGTAGCTATGGCTGAGCTAATTGCTATTGGGACTTATATTAATTTTTGGTTGCCGGATTTACCAATTTGGATGACAGAAGTCTTTGTATTAGTTCTTTTAACTTTATTGAATACTTTAAATCCAAAATTTTTTGGAGAAACCGAATTTTGGTTTGGGATGATTAAAATTGTGGCGATTATTGGTTTGATTTTAACGGCAATAATCCTCATTTTTAGTCATTATCATACAGGAACTGATACTGTAAGTGTAACTAATATCACCAAAGGCTTCGAGTTCTTCCCAAATGGGCTTTCTAATTTCTTTGAAAGCTTCCAGATGGTCATGTTTGCTTTTGTTTCGATGGAATTCATCGGAATGACTGCAGCAGAAACAGATAATCCTAGACCAACTTTGAAAAAAGCGATCAACCAAATTCCAATTCGGATTGTCCTCTTTTATGTTGGGGCACTGTTGGCAATTATGAGTATCTACCAATGGCGCGATATTCCGGCTGATAAATCACCATTTGTTACCATTTTCCAACTCATTGGAATTAAGTGGGCAGCGGCTTTAGTGAACTTTGTCGTACTAACTTCTGCTGCTTCGGCTTTAAACTCTGCCCTCTTTTCAATCACTCGTAATCTTTATTCTTTATCAAAACTCAATAATGATAAAATACTTAAACCATTTACTAAATTTTCAAAAGCTGGTGTACCAGTAAATGCTTTACTTTTCACCTCATTATTAATTCTATTTACTCCATTCATCTCGATGATTCCTGCGATTTCTAATTCTTTTGTCTTTATTACCAGTGTCGCAACCAATCTTTTTCTAGTGGTTTATCTGATGACCTTAATTACTTATCTTAAATATCGGAAATCAAGCGATTTTGATCCTAAAGGGTTTGTTTTACCTGCAGCACACATCTTTATTCCATTAGCCATTGCTGGATTTGTCTTAATCTTTATTTCACTATTCTGCTTTAAAGATACAATTGTTCCGGCTATTGGTTCTGTGATCTGGGTTCTTATTTTTGGACTATTTACTTTCTTTAAAAAAATAAAAACAGCTGAATAATCAGCTGTTTTTTTAATCTTCAAGTTCGAGTTCAATTTCTTCAGTTTCGACTACTTTTTCTTCTTTTTTAGCTTTAGTTGCCTTAGCTTTTGTTGAAGTATCTTCTGTAGTTTCTGCTACTTCTGCTTCATCAAGAAGACCGTGTGCGGCACGAACTTTATGGTCAATTTCATCAAAGATTTCTTGATGTTCTTTGAGATAGTTCTTCGCTTTTTCTGCTCCTTGACCAATTTTTTCGTCATTGTAAGCAAACCAAGCGCCTGATTTTTTGATGATTCCTTCATCAACAGCAATGTTTAAAAGTTCACCGGTTCTTGAAATTCCTTCACCAAACATGATATCAACGAGAGCAACCTTGAATGGTGGAGCCACTTTATTTTTAACGACTTTGATTTTTGTGATTTTACCGATTTGGGTCTTGTTATCTCCAGAACCTTCTTCGATTTTTGTTGAACCACGTACATCAAGACGTACAGAAGCGTAGAATTTCAATGCACGACCACCAGGTGTTGTTTCTGGCGAACCAAACATAACCCCAACTTTTTCACGCAATTGGTTGATGAAAATAGCTGTTGTTTTTGTTTTATTAATATGTCCTGCAAGTTTACGCATGGCTTGTGACATCATACGAGCTTGAAGCCCAACTGAACTGTCACCAATTTCACCGTCAATTTCGGCTTTAGGTACCAAAGCTGCAACTGAGTCAATAACAACTAAGTCAACTGCACCAGATGTAATCAATTTTTCAGCAATTTGAAGCCCTTGTTCACCATAGTCTGGTTGTGAAAGTAAAAGTTCATCGATATTGACACCGAGCGCTTTTGCATATTCTGGGTCAAGCGCATTTTCAGCATCGATAAAGGCTGCAATTCCACCTTCTTTTTGAACCGCTGCAACGGCATGAAGAGCGACTGTTGTTTTACCAGAAGATTCTGGTCCGTAGATTTCAACGATACGTCCTTTAGGATATCCACCTGCACCAAGCGCAATATCAAGTGCAAGTGAGCCTGAACTTACTACTGACACTTTCTGGTTGGCTGCTTCGCCAAGTCGCATAAGTGAACCTTTCCCAAAGTCTTTTTCAATCAGAGCAAGTGCATCTGCCAAAGCTTTGTCACGTTCAGCGCCATATTTTTTGGTAATATCATCAAAATTTGTTTTTTTCTTTGTTGCCAAATTTTATCTCCGTTATTCTTTATTTATTGTTTAATTATAGCATTTTTCAGGATTTTTTATAAGCCCCTATATTCTATCTATACGTTTTTTTATTAACTTTGTCACTGAGTTTTTTAAATTAATTTTTAAAAGCTGTCAGTAAAAATCAAGTCATTATTTTTGCTGACAGAATGGGCAAAAGTGGGTCCCCCGACCAGCCACTTTTATTTTTTGAATTTCATTGCCACAACGCACACATTTTTCCCCTGTTTTTCCATACACTCGTAATTCGTCCTGCATCTTTCCTGTTGAACCTAAGGCACTATAAGTTCTGATGCTTGAGCCGCCTAATTTAATTGCTTTTTGCAAAATTTCAATGATAGAATCATGTAAAAGATGAATAGAATTTTCTGTCAGTTGATTTGCCACTTTTTCTGGATGAATCTTTGCTAGCCAGAGCACTTCATCAACGTAAATATTTCCAAGTCCAGCCACTAATGTTTGTTCAAGTAGAAAAGGTTTAATTTTCTTTGTCGATTTCTGCAATTTTTCTCGGAAAATCTGTTCATCAAAAGTTTCATAAGTTGGCTCCGGACCAATGTTTTTCTTCAAAAAATATGGAAGGACTTGGTCAGTAGAAATCAATTCCCAAGTCCCAAATTTTCTTACGTCAGCATAAATTAATTGTTCGTCAGTAAATTTAAGGGCTAAATGGTCATGTTTTTCCATTGGAACATTGAGACTTGCAAGTCGATATTTTCCTTCCATCCGCAGATGAGAAATCAAACGATCTTTCTCGCCAATTTCAAAAATTAAATATTTCCCGCGACGTGAAATGCCATGAATGGTTTTTCCTGTCAATTCTTTTTTCAATTGCTCAAAACCAGTTAAAACCATTCTTGGATAAGTGGCTTCTATAGATACAATTTTTTGTCCAACAATTCTTTTTTCAAGCTCTCTTCTCACCGTTTCAACTTCTGGTAACTCTGGCATTTTTCCCTCACATCAAAAAATTTACTAACAAGTCTGTCAGTAAATTTTAATTCATTTTTTACTGATAACTTTCTTTTGTATTCTTAATTAAATTTAAATATAAAAAAATCACTGACAATTATCATTAGATAAGTTTCATCAGTGACTATTTTAACATTTCTCATTCATTTTTTTATGATAAAGATTTCAAAATTTATTTTCCAGAATCACCATAATTTGATAAGACGCGAGCTGATGGGTCAGTAACTTCTGCCCCAACCCAATCGCGATTTGGCATCCAAAAATCAAGAATCCAATCTTCATATCCTGGATAAAATTCTTCAAAAATCTCACGATACATCAATGATTCTTTGGTAAATGGTGTATGTTTTGGATACTTTTCACTGGCCTTTGCTAAGTCTTCATCAGAATATTTTTCGTCAGCAAATTCTTTTAAATAGTCAACCATTGAGTGACCAACAGCGTCAGAAAAAGCAGCTTTTTCTCTGAATAAAATCTCATCTGGCAATAGTTCAGTCCCTTCAAAAGCATGACGCAAGAGATATTTCCCTTTGCCATAAGTATTCAATTTTCTGCTGGGATTAATAGACATGACATAGGCCGCAAAATCCAAATCAGCAAAAGGAACACGCGCTTCAAGAGAATGAGCCGCTAAACAGCGGTCAGCCCGCAGGACGTCATACATATAAAGTTCATGCACTCGTTTTTGAGCTTCTTTTTGAAAGGCACCCGCTGATGGAGCAAAGTCAGTATATTTATAACCAAACATTTCATCAGAAACTTCACCAGTCATCAAAACTTTCAGTTCTGTATTCTCATGAATATATTTACAGATTAAATACATGCCAATAGAAGCCCGAATAGTTGTGATATCCCATGTTTCTAAGTGCCAAATCACTTCACGGACTGCTGAAAGTACATCTTCTTTTGTCATCAGAATTTCGGTATGGTCAGTTCGTAAGAAATCTGCCACTTCACGAGCATATTTCAAATCAATCGGATCGGTTTCCATTCCAATAGCAAAGGTTTTGATTGGACTTTCTAATTCCTTAGCTGCAATCGCACAAACCAATGATGAATCTAAACCACCTGACAAGAGATATCCCATTGGAGCATCAGCATGAAGACGTTTTTTGACTGCACGTTCCAATTTGCGACGAATATGTCCTGAAATTTCAGCCAAAGGTTCTTCAACAATTGTTGAAACCTCAGCAATGTCATTAAAAACATGAAATTCACCATTGGCATAGTAGTAACCTGGAGGAAATGGTGTCACATCATTACATGTTGAAATTAGTGCTTTGGCTTCGGATGAAAACGAAATTTTGCCTGTTACTTTATTATAACCATAAAAAAGTGGACGAATCCCAAATGGGTCACGAGCGGCAAAAATTTCAGCAGTGTTTTCATCAACCAAGACAAAAGCAAATTCAGCATCAAGCATTTTTACCATTGTTTCGATTCCAGTAGTTTCAAAAAGTGGTAAAAGAACCTCACAGTCAGAATCACCAGTAAATTTATAACCTTTTGTTTCCAAGAACTTACGGAGACTTAAAAAGTTATAGATTTCACCATTACACATAACTCTTTTGCCATTTAAACCAAAGGGTTGACGTCCCAAGTCTGATAAATCCATGATTGAAAGTCGGCAAAAACCAAAATCATTTCCCAAAGTATCACGAACATGCTGTTGGTCATCTGGTCCTCGATGCTCAATCAATTCCAAATTACTTTTAAACTCTTCTATCGTTAAATCAGATGTTTCCATAAATAAAAAACCGCACATAATTTCCCCCAATAATAATTATAATTTTCAATATTATATCACAATTGTCTGGAAATTTCATAATAAAACAAAAATAGCGACAATTCGCTATTTTCATTACATATAATCATCACGATTGTAGCCAAAGTCAGCTAAATCCATTTTTCGGTCGCGCCAGTCATTTTTGATTTTGACCCAAGTTTCAAGATAAACTTTATCCCCAAGCATAATTTCAATATCTCGACGAGCCATTTTCCCGATTTTACGAATCATATCGCCGCCTTTACCAAGAATAATCCCTTTTTGGCTCTTGCGTTCAACAATAATTGTTGCCATGATATGAATCTTTCCAGTTTCTTCATCTCGAGTCATTTGGTCAGTAGTGACTGCGATTGAATGTGGAACTTCTTCCCGAGTTAATAATAAGATTTTTTCACGAATCATTTCTGAAACAAGAAAACGCTCAGGATGGTCAGTGATTTGATCTTCTGGGAAATATTGAGGACCCTCGTCCAATTTTTCAGAGAGCGTATCAATTAATCTTTCTGTATTATTCCCTTGTTTAGCTGAGATTGGAACCACTTCAGAAAACTCCATTTGTGAAGTATAATCGGCTACAATTTCAAAAAGACGGTCAGGATGAATTTTATCAATTTTATTGACGACCAAAATGACAGGAACTTCTGCATTTTTCAAGCGCTCAATAATCATATTTTCACCGGTTGAACGTGGTTCATCAGCCGCAACCATGAACAAAACGACATCACATTCACGTAAAGTCGAATAAGCAGATTGAACCATGAAATCGCCTAAAGCATTGTGTGGTTTGTGAATACCTGGCGTATCAATGAAAACAATTTGTTCATTTTCTGTAGTATAAATTCCTTGAATTTTATTTCTTGTTGTTTGAGGTTTATCTGACATGATGGCAATTTTTTGTCCCATCACGTGGTTCATAAATGTTGATTTTCCAACATTTGGACGACCTAAAATCGCCACAAATCCTGATTTAAATTTGTTATTTGTCATAGCGCTATTATAGCATAAAATCAGTCCTTTTTAAGTAAAATTCTAAAAAATGATTGAGAAAATTACTGACAGAATCATCAGTAAAGCTGACAAATTCTTTATTCGCCGATTTAAAGCTCATTAAGCAATCGCTTTAAACTGACGGAAAGCGACAGAGTTTTTAAAAATCATTTGTCATCTCCGTCAGCTTGTTAAATCCAATTATGTTCAGTGCAAATTTACTGACAGAATAATCTTGTATTCAAAAACTACTGACAGATTTATTGTTTAACTTTCAAACAATAAAATTACTGACAGCTGACAAAATAAAAAATCATCAGCTAACTGATGATTCCTCTATTTACCGAAATTTCTTGATTATTTTTATTTGTCACCACGGCTACGCATTACGAAGCCAGCTGATTTTTCAGTTCCTGTGGTACGTTTACGAGGAGTTTTTTCTCCTTGTTTACGATCGTCAAAACGACGGTCATCACGTTTTCCACGGTAACCTCCACGGTTATCATCACGGTCTTTCCAGTTGCGTTTACGATCTCCACCGCGTTCGCCATCTTTACCATCACGATTTCCACGGTAACCGCCACGGTTGCCATCACGGTCACCGTTTCCACGACCTTTGTAGCGTCCGCCGCCACCTTTACCTTTTTTCTTGAAGCCTTTTCCTTCACCATTATATGGCAATGGACGTTCAGCTGTAATCTTAACTTCTTCTTGATTATCAGGGTCTTTTACGCGACCTTGAAGAAGTAAAGCAACCAATTCTTTAGCATCAAATTTTTCAAGTAGGCTCGCTGCTTGTTTGTCAAATTTAGCCAATTTTGCTTTAGCTGAATCATCAGACAAATCACGAAGGACATCATCCATAGCAACTGAGAGTGACGCTTGGTAAGCTTCTTCTTTTGTAGGTGGTTTCAAGCCTTTCATTGGCTTTTTAGTCATATTTTCAATGGCACGAAGATAACCCATTTCATTGTATGAAACAAATGTTACTGAACGTCCTGATTTACCAGCACGGCCGGTACGACCGATACGGTGAACATAGCTTTCTTGGTCTTGAGTAATGTCATAGTTATAAACGTGAGTAACTCCTGACACGTCGAGTCCACGAGCAGCAACGTCAGTTGCAACCAAAACGTCAATATGTCCTGCTTTGAAATCACGCAAAACAGCCAAACGTTTATTTTGGTCCAAATCTCCGTGCATTCCTTCAGCACGGTAACCGCGCAATTTAAGACCACGAATCAATTCATCAACACGACGTTTTGTACGACCGAAAACAATTGCAAGTTCTGGACGTTCAACATCAAGCAAACGAGTCAAAACATCAAATTTTTCAAATTCTTTTGTTTTTACAAAATATTGATCAATACGGTCAGCAGTCATTTCTTTGGCTGCAATTTTGATGTGTTCAGGATTCTTCATGAATTTCACACCAATTTTTTTGATGTCATTTGGCATTGTTGCTGAGAAAAGCAATGTTTGACGAGCTTCTGGTGTTTTTTCAATGATGAAATGAATGTCTTCCAAGAATCCCATGTTCAACATTTCATCAGCTTCATCAAGAATCAAAGTTTCAAGTTGATCCAATTTAATTGCTTTACGTTTAATCAAGTCAACCAAACGTCCTGGTGTTCCCACAACAATATGTGCACCAGCTTTAAGACCTTTAATTTGTTTTTCAATACTTGAACCACCAAAAACAGTACGAACTTTAAGCCCTTTTGATTTACCAAAACGGAAAAGTTCTTCTTGTCCTTGAACCGCAAGTTCGCGGGTTGGAGCAATAACGAGTGCTTGAATAGCTGGATTAGAAGCATCAATTTTTTCAATTGTTGGAAGACCAAATGCTGCTGTTTTACCAGTTCCTGTTTGCGCTTGACCTAGAACGTCACGCCCTTCAAGTGCAAGTTTAATTGTTTGTTCTTGGATTGGTGTTGGTTGTTCATAACCAATCTCTGTAAGTGTATTTACGATTCCTTCTGACAGGCCGAGTTCACTAAATTTCATTTTTTACCTATATTTCTACTGCGTGTTCCCACGCCAAACTTTTTATTACAGGGTACGAAACCCTTGCTACAGGCGAAATTTATGTGACTCGCCTGACGTAACTTATCTATTATAGCATAATTTTTTGACTGAAAATGCTTACGCCCTTTACTTTTTTTAAAATATTTTCATAAAAAATATACTGACAAAGCTGTCAGTAAATTTTTATGATATTTTTTAAAGAATATAAGCTTTTCTACTATATAAAATATCTGTCAGTAATTTTATACTGAAAATTGTTCCATTAATTCAACATCTGGATATTTATCTTTAAACCAACGCATGGCAAATTCATTTTCAAACAAGAATAAAGGATGGTCAAAACGATCTCGTGCCAAAATATTACGTGAACTAGACATTTTTTCATCTAAATCTTCTTCTTTAATCCAACGAACCGTTTTTGTCCCCATGGGTGTCATGATTGTTTCAGAATTATATTCACGCTCCATCCGGTCTTTAAAGACTTCAAATTGAAGTTGCCCAACCGCACCAAGCATAATATCACCAGTTGTATAAGATTTGTAGAGCTGAATAGCTCCTTCTTGTACCAATTGGTCAATTCCTTTTTGGAAAGATTTTTGTTTCATCACATTTTTCGCTTGGACACGCATAAAGAGCTCAGGGGTAAATGTTGGCAATGGTTCAAAAGATTTTTTCAATTTACCTGTGGTTAATGTATCCCCAACCTGATAAGTTCCAGTATCATAAACCCCAATAATATCACCAGCTACAGCATTCTCAACATTTTCTCGCGATTCAGCCATAAATTGTGTGACATTTGAGAGTTTCACTTTCTTACCCGTCCGAACAAGATTAACATCCATTCCTCGTTCAAATTCACCAGATACAATCCGAACAAAAGCAATTCGGTCACGGTGACGTGGGTCCATATTTGCTTGGATTTTGAAAATGAAACCAGAAAAATCAGGATTTAAAGGTTCAATTTCTTCTTCGTCCACCGTTTTGTGTGAATGAGGCTCTGGTGCATATTCTAAAAATGTTTCAAGGAAAGTTTCTACCCCAAAACTAGTTAAAGCCGAACCAAAGAAAACTGGTGTCAATTGCCCTGCAACAACTTCTTCCTCAGAAAATTGATTCCCAGCATCCAAAAGTAATTCAGCATCTTCTAAAGCTTGAGTAAAGAATGGATTTTTTGTCAAAGGATGACTAGCCGGCACTTCCCCATTTTCATCAAATTCAACAAAACGTTTGCCATCCTCAGGTTGATAAACTTCCACACGACCATGCGTAAAATCATAAAGTCCTTGGAAATTTTTCCCCATTCCGATTGGCCAATTCATTGGTACACTCGCAATCCCAAGAATTTCTTCCAATTCAGAAAGTAAATCAAGCGGTTCACGTCCATCACGGTCAAGTTTATTAATGAAAGTGAAAACCGGAATCCCTCTGCGTTTTACAACTTGGAAAAGTTTTTTCGTTTGTGCTTCAATCCCTTTAGCACTGTCAATAACCATGACCGCAGCATCAACTGCCATCAATGTTCGGTAAGTATCTTCTGAGAAATCTTCGTGCCCAGGCGTGTCCAAGATATTAACACGTTTGCCTGCATAATCAAATTGCATGACAGAACTTGTTACAGAAATTCCACGTTCTTTTTCAATATCCATCCAGTCTGACTTAGCAAAATTACCAGTTTTACGAGCTTTTACAGTCCCCGCTTCCCGAATGGCTCCCCCAAATTTCAATAATTGTTCTGTAATCGTCGTCTTACCAGCATCTGGGTGACTGATGATGGCAAAAGTCCGGCGTTTTTTTATTTCTTCTTGTAAAGTCATTTATACTCTCTTTTTCTTTAATTATTCATTTATATTTTTAATTTATTTTACATTGGTTAAGCCTCAAAAAAATAGTTCTTTTAATTATATCAAAATTTGCCCTGATTTTATAGTTGATTTTTACAAATCTTACCAACAAACTAAAGAGTTAAAAAATTCATTCGATTGGTAATTAACCAAAAGAAAAAACAATCAGCACAACTAATTGTTTTATCATTAAATTTTTTATTTATACAGTAGCGTTTTTCTTGTAAATTTCTGCCTCTGCCTCTGTTGAGAAGACAAAATGTCCTGGGGTAATTTCCCGCATTTCACGTTCTTGTCCATCCAATTCAGCCGTTGGGTCATAAATAATTGGAGTCCGTTCCCGCTCAGAAATAGGGTCTGGTGACGGAATTGAACTTAGCAAACTCTTAGTATAAGGATGAATTGGATGATTGTAAACTTGGTCAGAAGTTCCAACTTCCAAAATTTTCCCCCAGTGCATGACACCAATTCGGTCAGAAATATATTTAACCATTGACAAATCATGAGCGATAAACAAGTAAGTCAAGTTTTCTTTTGCTTGAATATCTCTCATCAAGTTAACAACCTGAGCTTGAATTGAAACATCAAGTGCTGAGATAGGCTCATCAGCTACGACAAATTTAGGTTTTACGGCAAGTGCACGTGCAATCCCAATCCGTTGACGCTGTCCACCAGAAAACTCATGCGGATAACGTGTCAAATGATCATCATTCAATCCAACCAAACGTAAGAGTTCCAATACACGAGCATCACGTTCAGCCTTTGTTTTTACTAAACCATTAGCATCAAGTCCTTCAGCAACGATATCTTTAACGCGCATCCGTCCATTCAATGAAGCTTGTGGATCTTGGAAAATCATTTGTGCTTCTGAACGATACTCACGCAACTCCGAACCTTTTAAATTACGAACATCTTTACCTTCAAAGAGAATTTCTCCACCAGTAATGAAATTATCATAAAGTTTAAGAATTGCTCGACCAATCGTCGTTTTACCAGAACCAGATTCTCCAACGAGACCAAATGTTTCTCCTTCATAAATATCTAAAGAAACATTATTAATTGCCTTATTAGCCCCTTTCTTTCCTTTATTAAAAGTCAAATCAAGGTTTTTTATTTCAATTACTTTTTTAGGTTCTGTCATCATTTATCCCCTTTCAATTCTTCCCAGCGTTTCCAGCGTGCCAAGATATTATCGGAAGGCGTTACTTTTGGTGCTCGTGGGTCTAAAAGCCAAGTTTTGGCAAAATGTGTTGGAGATACTTCAAAGTATGGAGGTTCTTCTTCAAAATCAATTGCCAAGGCAAATTTATTACGTGCTGCAAAGGCATCCCCTTTTGGTGGATTCAATAAATCAGGTGGAGTTCCTGGAATTGAAACCAATCGGTCCACACTTGAATCAACCGTTGGCATTGAATCTAAGAGTCCCCAAGTATATGGATGTTGTGGGTTATAGAAAATTTCTTCAACTGTTCCGTATTCAACAATTTCACCCGCATACATTACCGCCACTTTATGTGCAAAACCAGCAACAACTCCCAAGTCATGGGTAATGAAGACAATTGATGAATTAATTCTTTCTTGCAATTCAGCCATCATATGCATAATTTGTGCTTGAATTGTAACGTCAAGCGCAGTTGTTGGTTCATCTGCAATCAAGATTTCAGGGTCAGCAGCCAAGGCAATCGCGATAACTGCACGTTGACGCATCCCGCCTGACCATTGGTGTGGATAATCATTAATATGCACTTCGGCATCAGGAATTCCGACTTGTTGCATCAATTCGAGGGCCCGTTTCATGGCATCGGCTTTGCTCATTCCTTTGTTGTGTTTCAACAAAGGTTCAGCAATTTGTTTTCCAATACGCATTGTTGGGTCAAGAGAAGTCATTGGGTCTTGGAAAATCATTGAAATTTCATTTCCACGAATTTTTTGCCACTCTTCCTCTTTTAAATCAAGAAGGTTACGCCCTTTAAATAATAATTCACCTTGTGGTATTACCGCATTTTTCGCATTCAAGCCCATCAAAGTTTTTGTTGTTACTGATTTACCAGAGCCAGACTCACCAACAATCGCTAGGGTCTGTCCTTTTTCTAAATCAAAAGAAACATCACGAATCGCTTTAACATCTCCAGCATAGGTGTGGAAATTGACATGCAAATTTTTAACTTCTAATACTTTTTCTTCTGCCATTTCTAATCCTCACTTGCTCTAGGGTCAAATGCATCACGCAAACCATCTCCAAAGAAGATAAATGTGAGTGAAAGCACAGACAATACTACTGCTGGAATAATCAATTGGAATGGATAGAATTGCAAGCTTGCAATCCCATCATTAATCAAAGTCCCCAAAGAAGACGTTGGCGGTTTAACCCCAAGGTTAATCGCTGATAAAACAGCCTCATACATAATCATACTTGGAATATCAAACATGATTTGGACAACAATAACCCCTGAAACGTTTGGCAACAAATGTTTTACTGCAATTTTCCAAGTAGATTGTCCTAAAGTTTTTGAGGCCAAGACGAAGTCACGCTCCTTATAGGAGAGAACCATGTTCCGTACCTGCCTGGCCATCCCGGTCCATGCAAATAGACCAATCGCAATAATAATTGATGAAATTCCTTGTCCCAAAAGTAGAGCAAGCATTGTTACTACAACTAAGTTAGGTACAGATTGGATGATTTCAATAATCCGTTGCATGACCATATCGACTTTTCCGCCCATCCAGCCGGAAATAATCCCATAGGTCACCCCGATTACTAAGTCAATCAAGGCGGCAGCAAGGGCAATAATCAATGAAATACGCAAACCAACAATTGTTCGTTTAGCTAATGAACGACCATATTTATCAGTCCCGAAGACATATTTGTCTTTGCTTGGAACATCTTGTGATTTATAGACATCTGTTCTTTCAGTAGAACCCGGTGCTTTAAATTCACCATTCCAAAATGGTAAATCACCTGATAGTTTTGGCGGAAGATTTCCATAAACTTGTGATTTATTTGGATCAAAGTAATTTGCCTTTGATTGTGGTACAACAAATGCTGAGATTACTGAGAAAACCAATGTAATCGCAATAATCCACATGGCAACCAAAGCTACTTTATTTTTCTTAAAACGACGCCAAGCATCTTGGAAAAAACTCAAGGCAGGTTTCGCAATTTTTTCTGTTGAATCTGAACCCTTTGAACCAACAAGGGTGAAGTCTTTATTTAAATTTTCCATTTCGACAAACCCTTTCTAGAGACGAACTCGTGGATCAACAATTGCAGTCAGAATATCTGTAACTAAGATAAATAGCATCAAGATTACTGCATAGACAATTGTTGTTGCCATAATAACTGGGAAGTCTTTGGCTGGAATTGAATCAACAAATTGTGAACCAATCCCGGGGATTGAAAAGATTTTTTCAATCAAGACCGACCCTGTCAAAAGATTGGCAGCCATTGGCCCAATCAAAGTCAACATTGGAATCAATGAATTACGCAATGCATGTTTATTGACCACTTCTTTTTCAGAAAGTCCTTTAGCACGAGCTAACAAGATGTAGTCAGAAGATAAAGACTCAATCATTTCAGAACGAACAAAACGAGTTACCACAGCCATTGGAGCAAAAGAAAGAGCGATTGTTGGCATAATTGTTTGTGAGAAGGTTCCCCAACCAGAAATTGGGAAAAGATTCAAATTAAATCCTAAGTAAAGAAGGATTAAGGTACCAATTACGAATGAAGGAACTGAAATCCCAAGGACTGAAACAAAACCGAAAATTCCATCAAGGATGCCATTTTTACGACGAGCGGAAGCTTTTCCCATAAAGGCTCCAAGAATTGTCCCAAGAATAAGCGCTTGAACTCCAAGTTGCATTGAAACTGGTAAACGTTGAGCGATCATTGTAATAACAGGTTGGTTTGTATAAACAAATGATGTTCCAAAATTACCTGTGAACATGTGTCCTACATAGATAAAGTATTGTTGCCAAAGCGGTTTATCTAAACCATAGGCATGTTTTAAAATTTCCAGTTGATCTGGCGTTAGTTTGGGATTTGAGAAAGGTGTTCCGGGCATGACTTGCATCATAAAGAAAGTCAATGTCACAATCAGGAACAAAGTCAGAAGCAAAAGCCCCAAACGTTTAAGAATATATTTAATCATAAAAAATTTCCTAATCTAAGCAAAAGATAGGGTTGGCAATCTGCCAATCCTAACTTTCTTGCTCTAAAACTCTATTATTATTTGAGGTAAGCTGTTTTGAAGTCATACATTAAACCAGTTGAACCAAAGCGTACATCCTTAAGGTTAGGATTACGGAGGACTGGAGTTGTACGGAAGTACAGCGGATTGAGATTTGATTCTGTATAAAGTGCTTCTTCAGCCGCTTTATAGTCTGCATAGTGCTTTTCAGGATCAAGCGCATCTGTTACTTCAGCTGCTTTAATGGCTTTATCATAAGTAACGTTATTGATTTTACCATTATTATTTGGTCCATCTTTTACAAATAAATCAAGGAAAGTTGACGGTTCAGCATAGTCACCACCCCAAAGTGAGATAACCATATCAAAGTTACCAGTAGTAGAGTCATTCAAACGTTGTTTAAATGGTACTGATTTGATATTCAAAGTCAAACCTGGAAGTTGTTTTTCCCATGCTTGTTTAAGGAAAGTTGCTGAGTCTTTAGAAGCTGATGTATCATCAGTTGTTAAAGTCAAAGTAAGTTTAGTTTCGCCAATTTCGCTCAATCCTTTAGCCCAAGCTGCTTTAGCTGCTGTGGCATCGTATTTATATGGTTGTGCTGCATACTTAGCAAAGTCTTCACCAGTATTTGTTTTAGCCATACCCGCTGGTGTTAAGCCTGTCGCAGGATTCGAAGCAGGCGTTACTGTATCAACATATTGTTGGCGGTCAGTAGCAAGGTTGAAGGCTTCACGAATGTTCTTGTTAGCAAGAGCTTTATTTTTCCCAGATTGATTATATTGAATGTAAGCTGTTGTTGCTTCATCCAAAGATACGACATCTTTATTATTTTTATTTGCTTTGAAAAGGTCTGGGTCACCAATACTTGCTTGGACAATCTTACCTTGTTTATAAAGGTTAAATGAAGTTTTAGGGTCTTGAACCACTTGGAAGTCGATTTCTTTAGTTTTAACTGCGCTCTTATCCCAATAATTGTCATTCTTCACGATTGAGAATGTTTGGTTTGAACCGTTCCAACCTTTTGATTTTTCAAATTTATATGGTCCAGAGTAAACCATTTTCTCTGAAGATGTTCCGTATTGTTTCCCATATTTTTCAACCACTTTTTGGTTGAGTGGGTAATAAACAGAGTTAGCTGTCAAGAATTCAAAGTATGGTGTTGGTTGTGCAAGGGTAACAACAAATGTTTTGTCATCAGTTGCTTTAACACCAAGTGTTGATTTATCAGCTTTACCACCATTAATCTCGTTGGCGTTTTTAACTGGGCCAAGGAGGTATCCGTATTCTGAAGCAGTCGCTGGATCAACCGCACGTTGCCAAGAATAAACGAAGTCTTTAGCTGTCAAAGCATCACCGTTTGACCATTTCAAGCCATCACGAAGATGGAAAGTATATGTCAAGCCATCTTTTGATACATCAACTGATTTTGCCAATTCTGGCTGTGCTTTACCATCTTTGTCCACACGTGTCAAACCAGCATTGGTATTACCAATAATGATATTTGAATATGTATCTGTCGCGAGTGATGAATCCAATGTTTGAATAGGTGATGTCAAATTCCATTGAATGTCTTTTGATGATGACGATGAGCTAGAACCGCTATTGCCGCATGCTGCAAGCAAAGCTGCCGAACCAAGTGCAACTGTACCTAAGGTAACTTTTTTCCAAGTCTTCATGTAATTTCCCTCTTTCATGAATTGTGTCTGACTTCGCAATTTTTATTATTGTCAGAAAATTTATTATATTGGTATTATACTTAATTCAACCTGAATTGTAAAGTATAATGGTTATGTTTTCTGAAAATTAACATTTAATTTTTAAATAGCGGAAAGTTTTCACAAACTTTTGAAAAAGATTTATTACTACACTTTTATTTAAAACCCTTTCATTTAATTGGGCTCTGACTGGTTCGTGTTTTATTTTTGCAGAAAGAATATTCAATAAAAAAGATAAATTTTCAGAAAATTTATCTTTTTGTATTTTTTATTTAACATAAGCCGATTTTAGGTCGTAAGCTAAACCGGTTGAATGAAATTCTAGGCCTGTAATTTTAGGATTCATTAAAGCTGGATTGGCTTGAAAATCAACTGGATTGATGTAGGACCCTTGATAGAGGGCTGCTTCTGCCGCTTTGTAATGTTCATCTACTTTGGCTGGTTCAAGAACGTCTGGCGTTGTTGTTGCTGCTTTAAAGGCATCATCATAAGTTTTACTAGAAAATTTACCGTCATTATATGATTGGCCTGTCGTAAAGAGTTGCAAGAAAGTTGAAGGTTCAGCGTAATCTCCACCCCAACCTGAGAGAACCATATCAAAATTTCCATTTTGAGCGTCATTCAATCTTTGTTTGAATGGAACAAGTTTTAAATTGACAGTCAAGCCTGGTAGATTTTGTTGATAGGCTGTTTGTAAAAAGTTGGCTGTTGCTTCTGACGGTGCTAAATCTCCAGCAGCTTCAAGGGTAAGGGTGAGCTTGGTTAAGCCAAGCTCTTTTAATCCTTTTTCCCAGAGGTCTTTTGCTTTTGTCGGGTCATAGCGATAATCTTGTTTTGCATAAGTTGCAAAATCTTCTCCTGTTGAGGTCTTGCTCATTCCCACTGGTGTAAAGCTTGTCGCAACGGTCGAACCTGGTAGGGCTGTTTTGACGACTCCTGCTCTGTTAGTTGCCAAATTTAAGGCTTCACGAATATTTTGATTAGATAGTGCTTTTTGAGCGTCTGGACTTGAGGCGTTTTTACCGGATTGATTGTATTCAATATAGTCTGTCCGTGCTTGTTTAAAGACAGTATAACCTTTCGTCTTTTTATTGGCATTAATCAAATCAGTTGTTGAAAGGAGTGTAAAATCAAGTTTTCCTTGTTTATAAAGTTGTGCTCCCGTATTCGCATTTGAAATGACCTGGAAATCAATTTGTTTAGATTTGACTGCCGACTTATCATAGTAGTTTGGATTGGCATAAATTGAAAAAGTTTTATTGGTTCCTGTCCAACCTTTATCTGATTTGAACATGAATGGTCCATTATAAACGGTTTTATCTGAGGACGTTCCATATTGTTTGCCATATTTATCAACAACTTTTTGGTCAAGGGGGTAATAAACAGGTTCTGACAAAAGAAATTTAAAATATGGTGTTGGTTGTGCCAATGTGACTGTAAATTCTGTATCTGACTCGGCTTTAATTCCTAGACTATCGAGTGATGATTTACCAGAAATAATATCATTAGCCCCAGAAACTGCCCCCATCAAATAGGCATATTCTGAACCAGTTTTAGGGTCCACTGCTCTTTTCCATGAATAAACAAAATCTTTAGCAGTCAACTTGTCACCGTTTGACCATTTCAAATTATCTCTAAGAGTAACCGTGTAGGTCAAGCCGTCTTTTGAAACGTCAATTGATTTTGCAAGTGCTAAGGCAGCATTTCCTTTAGAGTCAACGCGTGTCAATCCTTCTTCCACATTTCCAGCAACATCATAAGAATACTGGTCAGTTAAAATTGTAGTATCAAGTGATGCCACATCTGTGGGAATTGAAAATTTGATGTTTTTTTGCTCACTTGTTTTTGTGCCACAGGCCACTAAAATAATTCCTGACAGGGCAATAATGCTGGTGAGTCCAATAATTTTTCCTTGTTTCATCTGCTTTCTCCAAATCGTAAAGATACTATTGAATTTTCATATTATTCTGAAAATTAAATGTGGACTTATTATACTTTTTCAAAAATACATTGTCAAGAATATTGTTGTATTTTTCTGATAATTTAATGAAAATAAAAAAATACTAACTTTCTGTCAGTATTTTTTATCATTATAATTTTTCAACAACCTCTGAAAGTTTCATGCTATTTGAACCTTTGAATAATACTTGGTCAGTTGGTTTCAAATCTGCTGACAGACTTTCTGTCAGTAAATCTAAATCTGTAAAATAGCTGACCGCTTTGTCAGTCGAAATTTCTGCCAAGTTTTTCATCATTTCACCATAAAGATAGACTTTATCAATTTTATTGAAATCAATAGATTTCAATAAATCTTTATGGAGTTGGGCTGCACTGGGTCCAAGTTCTAACATATCAGCAAGAACTGCAATCTTTCGACCATTCTCATTTTTAGGAATGGCTTGGAAAGTTTCCAAAATCAAACGCATTGCTGTCGGATTGGCATTATAAACATCACTCAAAAGGTCTGCACCATTTTTTGCTTTTTTCCACTCTGTCCGATTTCTGGTCAGCTCTACTTCTTTCAAAGCTTTTTTTATTTCGGCTTCTGAAAGTCCATAATGTAAGCCAACAAAAGCAGCTAACATAGCATTCGTCGCGTTATATTTACCAGGAACTGGAATAGTAATTGATTCATCTAAAAAATTAGTTTCAAAAGTTAATTTTTCTTTGTGTTCGACTAATTTTGTAATAAATAAATCTTCACCGGGCAAACCAAAGCGAATAATTTTTTGATTGTCTGGGATAAAAGCATTAATAATTGGGTCAGCAGGGGCAATAAGCTCACCATGCAAACCAGCCGTAATCCCCATTTTCCCTTTAGCAATATTTTCGCGACTTCCCATATGTTCAAGATGTGCTTCACCAATTAAGGTAATGACAGCAAGTTCAGGCTTAGCAAGTTCTGATAAAAAATCAATATCACCAGGGTGATCCATTCCCATTTCCAAAACTAATTTTTCAGTATCGTCCGGCATATGTAAAATGGTGTAGGGTAAGCCGATTTCATTATTGTGATTTCCTTGTGTTTTGTATGTTTTAAATTTCTTAGACAAAACAGCAGCAATCATGTCTTTGGTTGTTGTTTTTCCATTTGAACCTGTCACCGCAATGACTGGAACTTTTGTCTTTTCAAGATAATATTTTGCTAATTTTTGGAAAGCAAGCAGATTATCGTCAACCAAGAGATGAGCTTGTTCGACTTCTTTTTCTGAAAAGCTGATTATTGCTCCATTATCAAAAGCGATTTTGATGAAATCATGACCATCTCGTGCCCCCTTAAGTGGCAAAAAGATATCCCCTTTTTCAATCAAACGGCTGTCAAATTCAATTTTATTGACTGACAAATCTGCCAGTTGCGACCAATCATTTTTTGCGCCAACGACTTGGGCGATTTCGTGAATTGTGAGTTTCATAGTGACTCCATTATAACACTTTTTACTGACAAAAAAATCTGTCAGCAATCGATTTACTGACAGATTTGTATTTTTTATAAAAGATGATTTTCACGTGTTTCAAAAGTTTCTTTAGCTAAATCAACTAACTTTTCAATTAAATCAGAATAAGATAAGCCCATATTTTCCCAAAGCAATGGATACATTGACCATTGTGTGAATCCTGGAATGGCATTAATTTCATTGAGATAAACATTTCCATCCTTAGTCACAAAGAAATCGCAACGTGACAAGCCCGTCCCATTAACTGCCTTGTACGCTTTTATAGCATATTCTTGCATTTTTTGAGCTAAATCAGCAGGAACTTTTGCTGGAATGTCCATTTGAATTTTATTATCAATATATTTTGAGTTGTAATCATAAAACTCAACATCTTTCACAACTTCACCTGGAAGCGTTGCAGACACGTCACTATTATTTCCCAAAACAGCACATTCAATTTCACGTGCATCCACCCCTTGTTCAATGACAACACGGTTATCATATTTATAGGCTTCGCTTAGCGCAGGTTGAAGGTCTGCTAAATCATCAACTTTTGAAATTCCAACACTAGAACCCATATTAGCAGGTTTAACAAAAACTGGAAATTCTAATTTTTCGACTACTTCTTGAGCAATTTCTCCTTGATTTTCGTCAGCAAAAGCTGCAACATAAGGAACCTGGGGTACACCAACCGCTTCAAAAACGTGTTTTGCCAATAATTTATCCATTGTGCTTGAAGCAGATAAAATATTTGGACCAACATATGCCAAACGTAAAATTTCTAAAAATCCTTGAATCGAGCCATCTTCACCCATTGGTCCATGTAAAACTGGGAATACAACGGCATCTTTTTCGTAAATTGCTGCTGGTGAAATCTTTGGATAAGATTCTGCCAAATCATTTGTCAGTAGTTTTTCTTCTTCAGCAGGTTTGTCAGTAAATTCTTGCGTTTTTATGAATTCACCACCCTTAGTGATAAAGTAAGTTTTTACAACAAAACGAGAATAATTAACAGCTCTCATCACCGATTCTGCTGATAAAACTGATACTTCTCGCTCAGCAGAACGACCACCATACAACAAAATTAATGTTTCTTTTGACATATTTCTTCCTTTTTTACTGACAGCTTTGTCAGACACTTCTTTTTACTGACAGCATGCGATATTTTTACAATACAATTCTGTCAGTAATTGTCTTTTTTATTTTACCACAGAAAAAATCAAATTTCCAACCGATTCTCTACCGCTTTTGATAAAGTAATTTCATCTGCGTATTCTATATCAGATCCTACAGCTAATCCACGAGCCAAGCGAGTCACTTTAATTCCTGCAGGCTTAATCATTCGAGCCAGATACATGGCGGTTGCTTCTCCGTCAGAAGTGGCATTAGTTGCGATAATCACTTCTTTAACCTCTGAATCCATTAATCTTGTAATCAATGTTTTAACATTAATTTCATCAGGAGAAATCCCATTCATTGGACTAATCGTACCATGCAAAACATGATAAAGTCCTCGATATTCCCGAATTTTTTCCATAGCAAGAACATCTTTAGATTCTTCAACGACCAATATAGTTGTTCGATCACGCGTTGGGTCGGTACAAATGGCGCAAGGATCACTTTCTGTTAAATTCCCACAAATCGAGCAAAAACTCAAATCCCGTTTTGCTGACAGAAGATTTTTTGCAAATTCATTGACATCTTGATCTTCCATGCCAATCGTATAAAAAGCCAATCGAGTCGCTGTTTTTTGACCAATCCCTGGTAATTTTGAAAACGACTCAATCAGGCGAGCAATAGGTTCAGGATAATACATATTTCACCAATTCTTCACTTGTAAATATTTTATTCAATTTATTAATTTTACTATAAAAGACTGAAAATGAAAAGGAAAGGTGATAGAATTCTCAATCACTTATAAATAAAAAGCCTCTCCTATCAGAGAGAACTTTTTTTAATTTTTACGAAAAGCCTCATTTGAATAATACAAATCAGTAATTCCCGTTACAATACTTTGGTTTGCTTTTGTTCCACTTGAAGCATTACTTTCAGTATTATCTGGAAGTACAACCGCAATAGCAATTTCTGGGTTGTCAGAAGGAGCAAAGGCCACTGCATTATTAGCTGTTACAATAACTTGACTACCATCTGCCAATACTTTTGTACTTTCGGAAGTCCCTGTTTTACCAGAGATAGAAACCTTTGATGAATCCATTGAACGACCAGTAGTCAATCCACCAGCCCCATGAACAACAGCATACATCCCCTGATGAAGAACATCCATATTATCGGGAGTGATATTTACCTTATCCATGATTTTAGGAGTAATATTTTTGATAAGCGTGCCAGGTTGTCCGTCAGTTCCACCTTCATAAATTCCTTGGACAATGTGTGGTGACAAACGAGTTCCGTTATTTCCTAAAGTTGCCGCATAAACCGCCAACTGAAGCGGCGTATAGTTATCATACTGACCAAATGATTCATACAATACATTGACCCCAGAAGCCGCTTCAGATTTAGCTGAAGGGAGATATCCAGTTGATTCTCCAGGAATATCAAAACCAGTTGATGCCCCTAAACCATAAGAAGCAAAAGCCTTACGAAACTGCTCATAAACTTTTACTCGGTTGGTATCATCCAAAAATTGATTAGCTGCCGTATAAGGAGCACCTAACATTCTCATTGCCAATTGCATCATGTAAGTATTTGATGAATATTGCAAAGCTTCAACAGCTGTTAAAGCCATTGGTGAAGCGTCTCCCCACCAGTCATTGATAGGATTAGAATCTTTAAATTGAATAGACTGTGCCGTTAAAGTGTCATTTCCAGAAATTACACCAGCATTCCAAGCAGCAGTCAATGTTCCCATTTTGACAACAGACCCCGGTGTGAAGACACTTTGGAAAGTCCCTAAAGTATTTTCCGTAATTGTTCCTGTATTAGGATCTCGTTGATAGCCAGATAAAGCTAAGACTGCCCCTGTTTTAACATTTAACACAACAGCATAAGCCCCTCTATTATACTGACCATAGCCTTGGGCAATCAGTTGATCTAATTGTGTTTTAACGATATTATTAACCCCGTTTTGGAAATCTAGGTTAATAGTTAATTTTAAATCATCCCCACGTTTTCCTTTTTGGATTGTTTTTGTTCCAGAAACATCACCATTTTTGTCAAATTTAACCTTACTGATATTATGTGTTCCTTGAAGTTCACTTTCGTATCCCTTTTCAAGAAGCCCAGTTCCCACACGGTCATTACGTTGATAACCTTTTTTAAGATAGGCATCCAAATCCTCTGCTGGAATTCCTGATTTTTGTGAAGTAATAGTTCCCATAAGTGGTGTCAAAGAATTTTGAGCATATGAACGGTCCCAAGAAGTTCCAATTGTAATTCCTGGTAAATCGCCTTCTTGTTCGGCAATTGTCGCTTGTTGCTCTGCTGTAATATTTCCAGTAGCAATTTTAGTAGTGTTAAAAGTAGTAGTACTATTCATTTCTTTGAATAATTTTGCGGCAAAAGTTTGTTCTGCCGTAAAATTCAAGTCACTATCTTTAACTTTACTTAATTCGACATCATAAATTTGTGAACCACTTAAATCATTACCATGTTTATCTTTCTTTTCCTTTTCAGATAAACTATTAGCTATTTTTTCTAGATTTTTAGAATTAGCCAAGAAATAGTCTTTTTTATCACGCGTTGTCAAATCAGCAACATCAATGTTGTTAGATAAAATAGTCGCTAACTTATTGGCTACCTGATACATTTCATCAGCAGTAGCATTTTGACTTCTTGTAAATTCAACAGCCTGAACCGCAACTGTAGATGCCAAAGCTTTTCCTGTTGCATCATAAATATTTCCGCGAGGCGCACCTTCAATAATTTGAACATCTCCGCCTGCACTAATTGATTTTTCGGCGTAGAAATGTGAATTCAATACCTGCATATTGAAGAGCTTTCCAATTAAAATCATAAACAAAACAAAGATAACAAAAAACAAGAGATTCACTCGTTTTGGAATTAATTTAGTTGGATCTTTTAAAATTTTTACTTCTTTATGTGATTTTTTAGACTTATCGGATTGCTTGCGCTTATCATTTTTTCTTTTATTATCTGACATTTCGACTCCAAGAATGAGTTTTATAAATAGTTTTTACATTCAAAATTTGTACTTAAACATTTTACCACATTTATGAAAACTTTTCCTTACAATTTTGATTCCTATCAATTTAATCAAATAAAAAAAGAAAACTCAAATACGTTTTCTTTTTTGTCATCTAAAATTTTAGTTTCTTATTAAATAATCAAAAGCACCTAGAGAAGCGGTCGCCCCAGTCCCCATTGAAATAATAATTTGCTTATAAACACTATCCGTACAATCTCCCGCTGCAAAAACACCAGGAAGATTTGTCGCTCCAACTTTATCAGTCAAAATTTCTCCACGTGCGGATAAGTCAATTGTTCCCTCCAACCACTGAGTATTCGGAACTAAACCAATTAATACAAAGACACCAGCAAGTTCCAAATGAACAGTTTCCTTAGAACCGCGAACTTGATAATTCAAACCTCTAACCTTGTCATCTCCTAAAATCTCTTTTGTTTCTACATTGGTGAGGACAGTAACATTATTTAGGGTCGCAAGTTTTTCTTGTAAAATTTTGTCTGCTTTAAGTTCAGGTAAAAATTCAAGAACAGTAACATGTCTAACCAAACCAGCTAAATCAATTGCTGCTTCGATTCCTGAATTTCCGCCACCGATAACCGCTACATCTTTTCCTGCAAACAAAGGACCATCACAATGTGGACAGTAAGCGACTCCTTTGGTTTTAAATTCTTGCTCTCCTGGAATTCCCAAATCTCGCCAACGAGCGCCCGTTGAAATAATGACTGACTTACTTTTTAGAAGTGCCCCATTTTCAAGACTCACCTCAATCAAATCTTTTTTCTTTAGCTTAACTGCTTTTTGCAAGTTCATCAAATCGACAGGATATTTTTTCACATGTTCTTCAAGCTGACGACCAAGTTGAACCCCTTCAACATAAGGCGTTCCAATGAGGTTTTCAATTCCTAAAGTTTCTAGTGGTTGACCGCCAAAGCGTTCAGCGATTAAACCTGTCCGAATCCCTTTACGTGCAGCATAAATAGCTGCACTTGCACCAGCAGGGCCTCCACCCACAACTAAAACATCATAAGGGTCTTTATCAAAAAAAGCTTCCGAACTCTCTGGACCAGTAATTTTTTCTAGTAATTCTTCAAGACTAGCTCGTCCATTATGAAATTCTTCACCATTTTTGAAAACAGTTGGAACCGCCATAATTCCTTTTGCTTCCACTTCTTCTTGAAACATTCCCCCCTCAATCATTGTATGACTAATATTGGGGTTGAGAATACTCATTGTGTTTAATGCTTGGACAACATCTGGACAGTTATGACAAGTTAAACTCACATAAGTTTCAAAGTGAAGTGGATTTTGAATCGCTTGAATTCGCTCAACTAATTCTTGTTCAATCCGTGGAGGGCGTCCACTTACTTGGACAAGCGCCAAGACCAATGAATTCAACTCATGACCTAATGGTAGCCCTGAAAAAAGGACTCCAGAAACACCTTCTCTTTCAATAGAGAAAGCTGTTTTTCGATTGAGTTTTGCTGTTTCTTTTGAAATCATTTCGGACAAACTTGCAAGTTCATCTGTAAATTCTACTATTTTTTTCCCATTTTCGCTCTCTAAATCTGCATCAACTTTTAAAATAATTGGATTTTCCAACAAATCCATATAAGGCATCAACTGAGCACGAAGAGTTTCATCTAAAATCATATTAAACCTTTCTGTCATTAAGTTTCTAAAGACAAATAAAGTGAGCCAAGACTCACTTTTTTATTCTATATTTTACCTACAAGGTCAATACCAACGTGAAGACTTGCTCCGTCCTCTTTCCACTTAGCGGGACAAACTTCCCCTGGATGATTACGCACATATTGAGCAGCTTTAATCTTATCGACCAATTGACTTGCATCACGTCCAATACCATCAGCCGTAATTTCAAGCGCTTGAATCACACCGTCTGGGTCAATAATAAATGTTCCACGTTGAGCCAATCCTGCTTCTTCATCAAGAACATCAAAAGCACGTGAAATTTTTTGTGAAGGGTCTGCAAGCATTGGATAAGTAATTTTTGAAATAGCATCACTATGTTCATGCCAAGCAGCATGGACAAAATGGGTGTCAGTTGAAGCTGAGTAAACTTCTACACCAAGCGATTTCAAGGTTGGATAAGTTTCTTCTAAATCTTCTAACTCTGTCGGACAAACAAATGAAAAGTCTGCTGGATAGAAACAAAGCACAGACCATTTTCCATAAAAGTCTTTATCGGAAACTTTAATAAATTTCCCACCAAGATAAGCATCTGTTGAAAATTCTTCTATTTTTTTACCTACTAATGACATAAGATTCTCCTTTTTCTTCTTTAAAGCTTTACTATTAAATTATCTCAAGAATAAAATGAAGAATCAATTAATTTGTTCAAAAACTTACAAACTATTGCATTGATTACAAAAAAATACTCTAAGTCCTAAATAGATGAGTATCTATTATAACTTAGAGTATTTTCATTCAAATATTATGCTTTTTTAGGAGCCAAGTAGTATTCGTTTTGAACGTTCAAGTTGTCATCAAATTCGAAAACAAGTGGTGGGAAGTTAGGGATTTCAACATCCATAATTTCGTCATCAGAAAGTTTTTTGATTTGTTTAACGAGTGCACGGATTGAGTTACCGTGAGCACCAACGAAGACATTTTTTCCTTCTTTCAAAGCTGGAGCGATTTGGTCTTCCCAGAATGGAAGAGCACGTTCCAAAGTAACTTTGAGGTTTTCAGCATCAGGAATCAATGAATCTTCAAGACCAGCGTAACGACGGTCTCCGTGAGCTGTATATTTATCATCATGATCCATTGCTGGTGGCAATACATCATATGAACGACGCCAGATGTGAACTTGTTCATCACCATGTTTTGCAGCAGCGTCAGCTTTGTTCAAACCTGTCAAACCACCGTAGTGACGTTCGTTCAAGCGCCATGATTTAACAACTGGTACCCAAAGTTGATCTGAATATTCAAGAGCAAGGTTAGTTGTTTTGATAGCACGTTTCAATACTGAAGTGTAAGCAATATCAAATTCGATTCCAGCTTCTTTAATCAATTTACCAGCTTCAATCGCTTGTTTAGTTCCGTTTTCAGAAAGGTCAACGTCAGCCCAACCTGTGAAAAGGTTAGCAAGATTCCATTCAGATTCACCGTGACGTGCAAATACTAATTTTGGCATTTTGTGTATTCTCCGTTTATTTTTACTTGAACGAAATTTAGTTCGTTCATTTACAAAGTTAATTTTACTACATTTTTCCTTTTTTTTCTAGCTTTTATTTTCTGTAAGCCCTTTTATTTACTGACAGAAGCTTTGGCTAACCTAAAAACCATTTCTTCATTTCCATTTTTTAAAAATTACTCATGTAGTTCTATTGGTAAGTCATCTGGATCATAGAAAAAAAGCATTTTTCTGTCAGTAATTTCGTCCTGACGAATTTCCTCCACTTTGACTCCTTGACTTATTAAATAATTTCTATCTTCTTCAATATTTGTCGTTTTAATAGCTAAGTGGCGATAGCCTTTTGCTTCTGGATAAGTTAAGCGTTTAGGGACATCAGATTTGATAAATAATTCAATTTCTGTTTCTTCATTCATCTTTAAATCAAGCTTGATATCTCCTTTTTCTGGACGATGATTTTCTCGAATGATTGAAAATCCTAAAATATCAACGTAGAACTGACGAGATTTTTCATAATCTGCGGCAATGATAGCGATGTGATGAATTTTATTGAAAGCTGGTTGGTACATCTTGCGGCTCCTCTTCTAAGTTCTCTTATTCTAAAATTTGAACTTCTTCACCCATACTTTTTAAAGTTTGGACATGACCTTCACCCCACGAGCAAAGAATATCTAATAAACCATTTAAAGTTTCACCATAAGGGCTCAGAGAATATTCAACCTTCGGTGGAACTTGATTATAAACCTTACGGACGATAATATTATCAATTTCTAATTCTCTTAATTGCTGAGTCAGCATTTTTTGACTGATTCCTGGAATTTGACGTCTCAATTCTCCTGGACGACTTGGATTATGTCTTAAATTACACAAAATAATTGGTTTCCATTTTCCACCAATAACATCCATTGTCGCTTCGACACCAATATTATAAATTTTTTTCAAAATTAATTTCCTTTCTAATCCCTTATTTTATCCAATTATTACTTTTTAGTATGTATGACACAAAAAAGTAGGTACTGTTCAAGAGGTTTTATTTATTATATACTAATTTTCTGCCAAAATAAAATATATGAGGAGCAAAAAATGAAACTTAATAATCAGATTGAAATTCCGGAACTTGGTTTGGGAGTTTTTCAAATTCCAAATGACGAAACCGCTGATGTTGTCAAAAACGCAATTGTTAACGGATATCGTTTAATTGATACAGCTAAAATTTATGAAAATGAAGAAGGAACTGGTCAAGGAATTAAAGAAGGTTTGGCCTTGACAGGACTTTCTCGTGACGATCTTTTCATCACTTCAAAACTTTGGGGAGATAATCATTCTTATGAAGAAACAGTTCAAAACTTTGAAGAAAGTTTGAAAAAATTGGATTTAGATTATCTAGATTTATATCTTATCCACTGGCCAGGCACACATTATGCTTACAAAGAAGCTTGGAAAGCAATGGAAGATTTATATAAAGCAGGCAAAATAAAAGCGATTGGTGTCAGTAACTTTCAAAAATCACATTTAGAAGAACTTCTTAGCTATGCTGAAATCACTCCCGTTTTAAATCAAATTGAACTCCATCCAAAATTATCACAAGAAGAACTTCGTAATTTCTTAGAACTTCATGATATCAAGGTTCAAGCTTGGTCACCTTTGATGCAAGGTCAATTATTAGACAATGAAGTCCTCAAAAAAATTGCTGATAAACATGGAAAATCTGTGGCTCAAATTATTCTTCGTTGGGATATTCAACAAGATATTTTAGTAAATGTAAAATCTATTAAAAGTGAACGAATGATAGCTAATCGTCAAATTTTTGATTTTTCACTTGACTCTGAAGATATGAAAGCTATCAATTCACTCAATGAAGAACTTCGTGTCGGTCCAGATCCAGAACATTTTAATTTTTAAGAAAGAAGCATAATGAAAAAAATATCTCCCAGTCTCACTCTTCTAGCTCTAGCAATTAATGCTTTTGCTATCGGCTCAACCGAATTTATCAGTGTTGGTTTAATGCCAATGATTGTCAACACCTTTAATATTAGTTTATCTCAAGCGGGTTTAACCGTTTCTCTTTATGCTTTAGGGGTAACGGTTGGTGCTCCCTTATTAACTATTCTTACAGGAACTTGGAATCGAAAAACTTTGATGGTTTCGATTATGGGTCTCTTTATTCTTGGTAATTTACTGTCAGCTTTCGCTCCAACTTTCCTTTTACTTTTAGTAGGACGGGTTCTTGCCTCACTTGCTCATGGTATTTTCATGTCAATTTCCACAGTCATTGCTGCTGATGTTGTTCGACCTGAGAAAAGGGCCTCAGCAATCGCCCTCATGTTTACAGGACTAACCGTTGCTACTGTCATTGGTGTTCCTTTAGGGACTTTCATTGGTCAGCACTCTAACTGGCATATGTCATTTGTTTTCATTGTTGTTATTGGCTTAATTGGACTGATTGCTACTAGTATTCTTGTTCCAAAAGGGCTTCCAATTCCCGGAAAAATTAATTTAAGTGGGCTTGCTAGAATTTTTACTAACAAATCAATTTTAATGTCTCTTTTTATTACCGCTTTTGGTTATGGAGGAACTTTCGCGGCTTATACTTATCTTACACCAATCCTTGAAGGAACTTTTAGATTTTCAGCAAGTACAGTAGTGATTATTCTGGTTGCTTATGGTGTGATGGTTGCCATTGGTAATTCACTAGGTGGACATCTAGCAAATAAAAATATCCTACCTGCCCTTCAAAAAATGTTTGCGGCTTTAGCTTTGAGTTTACTTTTTCTTTTTATCAGTGCAAGTTTGGCTTCGCAAGCTTTGGGATTGATTGCGACTTTACTTTTGGGCTTATTTGCATTTATGAATGTCCCTGGTTTACAACTATACGTTGTTCAATTGGCAGAGAAATTTACGCCAAAAGATATTACTCTAGTTTCAGCTTTTAACATTGCAGCTTTCAATGTCGGAATTACTTTAGGCTCATTTGTTGGAGGACAAATTTCTAAAGGCTCAAGTGTTGTCTTTACTCCACTTGGGGGAATCATTATCATCCTCCTTGCAATGTTCCTCATTCGTTTGGCTCAAAAAGACCAAGCAAGTAAATTATAATAAGTTATAAAAATACTCTCTGAAAATTATTCAGAGAGTATTTATTTTAGCTATTGTTTAAAATTCATAGTTTTCAAAGTAGACTTCAAGACTACGTTTATAAGAAGTCGCCGCATTTGATAATAAATGTCCACGATGTTTGACTAAAATCAAACTATTTCCATTGTCTCCCTCCATAGGGACAACTGTTACATTATGGACGCTCTCTTTATCAATAAAACCAAGACCTGTTGCGTAGGCATCTGTCCGTTCCAAAATTCCATTTAAACTTGCACGGTCAGTGACGTTATAAATCAAGGTATTTTCAAAAGTCTCAACCAAATCTTCAGAATAGTAAAGAAACTGTTCATTTTCTTGTGTAAATCGCACACGATCTAGCGGTTTTAAATCATCATCTGAAATTGTTTCACGTTGAGCTAAGGGATGGCCTTTGCGAATATAGATATGCGTTTGCGATAAGAAAATTTCTTCGTAATCTAATTCAAGTTTATTGAGCATTCTTAAAATCCCTGAGCGATTTTGTTTATTGAGATAAACCACTCCAAGTTCACTGTGACCTTGCGCCACTTCTTGCAAAATATTATAAGTGGTTGACTCAAAAATTCTAAAATTTTTGATTTCAGGATTTTTCTTTGCAAATTCCACTGCAACTGGTGCTAGAAAATCATAGTGTTGACTGGCAACTGAGAAAGTCTTATCAGACTCTTTTGGCTTAGAATATTTTGATTCAAAAGTTTCAAAATTACGTAAAACAGTCTGTGCTTGTTCATAAAAACGTTCGCCTTCAATAGTTAAAGTCGCACCTGTATTTGTTCTCTCAAAGATTTGAAAACCTAGTTCTTGCTCCAAGTCTTTAACCGCAATCGACATTGAGGGTTGACTAACAAAGAGTTGCTCTGAAGCCTCACGAAAAGTTCCACTATTAGCAATGGCGACGACGTACCGTAATTGTTTAATATTCATGTCATAAAGTCCTTAATTTTTTACAAAAAAAGTGTATAAGTTGATTATACACTTTTTCTTTTTATTTTGTAGCTTTAATGATAGCGTCAGTGTAGAGTGACAGCTCTTCTTTAGCCGCTGTTGGTCCGCCAAAGAAGTAAACTTTGTCGTAGTCCATTGTAATCACATGTCCTTCTTTAACTGCTTTGAGGTTTTGCCAAGCTGGATTATTTTTTAATGCAGCATATTGTTCTTTATCTTTATCTGCAAAGTCAATAAAGATATAGTCTGCATCGAATTCTCCTAAGCTTTCAGTATTTACTTCAGCATAACCTACGCCTTTTGAGAGTTCGGCCATTTTGCTTGATTCTTTAAAGCCTAAACCAGTCGTCAAAGCTTGTCCGCCACGAGCAAAATTGTCACCGAAGGCATAAACCTTATCTCCTTGGAGTTCAAGAAGTGAAATTGTGTTTTTAGCTGGTTTAACATCAACCTTTGCCAATTTTTCTTTTTGCTTATCGGCTTCTTTTTTAAAGTTTTTAAGGAAACTTGCTTTTTCATCTTCGCGATTAAGGAGTTTAGCAAAGTAATCCAATGATTTATTCATTCCTGAGAGGTCCTTATAATTGACAAGAACAGTAGGGGCTACTTTTTGATAGTCTGCTACCTGGTCTTTATCAACTGTAATAATCAAATCAGGATTTTGAGCAATCAATTTTTCCATATTGAATTTTGGTGCTCCTAAATCAACCATATTCTTCTTTTGGTCTTTTGATAAGAAGGTATTTGGAAAGGCCCATGAATCTGTTCCAACAACATTTGCACCTAATGAAGCGACTTCATCTGGATAATTTTGAACAGCAATACGTTTAGGATTTTTAGGAACTTTGACGTCCCCATTTAAAGCGTGAAAGGTCACTTTATCATCGCTTGATGTCGCTTTTTTTGATGATGAATTTGATGAACAGGCAGCTAAAGTAAGTAAAGCTCCTGCAGCGATTAGGGTTGTGAGTACTTTTTTCAAAAGATTCTCCTCTATTTTTAGGCTATTTTTTAAAAATAAGCCGATATTTTTTTATAAGAAATTTATTAAAAGTAAATTAATTTCTTAAACTTTTTGAATAAGATAAATATAGTATGGAGCGCCAATAAAGGCAACTACAAAACCTAAAGGTAAACTTGATGGTGCAATGATTGTTTGTGAAATAATATCAGCAAAAGATAAAATAATCATACCAGAAAGTGCGGTTGCAATTAAACTTTTTCGTGATTTAAAACCAGCGATTTCACGAGCAATATGAGGGGCAATTAAACCAACAAATGCTAATCCTCCAACCAATAAAACACCTACAGCTGCAAAAAGGAGCGCTAACAAGTAAAGATAGATTTTCGTTTTTTGAACTTCTAATCCTAAAGTAGTTGCCATTTCTTCGCCAAGTGAGAGGATTTCAAGTTTTCTTAAGAAAAATGGCAAAATAATCAAGCCAATTACTAATAAGAGAACACAAATGAACAAATAAGTGCTTCCCGTTTGCCAGATATCTCCTGACAGCCAAACTGCAACTTTCTGAAAGTCAAAGGCATTGACTGAAAGCTGACCAATTGTGATTAATGCTTGGAAAAAAGCGGTAATTGCAATTCCTGTCAGTAAAACTCTGACAGAAGAAACTTGCTTTCTTAAGGCAAAAAAGTAAATTAAGACAAATGAAAGAAGGGCACCTATTAAAGCAAAAATAGGATAGGAAAAATTCCAAAGCCCTGTCAGCTTAAAATGGTCAGCAATCAGTAAAAAAGCAACACTTCCTGCCGAAGCACCAGAGGTTATCCCAATTGTTCCGCTATCAGCTAAAGGATTTTCTGTAATATTTTGGATAATAAAGCCTGATAAGGAAAGAGCAATTCCAACTGACAGGATTGTTATTAAACGAGGAAGACGAAAATTAGGAATTAGGATTGATAGAATTTGAGGATTTGTTGAAAATTGCGTCAAATCAACCACTATCAAAACCAAAAGCAGGACAAAAAGTAAAGTGAATTTTCTTTTCATTTTATTTTGCCTCCTTTGTAATAACCCAAAGAAAGAAGGGAGCGCCTAAAAGCATGGTTAGACTTCCTGCTGGAAATTCGTAAGGTTTAAATAAATTTCTGGCTATCAAATCAGCTAAAACAAGCAATAACATTCCTGTCAGTACTGACAGAATTACATTTTGCCAAAAATTAGCTCTGACAAGCTTCTTGGCAATATGTGGAGCAATCAAACCGACAAAGCTGACCACCCCAACTGAGGCAACAGTTACACCAGAAGCCAGCGCAACTAAAAACATAATGACTAAACGAACAAAATTGACAGAAATCCCAAAAGATTGAGCAAGCTCATCACCAAAATTCAATAAATAAATTTGTTTTGAAAATAAAAGCAAGAGGATAAGAAAAATAAGACTTACTACTGCCATCAAAAGAACTTTAGTATTAGTTATCCCTGAAAAAGAACCCACAATCCAGCGAAAATAGGCCTGTGTATCGTGGCTGGCAAAAGTCAAGGAGCTGGCCAAACTAGTTGCAAAAAGTCCAACTGATGTTCCAACTAGTACAACTTTTAATGGCTGAAAATGCGTTCTCGAAGTCAAAAGCATGACGACTGCTAAAGCAATAAATGCTCCTAGTGATGAAACTAGAACTGAAATCCCATCATTTGTTGACCAACCCAAAGTTAAAATGAGTGATAAAGCCAAGCTCGAACCGCCAGAAATCCCTAAAGTTGCCATTTCGGCAATTGGGTTTCTAGTCATAATTTGAACAATAAATCCACTGACGGATAAGAGAAATCCTGTGAGATATAGACTTATTAATCTTGGAAATCTTAATTGTAAGACCATTTTATTTACTAAAATTTCTGTCAGAGGAACATTTTTATTCCCAAGCATCAGGTATATTACTGACAAAAAAAGTAAAGAAAAAACTAGGGCAAAAAAGATTGTCAGAAAATGTTTTTTAGGCATCTTTCACCCCAGTAATCATTAACTTTTTGGTAAAGGTATCACATCCTAAAGTGACATCTAATCCAAAGCATTCTTTCAACGTTTTTTGAGTAAATAACTCATCAACAGTTCCTTCTTCAACCACTTCTCCGTCTTTTACAAGGACTAGATTGTCAGCAAAACGAGCGGCATGGTTTAAATCGTGAATGACGTAAACAATGGTTTTATTTCTCTTTGTCGCCAAATCTTTTAATAAACATAAAATATCTAACTGATGAGCTAAATCTAGATAAGTCGTTGGTTCATCTAATAAAATAATCTCACTATCTTGAGCTAAAATCATCGTGATAAAAACTCTTTGTTTTTGTCCACCAGAAAGTTCTGATATCTTACTTTCTCGAATGTCCCAAATCTTTGTTTCTCTCATCAATTCTTCTATGAACAAAATATCTTCTTTTGAGAGACGTTGTTGCATTAATTTTTGATGTGGGAAACGTCCTAAACTGACAAGTTCATAGACTGTAATATCAGCTGGGGCAGTAATTGATTGAGGCAAGAGAGCTAAAATTCTAGCAATTTCACGATTAGAATGTTGACTTAAAGGTTGATTATCAAAGATAACCTGTCCATCCGATTTAATTAAACGTCCAAGTGCCTTTAAAATCGTTGATTTCCCAGAACCATTGACTCCAATAATAGCTGTCGTTTTTCCTTTTTCAATCGACAGCGTTACGTTTTTCAATACCTGCTCTTTTCCATAAGACACATTGATATTTTTCGCACCAAAATACATCGTTTTCTTTCCTTTTCACAACGGTTGGTTGATAGTTAAAAAGCTCATCAACGGTTGTCCCTAGGGTTTCCGAAAGTTTGAAAGCAAGCGTTAACTCTGGGTCGTATTTGTCATTTTCAATCGCATTAATCGTCTGACGCGAGACGTGAGCGATATGTGCAACATCCTCTTGTGAAAGATGAGATAATCGGCGCAATTCACGTATTTTATTTTCCATGTTTTTCCCTTCTAATTCTTTTGGAAGTTCTTTTTTAAGATTTAATTCAAATTTTATTATCTTTTGCAAACAATTGGCTTGTCAAAAGTTTTTTACAAGTCCTATTATGCCATTTTCCACCCATTTTTGCAAGATAAGAAAAAAGCAGAAAACCTGCTTTTTTCTTAATGAAATGGATTAAAAAATCGGCCCTGATTTACAAAGAAGAGAAGAATAACAATCACCACTCCTAAAAGCGCAAGCAAGATAACCAAGTAATCTTTAACATTCAAAGGTTGATAAGAATACCAACTTCTTTTCTTCTTTTTACCAAATCGTCTAAGCTCCATAGCTGTGGAAATAGTATCAATTTGTTCTAAACTGGAAAAAATTAAAGGGAGTAACAATTGAACATTTAATTTTATTCGCGAAAAAAGTCCTACTTTTTTTGATAAATCCATTCCTCTGGCCTGTCCAGCATTACGGATTGCTAAAAATTTTTCTTGCATATCAGGAATATAGCGCAGCGCTAAGGAAACCGAATATGAGGAACGATAAGGCAGACCAATTTTATTTAAACTACTGGCAAATTGGCTCGGATTAGTAGTTAAGATAAAGAGTAAAGCGAGCGGAATGGTTGAAAAATATTTCAAGACGAGATTAAAAAGGTAAAAAAGTTCTTCTAAAGTAAGAGGTCCCCAAAGGATTGTTTTTGAATCATAAAGTCGCGCGCCATATCCAGGGTCAAAAATAAATACAAAAAGCAGATTTAAAATCGCAAAAATTGCTGCAAATTGGGCAACCCTTTTTACTGATGAAAAAGGAATTTTAGAAAAATAAAATAAAATTACCGAAAATAAAGCAACAAAAGCCAAATATCTCGTGTCATAAGTCACCATACTGCTGATAGAAATTAATAGAAAGAAAAGGAGTTTTGCTGTTGCATTCAGTTGGTAAATAAAAGAATTTCCAGCTTGATAGCCTAGAACACTAAGTTGATTATTCATGCTTTAATCTCTCCTGATTCTGAAAATTGATGAAAGCTTTTGTCAGTAAAACGGGATTGGTATCTGTTTGTCTGGCAAGTTGATAAAGGCTTGGTTGACTTAAATTGCCCATTTTTACAAAATCTTCATTTTCTAAAATTTGATAAGGACTGCTGTCAGCAATAATTTTCCCGTCAGCAAAAACAAGGGTCCGGTCACTATATTCTGTAATTAAATACATATCGTGCGTAATCATAATCATTGTTAAATGAAGACGGCGGTTAAGTTCGTCAAGAAAATCCATGATTTCCCGATAAGATTGTAAATCCTGAGCAGCTGTTGGCTCGTCAAGGACTAAAATTTCAGGTTCTAGTATTAAAATACTAGCAATCGTTACTCTTTTTTTCTGACCATAACTCAAAGAAGAAATTGGCCAATTTCTAAAAGGATAAAGCCCACAAACTTTCAAAATTTCTTCAACTTTATCTTGAATCATTTTTTCATCAACATGACGGAGTCGTAAACCAGCTGCCACCTCATCACTGACAATATTTTGCGAAATCATCAGATTTGGATTTTGCATAATATAGCCAATTTTTTTCGCACGTTCAGAAATAGAATCAGCAATAATCGATTGCCCTCGGTATAAAATTTCGCCACTCGCTTCAACAAAATGACAGAGTGCATTGGCAAAGGTTGACTTACCAACTCCATTTTTCCCGACAATTGAAATTTTTTCTCCTTCTTGAACTTCTATATTAATACCTTTTAGAACTTCATGTTGAGCAAAATTTACTGATAAATTTTTTACTGACAGAATATTATTTTTGCTGACAGCCTTGTCAGTAAATTTATAGGTGTCTAAAAAATCTGTCAGTAATTTTTTTGCTGACAGGACTTCCAAACTTTTTAGGTCAGAAAAATCTGTCAGTAATTTTGTAGCATTTGCAGCTTTTAATGCTGAGAGATAGAGGGGCTCGCGTAATGAATTTTCATTAAAAATTTCTGTTTTTAATAATTCAGCAGGACTTCCAATTGCAACAATTTCGCCGTCGTTGACCACGACAATTTTATCAATACCAAGCGGTAAAACTTCTTCGATTCTGTGTTCGATGATAATCGTAGTGACTTCATTATTTTCATGAATATCCTTAATCAAAGCCATTGTTTCTAAGCAAGTTTGCGGGTCCAAATTGGCTAAAGGTTCATCAAAAAGCAAAATTGGCGATTCATCAATCAAAACACCAGCTAAAGAAACCCGCTGCTTTTGTCCTCCCGACAAATCTTGGGGGCGATGATTCAAGAGTTTATTTGTTTCTGTTTTGTCTGACCAATAGGCCACTTTACTGACCAGTTCATCATGAATCAGACCATCATTTTCCAAAGCAAAAGCAATATCCTCAGCAACGCTCAAACCAATAAACTGGCCATCAGTATCTTGCAAAATCGTCGACACCTTTTCAGATAATTCAGCAATTGAAGTCCCAAAGGGCAAACCAGCAATTGAGAGTTCACCACTTGCTTCTCCTTTATGTAAATGAGGCAAAATCCCATTAAGACAAGAACCAATCGTTGATTTACCTGAACCAGAAGGACCGACAATCAGTACTTTTTCCCCAGGAAATATTTCCAAATTAATCTTTTTTAAAGTTGGATTTTTTTGTAAATCATATTTAAATGTAAAATCTTTGAACGAAATTAAGGCTTCCATTTTTATCCTTCTTTTTAGAGATACTTTATTTTTTGTGCTTTATTAAACCGATACAAGCGTAAAAGCAGCAAATATTTGCTGCTTTTATTTTAGCATATCTGGAGCTTTTTATTCTTTATCGAGTGAGCCAGATTTGGTTCTGGTAGCAGCATAGAGTTTGAGTAGTAAAGTTCCTGCTACGGCAATAGTCAATGCATTTACTAAACCAGCAACAATTCCTTGTGTGAAGACCTTATTTGCCGGTTCACTATAAACTAAAACATCCCCAATTGGAGCAATAATTCCCCAAACTACGACATTGGCTAAAAATTGAACAATATTAAAACGAATGATTTCTTTATTTCCAAAAATTCCTTGAGTCAAAGTTTCTCTTTTGACTCCAAAAGCTAGAAATAAGCCCATTAAACCTGAGCCTAAAACCCAAGTCCACCAAGGCGCACCATAGAGAAATGAATCTTTAAGGGCATGACCAATAAATCCGATCAAGAAACCAGCTAAAGGGCCAAATAAGGCTGAAAATAGGGCAAGGACCGCATATTGCAATTGAATACTAGTATTTGGAATTGGTGTAGGAATATTAATTAGCCAACCAATAATCACAAACAAAGCAGCCCCAATCCCAGTGGCAACAACAATTTTTACAGAGTTATTTTTCATTGTTTCTCCTTTTTATAAAATATTTTTATCTAAAATTATTTGATAAATTATCGATGTGAAACCCGTCTAGCTAAGAAATCACCAACAAGCTGAACCAATAAAACAAAAATCAAGATTAAAATGGTTGCAAACCAAGTCACATCATTGGCAAAGCGATTATATCCATAAGAAATGGCCGTATTTCCTAGTCCACCAGCTCCAATCGCACCAGCCATTGCAGTCAAACCAATCAAGGAAATTAAAGTAACGGTTGAAACACGAATTAAACTAGCTAATTCTTCACGAAGATAGACCGTGAAAACAATATCGAGAAAATCAGCTCCCACCGTTTGAGCTGCTTCAACTTTTCCATGGTCAACAGACTCAAGCGAAGCTTGAACTTGTCTGGCATAAAAAGGAGCCACTCCTAGAGCCAATGGAACTAAAGCCGCAGTAACACCAATCTGCGTCCCCACCAAAATTTTAGTCAAGGGAGCAATTGCTGCTAATAAGATAATAAAGGGAAAAGCCCGTCCGATAGAAACAATTTTATCTAAAATCCAAAATAATGGTCGATTAGGTGTAATCCCATCTTCAGCAGTCACCACAACACCAATTCCAAATATCAATCCCAATAAACCACCAATAAGTGCTGAAATAAATGTCATATAAAGCGTTTGAACAATTGCTGTCCACCAACCCGTCTCACCTGTCCATCCTAAATAAACCACATTAGGAAATGTATGTGCAAACCATTCTGCCATTAGTCTACCGTCCTTTCAATTTTACCTAAAACTTCAAATTTTAAATGTCTTTCAACAAAATATGCCTTTGCGGCAGCCCGATGTTCACTTGAACCTTTTAAGGTCAAAACTAATGAACCAAAAGGTTGTCCTTGAAGTAACTCAACATTACCATAGAAAATGTTGGTTGTTACATCAAATTTTTTCGTAATATCAGAAACCACAGGGTCTTCAAGCTCTGAACCTGAATAATCTAAGTGAATTAATTCTTCGTCATCTGCTAATTGTGCCAGAAGTTCTGTTCTAGAAAGACTGGCAATAAAACGATTGACCGAACTTGTTGTTTCAATAAATTGTTTTGTTAAAGCTTCTTTAGGTTGTGCAAAAATATCAATTAATGAATTTTGTTCAATGATTTCACCATTTTGCATAACAGCTACTTTATTAGCAATTTCCTTAACCACTTGCATCTCATGTGTAATTAAAACAACTGTGATTCCCAATTTTTCATGAAGAGATTTAAGTAAATCTAAGATTTGATTGGTTGTTTTTGGATCAAGTGCTGATGTTCCTTCATCTGAAATCAAAATCTCAGGGTCATTAGCAAGTGCACGCGCAATAGCAACTCTTTGTTTTTGTCCCCCAGAAAGCTGAGCTGGATACTTATCAGAAAGCTCTTCTAAATCAACTAATTTTAATAATTCGGTCACTTTATCCGTTTTTTCTTTTTTTGTAAGATAACGTTTTTTCCCGTTTTTATCTTCGATTTGGCTATGCTGTAAAGCAAAAGCCACGTTATTAAAAACGGTTTTTTCACTTAAAAGATTAAAATGTTGAAAAATCATCCCAATCTTTTGACGAAACTCACGTAATTTCGCGCCAGTAAATTTTACAGGATTTTCACTATCAAAAATCTTCTCACCATTAATCACAATTTGACCTTTGGTCGGTTTTTGAAGGAGATTAATGGTTCTGACCAAAGTTGATTTACCAGCCCCAGAATAACCAATTACTCCATAAATATCCCCTTTTTCAATGTGTAAAGTAGCATCTTTTACTGCTGTGACTAATCGTCCTTTCTGATGAAATTGTACAGAAAGATTATTTAATTCAATAATTGCTGTCATATTGTTTTCCTTTATCTTTTTTCATTCTCTGTCAGTACTGACAAAGTTATTTTCTCTTTTGTCAGTACTGACAGAAAATCTCGTCTCTGACGAGTTTTCTTAGTTACAATTTTAAATTCCAAGCGGGGAGTTCTCCACCATCTGGATATTCTTTTTTAATGGTATCAGCGATATTTTTTTGCTCATAAGCTTTGACCACTTCTTTATAAACTTTATTATTTTTATCAGACTGATTTGCCGCAATAAAATTAATCCATTGAGCTGAATCTTCATTTAAAGGTTCTTGATAAATTGATTCTTTCTCCGAAATTTTTGCTGAAATAGCAAAAATATAATTAATGACTGCTGCAGCAACAGAATCAAGCGCACGTGGGGTTTGACTTGCATCAATTTCTTTGATAATTAAGCCTTTAGGATTATCTCTGATATCTTTAACCGTTGCTAATGCTCCTCTAGAAGTATCAAGTTTAATGAGTCCTGCATTTTTTAAAACATAAAGGGCGCGGCTTTCATTGGTAACATCATTTGGGATAGCAATCGTACTTTTATCAGGAATTTCCGTCACATTTTTATACTTTGTCGAATACAAATGAATCGGCGTAATAATTGTATCACCAATTGATACGATATTTCCATTATTAGCTTTATTCCATGATTTCAAGTAAGCGTAATGTTGAAAGGCATTGAGGTCCACTTCATGGTTAGCCAAAGCTTTATTGGGCTGATCTCCGTCAGTAAAATTGACAAATTTTAAAGTAATCCCAAATTGGTCTTTTGCATTTTTTTGAACTTGTTTCCAAATGGCATCTTCTTGTTTCCCACCAGGCATCAAACCTATTTTTACGATTTTACTGACAGAAGTAGATTTGCTTTTTCCTTGCCTTAAAGTAAAAGTGATTAAACCAACGATAATAACCAGCAAAAGCAAACTTCCAAAAAGAATTTTTCGATTTCTTGGATTCATAAATAAATCCTTTCATTTTCAAAGTTTCAAGTTCCAAGCTGGCAATTCTCCGCCATCTGGATATTGTTCTTTGATTGCTTTTTCTGTCGCTTTTGAAGCATAAGCCTTGGCAACTTCTTTGTAAACTTTATTATTTTTTTCTTTACTTGTCGCAGCAATAAAGTTAATATACTGAGCAGAAGTTTTGTTGAGAGGTTCCATATAGACAGATTCAGAATTTGGTAAGCTAGCTGCGGTTGCATAATTATAGTTAACCACTGACAAAGCAACAGAATCAAGCGCACGCGGTGTTTGGCTTGCATCCACTTCCTTGAATTTCAATTGATGCGGATTTTCTGTGATATCTGGTAAGCCAACTAATTTGCTAGAATCACTTGTTGTCAATTTAATCAAACCTGCACTTTGGAGCACGAACAATGCCCGACTTTCATTTGAAGCATCGTTTGGTATTGCAACGGTTGACCCTTCTTTTAAATCTGACAATTTGCTGACTTCTTTTGAATAAATGTGCATTGGTGTAATATAAGTATTTCCTACTGCCACAATATCACTCTTATGTGCTTTATTCCAAGTTTTCACATAATTATAAGATTGAAAGGCATTGACATCAATATCTCCCGAAAGAAGTGCTTCATTAGGTTGATTATAATCAGAAAAATAAACAAATTTTAGCTTTAAATCATATTTTTCTTTGGCGGTTTTAGCTACTGATTTCCAAACCTCTTGGTCTTGCTTGTCCCCACTCATGATTCCAACCTTAACTGTTTTTTGAGCGGTTGATTTTTTACTTGCTTGATGATTTAAACTAAAGAAAGCAACCAAAGCAACAACGATAATCACTGCAAGTGCAACAATAATATTTCTATTTTTCGGATTCAAATTTTTCCCCAAATTCTACTGAATACTTATAAAATATTCTATTTCACAAGTGTCCAGACCTTCTTTGAACGATAAGTCTCTCAATGAAGAGAGACTTATTTGAGTATTAAAAACAATTATTTTAATTTCAAGCCCCAAGCAGGAATTGTACTCTTGTCCGGATAAGCTTTAGCAATAGTTTTTTTGGTTGCTTCTGTTTCATAAGCTTTGACAACATCTTTATAAACAGTGTTGTTTTCGTCTTTTTTATTAGCAACAATAATATTAATCCATTGTTGGCTATCTTTATTAACTGGTTCTGTAAAAATGGCATCAGATTTCTTTAAACCAGCAGTAACGGCATAATTATTATTGATAACTGCTGCATCGACTGAATCTAAAGCACGCGCAGTTTGTGAAGCATCAAGTTCTTTAATGACCAAATTTTTTGGATTTGATGTGATATCTTTGACCGTCGCCAGTGTTTGACCAGAAACATCCAATTTAATCAAGCCCGCAGACTTCAAGACATAAAGGGCACGACTTTCGTTAGAAGCATCATTTGGTACCGCAATGGTTCCACCCTCTTTGATATCTGAAATATTTTCGAGTTGTTTTGAGTAAACACTGATTGGCGAAATCACTGTATCCCCAATCGCCACTAAATTGCCATTATTTGCTTTATTCCATGCTTTTAAAAAAGCATAATGTTGAAAGGCATTTAAGTCAATATCGCCATTTTTCAATGCTGTATTTGGCTGAGTATAATCCGTAAAGTGTGTGAATTTCAAAGTAATTCCATATTTATCTTTAGCAGTTTTAGCTACCGTTTGCCAAATGCTGTCATCTTCTTTTGTTCCTGTCATTATCCCAATTTTCACTGTTTTATTTACCGTTTTATTTGCTTGAGATTTTTGACCAAAGCCGATAAATGCAGCAATAGCTACAATAACAACAACAATTATTCCAATAATTATATTACGATTTCTAGGATTCATAATCTTCTCCAATTTCTACTGACCAAACCGTTCGTAATCAGTTTGAGTCTTCTGTCAGTAAAATTTATTAGCCCTAAGGCAGAAATTTCTAAAGTAGAAATTTCCAAAGTTTTCACCTAACCGTTACTTTTTAACGAAATTACTTAGTCGAGTTTCAATCCCCAAGCAGCAATTTTTCTCTTATCAGGATAAGCTTTCTCAATTGCTTTTTTCGTTGCTTCAGTTTGGTAGGCTTTCACAACTTCTTTATAAATTTTGTTATTAGCATCTTTTTTATTTGCAACGATAATATTAATCCATTGCTCGCTATCTTTGTTTACAGGTTCAGTATAAATAGACTCTTCAACCGTTAATTTTGCTGTTGTTGCAAAATCGTCATTAATTACTGCCGCTGTAATTGAATCAAGCGCACGCGGTGTTTGTGCCGCATCTAATTCTTTAATGACCAAATTTTTTGGATTTGAATTAATATCTTTGACTGTCGCAAGTGTATCACCTGATACAGAAAGGCCAATCAAACCAGCATTCTTCAAGACATAAAGTGCACGACTTTCATTTGAAGCGTCATTAGGTACTGCAATTGTATCTCCTGATTTAATTTGGCTCAATGAAGTAATTTTTTTAGAATAAAGACGAATTGGTGAAATTGTTGTATTACCAATTGCTTTCAAATCACCGTCATTAGCTTTATTCCAAGCATTCAAGAAAGCATAATGTTGGAAGGCATTCAAATCAATATCGCCGTTTTTCAAAGCTGTATTTGGTTGTGTATAATCTGTAAAATGAGTGAATTTTAAAGTAATTCCATATTTATCTTTAGCTGTTTTAGAAACAGTTGACCAAATGGCATCATCTTCTTTTGTTCCTGTCATTATTCCAATATTCACAGTTTTATTTGCCGTTTTACTTTCACCAGATTTATGATTAAAACCGAAAAATGCAGCGATAGCAACAATTACAACAACAATAACGACAATTAAAATATTTCTGTTTCTTGGATTCATTTCTTCTCCCTTTTTTCTAATTGATTTATTTTTCAAAATCAATTATTCCCCTTTTGATAAACTTTTACATCTATTAGAAAAATTAACCGTGCACCTGTTAATTTTTCTAAATCTAAACAAATTCTTCAAGATAAAGCGTTCATGCTAAATAAAAATAGCTCATTTCATATAAAGAAACGAGCTATATCGTGGTACCATTCTTGATTTAAGCACTTTTTAGTTCACTGAAAATTTTCAGATCCCAAAGGCAACTTTCAAGTTCAATAACGAGAACCATTCCGTCAAGAGCTTAGTTAAACCTCACTCTTGCTACGCTTATCAAGCCATTTTCATCGCTTCACTCAGGCTTGCTCTCACCGCTACAAGCTCTCTGTGCTGACCTTCACAATTACTTACTCGACCGCTTTTATTTTGTCCGAATTTGTGTATAGACTTATTCTAACAGACTTTCGTTTCTTTTGAATTATTGATTTTTTATGTTGCCTTAAATATTTTTTAAGTTTAATTTATAAAATAGATTAACAATCTTAAAAAAATGCTTTTCAACTTAAAATATGCTAAACTTAATGAGTAAAAATAAATATTTGCACAATGGGTCTATTGACAAAACTGTCAGTAGCGAGAAATACCATCTGACCTGATCTGGGTAATGCCAGCGTAGGAATGTGTTAAGACAAATGTCTAATTTCTAACCCTCCTTTTGTGCGCATCAAAAAGGAGTTTTTTTATGTCTAATTCTAAGTTCAATGTCCGTTTATTAACGGAAATTGCCTTCATGGCGGCACTCGCCTTCATCATCAGCCTTATTCCAAATACTGTTTATGGCTGGATTATTGTTGAAATCGCCTGTATCCCAATTCTTATTCTCAGTTTTCGTCGCGGCCTAACAGCTGGACTTGTCGGTGGATTAATCTGGGGAATTCTGTCAATGATTACTGGACACGCTTATATTTTAACCTTGTCTCAAGCTTTTCTTGAATATCTCATCGCCCCTGTTTCACTTGGAATTGCTGGACTTTTCCGCCAAAAAACAGCCCCTCTAAAACTTGCACCAGTTCTTTTGGGAACTTTTGTTGCTGTTCTTCTTAAATACTTCTTCCATTTTATTGCCGGAATCATTTTCTGGAGCCAATACGCTTGGAAAGGCTGGGGAGCCGTTGCTTATTCTCTTGCTGTCAATGGAATCAGTGCAATTTTGACTGCTATTGCTGCATTTGTCATTTTGATCATTTTCGTCAAAAAATTCCCTAAACTTTTCATTTATAGCAATTACTAATAAAATCTGTCAGTAACTTTTACAAAAAAATAAATCTGTCAGTAAAATTATTTTATCTTGTCAGTCAGCACAAATTCTTCTATAATAAAGCTATGTCTAAAAAGCAAAAATTAAAGAAAACACTTGTAGAACAAATTCTTGATAAGGCAAAAATTGAGCATACTGGACTTGCTATTAACGCTTTAGAAAGTAATAGCCTCCCTGAGGATATCAGCCGCAGTGATATTTATAAAACCCTAGCACTAATCGGCGATAAAACTGGCCCTGTCATTGGTATTCTTCCACTGACAGAGCATTTGTCAGAAAAAAAATTGGCCAAAGTTTCGGGCAATAAAAAAGTAAGCATGATTCCTCAAAAAGACTTGCAAAAAACGACAGGTTATATTCACGGTGCAAATAATCCTGTGGGGATTTGGCAAAATAAAAAATTCCCGATTTTCATTGATTCTATTGCCTTAGAGCACGGCTTTATCGTTTGTTCAGCTGGCGAAGTTGGGCGTAGCATAAAAATCGCTCCTAAAGTCCTTGCTGACTTTGTTCATGCTCAATTTGTCGAAATTAGAGAATAAAATTACTGACAGAATTTCTGTCAGTAATTTTTTGTTTATTAAAACAAGAGTTTGCAAAAATTCTTCTTTTTTAGTATATTTTATTTTATACATAAAACAAAGGATTCTTAATGCAAAATACAAAATTATATTCTTTAACCCTAATTGCTCTTGGTGCAGCAATTATTGCGGTTCTCTCTCCTCTGTCTATCCCAATTGGTATTGTGCCCGTCACCTTACAAACACTTGCCGTAGGACTTGTTGCCACAGTACTAAAAGCGCGTGAAACTTTTTTTGCTATCTTACTCTATCTCCTGCTAGGATTTATTGGAATTCCCGTATTCACTGGTGGGACATCAGGAATTGCGGTTCTTTTTGGTCCAACAGGTGGTTTTCTAATTGCCTTTTTAATAATGGGAACCCTTATTTCTTTTGGCCTTCATCAAATTAATTATAAGACCATCCCTGCTTTTATCATAAATATTGTAGGACACCTGCTTATGTTAGTTATCGGAACATTGTGGCTCAAATTTTTTACCAATGTCGACTGGTCATTGGCCTTAAAGCTTGGATTCACACCCTTTGTCATTGTTGAAATTATTAAAGCTGTCCTTGTCACTATCTTTGGCTTAGCACTTATTCGTGCACTTTCTCACACAAATAAATACTTTACAAACTAAGGCAAAACCGATACAATTAGTCTATGTTTATAAAAGTACTTATGGCGCTTTATCCCCTTATTGTCTTTATTGCATTGGTTTTCATTTTCAAGTTTTTTAGACTTCGTCACTTAACCAATCGCAAACTAAAAATTCCAGATGTTTTTACAATCTTTCTCATCTTAGGGATGCAAATTTTTTCTAAAAATGTTACAAGTATCAGCATCATTCCATACTACCTGCTAATCATTTCTGGCTTAGCGCTTGTTTTGTTGTTGCTTGATTTGCTTTATTATAAACAATTTACCTATCGTCGCTTTTTAAAACTCTGGTGGCGCTTGACCTTCTTTATTACTTTGATTATTTATCTTATCCTTATTGTGATAACATTTACCCATTAAAAAAAAGCCCTGAAATCTCAGGGCTTTTATTTATTTCCTAATTCTTTTAAGAGAACGCCAAATTCTTCTTCAGATAAAGTAATTCCTTTACCCATTTTTTCATGGTCAGGTGACCAAGTACGAATGTCATATTTAGGTTCAGCATCATTCCAAGAAACACGATTTAATTCTTTACGCCAACCTTTTGCATTTTCAGAGAGAACAATCAATTCTTCAATGATTTCAAATTTTAATTTATTAGCCATCTTATTTCCTTTCTCATTAGTCTATACGAAAATAAATCACTTTTGTCACTCTTCAATCAATTGAATATCTACACCAACAGCAGTCAATTTTTCAATAATGTGGTCATAACCACGTAGGATAAACTCAATATTAGAGATTTTTGTAGTTCCACTGGCAATAATTCCAGCAGTAACCAAAGCCGCACCAGCACGTAAGTCAGTTGCTTGAACACAACTGCCAGTTAATTCATTAGGAGCGTCATAAATAATTCGATCATCTAAAACAGAAATATTAGCACCCATACGAGCTAATTCAGGGACATGATTGACACGTTTTTGATAAATCGTATCAACAATTGAACCACGACCTTTTGCTTTCAATAAAAGTGGTGTAATTGGTTGTTGCAAATCCGTCGCAAACCCTGGGTAAGGAACAGAAGTAATATTGACTGATTTTAGATTTTCTGATTTATGAACTTCAATACTATCTTCACGAATGGTCAAACCTACACCCATTTCTTCAAGTTTAGCAATGAAAGATTCCAAGTGTTCATAAATAACATTTTCAATGATGACACCATCTCCCATAGCAGCTGCTAAGGCAAGATAAGTTCCTGCTTCAATACGGTCAGGAATCACTGTATGTTGAGCACCGTGCATTTCATCCACTCCAGTAATGCGGATAATGTCAGTTCCAGCTCCTCGAACTTGTGCGCCCATATTATTTAGAAGTGTCGCCACATCAATAATCTCAGGTTCACGGGCAGCATTTTCAATGATAGTTAAACCTTTTGCACGACTAGCAGCAAGCATTGTATTAATTGTTGCCCCAACAGAAACAACATCCATATAAATGGTTGTTCCTACTAATGAATCACCAATCACTTCTAAGTGCTCAGCTTCTTCTTCTTGAATCTTCTTAGCCCCTAAAGCTTTAAAGGCTTTATCATGTAAATCCGTTGGACGAGGGCCTAAATCACAGCCACCAGGCAAGCCTACTGTCGCCTGACCAAAACGTCCCAAAAGTGCCCCATTGAAATAATAAGAAGCACGTAAAGAGTTGATTTTTCCATAAGGAAGGGGACGAGAAACAACACTGCGTGTATCAATCACAAGTCGTCCTTCTTCAAGATTTCGTTCAATTTTTGCTCCCATGATTTCCATGATTTCGACTAAACTTGTGACATCAGAAATATCTGGAACTCCTTCAAGCGTTACAACATCGTTAGCCAAGATAGTTGCTGGAATCAAAGCAACTACTGAATTTTTTGCGCCAGAAATTGGAATGGTTCCTGAAATACGCTTCCCACCATTAATTACTATTTTTTTCATATTATTTCAAAATCACTTTTCACATTTTTATTGTCTTAAAAAAATTATATTTTTAAGAACCGCTCTCTATTTTAACATTTTATAGTAGTTTTTCATAGACTTTTTTATCTAAATAAAAAATCACAGCTAAAATTTTAACTGTGATTTTATTTTCCATTGCTTAACTGAATAATCTCTTATTCAAAAACAAATTGATTGTGATAAAGTTCAGAGTAGAAGCCACCTTGAGCAACGAGTTCATGGTGATTTCCTTCTTCGATAACTTCACCATCTTTAAGAACAACAATCTTGTCTGCATTAAGAATTGTTTTCAAACGGTGAGCAATAACGAATGAAGTACGACCAGCAATAGCCGCTTCCATCGCCCATTGAATTTGTTGTTCAGTTACTGTATCCACATTTGAAGTTGCTTCATCCAAAATCAAAAGTTCTGGATTTGTCAAAATGGTACGTGCGATAGAAATTTGTTGTTTTTGACCAACTGAGAAGACTGATTCATCATCTGAAACATGTGTTTCATATTTGTCAGGCAAGCTATCAATGAAATCATGAATGTGAGTTGTCTTAGCCACTGTTTCAATTTCTTCTTGAGTAGCATTTGGTTTACCAAACTTGATATTATCAGCAATCGTTCCATCAAAGAGAACAGACTCTTGCAAAACAATTCCGACATTTGAACGCAAGCTATCTAAATCAAATTCACGAATATCAGTTCCATCAAATTTAATCGCTCCACCATTAACATCGTAGAAACGGTTCATCAAGTTCATAACTGTTGTTTTACCTGAACCAGTTGGACCAACGAGGGCAACCATTTGTCCTTTTTCAACATCAATATTAACTTTTTTGAGGACTGGTTTTCCTGGAAGATATTCAAAATCAAGATTTTCGATTTGAATTCCGTCTTTAATCGTATCAAATTTCTTACCATTTTCAGGACGAACTTCTTCTGGTTCATCAAACATGACATTCAGACGAGTTGCCCCTGTGATGGCAAGTTGAAGTTGACCAAAGTTTGATGAAATTTGCATGATTGGGTTGTAGTAACTTTGAACGTATTGAACAAAGGCAACCAAAAGCCCTAAACCTGTGGCAATTGACATGCTATCATCGTTAAGAACATAGGCCGTTCCACCAAAGATAACAATGGCAATTGATAAAAGTTGGAAACCATTCATCAATGGGAAAATCATACCAGACCATGCTTGAGCAGCAAAGGTACGTTTTTTAACATTTTCATTGTGTTCCAAGAATCCATTAATAGAATCTTCTTGTAAACCTTCAACGATAATTGCTTTTTGCCCAGAGATTTTTTCATCCATATAGGCATTAAGATGTGAAACTTCTTCTTGTTGTTTGTCTGTTGCTTTTTTCGATTGACGAATGATAATAACAGCAGATAAAATGGCAACTGGAGAAGCGGCAACTGTCAACCAAGCAAATGTCACATCTTTATTGAAAATCTGGATAATGACACCCACAAAGACCGCAGCATTTGAAATAACTGAAACGAGTGCTTGGTTTAAAGTATTTTGAATGTTATCCAAGTCAGATGTGAAACGAGCAAGGATATCACCATCTTGATGACGGTCAAAATATGAAATTGTCAAACGTTCAAGTTTACCAAACAAACCTTTACGCATGCGATTTGTTGAATGAGCAACGATACGGCTAAAGAGCAAGGTATAAATCAACATTGATACACCTGTTGCTACATAAACTGCAAGCAATTGCCACATTCCTTTCATGAATGTAGAAGTGCTGGCTGCATGTGAAGTTGCCACTGTTTTAAGTGTTTCTAAAGTTGTTCCTTTAGGAAGATTAGCAGTGATTTGGTCTTGTGCTGCTTGTGGCAAAGATTTCACAACTTCAGGAACATTGTGCCAATCTACTGTTTGGTGCATTTGTTGGCTTAATTGTTGAGCAATTTGTTGTAGTGCATCTTGGGATTGACCAGCATGTTGATGTGTAAAGAAGTCAGTCACATATTTAGTCAAATTAGTGATGGCGTCCCCCAAAAGTGATGGAGAAACAACCTGTAACCAAGTTGCTAAAATGATGAAAATCATAATTACAGCAAATTGGAGTTTATATCTTTTCAGATAGAGGTAAAAAAATCGGATGGCACGTGTGGTGTCAGACATTTTTCTTGTTGATTTGGTATTTCCCATGTCTTAGTCCTCCTGTGCTTTCTGTGTGTCGTAGATTTCTTGGTAAATTTTATTCTCAGCAACTAATTCTTGGTGAGTTCCTTGACCAACAAGTTTTCCTTGGTCAAGAACCAAAATATTATCTGCATGAACCACTGATGAAATCTTTTGAGCAATAATAATTGTGGTTGTGTCTTTAAGGTCTTTATTCAAAGCTTCTTGAACAAGTTTTTCAGATTTAGCATCAAGGGCTGATGTTGAGTCATCTAAAATTAAGACATTTGGATTTTTAACAACTCCACGTGTGATTGAAAGTCTTTGCTTTTGACCACCTGAGAAGTTATTTCCGCGTTCTTCAACTTCAGAATCATATTGACCATCTTTAGTTGTAATAAATTCTGCGGCTTGGGCAATGCGTGCAGCACGAGTCATTTCTTCATCAGTTGCATCGGCTTTCCCCTGTTTAATATTTCCAGCAATTGTTCCTGAGAAGAGAATGGCTTTTTGAAGAACAATAGAAATATTTTTCTTCAATGTTCCACGGCTAACTGTTTTAAGATCTTTTCCACCAACTGAAACGGTACCTTCTGTTGGGTCAAAGAGTCTTGGAATCAATTGTGCCAATGTAGATTTACCAGCACCAGTCGCTCCGACAATCCCAACCATTTGACCAGGTTCTACTTCAAAGCTAATATCTTTAAGTGTTGGTTCTTCATCATTTGGATAAGAGAATGACACATGGTCAAATTTGACAGAACCTGAAAGAACTTCATCTTTAGCATTTTCATCAAATTTCATGGCTGGATCAGTATTTAACACTTCATTAATACGACCAATTGATACCATACCACGTGAAGCAAACATTGAAATCATACCACCCATGATAATGGCAAACATAATCATTCCCATATAAGTTATAAATGTTGTAATCCCACCGATACTATCAGTCGCAATACTTTGTGACTTTGTAACATAGGTTGATACAAAGTAGATGGCAAGCCATATCGCTCCTTGAGCAATAATTGTAAAGAGTGGAATCATTGCCGAGAAGAGTTTTCCTACTGCCCAGTTATGATCGTAAAGTTCATCAGAAGTTTCATCAAAATCTTTGATTTGATTTTTTTCTTGAACGAATGATTTAACGACACGTGAACCACGCAAGTTTTGTTTAGCAATGGCGTTAATACGGTCCATCAATTTTTGGAAAGCCATAAAGTGAGGGCCCATGCGTCCCATTATCACAACAGTAACTACAATAATAAGCACTAAAAGAAGGAGAGTAATCCACCAAAGACGAGGCATAGTCGTAATTGATAAGATAATTCCTCCGATTAGAAGGACAGGTACTCTCATTAAAATTTGGAAAACCATCATCATCAAGTTTTGAACTTGTGTGACGTCATTTGTCATCCGAACAACAAGGTTTCCAGCATTAAATTTCTCGATATCTTCATAAGAGAAGGTATTAATTTTTTTGTAGGTATCTTCACGAACCACAGCACCAACTTCTTGAGCAAGTTTAGCGGCCGTTAGAGTTGATACAATAGCAAATACTATTCCTATACCTGAAACAACAAGTATTAAAATTCCATCATTTTGGATTTTATCAGACATTTGATGGCGAGTTAAGGTAGAATTAGCCAAAATCGTCATGATATCTTTGATTATCTGCGGTTGGTACAATTGAACGCCGGCATAAATGAATGTAGCAAACATTGAAAACAATGCTAACCATTTATGACGCCATATTGCTTTTCCAATCATCAATTATCCTCTTTTCTTTTTATATAAATTATTTTTTAATATTCAGTCTATTTTAAATTATAATAAAAATATTATATAATTTAAAACATGAATAAACTTCTTTCAATGTTTCGTCATTCCTATATTGATGCTAACCACTTTTCTTGTTTATCTAACTTCAAATTACTTGATGAAACAGAACTTTTTAAAATTACTGGTGGACACTTTTCAACTTCGTTCAAATATCACAGACTCGAAAATCACTATACACAAGAACAACTTGCCGAACTTCTTGATGTGGATACTCATACTATTAGAAATTGGGAGTCAAATAAAACCATACCTAAGGGGACTGATTTATTCAATTCAAGTCAACTTTTCGGCATCAGTATCGATACTCTTTGGGATGCTGAAAATAAATATAAAAATCACTAACTTTTTGGCTGTACAACCAAATTATAAGTGGTACAATCTATTTGTAAGCTTACAAACGATTAGAAGGAGAATTCAATTATGAGTAAAAAAATTCAATCAATCAATACCGATAAACCTCTATCTTCATTCAAAGAACTGTCAACCGAAGAACTTCAAGATATCGCTGGTGGTGCCAATGTTGCATTTACTGGTGGTTCTAACCTAGCTAGCACTTTAGCTTCAATTACCCAAACGGGAAAAGCCGCATCAGCTGCTGTTAAAAGTGTTAGCATGGGTGGCTATGCTTCTAGCGCCTACAATACGATGATGAAATTTTATCCATACTAAGCCCAAATAAGTAAATTTTCAAGTGCTCTTTATGAGCACTTTTTTTATTTTCCAATAGTAAGATATGGTTCTGTAGGCTCTTAGCAGTTTGTTTGCTTCATGATTGATTTGAAAATCATAAAATTCCTTTCTAGAGTTAAATAATGTAAATAAGTTTACATTAAATTGAATTTCCAATTTCATTTTACTTCAAAATAATTTCAATAAATTTTTTGAGAAAATAATTATAACATTATTTTTTTTTAGTAAACAAGCATTAATTGTTAATGCTGTTAAATATTACAATAGTTAGTTTCACGAAAGATAAACTAACAAAAATATTGTAACGCTTTCAAAGTTTAAGTCAACAATTTGCGACGAATATTTTTTACCTTCATCCCTTATTTAGTAACTTAAATTTTAATTGGAAATTATTTATTAGATTCATCTTTTTTATTTGCTTCTAAATTTTCAATAATTTCATCGACTCTAGACCAAGATTCAAAAGCAAGTCGCATATTTTCATGACCAATTTCTGTCAAGCGGTAGTATTTACGACGGCCACCTTGGCTTTCGTCTCCCCAATAAGAACTGATAATCCCATCCTTTTCAAGTCGTTTAAAGATTGTATAGAGCGTGGCTTCATTAAGCTCCATTTCTCCATTTGAGGCTTCTTTGACTTGCTTGATAATGCCATAAACATAATTATCCCCTTGTTTTAAGACATTGAGCAAAATGACATTGGTTTGGGCGCGTAACATTTCCTTTGGTATTTCTGCCATTCTTTTTCCTTTCTATCATTTTAAACAAAGTATATTATACTTCACATTACTATGTAAGTCAAGGTACTTTAACTTTTTATATAATTATTTTATTTTTGACTGATTTCTACTACATTAATATAGTAGAAAGTGGCATTTTTATATAAATTAGTCAGCCCTTATTTTTTATTTATATTTTGTGAGCCCTTGTTATAAAAGCGTTTTTTGGCAATAGATACAAACTTTCATTCAAAATTTTGTTATAATGGAATGATGTAAATTTGGGAGGATTCATATGGCAGCTTCAAGTACAAACAATCTGAAACTCGCTGAAAAAGGAGTTTGGGTTTCTATTATCGCTTATATTGTTTTATCCATTGGACAAATTGCTTTTGCAGCAATTGTGCATTCTAGTGCTCTTCAAGCCAATGGTTTTAACAACGTGACTGATATTATGGGAAATATTGCAATTTTGATTGGTCTTCGACTTGCTCGAATTCCAGCAGATAGTGATCATGTTTATGGTCACTGGAAAATTGAATCAATCGCTAGCTTAATTTCTAGTTTTATCATGTTTTTCGTTGGTTTTGAGGTTTTAAGAGAAACAGTTATGACACTTCTTTCTGGTAAAGAAGAAGCCATAGACCCACTGGGAGCTCTTGTTGGTTTATTCTCAGCTTTTGTCATGCTGGGCGTTTATCTTTATAATCGGGCATTGGCTAAAAAAACGAACTCACAAGCACTGTCAGCAGCAAGTAAGGACAATCTCTCTGATGCGGTGACTTCTATTGGAACTGTGGTTGCTATTTTAGCAAGTAGTGTAGGCTGGGAGTGGCTTGATACTGCGATGGCTGTAGTTATTTGTGGTTTCATTTTAAAGACTGCCTATGATATTTTCCATGAATCTGTTTTTAGTCTCTCTGATGGCTTTGATGAAAATCTTGTCGAAGAATATCGCGAAGCGATTTGCTTAGTTCCAAAGGTAAAAGGGGTTAAGCTTGTCCGAGGTCGTTCTTATGGAAGTAATATTTTCCTTGATGTAGTGGTTGAAATGTCTCCTGATTTAAGTGTTTTCGAGAGTCATGAAGCGACCGAGTTCATTGAGAAAATGTTAATTGACAATTATGGTGTTTATGATGTTGATGTCCACGTTGAACCTGCTGCCTTACCTGAAGAGGAACATTACGCCAGTCGCTCACTTGAACTTTTGGCAAAAGAAGAACAGTTTTTAAATCTGGAAAATTTGGACAAATTAACTGACAGTACTTTTCAAGAAATTCTTGCTGATGGAAAAATCATCAATGCTTCTGATAAATTGAAAGATTTTGCAAAAATTACTGACGAAAATTCTGTCAGTAAAAATAATGACTCTAAAAATTCATTGACAAGTCTGTCAGTAATTCCATTAGCAATAAATCACTATAGTAGTTCACAAGTCAGCAAGAAAACATTCATTTTAACTTATGATTACTGGAAAAATGAACAAAATTTTGTGGTTACAAGTATCTGGCGACGCAATGACTATTGGCGCTGTATTTATAGACAGACAACTTTAAAAAGAGAGGAAAAGTGATTATGACCAATCTTCAACAAAATCAGGAACAAATCATGACTTCTTTAACTGATTTATTTAATAAGATTGATGCCTATTACAAGCCGCAAATGGAGGCTGAATTCTCAAATATTTCGTTATCAGAAATTGAAACGATTGAATTTATTGCTAAAACCCCTTATCCAAATGTGACCAAATTAGCGCATCATCTCTACATGACACGTGGTGCTGCCAGTAAAATCGCTAAAAAACTGCTCAAAAAAAATCTCGTTGAATCTTATCAAATTCCTCAAAATAAAAAGGAAATCTATTTTCGCTTAACAAAAGAGGGTCAAGAAATTAATGACCGTCACGAAAGTTTGCACCAAAAATTTTCAGAAAAGGATCAAGTTATCTTCGATGAATTAACTGATGAGTCTGTCAGCAATATTTTAGAATTTCTCAATAAATACAATAATCATCTTGATTCTGCTATTCGGAATAATATTGAAAAATAATTCTGTCAGTAAATTAATTTTTACTGACAGTTTTTTTTGTTTGTTTTTTGTTGACACGGAAACAATGTTATGATATACTATTTTTGTTTCCAGGGAAACTGTGTAGAAAAGTGAAATCACAAGTCTATAGATTTCACTTTAGCAGACGCAAGTCTGCGCAAAAAACTTCCTAAGAAATCATCATCAATTATTGTAATTGAGTTCAGACCGCTAGAAGTTTATGAAAAAGACAAAATTTTGAACCTGCCTGCTGGGCAGAACCACCAATTTTTCTAAATTTCATCGCTTCAACCCAGTCGGGCTCATATCTTATGGAGGTTTTACCTATGAAAATTAATAAACACGCCCTCACTTTTGGGCTTATCACCACTTTCCTGACAGGACTTGGTTTTACAATCATCTCACCAGTCGTTCCTTTTATGGTCGCACCTTTTGCTAATGCTCATGACCAAGCACTCATTGTTACTAGTTTAATGGCAATCTATGCACTATGTACTTTCTTTGCCGCTCCTGCTCTTGGTTCTTTATCAGACCGCTTTGGTCGTAAACCTATCTTACTGATTTCTTTAGCTGGCTCTGCTCTTGGTTATCTTATCTTTGGCTTAGCTGGTAGTCTCTGGATGCTTTTTCTCGGACGAATCATTGATGGTTTAACTGGTGGAAATATCGTGACCCTTTTTGCTTACTTCGCTGATATTACTGATGAAGAAAATCGAACTAAAGTTTTTGGTTGGACAGCCGCCGCTGTTGGTGTTGGAACAATTTCTGGCCCAACAGTTGGAGGACTTCTAGCTCATTTTGGCAATTCAGTTCCCTTTTACTTCGGCGCCCTAATCTCAATCGCCAATCTTCTTTACGGTGCATTCGTAATGAACGAGAGCTTGCCCGAAACTCATCGCACACGTAATTTTTCCCTTAAACAACTCAATCCTTTCACTCAACTTTTTCAGCTCTTACGCATGAAAAATCTCAATCGTCTGCTCTTTGCCGGTATCTTACTTTGGCTACCAAATGGTGCACTCCAAGCAATTATTAGTCAATTTTCATTAGATTCTTTTGCTTGGACGCCTGTATTAATTGGTCTAGCCATATCCATCATGGGTTTAATGGATATCTTGACTCAAATCTTTATCATGCCAAGACTTCTAAAATTAGCTAATGAAGATAAACTCATCCGTTTGGCACTAGTCTGCGAAATTATTGCTTACCTTCTTTTCGCACTTTCTGCTTTTTCTAAAATGTGGCCCTTCTTCATTCTGGCAATGTTTATCTTTGCTTTTGGAGATAGTATTTTTGGAACTGCCTTTAACGGTAAACTTTCAAAATCAGCGACTTCTTCCGAACAAGGTAAACTTCAAGGTGGCAGTCAAGCACTTCAAGCACTTACTCGCGTGATAGGCCCTTTAATTGGTGGACAAATCTATATCAGCCTTAGTCATTTCGCTCCAGCACTCATGGGATTTATCTTTCTAATTATCGCTCTACTTGTGCTATCAAAAACAAAGTCAGACCAAGAATGAATAAAAAAAATCACCTCAAAAAGGTGATTTTTTATTTATTATAATTTTTCAGAAATTTCTTTGATTGATTTATCAACGTCAGCCTTTTGGCTATCAATCAAAGCAACACGTGCTGTGATTTGCTTGATTGCCATTTCGATTGAACGTTTCAAACCTTGATTTTCTAATTTTGGCTCAAAGAAAGCTTTATATTCTGCTAATTTATCAGCAGTTTTAAAAGTATTTCCTGGATAGATAACAAATTTATCATAACTCATATCTCCACCCAATTTTTCTTCAAGGAATGCCCAATTTGCTTTTTCCCAAGCCCAAGCAGCATCTTGTGAGAAATCATTGCGCAAAAGGTAGAACCAAGAGAAAGCAATATCTTGTGGCTTAACAATATCAGCATTTTTGAAGCTTTCAAGCAATTCAGCAATGACTTTTTCATCCTTGATTAATGCGACAGCCCCTTCAAGCTCACGTTTAAATTCTTGCAAGCTAGTTTTAACATAAGTTTCACGATAAGTTTTAACCAATTCAGCAGAATTTGTCGTCTTAATTTCATTATTTAAAACAATTGGACGAATATCAGCCGGAATTCCTGCTAGATTTTCTTTATGTGCTGCAAAGATTTGGCTGGCTTTTGCTTTGGCATCTGCATTCTCAGCATACAAAGTCTTACTCAAAACAATTCCACGAAGGCTCTCATCACCAGCAGATTCGCCAGCAACTTTATTCCAACCTAAGCGAGCATAGTTTTTAGCGAAAAGTTTTCCTACCAAGCTTTGGAAAGCTTTTTCAGTTTCTGAATCTTCATCAACAAAAAGTTCCAATTCGCTAATGAGTTGACTCAAACCAGTATTGACAAGGTAAGATTCTTCATTAGTAAATGCCGGCAAGATATTTACGACATCAGCATAAGAAATTACACCTGCTTTAGCCAATAATTTACGATCTTGCAAGATTTGGAATTTAGTGACATTCTCCAAAGTCTCAACTTCTGAGAGGAGGTCTGTTAACAATTGTCCTTTGTAATCAATAATGTAATGAGCCATATTTGCATCATTCAAAAAGAGGGACTTACCATTATTTTTTGATTTCAAAGCAGCAAAACCAGGAATTTCAACTTTTTCAGAAGAAAGTAAGTCTGGCAATCCTGACCAATTTGTATTCAAAGGAACATTCCACAAACGTCCTTTATCAGCACCCTCACCAACGAAGAATTGTTTTTGACTCAAAACTAAAGTATCATCAATGACTTCGGCAGTAACGACAGGGTATCCTGGTTGGTTAACCCATGAATGCATGAAAGCTGCCACATCTTTTCCAGAGACTTCAGCCAAGGCATCCCAAAGATTATCTCCGACTGTATTTCCATATTGGTGGCGTTTGAAGTAAAGGGCTAGGCCAGCAGCAAAATCTTCATCTCCAAGCCATTTACGAAGCATAACCATCAAACGTGAACCTTTGGCATAGACGATTGCTGGGTCAAAGAGCGTTCCAATTTCATCTGGGTGAGTCACTTCAACGTGGACAGATTGAACTCCATCAGTTGCATCACGATTCAGTGCCATATTGGCTTCTGAGATTGAGAATGATTCCCAAACGTTCCAACTTGGTTCCAAAGCATCCATACAAACATATTCCATGTTGTTGGCAAATGATTCATTGAGCCACAAATCATCCCACCATTGCATTGTTACAAGGTCACCGAACCATTGGTGTGCCAATTCGTGTGCAATAACGGTTGCTACATATTGTTTGCTTTGAATGGTTGCATTTTCAGGGTCAACAAGCATGCAGACTTCACGATAAGTGATACATCCCCAGTTTTCCATTGCTCCTGCCGAAAAGTCAGGTAAGGCAATGTGCCAACTGTGTGGGAGTGGATATGGCGTTTTATAGTAATCTTCATAAAATTCAATTGAACGAATAGCAATATCAAGCGGGAAATCAAGCGCAGCTTCACTATGAGCTTTCGTTGCAAAAGCACCTACTTCAACACCAGATTTTGTTTTTCCTTTTTTAAATTGAAGTTCACCGAATACAAAAGCCAAAAGGTAAGAACTCATTTTGACAGTACGTTCAAAAACGTGAATTCCGTTAATATTCAAGAGTTCTGGCATGTTTGAAACAATGATGTCGCCTTCTTCTTCATCAAATTTTACTGACAAATCGAAGGTTGCTTTTGCTTCTGGTTCATCAATAGAAGGAAAGGCTTGACGAGCAAAATGGCTTTCAAATTGTGTACCAATGAGCATTTTCTTTTCGCCATTGACTTCATAGTATGAAGGGTAAATTCCCATCATGTTGTCAGTCAATTCAGCTTCATATTCAAATGAAACAGTCACGCGCCCTGTTTCACCAATTTTAACAACGATTTCTTCATCTTCTTCATTTTCAATGAAGTTTGTGTCGACACTAAAAGCACGAACTTTACTAAAGTGTAAACCTTTGGCATGAAAGGCAATAACACTATCTTTTGCTTCCCCAGTAATTGCCACTTGACCTTTTATTTTCTTGGTTTTACGGTCAATATCGAGGAAAATCTTATAATTCTCCGGAACAAAAGTTTCAATTAAACGTTTTACAGCCATGTTTTCTCCTAAATATTCAGTATTAATCTAATTATATCAAATTGAATAGAAAATTTCGAGTACAAAGAAAAATTACATCTATTCTTTTTACTACTAAAAAAGCTGCCTGTTGACAGCTTATAAATAGAAGACAAGCATCAATTGCAATTATCCCCTATTTTGTCAGTTATAACTATTTAGTAGCTGCTAGTGCTTTTTCATAATTTGGTTCATCAGAAAGCTCTGACAAAACTTCACTATAGACAATTTGACCATTTTTCACAACAAAGACGCTTCTGGCAAGACGTCCTTCAAGAGGACCACCATTTAAAATAAGACCATAAGCCTTTCCAAAAGTTCCATCATCAGCAAGAATTGTCATGTCAACACCTTCGGCTGCACACCAATTTTTTTGCTCATCTGCTGTATTATTTGAAATACTCAAAAAGTCAATTTCAGAATGTTTTGCTGCTTCAAGATTAAAATGTTTGGTTTGAAGTGAACAAACTCTAGTATTAATATCAGGAAAAACACTAATCAAAACAGGTTTTTCAAGTTTTGATAATTTAATTTTATTTCCTTTTAAATCTGTCAGTTCAAAATCAGGTGCATCACCACTTATTGTCGGATTTAGTGTTGCTATTTTTTCACCATGAGATGTGATATTCATTGTCATTAATGCTCCTTTGTTAATCTTTATGACTTCATTTTATCATAGAATCTCAACTCATTTGGCTCTTATTGCTCATATTTTACTGTTAAATATTGACTTTCTAAAGGACTTGGAAGTAAAAGTGAGTCATCTTCTGATTTCACAAATTGATAATTGATTATTGGAATTATTACTGTATGTTTCATGCTAGGCTCCTCCTTTTGATAAATAAAAGTATATCAGTAAAAACTTTAGAAAAACTTAGCTCATTCTCAAGTATAACTTAATAAAATAAATACTGACAGATTTTTTTAGCACCTATTATTCTGCTAAAATTTCTGTCAGTAAATTTATTTTAGAACTGTGAAGTTATGATTCACACTTGCCTCAATTATCGGATGTTTCTTCAAATAATCAGCAATCAATTCGGTCATATCAACAGTAATTTCTCTAACAATCTTGTCCGCAGAAAACATTGGATAATTTCCACCCCCAACTGCGCGATATTGATTGACGACAATTTCTAAAATATCGTCATCCTTTACCTGATGCCCCTTGAAATTTAAACGTACAATTCGCTGACCAATTTCTTTTTGCAAATCGATAGCATATTCAACCCCTTCATACATATCATAATTATAATATTCAGGTTTTGGTTCAATAAATCGTGGACTAAAAACAATTTCGCCACTTTCGTCAAGTTCAAGATGTTCCGCTGTCCGCTCTAAGGCAGCCTTTAAATCTGCACCTGTCACTCTTAAAACAGCTAAAGTGTTGGGATAAATATAATTTGTCAGAATCGATCTCATCGTAATTTCTTTTGCAAAACCCTTCGCTTCATTATTAAAAAGTGCAGTCCCAGAAATTTCGGTCCCTGTCGCTTCCATTTGTATTTTATTAATTAATTCAATATAAGGATGTTCAATCAATCGAGCAGTCATTGGATCACGAATAATCATTTCTCCATGAACTTCTCCCATTGGCTGGTCTAACCAATCCTCTGCTTCTTCACTCACAACGGATATCAGCTGATTGACCTCCGATGAGACTTTGCAATTCTCCGTTTTATGAAGTCTAGCGTTTGAAGCCACAACTTTTTTATGATTATCTAATTCAAGTTCTATTTCGCCAACAAAAGCACCACGATAGCCTGGTTGAATAACTGGAACTCCAAAAAGATGGTCAGCAATTTCACGATGCTGGTGTCCAGTCACTAAGGCATCAATGTAATCTTTATACTCTTCAACTAACTGATAAGCCTCATTTTCCCCTGTCAAACTTTCTGTCGGAAGACCTGTCTGTAAATCTCGCTCAAAGCCTCCATGATATGCAACAATCAAAAGGTCAACTGATTGGCGCAAATCGGGCAGAATATCTTTTGCAGTTGTCAGAATAGATTGGAAAGTCAAATCTTTGATAATTGACGGTTTTTCCCAATGTGGAATATATTGTGTCAAAAAACCAACAATTCCAATTTTCACCCCCTGCGCTTCAATGATTTTATAAGCAGGGCCAAAAGCAGGTTGACCTTCATTATTCAATACATTCGCAGCCAAAATAGGATAATTTACCTGATTAACATAACTTTTTAAATAATCAATCCCATAATTAAACTCATGATTACCAAGCAATCCCACATCATAACCAAAAGAATTAGTGACATTGACCAAGTCTTTAATACCGCGACTTGATTTTTTAGCTAGATAATAAGCCAAGGGTGAACCTTGCAATAAATCACCATTTTCAATTTTTACAATAATTTCACCCTGCTCTTGAGCCACTGCTGTCAGTTCATCTATTTTAGATTTGGCTTTGGCCATTGAAAAAGGCAAATTCATTTCTCTTTCGGTGAAGTTTGTTGGGAGAACAAAACCATGTAAATCACTCGTTTCTAGAATTTTTATTTTCATATTATTTATCCCTTTGCTAATTTTTTCCGAATTCTTGATGAAATGAGTTCAACAAGGATAATTAAAACTAAAAGTCCCAACAAAATTGCACCAACGGCTGACCATTTATAACCAGACATTGCAAAACTCAATGGCGCACCAATTCCACCGGCACCAACTAATCCCAAAATGGCTGCATCACGCAGATTCATATCTAAACGGTAAAGTAAAATCGAATATAAATCTGGTAATAATTGGGGTAAAACTCCAAAACGAATTTTTTGAAATGTTGTTGCACCAGCTGCGTCCATAGCCTCAATAACACCCATATCCAAATCTTCAATAGCTTCAATAAATAGTTTTGCAATCATCCCAATTGACTCAAAACCAAGCGCCATTACACCAGCTGAAGAACCTAAACCAACGACTGGAATAAATAAAAGGGCATAAACAAAAGAAGGAATTGTCCGAATCGCCATCAAGACAAAACGAATCAGATAAGCTAACCAATTCGGAACCAAATTAGTCGCTGCAAGAAAAGAGAGTGGAATGGCAACAATTGCACCAACCAAAGTCCCAAGCAAACCAATTGCAAAAGTTTGTAGCAAGAGATAGGGTAAGCCAGTTTCAGTTAGGTTAAACATTAAACTGGTGTCTGGATGGAAAATCCCTGTGAAAATATTTTTGGCGATTAAAGCTCCATGTTCTGAAACGCCATGATAATGGACGACTGAAGTCGACCAAATCGAAACTGCTAATAAAACAATAAATATCAAAAGATAATAAAACCAGTTTTTAGGTCTATGATTATATTCTTCAATAATTTGTGAATTCATTTTTCCTCTCATTCCTAGGCAATTTTCTTACGAATTAATGCGCTGATTGAATCAATAATCATGACTGTAGCTAGAATAGAAATTAAAATCATACCAACAGAGGAAAAGTCGCGAAAATTCACTCGGTCATTTAAGATATTTCCTATCCCTCCAGCCCCAACATATCCCAAAATTGCAGCATAGCGGACATTTCCCTCAAATGCATAAAGAGCAGTTGAAAGATAAGTAGGTAGGACTTGAGGAAAAACAGCAATGAAAAAGGCTTTTAAAGGACTGACCCCTAAAGCTTCTGCCGCTTCAAAAGGTCCCATATCAACGGTTTCAATCACCTCAAACAATTGTTTTCCTATGAAAGAAAAGGTAAATACAAAAATTGCAACAACTCCAGCAAAAGTTCCTAGACCAAAAATATAGGTTGCAATTAAAGCCAAAACCAAAGTTGGCAAAGTTCTTGCTAGCATAAAAATCAAACGAATGATGCCATTAACAAAACGATTTTTAAGGATGTTATTTGCCGCTAATATCGCAAATGGAACTGACAAAATTGCTCCAAGTAAGGAAGCAAAAAAGCTCATCTTAATCGTATCTAATAGTGGGGGAAGAACTTTATGAAAGTAAGCCCAATTTGGGGGAATCATACTTGCTAATTTTTGAAAAAAGAGACCACTTCTGTTAAGCGCACTAAAATCAAAATTTGTAAGAATAACAGAAAAAGCAATCAGTAAGATGATAATTAACCAAGTCAACCAAGTTCGACTGACTTTTTCTTCAACAACTTCTCCTGTAATAAGTTTTATTTTTTTAGGCTTAAAAATTTTATCGTACATTTAGGCCTCTTTTCTATAAACTTCATCCAAAATTTCTTTGGTTACCTCTTGCGAAGGACCATCATAAACAATTTTCCCTTTTTTTACAGCAATAATCCGCGAAGCGTATTCTAAAGCAAGTTCAACATGGTGAATATTCAGTAAAATTGTTTTATTGAATTCTTCATTAATTCTTTTAAAATCATCCATTACTTCTTTAGCTGTGACTGGGTCAAGTGCTGAAACAGGTTCATCAGCGAGTAAAATTTCACTTTCTTGACTAAGAGCACGAGCGAGTGATACACGTTGCTGTTGTCCACCTGAAAGTTGATCTGCTCGGATATAAGCTTTATCTAAAATTCCTACCTTATTCAGAGAATCTAAGGCAACAAGTTTATCTTCTTTTGAAAACAAACCAAAAATGACCTTAAATAAACTCATATCTGGTACACGAGCAAACATTACATTTTTCAAAACCGTCACTCTAGGAACTAAATTATAGGATTGAAAAATCATTCCCACATGTCTTCGAAATTTTCTTAACTCTTTTCCTTTAAGTTTTGACACTTCTGTATCATTCACAATTAACGAGCCTGAAGTAATATCATTTAAACCATTAACACAACGAATCAGAGTTGATTTTCCTGCTCCTGATGTTCCAATAATAGCTACGAATTCTCCTTGATTGATTTGTAAATTAACATCCGTCAAACCTTTTGTGCCATTTGGATAAATTTTTGACACATTTTCAAATTTTATCATTACTTCTCCATCCTTCTTCAATAATGAAGGCTTTTTAATTAATATTAGTCAATTTCCACAAAAAGAGTCTGGAACTCATTGAGTAACCCAGACCCTTATTAAATGATTTATTTGTTCATTAGTTGGCTTTACTCATTGAATTTGCCACTTTAATGGCTGTTTTATAGTCAGCTTTTGTTGAATCAACATAGCCATCATGTGAATAAATGGCAATGACTTTCTTTCCTTCATCAGTTTTAGCCATATCTTTAATTGCTGCTGAGAGTGCTTTTTTGAAGTCGGCCGTCATGATTTTTGATTTTTCTGAAACCATGATTCCATCATTGGCAATGGCAGGTGTCACACCAATCACATTTGTATCATCCCAAATACTTTCTTTTGCACCGAAAGTTGTGGTCCACTTAGTAGCGTCATCCATTCGTGCATCAGCATATTCTGGCATTACATCAATTTGACCTGAAGCAAGTTGAGCCATTGCTGAATCATAAGAATCCATAGTAACTGTATTTTTTAAATCACGAATTGAATGTTTAAAGTTCTCAGTTAACCATTGCGAAGGATACATATAGCCTGCCGCAGATGAAGTTGATTCAAGCCCCCATTTTGCATCGTTTAAATCTTTCCATGTCAAAGTTCCGTCGTTAGCTTCTTTAGCTAACTTTTTGCCCATTGGAGAATTACCAGCAATGATCAGCGAACGGTAAGAAGTCACTTCTTTATCGGTTTTAGTTGTTGGTTTATGCTCATTCCAATATTTTGCAGAATCTGAGCCATCATTTGAAAGTCCTTTACGTGTTGCCATCAAGAGTGGAGTTGAACCATCTTGATACATGGCATAAGTTGTCGCTGACATTCCATAACCGACGTCAACTGAACCAGCATCAAGCCCTTCACCAACCGCTTGATAATTTGTACCAACACTAGTATCAATATTTTTTACTGTATAGCCTTGTTTTTTCAATTCAGATTTCAAAATATTTGCGATTGGTTTAGTCGCTGTGGTAATATCGTCCGGATTTTTGGATGGAATAAATGAAATCTTTAAATTTGAAATGGTTTTGCTATCAGATTTTGATGCAGAGCTACTATTTCCACAAGCTGCAAGTAATGATACTGCAATTAGTGCACTTGCTGTAAGTCCAATGACTTTCTTCGATGTCTTTTTCATTATAAAAATGAATCTCCTTAAGATTTTTATCAATCGGTTGATGAATCGGTGTGCTTCACAAAATAATTCTAACCCATTTTAATTTATCTGACAATGACCTTTTTGTAAATATTCTGTTAACAGTTACTATTGTACGTAAATACCGAACTTTATTTTATAAAATTACATTATTTTGTTTTTTTATAGATTAATTTTTTATAAAATACAAAAAAACAGCTTACATAGTTTGTATATACCAAACTTTAGCTTGATGATGTATTGTTTAATAAGGCTGTCAAACTTTCTGCTATAATAAAGTTATGAAAAATTTAACTTTTACGGTCAGCATGTCTGACCTTGGTTTAGAAATTCGTCTTCCATCAACTGCCTTTTTACGTATTTTTGATCAGAATAATGCACGTTTTGATTTGCAAAATGATGAGCTTTTCTTTTTACTAAAAAAAGGACAGATTAAAATGATTGCCAATGATTTAGAATTAATTCCTAAGTTAGAATTTGATAAAGTCGTGATTTTAAATATGGCTGCCTATGATTTAGAGCTGGAATATCTAACGCAATATTTAGTTAACTTGGCTGAGGAAGCTGGCATTATTTTACGTGATAAAGCCGAGCCAATTAAAATTCCAAGCAATATCGAAAAAGCTTGTGCCACTTCTGCTGACGAGTTTTTGACTGCTTTAACTGCTTTTGGCATTAAATTAGAAAAGAAAAAAGCTTTTTCTCCTAAAGCACGACATCGCTGGAAAAAAGGACTTTCTGAAGTTGAATTTTTTGTTAATCGTTCCGACAGTAAAGCGACCATTATTTGGGAAAAATCCAATCAACTCGTGATAAAAGCCGGAGCAAAAATCGCCGAAAGCGGTGGAATGAAATCTGATGGTACACCAGGTTTAGCCTATCGTTTTACACAGACTTTAAGAGAAGAACAAAAAGCCAATTGGGATGCTAAAACATTCACAACTACTGAGGATATTGTCTTAAAATCAGTCAATGAAGTGGGACATTTCCTTTACTTCGCTGGAACGAATAGCTGGTTACAATTGGTCGATAAAGAAGGACGGACAATTCATGAATTATCTGTGGTTTAGTAATTCTTACTAAAAGATGACAATAGGACTCCCAATCTGTGAAGTTCCCCTTGCTAATCTTTTTTTGTGGAGTTATAATATAGAAAAGGAGGCGGTTATATGACTACTGCTTATCTGCTACTTGGCAATGACAAATCGCTAGAAACACCCGCGGGATTACAAATTGGAAAAATGTTTGCTTACAAAGAAATGGAAAAACTTTGGTTAAAAAAAGCTCAAGTGATAGTTGGCAATGACATTCAACTCCAAAAAATATATTTGTCCGAATTACTGACGAAAAAAAATGAAATAATTGATTATATCTTTTGTTATCCAGAGCTCAAACTTCATCTGAAAGAGCTTAAAGAAAGTTTTCCACAGACAAAAATATTAATGATTAATCAACTCTAAATAAAAAAAGTTACTAACAGAACTGTCAGTAACTTTTTATTTATTTCATTAATTCATAGTAAAGTTGGCCCATATTTCCTTTAAAATCAAGGACTTCATCAGCAATTTTTACTTCAACAACTTCAATTTCATCAGCAATGGCATTATAATCGCTTTGTTGAAGGGCTAGGAAATCGTTGACTCCGTCAAATTCTTCAGTAAAGGTCATACCATTTTGAAGTTTTCCAATTAATTTCATCATTAAACTTCTCCTTCTTCTATGTCTTCAAAAACGAGACTAGGTTTTGCATTTAAATCTAATCCTGCTTGAACATTTTCTAAACCTTTTTTCCATTCGATATATGCTGCTGCTGCAATCATTCCAGCATTGTCACCACAGAGTCTTAAAGGAGGAATAATTAACTTTTCGTCAGTAATTTCTGCTGACAAACGTTCGCGTAAGCCTTGATTTGCTGATACTCCACCGCCAATAATTAGCGTTTTAACTGGATATTTTTCCATGGCTAATTTGGTTTTGGCCATAAGGACATCGACGACCGCAGCTTGAAAGGAAGCAGCTAAATTTTCTAAATCATCAGCAATCACGTCATTTCCTTTTTGATTTTCGTTATGAACGAGATTAATAAAGGCTGATTTTAAGCCTGAAAAGCTAAATTCTACTTCATGTGTGTTCATCATTGCTCGTGGGAAATTGTAAGTATCAGCTCCTTTGTGTGCTAATTCATCAATGACTTTTCCACTCGGATAAGTCAGGCCCATCACTCGACCAACTTTATCATAAGCTTCACCGGCAGCATCGTCACGAGTTTCACCAACTTTTTTATAGCTTCCTTCTTTTTCTACGTAAACAAGTTCAGAATGTCCACCTGAAACCAAAAGGGCCATAGCTGGATATTCAATGGTATCCACTAAACTTGCAGCCATCAAATGACCGGCCATGTGATTAACTGGAATCAAAGGAAGATGATTTGCCCATGCAAAAGTTTTTGCTGCCATGATTCCAACTAACAAAGCGCCATTTAAGCCTGGACCTTCGGTCACCGCAACGGCCGTCAGTTGGTCAGCCGAAATTTCTGCTTCTTCAAGTGCTGCTTCAATACAAACAGTAATTTGTTCGACGTGATGACGGCTGGCAATTTCTGGCACAACTCCACCAAAGCGTTTATGACTATTGATTTGACTGGCAATGATATTACATAATAATTCATTTCCATTCTTTAAAATTGCCACTGAAGTTTCATCACATGAAGTTTCAAAGGCTAATATATAATTATCTTTCATTTTTAAAATTGCTCTTTTCTCATTAACAAAGCATCTTCAAGAGGTTTGTCATAATAATTTTTTCTTGTATGATAAATCTTAAAACCAAATTTTTCATAACATTTTTGAGCGGCAAGATTGGACTTCCGAACTTCCAAAAATAAAGTCCCACTAAATGTTGACACTTCTGTCAGTAAAAAACTCGCTAGTCCTTGCCCCTGAAAATCAGGATGAATAGCGATATTTGTAATTTCTAATTCATCCATTATTGTTGAAATTGCTAAAAGACCAACAATTTGCCCCTCTTCTTCTAGGAAGAAATAATCGGAATTTTCATTGATTATATCAGCTAAAATGTAAGCTCGTGTCCACGGTGATTCTTCGTAAGCAAGTGACAAAAGTTCATAAATCTGAGCTGATAGGTTTTCTATGGTTGGAAAATATTTTTTATCTTCTAATTTTTCTTCAAAGTAAGAGAGATGTTTTAGTTTCATTTTTTCAATTTCTTAATCATCCAAATGGCATCAGCACCGTCTTCATAGTACTCTGGCAATAATTTGTCAGTGACAAAACCTTGCCTACGATAAAGTCCTTGTGCTTTAGTATTGTCACGACGGACTTCCAAAGTCATCTCATTTTTTCCGAGTGCGCTCATCAATACAATCAGTTGTTCAATCAAAGTTGAAGCAATTTGTTGTCCTTGAAAGGCTTTAAACACTGCGAGATTAGTGATATGTGCATCTTGACCATGGTGATTGATTCTAGTTCCAATAAAACCAATGACACTGCCAGAAATTTCGGCCACAATGAAAAAGGCTTCATCATTTTTGACAATTTCATGTTCAAAATGAGAGAAGGTCCATGGAATATCTCCATTGTAAACATCTCGTTCAATCGCAAGCAAAGCAACAATATCAACTCTGTCTGCCAATCGATAGTGAACACCTTCTCGGTCATGTTCAAGTTCAATGTCAGCCATTTCTAAATAACGACGAGGATTAAATTTTTTTCCACTAAACCCTTTGAACGTAGTCGTCAGGAGTGTTTTCAGCTTTTTCATGACTTTCCAACCATTTCTCTTCGGCCTCAACTTTTTTGAGGTAATTTGGCACAAAAGCGTGCACATTTTCAGGAGTTAATTTTTCAGCAATCTTAGCAATTTCATAGGCTGACGGGAGCTTTTTTAAACTGTCAGAAATGATTTGTTCTTCAGAGAAACCAGCATTTTGAATTGCTTCAACGAAATTATCAGTTTCTCCTGTGAAAATAATTTGTTCAAATGAAGAAACTTTTTCTAATAAATCAGCCAAAAATTCACTAAAATTGCAATGTTGATCCGCAATTATTTGCTGATCATTTTTATAAAGAGCTGCATAGGCATTTCCACGTCTTGCATCAATTATCGGAAGCACGTAAGCATTTTTGTCTTGAACACGATTAGCAATTGCCAATAAACTTGATAGACCAACAAGCTCTTTATTTAAGCTAAAAGCCAATGTTTTTCCAACTGTCGCAGAAAGTCGCAAACCTGTATAAGAACCAGGTCCTTGTGCTACCGCAATCCGGTCAAGTTCTTTGGCTTCAAGACCAACTTGAGCCATCAAAAAATCAATGCTTGTCATCAAAGTTGTACTGTGATTTTTTTTCAAATTTAATGTTACTTCACCAAGTAATATTCCGTCAGCAACCACAGCTACTGACAAAGCCTTTGATGAGCTATCAAATGCTAATATTTTCATTTTTTACCTATAATATTTCTGAAAGTATGTTATTTTTTAATTACTGATAGACTTTTACTGACAGCCACTTATCCAACGCGACCTATCTACAAATAATTTTTATCTTCTCTGTCATCAGTTCTACTTCCTTATATTTTACCACGCTTGCCTTGCAAGTTCCACCATTATTTTTTAGGAAGCGCTTCATTTATAAAATTAATGAACTCAACTTTCCATTTCCTTGCAAATATGCTAAAATGATAGTAATTGCAAAGAACAGCAAACACGAACTATTAGGAAAGGAACGAGCTTTTGCTCGTGATTTATAGAATGATTTTTAAAGTTTTCTACCAAAAAGATAATACCCGCTCACCACGTCGTGAGACTACTGAGGCTCTTTACCTCGACCTTGATGTTGCTACTAAAGAAGAAGGAGTTATCCTTGCACGCGAACTTCTTGCTAAAAATACTGCCTACCATGTAGAGTTTATTGACTCACTTTCTGATGAATCTGTCGAATATGAAAAAGAAACTGGCGTATTTGAAATCACAAGCTTCTAAGACTGACTGGAGTATAAAGGAGAGCACTTTAGATTTTTGTCAAAAATGACAGCAATCTAAAGTGATTTTCTTGTACCTTTAAAATTCTGTCAGTAAATATTACATTAAAAAACCGAACTGACCAACTTGTCAGTCAAAAAATAAAATAAAAAATCCAAAGAATAGGAGAAACATGCCAAAGCAACTTAAAATAAAAGCTGATGAAGTCGCAGTTTACGCCATTGGCGGACTGGGCGAAATCGGTAAAAATACTTACGGCGTTGAGTATAAAGATGAAATTATCATCATTGACGCCGGAATTAAATTCCCAGAAGACGATTTATTAGGTGTTGACTACGTCATTCCTGATTATACTTACATCGTTGAAAATATTGATCGTATCAAAGGTCTCTTCATCACTCACGGACACGAAGACCACATCGGAGGAATTCCATTCCTCTTGAAACAGGCCAATATTCCAATTTATGCTGGACCATTGTCACTTGCGCTCATTCGTGGAAAGCTCGAAGAACACGGACTTTTACGTGATGCTAAACTTTATGAAATTCATGCAGATTCAGTCATTAAATTTAATCATTTAAGTCTTGACTTCTTCCGCACGACTCACTCAATTCCAGAACCTTTAGGGATTGTTGTAAATACTCCTCAAGGTAAAATTGTGGCTACTGGTGACTTCAAGTTTGACTTCACACCAGTGGGTGAACCTGCTGACCTTCACCGAATGGCTGAACTTGGAAGCGAAGGCGTTTTACTCCTTCTTTCTGACTCAACCAATGCTGAAATTCCAACTTTTTCACATTCTGAAAAAGTCGTTGGTGCAAGCATCATGAAAATTTTTGAACGTATTGAAGGTCGAATTATTTTCGCTTCATTTGCCTCAAATATTTTCCGTTTGCAACAAGCCGTTGATGGAGCAGTTAAGACTGGACGCAAAATTGTCGTTTTCGGTCGTTCAATGGAAAAAGCAATCGTGAATGGTTTGGAACTCGGTTATATCAAAGCTCCTAAAGGAACTTTCATTGAACCAAATGAAGTTAATCAATACGCTTCACATGAACTTTTGATTATGTGTACAGGTTCGCAAGGTGAGCCAATGGCTGCACTTTCAAGAATTGCCAACGGAATGCACCGTCATATTACCTTACAAATGGGCGATACGGTTGTCTTCTCATCAAATGCTATTCCTGGGAATACCCACGGTGTTAACCAATTGATTAACAAAATCGCTGAAGCTGGTGTTGAAGTTATTTATGGTAAAATGAACAACATTCACACCTCTGGTCATGGTGGGCAACAAGAGCAAAAACTCATGTTACGTCTCATCAAACCGAAATACTTTATGCCTGTTCACGGTGAATATCGAATGCTCAAAATTCACGCTGGACTTGCTCAAGATACTGGTGTCCCTAAAGAAAATTGTTTCATTCAAGAAAATGGTGACGTCCTTGCATTAACTGCTGACAGCGCAAGATATGCCGACCATTTCCCAGCCTCTGACACTTACGTTGATGGTTCAGGAATTGGTGATGTCGGAAATGCCGTTCTCCACGATCGTCATGAACTTTCAGAAGATGGAATTGTCCTTGCGGTTGCAACCGTTGACTTTGAAAAGAAAACCGTTCTTGCTGGCCCTGACATGCTTTCGCGTGGATTTATCTATATGCGTGAGTCTGGTGATTTGATTCGTAGTGGTCAACGTGTCCTTTTCAATGCCATTCGTGAAGCGATGCATGAAGAAAATGCAAATGAAGCTTCTGTGGCTCGTGCGATGCGTGAAGCACTCTCACCATTCCTTTATAAACAAACTGAACGTTCACCACTTGTTGTTCCAATGATTATGACACCTGATGAATAATATTTATTAATAAAAAAGGCTGAATATATAATGATTCAGTTTTTTTTATTGTCCTAAAGCAACACCTTAAAAATAAAAATACCTAAATAAAGCTCATTCCAACAATAGATTATACCCAAGTAGAAATATATTCTAAGATTATAGTAATCATAGCTAAATTTTACTTTATAAAAATTTAATGGTATTATTATAAAGTAATAAAAATGGAGAATAAATCTTATGAAAAAAACAATCCTTTGGTCAGCTACATTTTTGAGTTTATTTGCCTTAGCTGCCTGTTCAAATTCTAAAAGTTCTGAAAATCAGACCAAAAAAGAAAATACTTCTAGTTCTAAAGTTACCTCAAGTTCAAAAACTAGCAATAGTAAAAATTCTGCTACTCATTCTACGAACACTTCTCCTTCAAGCAGTCAAGCAAATACCAATAATTCTGAAAAAGTACAAAAAAGTTCTTCGCCTTTATCTGGATATAGCGCTGAACAGGTTGAGTATGCACGCGTAACCGAAACCCTTCTAAGTTATTATAAATATGATTATCAACCTGTTTCTATCAGTGTTACTAAAAATGGAGCTAATCACCAAGTCTTTCCTTTTTCCGGTTCTGTAGTTGTTCCTCAGGACACAGTAACATTATCTTTTAGTTCTGATAATACAATGGCTGGAACCACTATTGTTACCTATAGCTCTAATCATAATGGGTCAATCAATTTCTATAAAGACCCAAATCATTACCAAGACGAAAGATATCTTAAAGATTCTGCTTGGGTAAAAGAAGAATCTCAAAAACTATTGGACAGTAGCCAAACGCTTGCCATTCCAACTTCATTTGATGAACAAGCTGCTCAAATCATTTCTAAGATAGAAATTAAATAATAATAATTCATCTAATCTAAAAAACCTCTGATTATTCAGAGATTTTTTTGTATTCTTTGGTAAATCTTTGATGAAGTTCTTCTTTTTCTTCTTGACCAATAAAGGCGCCATCAATTGCGTAATGATTTATTTTTTCAAAATCAGAAAGAGAAAAATCTGGGTACCAAGCTGAGATTTTCTCATATTCTTTGCTTAAATTTGTAGCCGAAACCATTCGATTATCGGTATTTAATGTCACGTGTATTCCTTTGTCATAAAGTTCTTTAAAAGGATATTGCGCAAGCTCTGTCACCGCTTTTGTTTGAAAATTGCTAGTCGGAGCCATTTCTAAAACAATTTGTTTTTCAATCATCATTTTTTGTTCGGCTTCGGACAGATTTTTAGTCATAATTCCATGTCCAATGCGACTTGCCCCCATTGCAATTGAATCTAAAATATTTTTCTCACATGCTGGACATTCTCCAGCATGAAGCGTCACATTGACACCCTTAATTTTTATATCATGAATCAAATCTACAAATTTTTCCTGTGGATAATTTAATTCATCACCCGCCATATCAAATCCGACAAAATGTTCATTAGGAATCTTATCAAAAAGTGGCAGCAGTTTTTGTAATTTTTGAATTGGTTCTTGTTTTAATCCACAAACGAGTGCATTTGCTCTTATATCAAAATCATTTTCTGCACGAGAAAGGCCGGCGATGACAGCCTCTACTGCTTCTTCAAGGGTTAGATTTTCTAAGAGATGTTGACTTGGAGCAAAACGGATTTCAATATATTTAATATTATCATTTGCTGCCTGTCTGACAACATCATAAGCAGCTAACTCTAAATTCTTATAAGTTTGCAAAAGTGGTAAGACGAAATCAAAACGTTGCAGGTATTCTAGCAAATTTTTTGTATTTTCTGGGGCTTGTGCCTTTTCTAAAATTTCCTCATCGGACATTGTCATATGAATTCCAGCATTTTTAGCGAGTTCTTTAATGACTGACAAGCTAAGCGAACCATCAAGATGGCAATGAAGTTCAACTTTTGGTATTTGAGCAATAATTTCTGATTTAAGCACGAGTTTCTCCCTTTTCTTTTTCATCCAATATTATTTTACATGATATAAAAGATTTCGAGCTAAATAGCTCGAAGTCCTTCAAAAATGTATTTTTACTATTCTACGCTTTTTTGTGAGAAAAAGCAATTATCATCTTTACGCATTTATTTTATCTTGTGGATAAGATTTTTTTGGCTCAATTAAGCCATTTTTTTGTAATTATCCCCAATTTTTCTTAACTTATTCACAATTTTTGGGGAAAAAGTGAAGAAAATGTGGATAAACTTCTTAATTCTTAATAAAAAACAAGCGGAATTTTTAATTTCCGCTTGTTTTTAAGATTAATTTTCCTCGACATTTTCCACAGCGATACTTTTTTGTATCAATTTTTCTTTGTCGAGGATAAAGTTGGCCGCAATTTTGACAGCTATAATAATATTTTATCTTCTTATCAATCACTGAGGGAGCATATCGTAAGCCACCAACTTGTGACAGAAGCCTTTTAAAATCAGCATCTCGATGTTTATAACCTCTTTTAGACCGATACAGATGATAATGAGTTAATTCATGAAGTATCACTCCTTCAAAATCTTTAAGTTCAGCCATTTTAGGATTAAAATCAAGATGTAAATCTTTGGGAAAGAAACGACCACCAGTTGTCCGTAGGCGTTGATTCCATTTTGCTTCGTGGTCAAATGATTGCTTAAAATATGTGAGTGATATTTCTTTTACTTTTGCTGTCAATTCTTGATTAGTTAACACTTTTCCTCCTTTGACAGGCTCGCACAGACGACTGTCAGTAAATTTTACTGACAGCTTCGCTTAATGAAACTAGAATCAAAAAAATTTACTGACAGATTATTTTTCTCGTGGGTTCACTAAGGTTAAATTAATTTTCCCTCTTTGTAAATCGAGAGATTTAACCCAAATCGTTACGATTTGTCCTACAGCGACAACATCACTTGGATTTTTGACAAAAGATTTGCTCAAATCAGAAACGTGTGCCAAGCCATCATTTTTAATTCCGATATCAATAAAGGCACCGAAATCAACAACATTACGAACTACACCTTCAAGTTGTTGACCAATTTGTAAATCTCCAGCTGACAAAACATCTTGTCTTAAAATTGGGGCATCAAAACTATCACGCAAATCACGGCCTGGTTTTTGTAAATCATTGATAATATCAGTCAATGTTTCCTGACCAAGACCAAGTTTTTCAGCCATTTCAGGAATATTTACTGACGAAAGTTTGGTCAGCAATTCTTCGTTACTGACAGGTTTATCAGCGGAAATTTCCGCCAAAAGTTGTTCCGTCACTTTATAAGATTCTGGGTGAACACCGGTGTTGTCAAGGAAATTTTTACCTTCTGGAATTCTTAAGAAACCTGCCGCTTGTTCAAATGCTTTAGCTCCCAAACGTGGGACTTTTTTTAGTTCCGCTCTTGTTTTGAGTGCACCATTTTCTTCACGATATTTTACTACATTCTGTGCCAAACTTTTATTAAGGCCAGCTACGTGTGAAAGCAAACTAGGACTGGCTGTATTGACATTAACACCAACTTGGTTAACTACTGTTTCCACGACAAAATCAAGATTTTCTGTTAATTTTTTCTCAGAAACATCATGTTGATATTGACCAACACCAATGGCTTTTGGTTCGATTTTTACAAGTTCAGCCAATGGATCTTGCAAACGGCGTGCAATCGAAATTGCTGAACGTTTTTCAACAGTCAATTCTGGAAATTCTTCACGTGCCAACTCGCTCGCTGAATAAACAGAGGCTCCAGATTCACTGACAATCACATAATAAACATCAGAAAAATTATTTTCCTTGAGTACTTCTGCAACAAAACTTTCAGATTCGCGACTGGCAGTTCCATTCCCAATCGCAATCATATTCACACCATATTCTCGAATGAATTTTGCTAAATCTTTTTTCGCTTGAGCAATTTGACCTGCATTTGCTGGCTTCACAGGATAAATGACCGTTGTCATCAATAATTTACCTGTCTCATCAACAATAGCAAGCTTTGCTCCAGTACGGTAAGCAGGGTCAAATCCCATGACTACACGCCCTTTAAGCGGAGCCACCAATAATAAATTTTTCAAATTTTCGCCAAAAACTTCGATGGCAGATGCTTCAGCTTTTTCTGTCAATTCAGTCCGAATACTACGTTCCATAGCCGGAATCAATTTTTTCTTGACAGCATCTTTAATCGCCACTTGCATCATTGGATTATTTTGAGCAGCAAAACGGGCGGCAAAATAACGTAAAATTTTATCTTCGTTATTTTCAAATTTTACTGACAGAATCCCCAATTTTTCACCACGGTTTAAAGCCAATACACGATAATTTGGTAATTCTGAAACTTTTTCTGAGAATTCATAATACATTTGAAAAACTTGCTTTTCATCAACGGCATCTTTTTTCAAACTACTTGTCAGTAAACTATTGTTTTTGATTTCACCGGTCAGCCATGAGCGCAAACGTGCATCCTCAGAAATCGCTTCTGACAAGATATCCACAGCACCTTCCAAAGCTTTTTGAGGGCTTGTAAAATTCTCATTGACAAATTTTTCAGCTTCTTCTTCAAGATTCGCTGAATTTTTTACAATCAATTGAGCCAAAGGAAATAAACCATTTTCCTTTGCAATCGTTGCTTTTGTGCGCCGTTTTTCTTTGTAAGGCAGATATAAATCTTCAACTTCTGTTAGTTTTTCAGCAGCCAAAATTTGTGCTTTTAGCGAATCAGTCAACTTACCAAGCTCTTCAATTTTTGACAAAACAGCCGTTTTACGTTCTGATAATTTTGTCAGTAAATTATCTTCATCAATAATTTTTTTGATTTCAACTTCGTCAAGTGAACCTGTTGCTTCTTTACGATAACGAGCAATAAACGGAACTGTGTTCCCCTCTGCCGTCAGTTCTAATACTTTTTCAACTTGTGAATTTTTAATATTCAACAATTCAGCAATTTTTTTAACATTTTCCACTTAGAAATAATCCTTAACTAGTTTTTGTCATCAATTTTAAAGGACAGTGTCCTACCTCTATTTTACCAAAAAAGTCACAAAAAAATCGCTCCCAAACAGGAGCGATTTCAAAATGCAAATAAGAAATTACATCATTTTGTTGTAGAATTCAACGATCAATGCTTCATTGATTTCTGGGTTGATTTCATCACGTTCAGGAAGACGAACAAGAGTTCCTTCAAGTTTATCAGCATCAAATGATACGAAGTTAGCGCGACCTTTAGTAGCTTCAACAGCTTCAAGGATTGCAGGAACTTTCATAGATTTTTCGCGAACTGAGATCACTTGACCAGGTTGTACGCGGAATGATGGGATATCAACGCGTTTTCCGTCAACAAGGATATGTCCGTGGTTTACGAATTGACGTGCTTGACGACGAGTAGTCGCAAGACCAAGACGGAAAACTACGTTATCAAGACGTTGTTCAAGCAAAGTCATGAAGTTGAAACCAACAGTTCCTTCTTTAACTTTAGTTGCAGCAATGTACAAGTTACGGAATTGACGTTCAGAAAGACCGTATGAAAAACGAAGTTTTTGTTTTTCAGCCAATTGAAGACCGTATTCAGAAAGTTTTGAACGGTTGTTTGGACCGTGTTGTCCAGGTACGTAGTTACGACGAGCGATTTCTTTACCAGAACCAGAAAGTGAGATACCGTAACGGCGTGATTGTTTCCATGATGGACCAGTGTAACGTGACATAATTTATGTCCTCCAAATATTTTATTTGAAGAATATTGACAGCCTCGAATTCGTTCATTTTACCTTCGCTTATAGCTTCAGTTACTTGACACAAGGAGTATAATAGCTTACGCTCCCTGACATAACAGCAAAATGTTGACGAGCTTTCTAGCTGACTGCTATATTCAACTTTTCTATTATACCAAAAATCCTTATTTTGTCAATATTTTTCACATTAGAACAAGTGATTTAAATAAAAAAACTCATCTGTAAGAGATGAGTTAGAAAATCAAGAGATTAGGATTCAATTTTAATTAATCTAAAATTCCTAAACAAAAATTATTTTTCTTCTTTTTTAGCTTCTGGTTTTGGTGCAGTTCTTACGCCTACTGCGTTGAAATGTTTTTTACCGTTACGTTTACCAAATTTATGTGATTTATATGCCATGATGGCTCCTTTCATTTAATGCTCGCTTTTAATAATTTTCTAAACTCACATTATCACTTGAATTTTATCATATCTTGATAACACTTTCAAGAATTATGGAAGATTATTTAATTTTGACATCAAAAAAAACTCATCCACGAAAGATGAGTTAGGGTTAGTCGGTAATCGGGAAGACAGGATTCGAACCTGCGACACCTTGGTCCCAAACCAAGTACTCTACCAAGCTGAGCTACTTCCCGTAGCTAATATTAAATTTTTGAAACTTCTTTGTTCAGTATCTCCACTTTTAAAAGTACTTGTAAAGTAAATTTGCTTCGCAAATTCCTATCCACAGCCTCAAAGCATGCTTTGAGCTCTACCAAACTGAGCTAATTCCCGGACATGAAGTGCTTGACGCTTTAGCGTTTAGCAATTCAGTTCTTCGCGCTTATCACGAAGTTCCAAATATTATTTTAGAATTTTTAAATTCTTACCGATACTTCTCTCATTTTATCTAAAATATCAGTATCAAACAAAAAAATGACTTTCGCCATATTCTGTTTATGCAAGCGGTAGGATTCGAACCTACAACCGCCTGATTCGTAGTCAGGTACTCTATCCAGTTGAGCCACGCCTGCGTTTCTCTCAAACGACTATATTAGTATATCAAGTTTCCCATAAGTTGTCAAGAATAAACTCATTGGATATGAATTTTTTAGAATAAACCTTCGTTAAAAACGAATAAAAAGAGCAGAATCACTTCTCCTCTTCTTATTTTATTATCTACCAAAATAAACTTGTTGAGCCTTAGCTCCCCCATCTTGTACTGTTAGCAAAGTGCTGACCGTTACAAAGGTATAACCTTGTGCTTTCAAATTTTGAATAATCTGCGGCACAGCATCTACTGACCATTGGTGAATATCATGCATCAAAATGATTGCTCCATCATGAGCGTAAGTCGAAACATTTTGAACAACTGGAGCACTTGTACGATAACGCCAGTCATTTGTGTCAACAGTCCAATTAACTGCACTTAAATTTGTTTGACTTAAAACAGATTTATTATAACTTCCATAAGGTGGACGGAAGAGTGTTACGTTTTTACCTGTAATTTTATTAATTAACTGATTTGCACTCTCAATTTCTTGCTTTTGTTGGTCTGGTGAGAGTGTTACCAAGTCTTTATGGTCCCATGTATGCGAAGCGACTTCATTTCCTCTATCAGCTTCTTCTTTAATAATTTGGGGGCAGGCTTGGGCTTGTTTTCCTAAAGCAAAAAAGGTTGCTGGAACTTGTGCATCTGATAAAATTTTTAATAATTGAGGGGTCGTATTAGGGTTTGGTCCATCATCAAAGGTCAAGGCAATCAATTTTTTATTTGCATATTGATTTTGAACGTTCGCAATACGCTCCGCTTCTTTTTGACGTTCAATAAGTATTTGTTTGTCAGCATTTACTTGTTTTGCCAATGCTTCTTTGTCTGATTTCTCATATGGAGCCTTTAATAATTCTAAAGCCTCTTCAGAGCTTTTTATTCCTTCTTCACTTATATTTTCATGGGCTTTTGCAACAATCTGGTTCACTTTGTCAATCTCTGACAAATAGTTTGTCAATTGGCTCATTGATTTATCTAAAGAAGTTTTATCTTTAACATGAAGCTTATCAATTAACTTATGAGCCTGTTCAATATCGTTTGCTTTTCTTGAATCATAGGCCTTGTCTTTTGCATTTCTCGCCTCATCTACTTGTTTTTCATAAGCAATTTTTTGCTTTTGAACTCCTTGATCATAATAATAGGTTCCTACTCCCGCTACCACTATTAATAACGCACCTATAAGCAAGGTAAGCTTCCAAAAAGCTTTTTTTGCTCCTTTTGATTTTAATCTTCTTTGTTTCATTATTCTTCCCTAAATAACTTTTATCATTTCAAAAAAGTTCAATTGTAACAATTTAACTACTGAATGATTTAAAAAAACTCTATCCTCCTATCTTAACATATCCATTCTTAAGATTAAAGCCATTAATTTATTGTTTTTTCATCTTCTGATAACCTATTAACTTTAAATTGTAAAAATTGGCTAATTGTATCAACAGCAAAATTGAGAACATGCTCGTCTGGATTCATTTTTTGTGAATGAAGGGGAGCATCACTATCAATTCCTAACCAGAACATGACTCCAGGAATTTTGCTCAAAAGGTAACCAAAATCTTCACCAGTCATGGCTGGAGAGATGTCAATAAGATTAGCCTTAGTTTCTTTTTTGAAAAATTCCATCAGTTCTTTAGCAAGTTCAGGATGATTTTCAACTGGAAGATAGCCGCCTTGTTTAAGTTTAAGCTCAATTTCCATGTTAAAAGATTGCGCGATTCCATTTGCAAGTTCTTTTAAACGTTTTTGGGTCAATTCATTGACTTCTTGGGTCAGACTCCGGATAGTTCCATGTAAAAAAGCACGTTCAGCGATAATATTATTCGTTGTCCCAGATTCCATTTTTCCAAATGTAACCACTGCTGAAGCTAATGGATCCACATTACGGCTTACAATCGTCTGAACCTGAGTGATAAAATAAGCGGCTGCTACCAAAGCGTCATTTGCTGTGTGGGGAAAAGCAGCATGTCCTCCTGTTCCAATAAAGGATAATTCAACTTCACAAGTCCCTGCAAAAAGCGTATGCTGATTCGTAGCGATATCACCTACTTTTAAATCTGGTCGGACATGTAATCCATAAAATTCATCAGGAAGCCAATTTTCAAATGCTCCAGCATCATACATTAATTTTCCGCCCGCTTCATTTTCTTCAGCAGGTTGAAAGAGAAAGAGGAGATTATCTCTTGGTTGGCTTTCACTCATTTTTTCCAATAAACCAAGAGCAACGGTCATGTGAATATCGTGTCCACAAGCGTGCATTCGTCCATTTTTACTAGCATAAGGTAAATCGGTTGATTCCTCAATAGGCAGACCGTCAATATCTGTCCGCCAACCAATTGTCTTTTGACCCTGACTTCCTGCTAGATAAACTAGAATACCGGTTTGCCATGTTCTCACTTGAATAAATGGTTTATTTTGAGTCAGTTCTTGAATAATGGCTAGTAAATACTTTTGAGTTTCGTATTCTTCAAGACCAATTTCAGGAATTTGGTGAAGCTGCCGTCTGATTTCAATTAAATTTATCATATTTTTTCCTCGTTACTAAGCTTAATTTCAATCTTTTTTATTTATTTTACTCTTTTTTGGCTGTATATTGCTCTTTTTAACAAAAAAACTTTTGCTAAGATTAACAAAAGTTCAGAAATAAGCTATTTCTTTAATTTTACAAATTTCTAAGGGCATCTTCTAAAGCCGTTTTTTGTTGTGTTTTTTCATCTATTTCTTTGATAATTCGAGCTGGAACACCAGCAACAACAACGTTTTCTGGAACATCTTGGGTAACAATTGCCCCTGCTGCAACAACAGAACCTGAACCGACTTGTACTCCTTCGATTACAACAGCATTGGCTCCCACAAGGACATTATCCCCAACACGAACAGGTTCAGCACTTGCAGGCTCAATAACACCAGCCAAAACAGCTCCAGCACCAATATGAGAGTTCTTACCAACCGTCGCACGGCCACCCAAAATTGCCCCCATATCAATCATTGTGCCTTCACCAATTTCAGCTCCGATATTGATGATAGCGCCCATCATAATGACCGCACTATCGCCAATAGTTACTTGGTCACGAATAATTGCTCCTGGCTCAATTCGAGCATTGGTTTCTCTGGTATCAAGGAGAGGCACAGCTGAATTTCGGCCTTCAAGTTCTAGGGTGTAATCTTTATTCTCAGTCAAGCCAGAAAGCAATGGACGTACTTCTTGCCAATCTCCAATGATAATTTTTAAGCTGTAATGTGTGTGAAAATCTCCCAGAACTTGGATTCCTTTATTGGCTAGTGCCTTAAAATTTGGACGCCCATTTTCAGCAAGAAAACCAGCTGCTTTAAAACTAGGCATTCCTGATAAGGTTACCTTGACACGTGTTTTTTTCTCAGCGTTCCCGATAAATTGAATTATTTCTTGTGCTGATAGTTTTTGTGCTTCCATTTTTACTCCATTCTAGGGCCATTCAGTTATTGATGACACTTTATAGGCCTTTTTATGATTCTGTCAGTAAAAATTTACTGACAGAATCATTTTACCTACAATATTATTGTTCTATATTATAGCAAATTATCAAATATTTGGAAAATTTTCAATTCTGCTTAAAGAAAAAACAGCCGAAACTGTTTTTTTACTGACAGAACTGTCAGCATTTATTTTATAAACTCAGAAAGACTTTCTTTCTTTTTATCAAATTTGATAAAAGTTCCGTCAGCACTTCTCTTCATAAATGTTGGAACGGTTTCTACTTCGTGAGCTTTACGAATCGCTTGTAATTCTGGATTGAGGTCTGTATTTTCTGTGTCAACGTAATAAATCATTTTGTCAGCATAGTCAGGAAGAGCCTTAACAAATCTTCTGGTCCAAGGACAAGTGACACGTCCAAAAAGTACAAATTGGCCTTCTGTCAGCTCTGACAGACGTTCTGGCGCAAGTGGAATTAGTCCTTTTACATTTTCAAAAAATTCAGTGCGCATTTCTCCAGTGTAAGGTCTTTCGACCCATTCACCAATAACAATAAAGGTATTGTCCTCAGGAGCAATAAAAGAAAACATGAATCTTCCATCAACAGCTGGCGTAATTGGACTTACAGGAAGTCCAAGTTCAATGATTTTATCATGAATTTCATCAATTGTTTCTACTGAAATTGCTAAAGTTTCAGGATTTGGGTCATAGGTTTCATTAAGTGCTACTTCATCTTCCAAACCTAATTCTTTCCAAAAAATTTCTGCATTTTCCAAGCTATTTACGTTTAAAGTAATCATTTTTTCTCCTCTTGAGCATTTATTTAGGAAACTTTTGACCATAAAATAAGTAAAATTGTCATTATGATAATAGATACAACGAGCAAGCTATCTCGCATTTTCCATTTGAGTTGACGGTATTTTGTACGTCCATCTCCCCCTTGATAGCCTCTGCTTTCCATTGCGACTGCTAAGTCATCCGCACGGCGGAAAGAACTGACAAATAATGGAATTAAAATTGGAATGACTGATTTAATTTTTTTCAGTAAATTTCCTTCACCAAAATCCATTCCTCTGGCTTTTTGAGCATTCATAATCATTGTTGTGTCATCCATTAATGTTGGAATAAAGCGTAAAGAAATAGATAACATCAAACCTAATTCGTGAACAGGGACTTTGATTTTTTTCAAAGGTCCTAAGCCTTTTTCGATTCCATCAGCCAAGGTCAATGGTGGCGTGGTCAGCGTCAAAATTGTTGACATAAAAATAATCAAGACAAAACGAAAGAAAATATAAACAGCATTAATCAAAGATTCTGTTGAAATTTTGATAAACCATAGACTAAAAATGACATGCTGACCATTAGTAAAAAGCATTTGGAAAATAACTGTGAACAGAATTAAACCAATCATTGGCCGTAGGCCTTTTAAAAAATAGGAAACTGAAATTTTGGATAATAAAACACCCGCTAAAGTGTAAAGCACTAAAAGAAGATAACCTAACCAATCGTGAGCCAAAAAGATAATGACAACAAAAGCAATCATCACCAAAAGTTTTGAACGCGGGTCCATGCGGTGAATGATACTATCACCTGGAATATAACGTCCCATCAGCATATTTTGCATCAGTTTTCACCTCCTGATTTTACTGACAGACTTGTCAGTAAATTAACAAGTTCAGCTCGTGTGATTGGCAATTTTTCAAAAGTATAGGCTCCTGTTTTTTGAAGTTGGTCAGCAAAATGAGTCGCTTTTGGCACTCCCAATTCATGTGCTTTCAAAAAATCAACTTCTTGAAAAACATCTGACGGAGTACCACAGCTGATAATATGTCCTTTTTCAAGAAGATAAACATAGTCAGCATAATCGGCCACGTCATCCATTAAATGAGTGACTAAAACAACGGTTTGACCCGTCTGATGAATACTCTCAAAAAGTTTCATCATCTCAATTCTAGCTTTTGGGTCAAGGCCCGCTGTTGGTTCATCAAGTACCAAAACTTCTGGTTCCATCGCGAGAATCCCAGCAATGGCCACACGACGCATTTGTCCTCCTGAAAGTTCAAAAGGAGATTTTTCCCAAAATTCTTTTGAAAGACCGACCATTTCCAGTTTCTCAGCAGCAATTTTCTCAGCTTCTTCTTTTGAAATTCCAAAGTTTTGTGGTCCAAAAGCGACATCTTTTAAAACCGTTTCTTCAAAAAGTTGGCTTTCAGGAAATTGAAAGACTACACCTACTTTTTTGCGGACAGGTTTAATCTCTTTTTGTTTACTTGTTGAAGTGACAACAATATCACCTACTCTAACCGTCCCTTGTGTAGGCTGCAACAATCCATTCAGATGTTGCAAAAGTGTCGATTTACCAGAACCAGTATGCCCAATCAAAGCCGTGTAACTTCCTTTTTTGACTTCTAAATCAATGTCAAAAAGGGCACGACTGGCAAAGGGACTGTTGGGCTGATAAGTATAATTTACTTTTTCAAATTTAATCATTTTTCTTTTTTCTCAAATCCAATAATATCCATTTTAATGACAGAAATTCTAGCATACTAGAATTTTATTAAGTCACCGATTCAAGGACTCTCATTAATCGCCTTGAACTGACAGAAACTTCATTTATCCGCCAATTTCACACTCACGTTAATCGCGTGTAACTGACAGAAATTCTGTCAGTAAATTTAGCGCAACTTATCAGCCAAAAGCTCTACCAATTCGTCTTCTGACAGATACTTTTCTGGTGAATCAAAGCCATTTTTTCGCAGGTCTTTCATTAAATTTGAAGAGAAGGGAACATCTAGTCCAATTTCAACCATATCCTCACTCGTTGCAAAGAGTTCAGACGGTGCCGCTTCCTTAATTATTTCTCCTGCTTTCATCACTAAAATTCGGTCAGAGCTTGCTGCTTCATCAAGGTCATGAGTAATAGATAAAACGGTCAGTTGATATTTCTCTTTAATTTCATGAATCACGCGCATAATCTCTTGACGCCCGGTCGGATCAAGCATTGAGGTTGATTCATCAAGAATAATGATTTCAGGTCGCAAAGCAATAATTCCGGCCACAGCTACCCTTTGCTTTTGTCCACCAGAAAGTCTCGCGGGTTCGCGGGTTTTGAAATCAAGCATATTGACAGCAAGCAAAGCTTCGTCAACTCGTTTAATCATCTCTTCCCGTGGAATTCCTTGATTTTCCATACCAAAAGCGACATCATCTTCAACCGTTGCCCCAACAAATTGGTTATCCGGATTTTGAAAAACCATCCCAATCTTTCGACGAAGATTCCAGACATTTTCAGCAGTCAAAAGTTCTCCATCAATTTTGACTTTTCCTTCAAATTCTTCAAAAAGACCATCAATCAGTCGAGCAGTCGTCGATTTACCAGAACCATTTTGGCCAATAATCGAAACCCATTCCCCTTTTGTAATCGAAAAGGAAACACCATTAAGCTGATTTACATCGCTTTCTTTTTCATATTTAAAAACTAAATTTTCTACTTCGAGAATTTTATTCATAGCCCTTATTATACCAAATTTTAGACACTTTTAAGCATTTAGTTTTATATTTCTACTAAAAATGACATTCTTTATCGCCAAAACAAAACATTCAAAAGTCATTGCTAAACGAGAAGGGATTTTGTTATAATATTAAAGTAATCGGAGAAGTGTCCGAGTGGCCGAAGGAGCACGCCTGGAAAGTGTGTATACGTCACAAGCGTATCGGGGGTTCGAATCCCCTCTTCTCCTTTATAAATTCACATTCTTAAAAATAAAAAAACATTAATTATAAAAATTAATGTTTTTTTATTTTTATCTATTCTGGAAAACTAGCAAGAGCTACATCTTTTCCTAATTCTTCTTCAATTCGCAAGAATTGATTATATTTTTCAACCCGTTCACTTCGAGCCATTGAACCTGTTTTTATTTGGCCAGCATGCATGGCTACCGCAAAATCGGCAATGTAGCTATCAACTGTTTCACCTGAACGATGAGAAATCATTGTCTTATAGCCTGCTTTTCTCGCTAAACTAATGGCTTCAATCGCTTCAGTTACTGTTCCGATTTGATTAAGTTTAATCAAAATAGCATTTGCTACACCTTTTTTAATTCCTTCTTTGAAAATTTTAGGATTTGTCACAAAAATATCATCACCTACTAATTGAATTTTTTGACCTTGAGCTTTCGTTTGAGCTGCAAAGCCCTCCCAGTCATGTTCAGAAAATCCATCTTCAATAGAAATAAGTGCTGGATATTTTTCAACTAAATTTTCATAGTAAGTCAATAGTTCTTTAGAAGTCAATTTTTGCCCTTCAAAACGATAAACTTTTTCTTTATCATCATAAAATTCGCTTGAAGCTGGGTCAATGGCAATCGCAATTTCTTCACCAGGAACATATCCTGCACTTTCAATTGCTTGATAAAGTGTAGCTATTGCATTTTCAGTAGAACCAAGTTTAGGGGCAAAGCCACCTTCATCGCCTACGGCTGTTTCTAGCCCTTTGTCAGCTAAAATTTTCTTCAGAGTATGGTAGATATTTGCAATTTTTTCTAAACCATCGCGAAAGCTGTCCCGTTTGACTGGTGTAATCAAAAATTCTTGAACGTCAATTCCTGAATCGGCATGTACTCCACCATTAATGACATTAAAAAATGGTTGTGGAAGTTCCAAATCAACTCCACCAAGATAGCGATAGAGTGGAATTTTTTCACTATTCGCTGCCGCACGAGAAATGGCCATTGAAACCCCTAAAATTGCATTAGCCCCTAAACGAGATTTATTTTTTGTCCCGTCAAGCTCAATCATCAAATGATCTAATTTTGCTTGATTAAATGGTGATTGTCCTTTCAAGGCTTCATAAATTTCGCCATTGACATTTGCGACGGCTTTAGAAACGCCTTTCCCTTGAAGGCGGTCTCCACCATCTCTTAATTCAACTGCTTCACGGTCTCCAGTTGATGCTCCTGAGGGTACTGCTGCGCGTCCTAATGTTCCATCTGTTAATCTAACATCTACCTCAACGGTTGGATTTCCTCTAGAATCAAAAATTTCTCTTGCGTGGATGTTTTCGATTGTGACTGTCATAATAAATCTCCTTTTCTTTGCCTTTAATGCCTTGTAAGTCAAAGAAAAAATGGCAGACTACAAGGCAAAAAAAGACTTTGCTTTGTAGGCGCCATTAGATTCAAGCTATTTCTTGAAACGGTTTCGGGTGTGCACCATACCCATCTACTATTAATTTACCACTTTATTTTTATGAGGTCAAATTTTTGAAACTTATATTTAAAAAAATACATTTATCATTAAGCAAAATTGTGTTATAATCACTATAATTCGCTCCTGTCAGTAAAGACAGAGCATCAGTAAGGAATGACATGAAAACACTACTTGTTCTATGTGAAGTTAAATATTGGCATGATTTTAGAGAGGGCTTGGCAAAAGTTGGCGTTTCTTTTCTTGGTTTTGATAAGAAAAAACCTAATCGATTTGAGATTGACCAACTTGTTGCCAAAGCTGATTTCGTCGTTATGAGAAACCGAAATGTGGCTCATCATTCAGTTCAATTTGCTAAAGAAGCTTGTAAAGCAACCGATACACCCTTTTGGATTAGTAGTAACTTTGGTTTAGAAACCATTATCAAGCAACTTTCTCAAACTTTTCCAGATGAATCTTTTGAAAGCATCGACCAAAATAAGAAAAGCAAAAGAAAAATTGAAAATAGAGTTATACAAAAGCAAAATTCTTTAGCCGAAAGTGCCCAAAGCAAAGAAAGTCAAAATTATTTAAAAGGAAAAAAGAAACATCTCCCTCTAAAATCGGCGCTAAAAGATTTCAAAATTACTGACGACGAACCTGATTTTACAAAATTATTTAAAAAATAAGCGCTGACGCATTTGTCAGTGCTTATTTTTAGTGACAGAATTTCTGTCAGAAGATAGCCGTTGGCACTTTAGCGCTTACGGATATACTCAAATGTCCATCAGTAACTTTTAAATTAATTTTTCTTTATGAATTTGTTCAAAAGTTTTTTCACCATCATTGAGTTTTTCCCAAATGACAACTTGTCCTTGTTTTCGAGATTTTGGTACATCGATAATCCGCTGATTTGATGACCCACGGAATTGGAGCATTAAGTTTTTCTTTGATAATTCAAAACGACCGTCAACTAAAATATCTAACAAATCAAGCATTTCTAATTTGTCATCTGTTTCAAGTAGCATCTCTTCCCATGTATAACCTGTCCATGACCAAATATCTTTATCCGGTAACTCACGACGAATCCGTTTGAGCAAAGGAATCAAAAATGTCGTATTCAAGAAAGGTTCCCCACCAAGAAGCGTCAGTCCTTGGACATAAGGCTGAGCAAGGTCAGCCATAATTTTATCTTCAAGCTCTTTGGTATAGGGCGTTCCATAACGAAATGACCAAGTGGCTTGATTATAGCAGCCCTCACAATGAAACATACAGCCACTCACATAAAGTGAGCAGCGCACCCCTTCACCATCAACGAAATTGAAGGGTTTATAATCTGCAATATAATTTTGTGAGAGTTCATCAGCTCTCCATTCTCCTGGTTTTGGATTGTTCATACTTATTTCTCCGCAAAATATTTTGATTTCGCTTCGTCAACTTCGACTGAATCAATCAAATTTCCATCGTTCAAAGCTCCGACAGAACCATTCATATGTTTTACACGTGATGAAATTTCTTTGTGACGACCATGAACCATTGGACGTGCTTGCGGATTTCCAAGATATCCACAAGTTCTTTTGACAACGTCACAGGTTTTAGGATCATCATTGCCACATTGTGGACATTTAAATCCACGTTCCGTTGCCGCAAAATCTCCTTCAAAGCCACAAGCATAGCAGTGGTCAATTGGTGCATTTGTTCCAAGATATCCAATACGATCGTAGGCAAAGTCCCAGACTGCTTCAAGAGCTTTCGGATTTTGTTGAAGAACAGGATATTCACAGTAATGAATGAATCCACCATTGGCATAAACAGGATAGTCTTTTTCAAACTCTAATTTTTCAAATGGAGTTGGATTTTTACGCACATCATAGTGGAAAGAATTAGTATAGTAATCTTTGTCAGTAATATCTGCAACTGAACCGAATTTTTCTTTATCCATTCGGCAGAAACGGTCAGTTAAACTTTCTGACGGTGTTGAGTAAACAGAATAATGATAACCAGAGGCTTTAGACCAATCTTCACAATCTTCATGCATTCGTTTCACAATTTCAATTGTAAAAGCTTTAGCTTCAGGATTATTTTCCCAAGTTGGGCCATAAAAAGTAGTCGCCACTTCATAAAGTCCAATGTAACCTAAACTTACAGTTGCACGTTCTTTATTGTACAATTCATCAACTGAACCTTCGGCATCAAGGCGTCCCAATGCACCATTCATAAAGAGAATAGGTGCATTTTTAGGTTGTGCTTCTTTAGCACGTTCAACACGAAAAGCAAGGGCATCATGAGCAATTTCAATTCTTTCATTGAAGATTTCCCAGAATTTTTCTTTATTTCCAGCGGCTTCAAGAGCAATACGTGGAAGGTTAACTGTAACAACTCCAAGATTATTACGTCCAGCAGTCACGTCATTCCCATTTTCATCTTTCCAGCCTTGCAAGAATGAACGACAACCCATTGAAGCTTTAAATGAACCTGTTAATTCAACAATTTTATCATAGCTCAAAATATCAGGGTACATCCGTTTTGTTGAACATTCAAGTGCAAGTTCTTTGATGTCATAGTTTGGTGTCCCTACTTCGAGGTTAAGTCCACGTTTGAGTGTGAAAATTAATTTAGGGAAAATGGCAGTACGGTGTTCTGAACCTAAACCACCAATCCGGACATTCAAAATTGCTTTTTGAATTTCACGCGCATACCAATCGTCTCCAAGACCAAAACCAACTGTTACAAAAGGCGTTTGACCATTTGAAGTAAACAAAGTATTAATTTCATATTCTAAAGATTGCATTGCATCATAGATATCTTTGGCTGTTTTTTCACGAGCATAAGCTTCTTGTTTTTCAGCACCATCAATCCATTTTTGTGCATCTTTTAAATGTTTTTTATAATTTAATTTCGCGTAAGGCGCCAATACTTCATCGGCACGGTCAAATGAACAACCACCATATTGTGAACTAGCCACATTAGCGATGATTTGACTGGCTTGCGCAGTTGCTGTTTGAATTGATTTTGGCGAATCTACTTGCGCATTTCCAAGTTTAAAACCATTTTCAAACATATTTTTAAAGTCAATCAAACAACAGTTAGCCATTGTAGTAAATGGACTATAATCAAGGTCATGATAATGAATATCACCCTTTTGGTGAGCGTTTGCCACATGTGGCGGAAGAAGTTTCAAACCAATTGCTTTGGAAACCGCACCAGCTGTCAAATCACGTTGAGTATTGAAAACGTTAGAATCTTTATTGGCATTTTCATTAACGACAGTTTGGTCGCGATTAATTAATTTTTCAATCGTGAAATTGATATCCGTTGCTTTGGTACGGGCCAAATCACGGTTAGCACGATAAGAGATATATTCTTCAGCCAATTGAGTTTCACCAGACTCAAGGAGTTCTTGCTCAACAATCGATTGAATTTCATAAATTTTGACATTTTCAGAAAAACGAGTAAAGATTTCACTGACTACTCTGTCAGTAAGTTCTGAAAGAACCGACATATCTGTCAGTTCGACTTTTTTAGCCGCTTTAGTCAAAGCATCAAAAATTTTCTCACTGTTAAATTTCACTGAGCGTCCGTCACGCTTTATCACATTAATTTCTTCTAGTGTTACATCTTGATATTTTACTTCACTTTTCATATTAACCATCCTCTTCAATTACATCATCTATTTTATCAAATTCTCGAAAATGACACAATATATAGGTTAAATTATGTAAACACACACAATATCTTGTGTTGCTTGTTTTCATTCCCTTTTCTCAATTTCGCAAAGCAAAATATAATCTCTTTGTATTTAAAATGTAATCATTGCGTCTTAAATCAGATTTTTTATCTAAATTCTCACATTTTCTAGCCAATATAAAACATTAAATAAAAAACGTTTACAAACCGCCACATAATTGTCATCTTTTTCTTCCATTAACCGTGGTAAAATAGGGTAGTACTTATTTTATTCTGTATTTTCAGGAAAGGAATTATTTATGCCAGTTTCTCGTATTAAAGTTAAAAATAGACATTTAAAAAAGAAAGCCAAAAAACCACTGGCTTTTTATAAACCAGCGACCAAATTTGCTGGCGCTGTTCTCATTGCAGGAACTTTGACGACCACTCATGAGCTTTTGCTCCAACAAACAAGCCCAATGGTTCAGGCTGCAACCAATTCGACAGAAGCTTTTATTGAAAGTATTGCTGCATCAGCAAAACCAGTTGCCGATAGTAATGGTCTTTATCCTTCAGTTATGATTGCTCAAGCTATTTTGGAAAGTAACTGGGGTTCAAGCCAACTTTCTCGTGCCCCCTATTATAATTTATTCGGTATTCAAGGAACTTATCAAGGAAAAAGTGTTGTTTTTAAAACTCAAGAATATCTCAATGGTAAATGGGTCACAAAAGATATGCCATTTAGGGTTTATCCTTCCTTTAATCAAAGTTTCCAAGATAATGCTTATGTTTTAAAAACTACAAACTTTGGAAATGGTCCTTATTATGCTAAAGCTTGGCGAGCAAACGCGGCAACCTATCAAGCTGCAACCGCAGCCTTAACAGGAAAATATGCAACTGACCCTAATTATGGTGCTTCCCTGAATCGAATTATTTCTCAATATAATTTGACTCGTTTTGACGGTGCTTCTTCTGCTGGTACTTCTAATTCCGGGGGTTCAACAGCTACAAATACCAATAATAATTCAAATACAAGCTCAACCACTTATACAGTTAAATCTGGCGATACACTTTGGGGAATTTCGCAAAAATATGGAATTAGTGTTGCTCAAATTCAAAGCGCAAACAATCTTAAAAGTACAGTCATCTATATTGGGCAAAAGCTTGTATTGACAACTTCAAGTTCTTCGTCTAATACAAATAGTTCAACTTCTTCAGGAAATTCTGCCGCAACTACAACGCCTACTACTTCGGTCACTCCTGCCAAACCAGCTTCACAGACGACGATTAAGGTTAAATCTGGTGATACGCTTTGGGGACTCTCTGTCAAATATAAAACGACGATTGCTCAACTCAAGAGTTGGAATCATTTGAATTCTGATACAATTTTCATTGGACAAAACTTGATTGTTTCACAATCTGCCGGTTCTTCAAGTTCTTCAACAGGTTCAAGCTCAGCCTCTACGAGTTCAACTTCTAACTCTTCTGCAGCTTCAAATACCTCTATCCATAAGGTTGTTAAAGGAGATACACTTTGGGGACTTTCACAAAAATCTGGTAGCCCAATTGCTTCAATTAAGGCTTGGAATCATTTATCAAGTGATACCATTTTAATTGGTCAATATCTTCGTATTAAATAAATTGTAATTTATAAAATAAAAAAAGAATGAAAGTTAATTCATTCTTTTTTTAATTCTTTTAAAACAGACTGAAGATGAATCGATTGAGTCGGTTCAGACATGCCAACAGTCATTTCCCAAGGTGTTGTTTCTTTTTCAAGCGCGAGTTCAAGAAAAACGCGTTGAAAAGAAGTTAATTCTTCAGAACTCATTAAATAGTCAATATCTGTTTTTGAAAGTAAAATTTTGTCCCGTTGAATCACTTTATTTAAATAACGGACCCAAAGTTCTAAATTCCATTTAGACTTTTGAGCAGCATTCAGGAGATATTCAATCCACGTCATTGCAATAACCTCAGTATTTTTGGATTTTTTCGTAAATAATTTTTTAAGGCTTCTTCGCCATAAGCTAAACTAAAAGCCTCTAAAATGACCGCTGGGTCTGCTGAACCATCTGTATGTTTAAATCGTTCTAAGAGAGGATCTGGGCTTTCAATTTTTAATTTTTTCATTATTTTTGCGATGTCTGGAACATCTTTGGTTCGGCCAGCCTGTATTTTATCGATAAGAATAGATTCGAGTGATGACAGACCAACAGTCAAATGACTTTCCACAAAAATAATTGTTTCATCTGTTTTTGAATGAGACATGACTTCGCCGACTGCTTGACTCAACCAAGGTTCATTAGAGGTTCCGACATGAAATTCTTCACCAATTTCTTGAATGATTTTTTCAACTTTTTCGGTACTTTCATAAAAGGCATCTATATCCTCTGTTGCCTTCATTCCATAATATTCAAGCACGAAACCACCAACACAATGTAAGTGAAGTTGCAAATTTTCTTCTGAAAGTTTTTCGTTCAAGCGGGAAAATAATTGATGATAATCCAAATTTATACCTCGCACTCACCTTCAAAATTTTTCTTATTTCTCACTCCATTATCAATTATCATAAGGATTTTGTCAAGTTGAAATTACTGACAGACCTGTCAGTAACTTTTTAGCAAAATTAGGCATTCGTGATTTCTATTTGACAAGAACGCATTGTTTCAAGTGCTGCCAAATGTTTTTCAGGTGAAACTCCAGCACAGCAAGAAACATCAACACTTATTTTTACTTCTGGCGCATAGGCTTTGATTAACAAGGCATTGGAAACAACACAAATATCCGTACAAATTCCGACAAGTTCAACTTCATCATAATTTTCATCTCGAATAAATTCTGCCAATGTTCTGGAACCAAAAGTTGTTTTTTCAAAAATTTTAGCAAAGCCAACTTGAGCTTCTTTACGAATTTCCCAACCAAAAGTACCATTTTGACAATGAATAACTGGCAGATTTTTGCCTTCTTGTGTCGTTAAATAATCTTCAAAATGGGTGTCTTGGGTTGCTAGACGATTTTCTTTAGAATATTGAGAGAGTTTTTCAATGACATTTGGGATAATGGCTTGTGCCTCTTTTGTGCCCAAACTTCCATCAATAAAATCATTTTGAAAATCAACTAAAACAAGTGCTTTTTTCATCATTTCTCCTTGATATTTGATCATTTTTCTTTATTATAGCAAAAATCTAAAAAGCCTGTCAGCAAAATTTTACTGACAGACCTTTTTTAAATTACTGACCAAATTCTCTGCTGTCTTTTAAGAGATGTAAACAATCTGTCAGTAAAATATGTTCATAATTATTCTTTAGAAATCAACTTCATCAGGGTTTTTAGCCAAACCAGCTTTTCCATGAAGGCTGTCAATAAAAGCAATATCTTCAATACTTAAATCAAAATCAAAGATTTCTGCATTTTCTTTAATTCTTGCAGGGGTTACTGATTTAGGAAGTGGTAAATATCCTTTGTGAAGAGACCAACGCAATACCACTTGAGCAATACTCTTGTTGTATTTACTTGCCAAGTCTGCAAGTTCTGGAACTTCAAAGATTTTACCTGTTCCAAGTGGGCTGTAAGCCTCAGTCAAGATATTGTTGTCAACATTAAAACTTACAATTTCTTCTTGTTGATCACTTGGGTTGACCATAATTTGGTTAACTGCTGGTTTAATTTCAGCAAATTTCAACAATGGTTTTAGGTGACGTGGGTGGAAGTTTGAAACACCAATTGCACGGATCTTACCAGCTTTTACGCCTGCTTCCATGGCTTTCCAAACTGCAAGATTACGTGTTTCAAAATCAGGGCGGAATGCTTTAGGATTTGGCCAATGAATGAGGTACAAATCAACATAATCAAGTCCCAATTTTTTCAAGGATTCATCCAAGGCTTTCGCAGCGTCCTCTGTTGTTCCTACACCCCAAAGTTTTGTTGTAACGAAAAGTTCCTCACGGGGAATTCCTGAATCAGCAATTGCTTGACCGACTGATTCTTCATTTTTATAAACTGCCGCTGTATCAATATGACGATATCCTGCTTCAAGTGCTGTTTTTACCGCATTATAAGCTTCTTCTCCGCTCGCAGATTGCCAAGTTCCAAAGCCAACTTTTGGAATTTTAATGCCATTGTTTAGTGTGTAAGTGTCTGTTAATGTCATGATTTTTTCTCCTTAGTAATTTTTGAAATACAACAACTCGTCATCAATGAAACTATTTGGACTTTTATATTCTTTCAATTGGAAACCATAGTTCTAACTCTTCAGGATTTTCTGCTGAAATTGATTGATGTTCTTGTACTGCTCCAACAATTTTTAAATCATTTTGAGTTAAATAATTCCACATATCTGAATAAGTCTTGTTCATTTCATAAGTTGTTGTTTCAACAACGAAATAACGAAAGCCTGGAAGTGTCCATTTAGTCCAATTTTCAGGCTTTTGCGCTGAATTTTCAACTTCAACACCTGCCAGATAGAGTCCACCATTATTCCATGGTTTAAATTGCCCTGATTCATCAGACATGGCCCCCCAAATTGTGAGTGGCTGCTTAATCAAATGAATAATTTCCTCAAAAGCGTTGGTTGCTTCTTGCCAGAGTGGTGGAATCCAAATGTCAGCTTCTTGTGCTTTACCTAAGCCTTCTTTTCCAATGATGGAGAAAGATGACTTTTCAACTTCTCTGATGTTCACTTCCCCTCCTCACTCTTTTTGACAATGATGTTTCTTGCTTTTTTAAGCAATAAGGCTTCTTTTGAAACCGTTATAAAGTCATTTTACCACTTTATAATTAAAATGAAAAAATATTTCGCTCAAAAAATGATAGAATAGAATTAGAATTTAAAATAAAGGAGGAGATACTAATAAGGCTGACTTTTATCAGCTGAGTTTTGTATCCTATATCTTATGGCTGAAGTAGAATCTTTTCAATTAGACCACACAAAAGTACTTGCCCCTTATGTCCGCTTAATCGGTAGCGAAACTGGGCCTAAAGGCGATGTTATCACTAATTTTGACGTTCGTTTTGTTCAACCTAATGCGAATGCCATTGGAATGGCCGCTTTACACACTATTGAGCATAGCATGGCTAGTTTAATTCGCGATAGAATTGATGGCATGATTGACTTTTCACCTTTTGGATGTCAAACTGGTTTCCACATGATTATGTGGGGTGAACATAGTTCAGAAGAAATTGCTAAAATAATTAAATCTTCTCTAGAAGAGCTTGCAAGTGACGAATTTGGTTGGGATAATGTCCCTGGTGTTGCTGAAAAAGAATGCGGAAATTACCGTAATCACTCACTTTTCGGTGCTAAAGAATGGTCTAAGAAAATTCTTTCTGAAGGAATTTCTACTGACCCTTACGAACGTAAAGTAATTTAAAGTTTACTCCAAAAGTTCAGCATTTTTAAATTACAAGTGCAACTTCATTTCCTTTAGTAAGGAATTTAATCGGTCAAATTTTTACTGACAGCTCTTGTCAGTAACTTTTTGACTTTTATCAGTCAAATCCACTTAGAAAGGAACTGAATTCAGTAGGCACTTTACTTACTGAAACCTAATTTATCTTATGGGAAAATATCAACTTGATAATAAAGGACAGAAATCTGTCGGAAAATTTCACGAAAAAAACTCAACGGTAGGCGGAAAAGGCATTAATACAAAGAATGCCACTCAAGCTAAAATTGAAGCCCTCCGTGCCAAAATGGAGAATAAAAAGAATGACAAAAAAGCTTAATATTGCCTATGTTGGTTTTGGTAAATCAACAAATCGCTATCATATTCCTTACGTGAAAGAACGTGAGAATATTGTGATTAAACGAATTGTCAACCGGACTTTAGGAAAACGTCCTGAACAAGCAGAATTAGAAGCAAATGGAACTTTGTTCTCCACTGACATCGCTGATATTATTAATGATGATTCAATTGATTTAGTAGTCATTGTGACTCCAGCTTTTGCTCACTATGACTATGCTAAGGAACTCCTTTCAGCTGGAAAAAATGTACTCTGTGATAAACCATTAGTCGAAACCTTGGAACAAGCTAAAGAATTGGTAGCTCTTGCCAAAGAAAAAAATCTTTTCTTCATGCCTTTCCAAAATCGACGCTTTGACAGCGACTTTTTAACCGTCAAAAAAGTGATTGAGCAAGGTTATTTGGGTGATTTGGTAGATATCACTGTCAATATGGACCACTTTAGACCTAATGATGCCAGTCAAGGTGGAAATTTTGATGGCGCTTGGTATGGTCACGGTGTTCATTTAGTGGACCAAATGGTTTCACTTTTTGGTGCTCCCAAAGAAGTTCAATATGATATTCGAGCAACAAGAGATTATGACAGTGTCGATGATTATTTTTCTGTCAATCTTCTTTATCCAAACTTGCGAGCAACTGTTGCTGCTACTGAAGTCGCTGCTCTACCACATCCAAAATGGCTTGTTTATGGTACGAGAGGAACTTTCATCAAAATGGATGTTGACCAACAAGAAAATGATTTAAAAGTTGGCATGTTCCCAGGTGATGAAGGTTTTGGGCAAGACAGTCCAGCTGATTTTGGGCAACTTACCTATTTCAATCAAAATGGTGACCGCATTGTGAAGCATATTCCAACGGTTGCTGGTGATTATGGTAGAGTTTATGATTCAGCTTATGAATCAATTATTAATGGAGCTGACAAGTTGGTTTCCGATGAACAAATTTTGGCTGTCATTAAAACTTTGGAAAATGGTTTTTCTAAATAATAATAAAAAGACTTATCAACTGATAAGTCTTTTTTTACTGACAGCCTATTTTTTCTTATTGGCTTTTTGTAATTTACTGACCAAACCTTTGAATTGACCTTCAAAAGTCAGGACATTATTGAAAATATCTTCGCCATCATTAAGCATTTTGACAGTTACCCAGCCTAAGGCTTCTGTAATTGTTGTCGCCACTGTGGCATTAATTGCTCCACCTGCAATTGTTCCCACCGCAGGAACAAATTTTAAAACATTCCCTACAAGGCTTCGACCTAAACCAACAACAACTAATTCCTTAGTGATTCCTTTTGCCAATGCTTCTGACCAAGAAGCCCCAAATATCTTATAAAGTCGCATCATCATTGTCAATTGAATCGGAACAAGCAAGACGGCATCTGAAAAGGGAATTGGTGAAAAGCCAACAATTGCCGCCGTCAAGGTAGCGAAATGAATGGTTTCATGGCATTTCCTTCGCGTTTGACTGTCCACTCCAACCAAAAATTCATCAAAGAGGTGGTCAAATTTCTGAGAATTGCTAGCTAAAAACTGCTCTGCTTTCGCTTTTGAAACAGTTAAAGAAGAACTGATTATTTTTGCGGAACGAGCAGGCATTTTTTTGAGCACTTGATTAAAAAACTCCTCAAAAGCTGCATTGCTTTCTTGATCATTTTCTTTTATTTTCTTGTCTGATTTTTTAAACATTATCGCTCCTTCTCGCCTATTTTTAACTCATTATAACAAAATAGGCGCTTAATAAACAAAAAAATCAATCAAAAAGAGACTGATTTTTTCGATATCTTATTTTGCAAATTGCGAATTATAAAGGCTGGCATATAATCCGTTTTCTTTAAGGAGACTTTCATGGTTCCCCATTTCCACAATATTTCCATTTTCCATAACCAAAATCTGATTGGCATCACGAATAGTTGATAAACGGTGAGCAACGACAAAGCTTGTCCGTCCTTTTAATAGACGATTCATCGCTGATTGAATCAGGCGCTCCGTTCTTGTATCTACACTGGATGTGGCTTCATCCAAAATCAATATTTCTGGATTTGCTAAAAAGGCACGGGCGATGGTTAATAACTGCCTTTGCCCCTGAGAAATATTGCTTGCGGCTTCATTCAAAAGGGTTTGATAACCTTGAGGTAAAGTGGTGATAAATTCATCAGCATGTGCCATTTTAGCTGCTTGAATCACTTCTTCTTGTGTTGCTTCAAGACGACCATACTGTAAATTATCCATAATTGTCCCTGAGAACAACCAGGTTTCTTGTAAAACCATTGCCATTCGTCCACGTAATTGTTCACGGTCAATTTCGCGAATGTCTTTTCCTTCAAGTAAAATTTTTCCCGAAGTGACATCGTAAAATCGTTCGAGCAAGTTAATCATTGTTGTTTTACCTGCTCCAGTTGGTCCCACAATGGCAATCATTTGCCCAACTTCAACGGAAAAATTAACATCTGTCATTAAGGATTGATTTTCATTATAAGAAAATGCGACTTGGTCAAAATTGATGAAATCAGTCTTGTCAGTCGCTCCTAAATTACTGACAGCTTTTTTTGAACTTTCGTCAGCAACTTTTTCACTGACAGGAATTCCGTCAGTCATTTCTTTTTCATCTAATACTTCAAAAATTCGTTCGGCTGACGCAACTGTAGCCTGAATGGTATTGAGCATATTCGAGATATTTGTGATTGGCTGTGCAAATTGATTGGTATATTGCAACATGGCTTGAACATCTCCGAGATTAACCGTCCCTGAAATAACTTTAAGACCACCAATTACGGCCATGGCTAAGTAATCTAAATTATTGATAAATCGCATGGTTGGATAAATCAAAGTCGATACAAATTGAGCTTTCCAAGCTGATTTATAAAAATTATCATTTCTTTTTGCGAATTCTTTTTCAGCTGAGGCTTCATGATTGAATGTTTTAATGACCGCATGCCCTGCATAATTTTCTTCAATTTGGTCATTCAATAATCCCAGATTTTTTTGTTGTTCAGCAAAGAATTTTTGCGATAAAGGTGCGACAATCCTTACCGTAATCATTGCCAAAGGAACTGTGATAAAGGCGACGAGTGCCAACTGCCAAGAAATTGTCAACATGAAATAAATAGTTCCAACAAATTGCAAGAGACTTGTGATAAGCTGAATCAAAGTTTGATTTAAAGTCCCTGAAATATTATCCATATCATTTATCATTCGACTCATGATATCCCCATTACTATGGCTATCATAATATGAAACTGGCAATTTTTTCATTTTGTTTTTAAATTCACGACGTAAAGTATAAACTGTTCGTTGCGAAATGCGTGTCATAATGCTTTGTTGCAAAATCCCAGAGATAAATGAAATCAGATAAATGACCATGACATAAAGCAAAATAGATTCGACCTTAGCCATGTCAATTTGAATTGCGGTATGATTTTTTAGACTTTTTGTTACGCCATCAAATATCACTGTGGTTGCATTTCCCAAAATTTTGGGTGCCTGAACCGACAAAATGACTGACAGCGAAGCAATTAAAATTGAAAAAAGAAGTCCCCATAAATCTCTGCGCATATATTTGAAAAGTCGAATAATCGTTGGAAAGAAATTTTGAGCTCGCCGACCTTTTTGAAAACGGTCAGCCCCTTTGCCACCTCGATTGAGATAATTTCCTCTCATCATTGGTCATCACCTCCTCTGGCGGTCAAATGTGCAATTGAAACACCCATCTTGACCAAATCATCATCCGAGAGTTGAGATTGCATTGTTTCTTGATATTGCGGACATGATTTTGCCAAACTTTCATGAGTACCAAGTCCTACGGCAATTCCATTTTCTAAAACTAAGATTTGGTCAGCTGACATAACGGTTGCGATTCTTTGAGCCACAATCACCTTGATTTTATTTTTATGTTTTTCCGAATGATTAATAGCTGTTCGTAATTGTCTGTCAGTAGCAAAGTCCAGGGCCGAAAATGAATCGTCAAATAGATAAATTTCTGCCTCTTTAATCAAGGTTCTAGCAATCGAAATTCTTTGTTTTTGACCACCAGAGAAATTTGCGCCATTTTGTTCGACCGCCAGCTCAAGTCCACCTTGTTCACGAACGAAATCAGCAGCTTGTGCAATTTCCAAAGCTTGCCACATTTCTTCATCTGTTGCATCACTTTTCCCAAATTGAAGATTCGAGCGGACAGTTCCCGAAAAAAGTTGAGCTTTTTGTTGCGTAAAAGAAACTTTTTCATGCAAGTCATACTGTGAAATTTGGCGAATATCAGTACCATCAATTGTGACACTTCCATTTGTTGGGTCAATTAATCTGGCAATCAAATTCAAAATCGTTGATTTACCAGAACCAGTCCCCCCAATAATTGCTAAGGTCTGACCAGCTGCTACATTTACTGACAAGTCACTTAGCGCTTGTCTTTTTGCTTCATCAAATTTGAAAGATACATGATTAAGAGCTAGAGAATTGCGGACAGAATTGCTTTCAGACAACTTGTCATTTCCGTCAGAGGATAGCCGTTGGCGCTTTAGCGCCTCTACGGATATGCTCGAATTTTCATCAGTAATTTTATCTTTAGATTCTAAAATTTCTCGAACTCGAACAGCTGAAACCTGAGCTCGTGGCACCATGACAGCAACTGCTGATAATTGCATAAATGACATCAAAATCTGTGTGGCATAGGTCAAAAAGGCAACTAATGAACCCATTTCCATCATATTTTTACTGATAAGATGAGCGCCAAACCAAACAATTCCAATATTTGTAAAACTGAGAATAACTGTCATAATTGGCATTAACATCGCAATCGTCGTCAAAACCACTTGACTGGTATGTGTCAAATCACGGTTAGCCTCATCAAATTTATCAATTTCATATTGGTCTCGTCTAAAAGCACGAATCACCCGAACACCAGTTAAACCTTGTTGAAAAATCAGATTAATTTTATCAACTTTTGTTTGCATTGACCGAAACCGTGGCATGGAAATAGCAATATTAATAACGACAGCCAAAGTTAAAATAGGCAGGGCAATCAAAAAAACCAGCAGTAAATCATGTGATAATTTCCAAGCCATGAAAATAGAACCAATGAGCATCATTGGCGCCATGAGCATCATTCGTAACATCGTTTGAAAGACATTTTGCAATTGAGTCACATCATTTGTTGTACGTGTAATTAAAGTTGCATCACCAAATTCCTGAAAGTTGCGCTCGTCCATGAATAAAACTTTCTTAAATAAATCATGGCGTAATTTCAGGCCCAATCCTTGAGATTGTTTGGAAGCAAAATAAACATTTCCAATTGCCGAAAGCCAACTGGCCAGAGAAACGAAAAGCATAATTAGACCCATAAACCAGATATATTTCATATCAGATTGACCAATACCTTTATTGATAATATCCGCTGTAATCGTTGGAAGCCAAAGATTAGTCACAACTTGAATAACTAACAAAAAAAGTGCCCAAAATACAGGCCAAAAATTTAAATATCGCCTTCCAATCGTTAGCATAATTTCCCCTTTTCCCCAGAAACTACCCTTAGTAGTTTTTCTTTATTTTTCTTAGTTTTCATTCAAATATTATAGCACTTTTATCAGAAATTAACAGAAAAGTTACTGACAGAATGATTAATTTAGTAAATAATTTTACCAAATATTTTAATCATTCTGTCAGTAACTTTTTAATGAATTTCGACTGCTGGATAGGCCTCAACATAGCTTTCTCCTTGACTTCCTAGATAAGTGACTTTTCTTTCTGAAAAATCAGCTTCATAAGAAATCACACCAGCTTCCCAAGTGGCACTCAAGAATTCCGGAAAAGTCGTTTGTCCAGCTTGGTCAGCCCGCAAGGCCTTAATCAAAGCTTCTTGGTCAAAAACTGGCACCTCATGAAAACCACTCACCATTGGTGAATTGGTCACGCTAATTACGCCAGCGCTTGTCCAAAACGTACTTTGTCCGGCAGGAAGGGTCCAAACATTTTTTAAAACTCCAGCTTCTCGCATACATTCAGCCAAGTATGGAAAACCACCTACTTTTGGACGAATTTTCTCTGCTTTTTTCATGGCGCCTTGCACAAGTTCAATTGCATTCATCTTTTGACCTCATCTTCATTTATTTTGATGATTAATTATAACAAAAATTCTAAGAAAAAAATGCTGACGGAGGACTGAAATTTTCGTCAGTAATTTTTTTATTCCCAACTTCAATACTCCCCTTGTCGCATTGAACTGACAGAATTAATCAGCATTCATATTTTTTCATAAATAATGGAATTTCTTCAATCAATCGACTTGGCAAGACCACATATGATTTCTGAGCTAAGACGCTTGCAATTAAACTATGCAAATAAGTTGCAGCAGCAACTACTTCCTCTGTTTCTCCATGAAACTGAGCTAAAAAGCCACCAACCATCCCGGCTAAAGTGTCCCCCATTCCCCCAGTTGCCTGAGCTGGACTTCCTATTTTCAAGATAAATGATTCCCGATTTGGCGCAAAAATTCGTGTTTCTGAAGATTTAGCAACGACAATCGCTCCGAGTTGATTAACAAAATCTTGAACTTCTTCTTTGGTTTGTTGACCAATTTTCAAACCAGAAAGTCGTTCCAATTCCATTTCATGAGGTGTAAAAACCGTATTTTCAGGAAATAGTAAGTCTAAATGCTCTCTAGCAAAAAGGGTCAGTGCCGAACCATCAATGACCAACTTTTGATTTTCTGTCAGTAAATTCAAAACTTCTGTCAGTAAATCTAGTCTTTCTAAGCCCAATCCTGGACCAATAACAATAACGTCAGCAGCTTTTGCTACTTCTCTTAGCTTTATCAAATCATCAAAATCTAAAGTCATTGCTTCTGGAAGTCTTGCCTGTAAAGCACTATGATTTTCTTTAGCCAGTGTCACAGAAACTAAGCCCGCACCTGAATAAACTGCACTTGTCGTCGCCAAAATAGCCGCACCACCATATTGACGATTACCGCCAATCACTAATAAGCGACCATAAGTTCCTTTGTAAGAAGCTTTTTTACGTTTTTTAATTACTTTTGCTAAAATTTCATCAGTCAGTTCAATCATAATGCTATTTTACCGCATTTCATATCGATTTCCAATATCAAATATCAATATTTAAAAGCCTTATCGCTCGCTGAATTTAAATTTACTATTTTTCAATACTCTTTCCCCTATTTCTGCTCACATCATGTTAAAATTAAAGCATGACAAAATCAGCTAAAACATTTGACGTTATTGTTGTTGGCGCAGGCCCTTCTGGAATGATGGCTGCCATCTCAGCCGCGCAAAATGGAGCAAAAGTTGCTCTTATTGATAAAAATAAAAAAGTCGGAAAAAAATTATTAATGACAGGTGGCGGACGCTGTAATGTGACAAATGCCCGCTCTGTTGACGAAATATTAACAAATGTTCCTGGAAATGGTCGTTTTCTTCATTCAGCCTTTTCTCAATTTTCTAACCTTGATATTATCGAATTTTTTGAAAGCAATGGTGTTAAATTAAAAGAAGAAGACCACGGGCGCATGTTCCCTATAACCGACAAATCAAAAACAATTGTTGATGCCCTCTTCAATAAAATTTTGAGCCTCCATGTTTCTTATTTTCCAAGCCAAGCGGTTGATAAGCTTCTCATTGAAAACGGAGCGGTAATTGGTCTTGAAACGGATAGCGAGAGCTTTTTAAGCCCTACAATTATCCTCTCAACAGGCGGACGCGCTTATCCTTCCACAGGTTCAACTGGTGATGGCTATCGTTTAGCACGCTCAGCAGGGCATAGTATTTCACAACTCTATGCCACTGAATCTGCCCTGATTTCTGACGAACCATTCATTTTAGACAAAAGTCTTCAAGGCATTTCCCTACGCGAAATCAAACTCTCAGTACTCAATTCTAAGGGAAAAGCAATCATCTCTCATCAGCATGATTTATTATTTACGCATTTCGGAATTTCTGGTCCAGCTGCTCTGCGTTGTTCAAGTTTCATTAACCAACTTCTTGCTAAAGGTGAAAAAATGGTCACAGTCAGCTTAGACCAATTCCCCGAAAAAAAGTTGGGCTCTTTGAAAAATGAACTGACTAGCCTTTCTAAAACAGATAAATCAATTAAAAATGCCTTCTCAGGATTGACCCAAGAACGTATGCTTCTATTTATCCTTGAAAAAGCTGGAATTGACCCTAGTCTTTCTGCCAAGACGCTATCTGAGCAGCAAATTGATAAAATCGCTAATCTTTTCAAAAATTGGCAAATCACAATTAGCAAAACTTTACCAATTGAGAAATCTTTTGTAACAGGTGGCGGTGTTTCTCTCAAAGAAATAAATCCTAAAAGTATGGAGAGTAAACAAACCCAAGGTTTATTCATGACCGGTGAACTTTTAGATATTAATGGATACACTGGCGGTTATAATATTACCTGCGCCTTTGTGACAGGTTTTGTTGCTGGAAAACACGCTGCCCAAATCGCATCTTATTTCCAACAATAAGTCAGCCCTAGCTCAGGCTTGCACATTCTTTATAGAAATGGTACTATATTAAAGTACTGTTTTGCGGTGGTGGCGGAATTGGCAGACGCGCAGGATTAAGGATCCTGTCGGGAATTTTCTTGGTGCGGGTTCAAGTCCCGCCCACCGCACTAATATTAACTCGGCTAAGGCTGAGTTTTTTTATTGTCTTTTTTGGAAAACAAATAAAAAGTACCAACACTGGTACTTTTAAAATTCCTCATAATGTTCAAAAAGTACTTCTAAATCTGCTATTTCACTTAACAAAGTTTGGCCAACATTTGTATCCTTGACTCGTTTTCTTTGGTCAACTTCGGCTACCAGGCGTTTCAGGCTTATAATATCCGTCCCTTTTTCAACTGCTTCTTTAACGGTTGAAAAGGGTTGATGCGCAACCAGTTGAATGCCAAAACTATTATAAAGAAGAGTATACCCAGCAATTCCTGTTTCCTTTTGATAAGCTTTTGCAAAACCACCATCTATCACAATCAACTTTCCATCTGCCTTGATTGGATTTTCACCATTTTTTTCTTTGATAGGGGTGTGCCCATTCACCAAATGTCCCCCTTCATCTAAACCAAAGTTTTCTAAAATTTTCCTGATAATTTCAGCTTCCTCACGCAATTGATAATAAGGATTTTTCTTTTCCACATGCGTTTTCTTATCCTTGATATAATAGCGTTCAAAGGTTGTCATTGCCGTTTTACCAAATAATGAAGAGCATTCTCCCACCCAAAGATACCACATCAAATCTGTTGCTAAATCCGTCGAGTTTTCTGGATGAGCAAGACATTTTCTAACCTCTTGGTCAAAGAAATCAAGTAAATCACGGCCAGCATGAGCCTCTTTGTTAACCGTAAATGATTTAAAATCACCATTTTCATGTAAGGGAAGACAGCCATGAATCAACAAGTTTCCATTGTAAGAAAGATACATGGCTCCCTTTTCTTGTAAAAATTCAACATGACGTTTAAGTTTATCAGAACTTCTAAAATTATTTAATAAATGACTGATTATTTTTTCTTCTTCAGCGGTCAAACTTTCAGGCTGCTCAGGATTTACTGTGGGCGCTTGAAAATCAGTTAATTCATAAACTTCAGTTCCCAATTTTATTGTTTTTTCGGAAAAATCAATGAAATGAAGGACATCACGATGTTCAAGTTGAAAATCAGGTCGGCGTTTTATCAACTGACTCTCTAACTTAAATTGTAAAATGGCTGTGGCTTCTTGTAATTTATTAAGGAGTGCCTTTTCATCATCTGACAAACGAACCCCGTCGACCAAGCGTGGTTGAAAAGCCTCACTTGGCTCATAATAACGTTCAGCATACTCTAAAATCATCCGTAAATTAATCCCATAAGATTCTTCAAGAATATCGAGATTTCCATAGCGGGCACAGATTCTAATTACATTCATCATGGCTAAAGGTGAACCACTAAAAGCTGCCATCCATACAATATCATGATTGCCCCATTGAACATCAACTGAGGGCATTTTTATTAAGCGGTCAATGATTTTATCTGGATAAGGTCCTCGATCATAAATATCTCCCACCACATGAAGGTGGTCAACCGTCAATCTGCGAATCGTATCTGCAAGTGCAACAATTAAGCGAGTAAGTTCACCCAAATTTTGCAATTGCGAAAGGATTGAATCAAAATAATCTCTTTTATCAGTCGTCGAATCCACTTCATTGATTAACTCTTCTAAGATATATCGAAATTTTTCTGGAAAAGCTTTTCGGACTTTTGATCGAGTATATTTTTGACCGACAAATTTTACAGTCTTTAAAAGATAAACTAAATTGATTTGACAATAGTTCTCAAATTCTTCTGTCTCTTTTAGTTGACACTCAGAATCTAGTTTTTCTTGTGGATAATAAATCAAGGTTGCAAGTGATGATATTTCTGTCGCAGAAAATTCTGGAAAACAATCTCTAAGTTTTTCTTTGATACTGCCAGAACCATTTCTCAAAACATGATTAAAAGCATCATATTCACCATGCACATCACTCATAAAATGCTCTGTTGCTTTTGGTAGTTCACAAATAGCACTCAAATTAATAATTTCTGTCAGTACTGCTTCCTTTGACGAAAACTGTTTTTTTAGTAATTGATAATATTTTTTATCCATAATAAAAGTAAATGAGGTTTCGATCCCTCATTCACACTCTGCTTTCTATCTAAAAAAGTCGGGAATTATTAGACTTATTCTTGCATTTTATCATATAGAAAGCAGATAGTAAAGCGCTCACATTTGTAATTAATCATTATTTCTGTCAGTAAAATTTTTACTGACAAAAAAATCTGTCAGTAATGACAGACTATTTTTTGATTTTAATAAATAATACTTTAAGATAATTTCCTTCTGGAAAGCTGTCAGCAATATGAAAATCAGCTGGTAATTTTTCTTCTTGGAAAACGGTAAATTTTACTCCCTTATTTTTGAGCGCTTCTTCAATCATTTGACGGAATTTTTTATCAGAAACATTTGCTGCATTTGTTGATGCAATTAATGTCCCATTATTTTCTAAAATTTCAACAGCTTCTTTAACAAGGTCGCCATAATTTTTAGCTACTGAGAATGTTTTTTTACCATTTCTGGCAAATGAAGGAGGGTCGAGGACAATCATGTCATAAGTCAATTCTTTTTTCTTAGCATAATTAAAATAACCAAAAACATCCATCACATAGATTTTTTGACTCTCTGGTTCAATTCCATTGACCAAAAATTGTTCTCTCGTTTTATCAAGCGAACGTTTCGCCAAATCGACTGACGTTGTTTGACTGCTCCCTCCAAAAGCTGCTGCAACTGAAAAAGCGCCTGTATAACTAAACATATTTAGTAAAGTTTTACCAGTTGAAAGACCGCCCGCAAGTGCCCCGCGAACATTTTTTTGGTCAAGAAAAATTCCTGTCATTAACCCTTCATTTAGATAAGTCGCATAAGTCACGCCATTTTCCATGACCAACAAAGGTTCAGCCGCTTCTTGGCCAAAAATATGTTGACTTTCTAAAGCAGCCTCAGAAAAACGAAGTTTTTCATAAGCCCCTTTAATATCTGGGAACACGACTTGAAAAGCCTTAACAATCGCTTTTTTTTGACTATATATAAATTGATTGTACCAAGAAAAGACAGCAAAACCATTATAAAAATCAATGGTTAAGCCGCCTAATCCATCTCCTTCACCATTAAAAAGACGAAAGGCGTTCGTTAATTCATCCTGATAGAAGTTCGCCCGTAAAGCGCGTGCATTGACAAATTTTTCCACATAAAAATGATGGTCAATTTTTACTGACGAAGAATCTAAAAGCCAACCCACTCCTTTATTTTGTTTTGAAAGATAACCTGTTCCAAGCGCTTGCCCTTTTTCATCAAAAAATTGTGCAAAATCATCCCCCAAAAGGGGTGAATTTAAATCTTCTGCCACCAAAAGTGGATAACCAGCCCGCAATTTCTTTGCTGCTTTTGTCCGTACTGTAATTTTTTTCATGCTTTAATTATAACAAAAAAGTACTTTCTTTTTCTTTTAAAAACCAAAATAACCACCAGATAGACTATCCAGTAGTTATACAGTCAAAAGCATATTTTTAAGTCCGACGAACATTTTTCAAAGCTAAAACATTCGCAAGATAGAGCAGAGCCGCAAAAAGTAGCATAATGAGCAAATCAAACCAGATTCCAGAGAATCCTACTCCTCTTTTAACTACCTCTTGCATGGCAGAAATTCCATAATAAACCGGAATACAATGAGCGATTGCTTGAAGAATGACCGGCATCGTATCCACAGGAATCAAACCAGAAAATAAAAATTGGGGAACAATCGCTAAAGGAATCATCTGTACAAATTGAAATTCTGTTTTTGCTAATGTGGATAAAAGTAATCCAAACAATAAAGCGATGATGGCGATAAAGAAATTAATGACAAAGACCCAACCAATATTTCCGTTATTATGAACCCCTAAAATCCAATAAGTAAAAACAACCATGAGTGTTGTTTGAATCATTGCAAGAATTCCATAACTCAAAGTATAGCCCGTCACGATTTCAGTTCGTTTCACAGGAGTGACTAACATTCTCCCCAGCGTCCCTGAGGTTCGCTCGTTCACTAATGAAATACCTGAAATTAGAAGCACCAAGAAGAAAGCAAAGGCTCCAACTAAAATCGGTGCTAAATCATCAAAAGTAGCATTTGTACTACTAGGATCTCCGTACAAATAGTGACTCGTTACTTTATACTGCTCTGTATCAACCCTGAAATTTGTTGAAAAACTTTGACCTGATGTTTGAGGTAACTTACTTATCAAATTTTGCAGAGCCTGCTTAGTCTCCTCTTTAGTTGCCTTAACTTGGCTTTCTTGAATGACTTGTGTTAAAAGTAGCTTAATCGCAGAACTTGTTCCATTTGACTGATTAGCATAACTAACATCAATATTTTTTCCCGAAATACTAACAATTGCACTCAAATCTTTCTCATTCATTGTTGAGCGATTATTTTCAGAAACACTAATCACTTTCAGATGTGCTTTATCATTTGGCATATCCTTCAAAGCTCTTGTTAATTCTGTATTATCAGACTTCAAACCCACTCTGTAAGCATTATTTGACGGTACTTGAAAGAGAAAGTACATGAGCGTCAAAATAAATATTGGAGCTAAAAACATCATTGCCAGCGTCCTAGGGTCACCACGCCGTTGAAGCATAATTCGTTTAAAGATAGCAAGTGTTCTCATTTCGCTGCCCCCTTATTTTCTAACTCTAAATTTTTTCCCGCAACAATAAAGGCTTCCTCAACCGAGGCAACTTGATACTTTTCCTTAATTTCCTTTGGCGAACCTCCTGCTATAAATTTACCATTTCTAAGCATCAGTACGACATCACAACGTTCAGCTTCATCCATAACATGCGTCGTAATTAATATTGTTTTCCCTTGATTTGCTTGATTTCGCAGCTCTTCCCAAATTTCTTGACGCAATTCTGGATCAATCCCAACAGTTGGTTCATCTAAAAGTAAAATCGGAGCATCCGTTTGCAGAGCAATAGCGAGTGATAAGCGCCTTTGCATTCCTCCTGAATAATTAGAAATTGATTGATTTAACTGCTTAGTCAGATTTACTGTAGCAGCTGCCTTATCAAGTTTTCCTTGTAAATCCTTTTTTTTGATTCCTTGCAAAGAACCAAAAAATTCTAAATTTTGTTTGCCGGTCAATTCCTTAAATAGGGCGTCTTCTTGCGCCATATAGCCTAATTTCCCTAATACTTCTCTGTCAGGAATTTTTCTTTCAAGAATCTTAACATTGCCAGAATCCAATTTTTGCATTCCAACAATGGCCTTGATAAAGGTTGACTTACCAGCTCCAGAAGGTCCAATCAAACAAATAATTTTTCCACTTTCAAATTCATAGGATAAATGGTCTAATATTGCCTTATCGCCAAATTTCACACTAATATCATTAATAGCAATCGGTGATTTCATATTATTCTCCCTCAAACAATGAATGAGTGCTCGTTCATTTTTCTTGTTGAAGTAATTTTATCACTTCAATTCATGATTGTCAAAAATTAAACTTTGAGTGTCTTTATAGTAATTTCAGTGGCAAATTCTATTTCTTCCTCTAATGACATATTGTTAATTCCCAAAACTCTTTTACCTATATAGGTCGCTAAAGGATAAAAAAGAATCTGTAGAATTTTTTCAATCGGAAGATTTTTTATTTTTTGTTCCGCTTGGAGGCGAACAATTGTTGGTAAAACTAACTGTTTGGCCTGTTGCTCGAAAAATTTTTTTAAGTCTTCAACAAAAACGGAATTAACAAGCATTTGTCCCAACATCAAGCGAATCACATTTATATTTTTATCGGCAAAATAAAAACGGTCAGCAATGGTTACCTTAACGAGCTCTTCCACGCTTTCAAATCCTTTGCCAAATGTATTATCATTAAATTGATTGGCGACAGTATCCATTGTCACCTCAAAGATAGGTGCAAGTACCGCTACAAGAATGGCTTGTTTCGTGGGGAAAGTGTGGTAAACAGAACCAACAGAAACTCCCGCCCTTTTTGCAATTTGTTGAGAAGTTGTCGCTTCAAAGCCTTGTGATGCAAAGAGCTCTAATGACGCCTGTAAAACTTTCTTTTGCTTTTCTGTCAAATTTTCCATTTTTTTTAGGGTATCAGCATAAACCTCATTTAATGTTTGTTCTTCAGACATGATATCTCCTTTTAAACTGAATAAATGATTACTCATTCATTATAATATTTTGAAGAATGAACATCAAATAAAGTCTAATAAAGCTATATAAAAATAGCATTTTGTAGTATAATGATAAGAACTTTACGCTTTGAGGAACTTAGCACAAATCACTTATATCTTTATAAAGGAGTTCATATGACCTGTACAACATTTCTCGTCGGTAAAAAAGCCTCATTAGATGGCACAACTTTAATTGCACGAAACGAAGATGGTGGAGATAAACCTAATCCCCAACGTTTTGTTGTCATCAATCCTGAAAATCAACCCAAGCACTATCGCTCTATCGCCACAGCTTGTGAATTTGACTTACCAGAAAATCCCCTATCATATACTTCTACACCTGATGCGGATTCAACCTATGGTATATGGGCAGCGGCTGGAATTAATAGTGAGAATGTTGCCATGACTGCGACAGAAACCTCAACAACAAATAGTCGTATCTTGGGATTGGACCCTTATGTTGAAGCAGGACTAGGTGAAGAAGACTTCACAACAATTACCCTCCCTTATATCCAGAGTGCGCGTGAGGGTGTTGAACGGATGGGGCAACTCTTAGAAAAATATGGAACTTATGAATCAAACGGGATGGCTTTTTCTGATAAAGATGAAATTTGGTGGTTAGAAACACTAGGTGGACATCAATGGGCAGCTATTCGTATCCCCGACGACGCTTATGTTATTGCTCCTAATCGTCTTAATATCGATTGGTATGATTTTGAAAGTTCTGACACGATTTATTCAACTGGTTTGAAAGAATTTATTGATAAGAACAAGCTTAATCCAGACTTTGATGGTTATAACCTTCGTCATATTTTTGGTTCAAGTACCATTAAAGACACGCGCTACAACAATCCACGCGCTTGGTATGTACAAAACTATTTTTCTCCAGAAACCACAGGAAATGACGATCCATTTAACCAAGATTTACCTTTCATCTGCCATGCCAATCGCAAAATTTCCATTGAAGAAATTAAGTTTGTCATGTCAAGTCATTATGAAAATACAGCTTATGACCCATACAGCACAACATCAAGCGCCGCAGAACAAAAATTGATTCGACCAATTGGACTCAATCGTAATTTGGAACTTCATGTTTTACAAATTCGAGATAATATAGACAAGGAGCTTGCTGGCATTCATTGGCTTGCTTTTGGACCTAACAGTTTCAATAGCCTCGTTCCATTTTATGCTAGAGTAAGTGATACCCCTACTTGTTATCGCGATACAAAAGCCGACTTTGACCCAACCAAAATGTATTGGTTGACTACAATGACCGCTGTTCTAGGAGATAGTAATTTCCAAGGCTATGTCGATAAAAGAGACAATTTTGACCTAAACACAATGGCAAAATTAAGAGCCTTACAAAACGAAACCGACAAAGGAAGTGACCAATCACTTGAAGCAGTGAACGAAAAACTTGCACAGATTGCTCTGACTGCTCAAACTGAACTTCTTGGTAAAATGGTTATTTCTGGTTCCAATCACATGAAACTTCGCTTTGATTTTAATGATTAAAAAAATACGGATGGATTATCCGTATTTTTTAGATACTATCAATGGAGCGTCAACATCCATTGATAGAGTAGTCCAGCAATTACAGCACCAACAATTGAACCAGTTGCTGGAATCCAAGCATAGCCCCAGCCGGAAGTTCCTTTATTTTTGATTGGTAAAAGGGCGTGCATTATTCTCGGACCTAGGTCACGTGCTGGATTCATCGCGTAGCCAGTTGTTGGTCCTAAAGAAAAACCAACTGCCATAATAAGAAAACCGACAATAATTGGACCAAAACCACCTTCCAGACGATAATGGCCCATTGCCATAATCAGTATCATGAGTAGCGCCCCATCAAAAGCTTCTCCTAAATAATTGGACCAAGAATGACGAATAGCGGGTGCTGTGGCAAAACTTGCCAAGATTAGAGAAGAATCTTTTGTTTCTTCCCAATGAGGATAATAATGTAACCAAACGGCAACAGCACCTAACATAGCACCTAAAAATTCGGCTACAATAAAAGCAAATGCTAAGCCAATCTTTATTTTCCCTAAGACAAGAAAACCAATGACCAAGGCTGGATTGAGATAAGCGGGTGAAAAGAAGCCAACTACCCAGACAGCGACAGCAACTGCTAAGCCCCAACCAATTGCAATAGTCACCCAACCTGCATTTTCCGATTTTGTTTTACCTAAAACATTTGCTGCGACAACCCCATTTCCTAATAATACAAGGATGAAAGTGCCCAGAAATTCTCCCAATATTTCAATGTCACTGCTTTACCTTATTTTTCTATCATCATTTTTTCTAACTGCTCTTTTATTGCTTCAAAAGTTGCTCCTGCTTCTAAGAGAGCACTCGCTGTGTAAGCTCCCTCAATGAGCGGGACATTAAAAATGGTTAATTCTTTGTCTGTCATTTCAGAAACCAAATCCAAATTCATTCGAGCACTTCCTAAATCAAAAAATGTTAAGAGATTGTCTGCCTCATTTTCTTCAATAGCATTCATAACTCGGTCAAATGAGGTGCCTATTTCGCCATTTTCTAAACCACCTATAGCGGTTAGCGAAATATTTTTAGCGACTTCACGAATTAATTTTTTTAGTCCTGAGGCAATCTCAGGGGAATGAGAAACGATTACAATTCCATAAGTCATGCTACTACCTCCAAAAGTGTTTCAAATAAATAAGCACTTGATTGTGTTCCAGGGTCAATGTGTCCAATTGAGCGTTCTCCAAGATAAGAAGCTCGTCCTTTTGTAGCTAAAAGTCCTGCACTTGCTTTAACAACTTTTTCTAAATTATCTTTGGAAGCTGAATCAGTTTGTAAGTCATTTAAAAATGCTGACCAGATATCAACCATCGTTTTTTCACCGACTTGAGCTTTTCCTTTTTTTTGAATAGCTTCTAGTCCAGCATAAATTAATTCACTTGTATCCAAAGTTTCTGTGGCAGTCTTACTCATGGCTAGAAAGGCTGAACCATACAAAGGACCAGAAGCTCCTCCTACTTTTGACATTAGGGTCATAGCCACTTTTTTAAAGATTTCTGAGACATTTCCAAAGTTTGAAACTTCCAATGCTTTCATTGTTTCAGACATCCCACGAGCCATATTTGCACCATGATCCCCGTCACCAATAGGTCCGTCTAGTTCGCTTAGATAAGCTTTATTTTCTTGTATTTTTTCGTTGAATTTTCCTAACCATTCAATGGTTGTATCTATTGTTAACATTCTCTCTCCTTATCCCCAAGAAATAGTTTTCACGTCTTCATTAAGATTTTTGAGCCATTGGTCATCTTCCAACTTAATCATTGTAAGTGACAAGCCTGCCATATCAATTGAAGTCATATAATTCCCAACTTTTTTAAAAAGAATTTCAATATTTTCTTCTGTCAGTAATTTTGCAACATCATTCATAAAAATGAATTGCTCCATTAGTGGCGTCGCTCCCATACCATTTACAAGAATTCCATATTTTTGACCAGCTTCAAATTTGAATTCTTCTTTCAACTTTCCAACCAGTTCTGTTGCTAGCTCATAAGAAGTTTTCATTTTTTCCCGACGGTATCCGGGTTCACTATGAATTCCTACGCCATATTCAATTTCATTATCATCAAGAACAAAACCAGGTTTTCCAACTTCTGGAACTGTTGCGGCTGACAAAGCTAAGCCAATAGTCTTGATATTCTTGACGACCTTATCAGCCAAATCTTTGATTTCATCTAAAGAAGCCCCTTGATGGGCAGCTGCGCCTAATATTTTATGAACAAGGACTGTTCCAGCAACTCCTCGTCTTCCTTGAGTATAGAGCGAATTTTCAACGGCGATATCATCGTCAACAATAATTTGCTCAACCTTAATCTCTTCCATCTCAGCCATTTCTCGTGCCATTTCAAAATTCATCACATCGCCTGAATAATTTTTGATAATTAAGAGTACTCCAGCTCCTTCGTCAGCAGATTTGATTGCCTCATAAATTTGATCAGGCGTTGGTGATGTGAAAATAGCTCCACAAACAGCTGCTGACAGCATTCCTTCCCCGACAAATCCAGCATGAGCCGGTTCGTGTCCAGAACCCCCGCCTGATACTAAGGCAACTTTTCCACTTTTAGGACTTTTACGTTGAATAATTTCAAAATCTGGAACTTTTTCAATCAAATCCCCGTAAGCATAGGTTAATCCGTCTAACATTTCTGAGACCACATCTTGTGGTTGATTAATAATTTTTTTCATCACTCATCCTCCTGAGTTTCTTATGTTATACTTAGTATAAAATATAAAGTCCATAAAAATAAGGGACAAATCGCAAAATGTGTCCGCTTTCTTTTTAAATATGAAAAAATCAATCATTACACAAAAAATTATTGCTAAAGCTTTTAAAGACCTGATGCAAAGTAATGCTTATCACCAGATCTCTGTCAGTGATATCATGCAAACTGCAAAAATTAGACGACAAACTTTTTATAATTATTTTCAGAACCAAGAAGAGCTTTTATCTTGGATTTTTGAGAATGATTTTGCCGAATTAATTAATGATAATTCGGATTATTATGGTTGGCAAAATGAACTCTTACTCTTATTACGCTACTTAGATGAAAATCAAATTTTTTATCAAAAAATATTTGTTATAGATAAAAATTTTGAACACTTTTTCCTTATTCAATGGGAAAACTTACTTGATAAGGTTATTTTTGACCAAGAAAAAAAGTCTGACTATCATTGGTCAGACTTAGAAAAATCTTTTATATGTCGTTATAATGCTGCAGCAATTTGTGCAATAACTAGAGAATCAATCATTAGAGGAAATTCTTTAGAAAAGCTTTATTCTCAGATTGTAAATCTTTTACTTGCTCAAATTAAAATTTTTGAAAGCTGATTACCATGCAAAAGCTCCCGTTGGAGCATTCAGATAGTCCAACCATTTAGGATCTTTAACAGAACAAAGTGTTAATGAAATTCCTGACATATCACAACTTGTCATTAGGTTTCCAACTTTGCAAAACTTAACAGATAAGCCTTCAAGTTCTAAAAGGCGTATCACATCATATTGAAAACTATAAAGTTCCATTAATGTTGTTGAACCCAAACCATTTACAAGCAAAATATAATTTTTATTTGCTTTTTTTTGCCAGTTAATTTCTGCTTTTAACTTATTTACTAACTCTACGGCAATACGCTCTGAGTCTTCAAATTTTTCAACACGATAACCGGGTTCTCCGTGTATTCCAATTCCAAAAGAAACTTCATCTTCAGCTAGAACAAATGAAGTCTTTTGATGAGGAAAATGAACAGGTGCTAAGGCAACACCCAAAGTATAAATTTCTGGGGAAAGTGACAGAGCTAATTGTTCAATTTCATCAATACTTCCGCCTTCTTTAGCAAAAGCACCAAGAATTTTATGAAGTAAAATTGTTCCAGCAACTCCTCGATGTCTTTTATGAAAATTATAAGCATTCACCGAAATATCATCATGGCTGACAATATATCTTACATCAATTCCTTCATTTCTCGCTTCTTTTATTGTCTCATTAAATTCCTTTAAGTCAGCTTCAAAATTTTTGATGATCACAAAAACGCCTTTGCCTGAGTTAACTTGGCGAATAGCTTTTAAAATATTTTTAGACTTTGGTGGTATAAATAGAGGACCAGTCACAGCTGCCGCAAGCATTCCAGACCCAACGTAACCTACATGGGCCGGTTCATGACCACTTCCTCCACCTGAAATAATTGGAACTGTTTTTTCATTATATGTATTATCATAGAGAATTCCAGTTTCTGGTAGATAAGTCAACTGAGGGTAAGTCAAATCAATCCCTTTTAACATCTCCTCTGGAATTTCATTTGTTGAAGTATAGAATTTCATATAACCAAATTATAGCACAGATACAAAAAGAGCTTGATTTAAAAAATCAAACTCTTTTTATTTATTAGCTTTTAGATTTATTTTTCAGTCAAAGCTGCAAGTCCTGGAAGTACTTTACCTTCGAGGAGTTCCATTGAAGCTCCACCACCAGTTGAAATCCATGAGAATTTATCTGCATAGCCAAGGTTGATTGCTGCTGCTGCTGAGTCACCACCACCGATGATTGATTTAACACCTGGTTGTTTAACGATAGCTTCCATCAATCCAACAGTACCTGCTTGGAAGTCTGGGTTTTCAAATACACCAACTGGACCATTCCAAACAACTGTTTTAGCACCTTCAAGTTGTGTGTTGTAGTCAGCAATTGTTTTGCTTGCTACGTCAAGTCCCATGAAGCCTGCAGGAATATTTTGGTCTGCAGTTTCTTTAACTTCTGTGTAACCAGCAAATGCGTTAGCAACTTTGTGGTCAAGTGGCAAAATCAATTTTCCAGCTGCTTTTTCAAGCAATTCTTTAGCAAGATCAAGTTTGTCATCTTCAACGAGTGAAGTTCCGATTTCGTAACCTTGAGCTTTCAAGAATGTGTAAGCCATCCCACCACCGATGATAACTTTATCAGCTTTTGAAAGAAGGTTTTCGATAACACCGATTTTATCTGAAACTTTTGAACCACCAAGGATTGCTACGAATGGACGTTCTGGAGCTTCAACTGCTTCTTGGATATAAGCAATTTCGTTTTCAAGAAGGAAACCAGCAACGGCTTTATCAACATTTGCTGAGATACCAACGTTTGATGCGTGAGCACGGTGAGCTGTACCAAATGCGTCATTAACGAAGATTCCGTCACCAAGTGAAGCCCAGTATTTACCAAGTTCTGGGTCATTTTTAGATTCTTTTTTACCGTCGATGTCTTCAAAACGAGTGTTTTCAACGAGAAGGATTTCTCCATCTTTAAGTTCGTTGATTGCTGCTTCAAGTTCTGCTCCACGAGTAGTTCCTGGGAAAACAACATCTTGACCAAGTTTTTCAGAAAGAGCTTTAGCTACTGGTGCAAGTGATTTACCAGCTTTGTCAGCTTCTTCTTTAACACGTCCCAAGTGAGAGAAGAGGACTGCACGTCCACCTTGTTCAAGGATGTATTTAATTGTTGGAAGCGCAGCAGTGATACGGTTATCATTTGTGATTACGCCATCTTTAATTGGAACATTAAAGTCAACACGTACGAGGACTTTTTTGCCTTTAAGTTCAACGTCTTTTACAGTCAATTTTGCCATTTGGAAAAATTCTCCTTATAAGATATTTTTGTTGAGATTGAAAAAGCACCATGCTGATTCAATTCAAATCGATAGGTTAATTATATCACAAATTCGAATAATTTGGCTTTGAGAATTTTACTTTTAGCTTGTAAAGGGTTACTTTTAAAAGATTTTTACTGACAGATTTTTTTATTTTTAAAAATGAATTTAAAAAGGGCTGTCAGTAATATATTTTTGAATTCCATAAGCGACACCATCTTCTGTATTGCTTTTCGTAATCACTTTTCCTATTTTTTTTAAGTCATCAGAAGCATTTGCCATGACAATTGGTAACCCAACAGCTTTTAACATACTTAAATCATTTTCATTATCGCCAAATGCTGCAAGTTCGCTTTGCTCTAACTGTTCTCTTTGAGCAATAAATTGGACTGCTTTAGCTTTTTGAGCTTCAAGATGTGTAATCTCAAGATACGTTTCCCAAGTTTTTTGAATGATTATATCAGGAAAATTTAGCTTTTCTAAATGTTTTTTAATTTCTTCTAACTTACTTTCATTTGGTGTAATCAAAAGAATTTTAAATATTTCTAGTCTTGGTCGCTCAGTTATCAATGTTTCCAAATCTACTAACTTAGGAACCTGTGGAGTAAATTGCATTTCTTGTTCGATGTCTTTATCAATCTTTTCAACATACCAATCGCTTAAACTGTACAGGGATAGATTTATTTCAGGATAATCTTTTTTGATTGTCTTAATTAATTCTTGAGTGCTAGCATGAACCAATGGATTTGCCTTAATAACTTTATTTTTAGCAAAAATAAGCCCGCCATTAAAAGCAACTTGTGAGCTTTTTAAATTCAATTGATTAATTAGACTCTCCATCGCTTGAGGTGCTCTTGCTGAAACCAAAGAAAACGGAAGATTAGAGTTTTCAATCACTTCTTGAGTCTTTTTGGAAATTTTACCTTGGTCATCAAGTAAAGTCCCGTCTAGGTCAGAAAAAATATGTTTAATCTTAGTCATCTTATCCCCCTCTATCCTCTATTTTAACAAAATTTACTGACAGCTTTGTTAGTAAAAGCTAATGAATAAAAAAATCACTGACAGAAGTCAGTGATTAAAAATTCTAATTAGTATTTTTTACGTTTACGTGCTGCTTCTGATTTACGTTTACGTTTTACAGAAGGTTTTTCGTAGTGTTCACGTTTGCGAAGCTCTTGAAGAGTTCCAGCTTTTGTTACTGAACGTTTGAAGCGACGGAGTGCGTCGTCAAGTGATTCATTTTTGCGTACAAGTGTTTTTGACATAGATTTTCACCCCATTTCCAGCTCGAGAGTTCGTGGTCTTTCACACGACTTTCCTATTATATCAAATGGAAAAGACCTTGTCAAACTAGACTAGCTTTGTCGCCTCCTCATTTAAGCGTTCTTGATGAATATTAATTTTTTTATCCAAATAAGCCATCGATTTTTCAAGTTCGGCTAATTCTTTTTCCATTTCCTTTTTACGAGCTTTTAAAACTCCAATTATCATTTCATGCTTATCTGTATTGGCAAAAACTTCTTTAATTTGTGCTAGACTCAATCCGGCACAGCGATAATGGCGAATGGCATTAATTCTTGATTCTGTTGCCTCGTCAAAATCACGAATTCCAGCTTTAGTGCGTGGAACTGAGATCAATCCTTCTTTTTCATAGAATCGTAGATTGTAGGCTGAAATTCCTGTTCTCCCTGTAACTGTCGCAATCGTGACCATTTTTTCTCCTTTGAACTTATAAAAATCACTTTTTTATGGCAATTTTACTTTTTTATTTTATTAATTAATAAAAAGTCAATTTATTCTCTTGACTTAGAGTAACTCTAAGTTGCTATAATATAGCATGTTGATTTCAAAGTGTCAACCACCGCATTTTGAATCTTATTTTAAAATAGAAAAGAGTAAAAATTGAATAAAATACAAGAAAAACGTTCCATAAGAGCCTTTATGCTCTCCAATGTGATGGCAGGTTTAGAATGGTCAATCGTAGCGACCGCTCTACCTGCAATGATGGCGGAATTACATGGAATTAAATTAATGAGTTGGGTTGTAACCATTTATATGCTTCTCATGGCGGTTTCTTCTCCCATTTGGACGAAATTAGCCGAACGCTTTGGATATAAACAAATGTTTGTGCTTGGCACACTCTTATTTACAATAGGTTCTCTCGGCGAAGGATTAGCCATTAATATGCTAATGGTTATTGTCGCACGCGCGCTCATGGGACTTGGTGCTGGTGTGATGATTCAACTTCCTTTTGTCATCTATGGAATGATGTATCAAGCCGATGAGCGAAGACGAGTGATTGGAAATACTGTCGCTGCTTATTCATTTTCAACTATTGCAGGACCAATTGTCGGGGGGCTGATTGTCACTTTACTTGACTGGCGTTGGGTCTTTTTCATCAATATTCCAATTGGGATTTATATGGCTTTTATTGTTTGGAAAAATTTCGACTTGAAAACAGACCATACTAAAAAATCAATTGATTTTGCTGGCTCTGCTTCTTTATCCATCGCTGTCATTGTAATAATGTTGCTTTTCCAAATGATGGGAAATGCAGTCATTAATCTTCCTCTCCTCCTTACTTTATTAGTTGTAAGTTTTCTCTTTTTCATCGGATTTTATTTTGCTGAAAAACGAGCAGTTGACCCAATTGTTCCACTTGAACTTTTCAAAAACCCTTCATTTATCGCTAAAAATATCATGTTTTTCATGCAATATGGCTTCTTTGGTTTTTACACAAATTATCTGCCTACTTGGGGACAAGGAGTCATGGGCGCAACGGCTTTAGTCGGCGGAATGGTTTTGATTCCATCAGCAATCATGCTGGTTATAGGCACTAGAAATGTCAATCATCTCATTCAAAAAGTGGGAGAAAAGAAAACAATCTATATTGGATTTTCCATTATGGTTTTAGGGGCAATTTTCTTATTTAGCTTGCCTGAACATGCCTCAATTATGATGCTCTTTGTGGCAACAGCAATTCTTGGAACTGCCTTTGGAATTGTCAATATCACCTTGCAAGTTGCGGTTCAAGAAAGTGTTGCTAAGCATTTGATTGGTGCAGCGACCGCGGTTAATGCACTACTAAGAACAATGGGAACAACGCTTGTTTTATCTGGGCTATCCATTGCCCTTAATCGTACATTTACTGAGGCAACAGCACATAATCCAAAACTTACAACAACACTTCTTAATCAAATTTCTGATGCAAAAGCTTTAAAAAATATTCCAGTAAATCTTATTGCCCCTTTGCGTCACACCTTATTTAACGGCATGCACTTGCTTGCTCTTATCTCAGGATTACTTCTTTTCATCGCTCTTTTTGTCAATTGGCTCGACCCTTGGAAAAAAGGATTAGAATAGGAAAAAAACTGCTGACAGGCTCGTCAGTAGTTTTTATTTTGCTGACAAAACTTCTGTCATAGGATAGCCGTTTGCGCTTTAGCGCATTTACGGATATGCTAGTATTTCCGTCAGTAATTTTTGAGTTCATTAAAGTCTGCAATTGCTTTTTCTAATAAATGATGTAAACTGTCAGCATCATTTTCTAACCATTCTTCCCAAGCCACACTATAAACTGCTCGAGCTAGGCGAACAGCTAATCTTGCACTTCTTTCACCATAAGCTGTCAGTAAATATTCAACTAATAGTTCTTCGATTTTACTTTGTTTTAAAAGTTCACGTTCTTCCAAATCTGGGTGACTGGCAATTATTTTTTGTCTTTTGACTGTTCTTTCTCGATGTTCATCAAAGAAGTCTGCAGCGTAAAAATAACTTTCAAGAACAATAGCCATAGGATTATTCGCTTCTGATTCTTTCATTTTCGTCAGTAACATTTGGCTGTATTGCTCAACGCCAGCAAAGAAAATATCTGCTTTATTTTTAAATTTACGAAAAAATGTTCGCTCTGTTAAACCAGCTTTGGTGGCAATTTGTAGAACAGTTGTATTCTCATAACCTTGCGCTGTAATCAATTCCAAGGCTGCTTCATATAATTTTTCTTGACTTGTTTTTTTCATCTCTTCCCCTAAATGTCAGTTTGTGACATTTCCCTTGACAAGACTCCTCTAAAGGATTATACTATTCTCAAATGTCAGTTACTGACATTATATAAAATGCCTTTAAAACTGTCAAGAAAAGTTGATAAAGCACATTAAGGAGAAAATAAATGGTTAAAGCACTACAATACAAAACATTTGGTAAACCCGATGTTCTTCAACTCGTGGACCTTCCTCTCGTCCATCCAAAAGCTGATGAAGTTTCTATCAAAGTCAGTCATGTTGGACTCAATCCAATGGATTGGGCTATTATGGGAAATCCTGAAGTGGCTCCAAATTTTGGTGTCAAACTTCCCCAAACTTTTGCCTATGATTTTGCTGGAATAATCGATGAAATTGGTCCAGAAGTGACCGACTTTAAAGTTGGCGACCATGTTTTTGGAACAACAATGAGAGGTGCAGCAACCGAACAACTCATTTTTTCAACGAAAGAACGTGGACTTTTTCATAGACCCAATTTTGTAGAAGATGACGTCGCCTCTACTCTTGCCGTGGCTGGCCATACTGCGGCAGTTGCTCTGCGAAAAGCTCACGTAACAGCAGGGGATACTCTTTTAGTTGGTGGTGCAGCCGGTGGCGTAGGGATTTTTACGGTTCAACTTGCTCAAATTTTAGGCGCTAAAGTAATCGGTACTGCTTCTGACTCTACCGCTGACTTCCTACAAGATTTAGGTGCCGAACAAATAAGTTATGGCCCGGGTCTGGCTGACCGTTTGAAAAATAAAGAAATCACGGCGGCTATCGATCTATTCAGCCATGAAACGCTTAAAGCTGCTCTCGAATTAGAAGTCAAAGCTGATAAGATGTCGACTGTCATCATGTATCCAGAGCCTCCAGCTGGGATTCCAACGGCTACAGGTGGCGAAGCTCTTCCTTCTGATATGGAAATGATTTTAAATGCCATCTCTAATCATCAACTGACGGTTCCAATTGCAGCTAAGTACTCTATCGATGACTATTTGGAAGCAATCAACTTACAGATGAATCGTCACGCACATGGAAAAATCGTTCTTTATTTTTAAATAAATAAAAAAGCAGTCAAATCAGACTGTTTTTATTTACTCCAATCAATCGGACTTTGACCAGATTCAACCAGAAATTCATTGGTTTTTGAGAAAGGATGCGAACCAAAAAATCCACGACTTGCTGACAAAGGTGACGGATGCGCCGCTTCTAGTATGAGATGCTTACTTCCATCAATTAGTTTGGCTTTCTTTCTAGCAAACCCCCCCCAAAGAATGAAAACTTTTGGTCGCTCATCATCTGAGGCAATCTTGATAATTTCGTCTGTCAACGGTTCCCAAATTTTACCAGCATGGGCATTTGAAGCAAACTCAGGTACGGTCAGAACTGCGTTTAGAAGTAAAACACCTTGTTCGGCCCAAGCCGTCAAATCACTGTCATCTTTAGAAAAACCTTCCTCACGCAATTCTTTTTGGATATTAACAATCGAGTCTGGACGATTCACTTTGAAAGTAGCAGGATAAGAAAAAGCCAAGCCTTGAGCTTTCCCGGGCTGAGGGTAAGGGTCTTGCCCAACAATGATAACCTTTGTTTGTGCCAAAGGAGTCAATTCAATCGCCCGAAAAATTTGATTTTCTGGTGGATATACTTTGCCCTCTTGATAAGTCTGATTGATAAATTCAATCATTTTAGGAAAATAATCTTCTGCTAGTCGATTGCGTAAGGGTTGTGACCAATCTGTTTTCTTCATTTTTCTTGTCCTCTCTCCACAAAAATTCGGAGGGTTGTTTTCAATTTTTCTGTTGCTGTCTTTCTGAAATCACTGATATAAATTTCTCGATGATGAAATTCTTTGTGAACAGCTTTTAAATCATGTTCTTTAGCATACTCAAAGAGTTTCTCAAAGCTTTCCCCTTCGTCATCAAAAGAACCTAAATGAATGGTTTGCAGACATAATCCGTCTTGAATAGCTTCAAATTTAACTTTTGATAAATCAAATCCTTTTTTACTCTCAACTAACTTCTTAGCTTTTTCAACTATTTCAGAATCCACAAAATCGGGCATTCTAATCATCAATCGCCAAATAAAGTCATTTTTATCTAGTTTACCAGCTCTAGGTTCATTTTTACTGGTCCATAAACCTTCAAGAGGTGGAACCACAAAAGGTTGGAAATTTTCAATTATAAAGTCTGGGTTTCGATAAGACATTGAAATCATATAGGCTGTCGCATACAAATATTGAATGGCTTCTTGAAAAGCTGGACTTGTTGGTGCTCCTTTGCCATCTATCATTAGATAATTAAGGGCAGGCAGCTCAATTAAAGAAATTCCTTTTGGTAAATAATAATTTTTATCAGATTTTTTATAATCAATTTTCGGGCTAGACATGCTTTTATTATATCAAATTTATAAATAAAAAAACCTGCCTTAATGACAGATTTTTTATTTTCAAATTAGAGATTTGCAACGTTATGATAAACTTTTTGGACGTCATCGTCATCTTCAAGAGCATCAATGAGTCCTTCAAAGATTTCTAAATCTTCAGGTGAAAGTTCAACTTCTGATTGAGGAATCATTTCTAATTCTGTTGTTGAGAACTCAGTAATTCCAGCTTCTTTAAGTGCTGCAATTCCTTTATGAAGGTCTGTTGGTTCTGTATAAACAACAATATTTCCTTCTTCTTCGGTCACATCACGAACATCAACTTCAGCATCAAGCAAAATTTCAAAGATATGGTCAGGGTCAGTTCCTTCAAAAACAATCACCCCTGTATTGTCAAACATATAGCTGACAGCACCGGCTGCTCCGATATTCCCACCATTTTTGTGGAAAGTAGTACGGACATTAGCGATTGTACGGTTAACATTTGAAGTCAAAGTTTCGGCGATAACCATTGAACCATTTGGTCCAAATCCTTCATAACGTCCTTGAACGAAAGTTTCATCACCACCACCTTTAGCTTTATCGATTGCTTTATCAATAACGTGTTTTGGAACTTGCGCTTGTTTGGCACGTTCAATAACGAATTTTAATGATGAATTTGATTCTGGATCTGGTTCACCTTGTTTAGCAGCGGCATAGATTTCAACACCGAATTTTGCATATACTTTAGAAGTTGCACCGTCTTTAGCGGTTTTTTTAGCAACAATATTGGCCCATTTACGTCCCATTGGAATAATCTCCTTGAAATTTTATTTAAATTATTGGCAGAGGATTAATCTGCATGATTTTTTCTATCATATTATATCACAATTTGTAAAGGCTCGTCTATGAGAAATCAAAAAAATCCCGATTTTACGGGATTTTACTTTAATTTCATCAGGGATTATTCTTGTGAGGAAATTTCATTAGAGTTTTCTTCACCTTCTTTTATTTTCATTCTTAATAAGAACACGGCAGCAATAATCCATAAAACAAGCGAAACAAATATAATAACCCAAGCAAAGATTCCTGCAATCAGTGTTAAAATTGCTGCTGCATTGCTCAAATTGAATCTTCTATTTTGGCGAAGTAAAATAATCGCAAGGACAAATGTTGCTATTCCCACAAACCCAATAATAATTTTGATAAACATAGCAGGGCCAGAATTTGCTGCATTAAATCCGGCTTCAAAGCTGTTTGAACCAGTTGAATTGAGTGCTTGCGATAGTGAAGCCATTGAAACGATGGTTGAAAGCACAACCAAGGCAGCACCAATGATGTTAAGAATCCCCGTCACTTTGACAAGATTCTTCATGCTTTTTTCAGTCATAATAAAAATTCCTTTTCTTTTTATCATAACATATTTTTTACGTTATTTACAAATATTTATCGTAAATGTCTATCTGATTGATGAACGAATTGGTTTTCGACCAAAATTTTGTTCTTCAAATTGAACATTTCCTAATTGATAAATTTCATCAGCTTTCTGTGTCAAGTTGTCCCATGGGTTTTGCCCAATTTTACTGATAATTTTTCCCCGATTTTGAGCTAAAATTTCTTGACCAGTTTTTGAAAAGCCTAGCACATGAATTTGTTCTGGTAAATCAAACTGCTTTGGAATATTTAACAAAATATAAGTTAAAAGCCTACGAACACGCGCTTTCGTATAACGTTTGGTATAAACTTGTTCGACCAATTCATCAAGATTTTTAGCAGATTTGACCGCCTTTTTTAAGCGGACAGAAAGTTCTTGATTGACTTGAAAAATATTTTCCAAGTGCTCATCAACTCGAATTTTATATTGCAGAAGTGGAAAATAAGCTGCCCAATTAGTTTTTGGACTTGCATAAGTCGCTAAAATGGCTGACGGAACATGATTTTTTATTGCTGACAAGTCTGTCAGCACCGATTTATTACTGACAGATTGATTAGTTTGCTCTGTCAGTAAATTTTGCCTTTCTGTCAGTGAAAATAACTCCTGACGGAGTGCGGTTGCACTAGCAAATCCTTCTGTCAGCTCTAGTGAATGAAATTTTCCGACGCGTTTAATCGCTTGTAAATTAATTTGTTTACCTGCCGCTGCTTTAGCATAGGCAAGAGCTAAGACGTGATTTGGTGTGTTCCCGTCAAATTCAATTCCCGTAAAATGCTGCCACATTTTTTGAGTTTTTTCAGGGTAGGAAAACTGGTCAGCTAATGATTGAATGTAACTTTCCATTTCCTCCCCTCTTTTTTCATAAATATCAGCAATTTCATTATAATCAATTGCTGATTCTGAACCAAAAGCCAGGTCAGTAATTCCAAGATTTTTTAAAATAGCCACAGCACCACTTGCAAAAAAATCAGCTGCCTGTACCGAAACAGTGACAGGTAATTCAACCACTAAATCAGCACCACAAGCTAAAGCCATTTGTGCTCTCGTCCATTTATCAAAAATAGCAGGCTCACCTCGCTGCATCCAATTCCCTGACATGGCTACTATTTTTATGCCCTCAATCTGGTCCAAAAGATATTCATGTCCCTTATGAAATGGATTAAATTCGGCAATAATTCCTGTAATCTTATTCATTTTCTACCTCTAAAAAAATCTGTCAGTAACTGACAGAAATATTTTTTCGATTATTTTTTACAGACAAAGAACCAACGCGCACTTTCTTCGCTCGGCGCCTCGTCAGTAAAATCTGCACAGACCATCGCTTCTTTAAAGCCAGCAGTTGCCAAGCGTGCGAGATAATCGTCGATTGGATAAGTCCGTTCTTCATGAACTTCGTCTTTTCGTGTAAATTTCCCATCAGAACCCTGAATGAAAAAACTTAATTCATGGACAATAGAATGTGGAACTTCTCCTCCAAATGAGTCCCATAAAAAAGCAAAATCTTCCGCATTTTCATGGTAAGAGTAATTGGGGAAAACTTCATCTACTTGATAAGTTGAATGCACATCAAAAATAAAAGTTCCACCTTCATTTAGTATTTCAAAAACACCATCAAACGTAGCTTGTAATTCATCCAAATTTTCCAAATAGCAAAGTGAGTCAGAATAGCAAGTTACCGCATCAAATTTTCCAAGTCCAGAAAGTTCGCGCATATCCCCAGCAGTAAAATCAAGTTGATAACCAGCTTGTCGAGCTTTTTTACTGGCCAAAGTTAACATTTCTTCAGAAATATCAAGTCCAGTCACTTTGTAGCCTTCTTGGGCCAAACGAACTGATAAAGCACCAGAGCCACAAGCTAATTCAAAAACTGATTTTGTTTCTTTTGGTAAATGTCTTTTTGTAAAATCAAGCCATTGCTCATAAAGTTCTTGGTCCATGACCTGATCATAGACTCTCGAAAAATCTTCGTAAAATGCCATTTCAGCCCTTTCTAGAATTACTGACAGCTCTTTTAATAGGGCTGTCAGTAAATTTTAAAATAAATAAGAGCTCTGTCAGTAAGACCGACAAAGCTATTAATTATTCAGCCATAAATCCAGAAATATCTACCATTGGTGCATCAGACCAAAGTTTTTCTAAATTAAAGTGTCCACGTTCATCATGGCCAAAGACACTGACTACGATATCACCAAGGTCAATCAAAACCCAACCTGTTTTTGCATCGCCTTCAATATGACCTGCTGCTTTTGCTCCAGCAAGTTCAGCCGCTTCAGCAATATTATCAGCAATTGCATCTAACTGACGGCTATTCATTGCTTCCATGATCACAAAATAATCTGCAACAAATGTCACTTCAGACATATCTAAGGCCACAATATCAAGTGCTTTTTTATCATCGGCTGCTTTTACAACCACTTCAAGTAATTTTTTTGAATCCAATTCTTTCCTCCGAGACTTTTTGCCTCTTTTTATTCATTAAAAATCTTTTTAAGATTTATTATTCATTTTCTCTAGATCCTTTACAATCAAATGTAAAAACTAGACCCACTTATTTTAACATAAAAAGTTACAGCAACCAAAAGTTGCCTGTTATATTCATTATTTTTAGAGAAATTTTAAAAAACGCTTCTGTGAATGATTACTGGTATAACCTTGATGTTCATAAAATTGATGCGCCTCATGCCTTTGCACTCCGGAGTTCAGTCTAATAACTTTAATCTCTCTCGCTTTAGCCTTTTCTTCTAAGGCATTAAGTAATTGAGCACCAATTCCCTGTCCTTGATTTTTTTCATCCACAACTAAACCTAAGACATTTAGCATCACTTGTTCAGCATAAACCGGAGCATAAATTTCTGCTTCGATGAAAGCTGTCACTCTTTCTCCCAATTCAAAAACAAGAAATTCATGGTCAGCATCTTTTAAAATACGTGCAAGATTTTTCTTGACAGCCGCTTCAGAAATTGGATAACCAAGTACTCCAGAAAGGCGAGCAATGTCAAGATAATCTTTCATTTCAGCTTTTCTAATCATTCATTTTCCTCTGTTCATAATAAGCAGTTTATCTCTAACGATATTTCAAGACAAATAACCAATAAAAGCATTATAGGCTTCAAAAGTTTGAGGATAAATGGTCAAACGACGTTCTGCCAAATACTCAACCAAACGCATGGTTTCAAAAGCAACTGCTTGATTTAAATCTTGATTAGCAACGGCACGGGCTTCAATGACCCCAGGAAATGTTCGACCTTCCTCAATGTAATCTGCTACATACAACACCTTAGCCAAACCAGACATTTCTTTATCTCCGACCGTATGAATCTCAATCGCCCTTAAAATTTCTTCATCTTCAAGTCCGAAATCTTCACGCATTTTATAAATTCCGACTTTTCCATGCCAAATATTATTATCCCAATTTTTCAAATCAGCATCTAAGCCATATTTATCAATCAAGGCTAGAAAAGTTTCATCATCCACTTCTTTACAATAGTCATGTAAAAGTCCAGCTAAACTTGCTTTATGCGGGTCAACTTCATATTTTTGCGCTAACGCAATTGCTGCTTTTTCCACACCGAGCATATGTTCAAAACGTGATTTTTTGACCATGCTAGCAATTTTCGCTAACAAATCCTCTCTTGATAAATTCACTTCTGGATAAAAGTCAAACATATAAGCCTTCTTTCAAAATGTAATCTAAAACCTTCGGTGCCAAAAGAAAATGTGGTTTAATTCCACGGTGCAATTGTTCCCGAATCAAATTTCCAGAAATATCCATCATTGGAACATCCACCCACATAATCGGATAAGAAGTTCCTGCCCGATAACGAGGCCTACGAATCCCAACGAATTGAACTAATTCTAATAACTCATCAATATGTGCCCAATGAGCTAAACCAGAAATCATGTCACCACCGATAATAAAATAAAAATCACAATCTGGATTTTCTTCATGAAGCTCAAGTACCGTTTGATAAATATCAGCGCCATCTTTAGCTTTCAGGCGACAAGCGTCTACTTCTAAACCAGGACAATCTTCAATAGCTGCGGTCAGCATAGCTGCAACATGCCCGTCAGTATTATGTTCTGGTAAAAAGACAACTTTTTCCAAATTAAGTTCTTGGCGCACTTGGTCAGCAATTGTCAAATGGCCAACATGAACAGGATTAAAATTACCCCAAAAAAGTCCGATTGCCCGTCGTTTCTCGTCTTCTTTAGCTTTTAATTCTACCTTTGTAAAAGGAGTCAATAAATCTATTGCCATTTGTTCACCCATTATATCTTAGTCTTTGATTATTTTTTAGAACACTTTATTTCCCAATATTTTTAACTTCAACCGAAATTTTGCGATTTTCTTTGCGGTCAGAAACTTTAAACACAATGAGATTTCGACCGATGATTTGAACCACATCAAGTCCCATTTCTTCAATTGCTTCTGCCACATCTGTTGCCACTTCATCTGAGTTTTGTAAAATATTAACTTTGATTAGTTCACGTGCATCAGCAGCATTACGAATGCTTGTCAAAATTTCATTAGACAAACCACTTTTGCCAATTTGAACAATTGGTTTAATATTAACTGCCAAGCTACGCAAGTAGCGTTTTTGTTTTCCGTTCATTTCCATGATTTAATTTTTCCTATTTCTATTTTTAAAATTTCCGGCAACCTTTAGTTATTGGGTAATTTCCAACTCAATTCAGGCGCAATCAATCCTTTAATCAGATATCCTTTTTCACCCTCAACCACTGATTGCACCAAGGCACTTTTTCGTAATTCAGGTAACTGATAGGCTTTTTCGTAAGGTAACTCTAACTCAAAAGCATCAAAAAGTTCATGTAATTTTTCCAAAATTGCTGTTTTCAGCCATTGCACGCCACTTTCAGATTTAATTGAGAGTTGTAAACTTGGCGATAAAGTTGGCAAGAAATCACTTGGTGCTATATCCATTTTATTATAAACATTCAGCACAGGAATATTGGTAAGCTTCAAATCTTCCATGATTTTCAAAACTGTTTGTTCATGAATTTCGTGATGAGGGTTGCTGGCATCCACAACATGAATCAGTAAATCAACATTAGCTGATTCTTCTAGTGTTGATTTGAATGCTTTAATCAGCTCTGTTGGCAGGTTTTGGATAAAACCGACAGTATCGGTCAGTGACACCGTAAAATCTTCAACCAGTTTAACTGCTTTTGTTGTGGCATCCAAAGTCGCAAAAAGTTCATTTTGCTCATATTGTTCTTTATCAAGCCCAACTAAAGCATTCATAATGCTGGATTTTCCGGCATTGGTGTAACCAATTAAACCAATCCGAAAAATTCCTGATTTCGAGCGTTTTTGACGAATATTTTCCCTTGTTTTTTCAACTTTTTTGAGGGCTTTATCAATGTTTTCAATTCGAGTGCGAATATAACGTCGATCTGTTTCAAGCTTGGTTTCACCCGGCCCTTTAGAACCAATTCCCCCACCTTGACGGCTGAGCATAATCCCTTGTCCCACCAAACGAGGCAAAAGATAATTGAGCTGGGCTTCTTCAACTTGAAGCATTCCTTCATGCGAGCGCGCACGCATAGCAAAAATATCCAAAATCAATTGCATTCTATCGATGACTTTGACACCCAAAGCTTCTTCTAAATTGACATTTTGCCTTGGTGATAAGCGATCATTGAAAATAACCGTATCAATTTCACCCACTTCAATCGCCCAACGCATTTGTTCTAATTTTCCAGAACCAATCATTGTCCGACTATCTGGACGTTCTCTTTTTTGAGTGAATTGGTCAATAACCAAGCCGCCAGCTGTTTTTGTCAGTTCAGCAAGTTCAATCATTGATGACTCAAAAGCCTGAAAATTTTCAGCTGTTTCCACTCCTGCAAGGAGAACTCTTTCTTGTTTTTCTTCTAAATCTATCAAATTTTTAGTAAAATTTTCCTTTTTTATTTTTGTCAGCTGAGTTTAGACTAAAATTGTTATGGAGTCAAACTCTGCTCATTTATTTATTCAGCTGTCACAATTCTTTTGATTTGAGAATTTACTGACAGATTTTTCAGCTCGTCAGCAAAGAATGTCGGGAAAGCTTTGTAATTTTTATACTCAGCAATTGGAATCCATTTCAAAAATTCTTTGCTACCATCAGTCCCAAAACTCTCCGATTTTACTGACAGATTTTCTGTCAGTGGTTTCATCAGAAAATAAAAACTCAATTCATGACAATTGACCTTATTTAAAAAATCACTTTCCTGACCTGTAAAAAAATTTTCATGGATAAAAGCTAATCTTTCGATTTCAAGTTGTAAACCAGTTTCCTCATAAAGCTCACGCAGACAAGCCTTCTCGGCCGTTTCACCCAGTTGCACGGCACCACCAACCGAATAATAATAATCATTGTGGTCATTGCCAACCATCAAAACAGCATCATCTTTAATAATAATTCCAGCTGCCCGATATCGAAACCACTGATTATTACGCGTAAAACCAATATCCTGACTAGTCTCTTCCATTTTAATTCTCCAAGATTTTACTGACAGAAATTCTGTCAGTAATTTTACAAGACAAACTGTGAATATTCTTTACCCAATCAAAGCCTTACGAACAACTACATCCACACCTTCTGGCACCCAAGCTGCCACAACTGCTTTTTGTGGCACACGAACCCAGCCGAGACCAGAAAAGACAATATCCGATTTGTCAGTAATTTTAAACTCACGACGAACCAATTTAGCACCAACTAAAGCAGGAGCCAAGAGTTCTCCTTTATGCTTTTCATAAAATTCAGTTGCACCTTCAAGTTTCGTCCGATGAACATTGATTTCATTGTCAAAATAAGCCGTCATTCCTTGACGTTCGCCACTTATAAAATCAAAACGTGCCAAACCACCAAAGAACAATGTTTGTTCAGGATTGAGCTGATAAGTTTTCGGCTTAATTTCTTTACGCGGTGACACGTATTTCAAATCTTCTGGTTCCAAATAATGAGCCATTTGCCCACGGTGAATAATCCCCGGTGTGTCAATCAATGCCGAATCTTCATCAAGCGGAATTTCAATCTTATCAAGGGTTGTCCCAGGGAAACGTGAAGTTGTAATCACATCCTCAGAACCTGAAGCTGATTTAATAATTGCATTAATCAAAGTTGATTTACCAACATTCGTTACCCCAACCACATAGACATCACGCCCACGGCGGTAGTATTCAATAGCTTCCATCAATTCAGCCACATCATCTTTATTTTGAGCCGAGGTCACTAAAATATCTTTAGGTTTAAGCGAACGTGAAGCCGCTTGTTCTGTCAACCAAGCAGTTAATTTCCCGACTTTTAGTGATTTTGGTAAAACATCACGTTTATTGGCAACCATGAGTAAATCATTTCCACCAGTCAATTTATGAAGGTTAGGAATCAAAGAGCCGTTAAAGTCAAAAATATCAACCACATTGACAATCAAAGCATCATGTTGACCAATTTCTTTAAGTAAACGCAAAAAATCTGCATCCGTCAAACTTGTCGGTGCAATCTCATTATAATGACGCAAGCGGAAACAACGCTGACAGTATAAATCCTCAGTTTTGATAGAAGCTTCGCTTCCCTCATCTCCAGCCTGAACAGCTTCCATTTGGTCGCGTTCAGCTATTTTTTTCTTCAAAGCACCCGCAGGCAAAAAGCCAAGTGCATTTTTATCCTCAGTTTGAATTTTTGCACCACAACCAATACAGTACAAATCTTCCATTGTATTTTCATTTTCAATCATATTGCTTATTATACCACATTTCAACAGCATTTTTAGCCTTTTTTCCTATAATAAAAGACCTATTTTTATCATCTTTTTACTGACAAATTTTTCTGTCAGTAAATTTCAAAATAAAAAAGAGAACGACAACTTGTCAATTCCCTTTTTTTACTGGCAGAATTATTGTCAGTAATTTTTATTGTACAGAATAGTTAGGTGCTTCTTTAGTAATTTGTACATCATGCGGATGTGATTCTTTCAAACCAGCACCAGACATTTCGATAAATTGTGCTGAATCATGCAAAGCAGTAATATCAGCCGCACCAGTATATCCCATTCCTGCTTTCAAACCGCCAAGCATTTGGAAAACGATATCTGTCGCTGTTCCTTTATAAGCCACACGTCCTTCAATTCCCTCTGGAACAAGTTTGTTAGCTTCATTAACAGCCCCTTGGAAATAACGGTCTTTAGAACCTTTTTTCATTGCTGCCAAGCTACCCATTCCACGGTAAGTTTTAAACTTACGACCTTGGAAGATTTCAAATTCACCAGGAGATTCGTCAGTACCTGCAAGCATTGAACCAAGCATAACAGCGTCTCCACCAGCAGCAAGCGCCTTAACAATATCACCAGAATATTTAATCCCACCATCAGCGATGATTGTTTTACCAAATTCACGCGCCACATTTGCCGCATCATAAATGGCTGTAATTTGCGGAACACCTACACCAGCAACAACACGAGTCGTACAGATAGAACCAGGACCAATCCCAACTTTAACCACATCAACACCAGCTTCAAACAAAGCACGAGCACCCTCACCAGTAGCAATATTACCAGCAATCAAAGTACGGTCTGGGAAATGATTACGGATTTCACGGATTTTACGTAAAACACCAGCTGAATGTCCATGAGCCGTATCAATAACAATCGCATCAGCCCCTGCAGCGAACAAAGCTTCCGCACGCTCAAAAGTATCAGAAGATACACCAACTGCTCCAGCAACAAGCAAACGACCTTGCTCATCTTTAGCAGCATTTGGGAATTCAATCACCCGTTCAATATCTTTAATTGTAATCAAACCAGCCAATTTACCAGCTTCATCAACCAAAGGTAATTTTTCAATTTTATGCTCTTGCAAAATACGAGCAGCTGTATCTAAAGTTGTTCCAACCGGAGCAGTAATCAGATTTTCAGAAGTCATCATATTTTTGATTTGTTGATTATAATCCGTAATAAAACGCAAATCACGGTTAGTAATAATCCCTACCAATTTACGATTTTCAAGCGTATCAACGATTGGTACACCAGAAATTCGGTAAGTTGCCATCAAGTTTTCAGCTTCTTCAATTTTATGATTTGGAGTCAAGAAAAACGGATCTGTAATAACACCAGATTCTGAACGTTTCACTTTATGAATTTCTTCAGCTTGTTCCTCAACAGACATATTTTTATGAACTACACCAAGTCCACCTTGACGCGCCATTGAAATAGCCATTTTTGAGTCAGTTACAGTATCCATGGCAGCAGAGATAATTGGAATATTCAAAGTCAAATTTTTAGCCAACTTTGTCTTCATACTCACCTCATTTGGTAAAACATGAGACTCTGCTGGAATCAGCAATACATCATCAAAAGTAAATCCCTTTTTCAAAAACTTAGTTTCCCAGTTTGACATCGAAAATATTCCTCCATTATCGTGCTATATATAAGCAATATAGCTATATTTCTATGGCATTCGCCAATTTTTTATTTTTACTATTCTACCACTATTCCCAAAGCATTTCAACAGTAGAAAACAGATTAAATAAAAAATATGCAAAATTTAAACTCATAATTACCTTATTATTTCATAAACTCGCCTTAAATATGGTAACATATATTATACAGGGTAAAAAAATACTGTTTAAAATTACATCTAAAACCCAAAGAAAACATTTTCATTAAAATGTTAGTTATTTTTTACTAAAACGCAACAAAGCTTTGTTGTCCTCATTGTAAAATATTATATGAAACCATTTATTTTTCATCCACATAAAGGAAAGCTGAAAATTTAGAAATGAAACTGAAAAAATCCCACATTATTCCCCTAATTCTATTGTCAGGGCTATTAATCGCCAAACCAGTATTTGCTGAAGATAATGTTAGTCAAGATGACCATCCAATGGGCTACTACATCAAACAAGAGCAAGAGGCCCTCCTCGCCCAAAAGAACCTTCCTGCACCACAAACACAGGTTGCTCCAGCAACTCCAGAGGAGGATGAGTCTGAAAATACTGTAACCCCTACCCAAACTTTACCTTCTTCAGCTATTCATGTCCGTATGCTCTCGACTGCTGCTCCCATGCTAAATTCTAACACAAGCTCTCTACCTAGGCGTGATGCCGTTGATATTTCCAGCTACCAAAATTGGATGAATCAAGCCGATTTTTATGCTCTAAGATCGGCTGGTGTTAAGACAATCGTTGTAAAATTAACAGAAGGAGAAAATTACACTAATCCTTACGCTAAAAGTCAAATTAATATGGCTAAAACGGCTGGGTTGACTATCGCCACTTATCACTTCGTAAGTGATCCAACACGTATCCAGTACGAAGCCGCATACTACGCTAAGACTGCAAAAACACTTGGTCTCTCTAGTAATACTGTTATGATTGAAGACGCTGAAGCTCCCTCTACCGCTTATAATTGGACAAACGTTTCAATCGTTTTTAAAAATACCATGGCTAGCCATGGTTTCCATAATATTCGTTACTATACTAGCCAAAGTTGGATAACGTCCGGTGTTATAAATACTTCAACTCTTGGAGCTAAGAACATGTGGGTAGCACAATATCCACCCGGGACACCCAGTACTTATGCTGCAATGTGGAAAAACTCAAATACAATAAACTCCGCTTACGGCGCTTGGCAGTATACCAGCGAAATGCGTTTCAAAGGTGGAACAGCAAATCTTTTAAATAATGACTTAGATACTTCAATTGACTATAATAATATCTTCGGTGCTCCTTCACAAAACTTACAAGATGTCTATCGTCTCTACAATGCCAACACAGGTGAACATTTTTATACATTAAATTTTGCCGAAAAAACTAATCTTCAAAATGTTGGTTGGCGTTACGAAGGAATCGGTTGGCTTTCTTCCTCAACTGGTTCACCCGTTTATCGAGTTTATAATCCTAATGCAAAAGGTGGAGACCATTATTACACCATGAGCAAATATGAAGCACAGCAACTCGTTAGCAAAGGTTGGCGTTGGGACAATAATGGAGGAGCAGCTTTTTACTCAAATGGTTCCAAAAATCTCTATGTTGCCTACAACCCAAATGCTTCTTCAGGATCACACAACTACACCACAAATTCCTATGAACAAGACAACCTCCTCAGACTTGGTTGGAAGTATGGTGCAGTCGCGTGGAAAGTTAATTAAAATAAAAAAACTAAGAAAATTTTCTTAGTTTTTTTATATTTTATTGATATTTTATATACCATGCCGACTATAGATAATAGATTCCAAACAAGGTCGCAAATAGCAAAATAATATTAGAAACTATGGCCAGCATAGCCGAGAGCCAGAGTACTGCTTGTCCAGAAACGACCTGTAATCGTATCTTTGAACTCGCTAAAGCCAAGGCTAGTACCAGAAGGAAAGGAGTAAAATAACGTCCCTGTTGCCCATAAATTGAACCCATTATTACACTACGAGGCGCTGGAGCATATCCACCTCCCTGAAATGTCAAAAAGCCATGATAAACTCCTAGAAAATTAATAAAGAAGATAGCTATTGCTCCTAACCCAACCCATTTAGAAATAGGGTACTTATCAACGAGCATTGACAGTAAAATAATAACATACCAAGCTCCAGCAACCCAATAAGGCATATAATTATAACTTGGATAAGGTGACGCAAGTAACCCTAAGAATATATTATTCATTGAAAGACTTGGGGACAAATTTACTGAAAAATTAATAATAATACGATAAATTGAAAAAATCAAGCTAGGTTTTATCGTAAAAATAATTCCCATAGCAATAATTATAAACCCTAAGATAACCATGGAAAAAATCCATAATTTCCTACCCCTAAATTCAAAATGAATTTTTCTTTTATCTTTAAATTTTTCAAATACTAAAATAAATAATACCAAAGGAAAAAGTAGTAATAGTAATTTTACATTAGTTTTTGCCCCAAGCACTATCAAAACAGAAACAATCCCAATAGAGGCTATCCTCTTCCATGTAATCTGCTTCGTTACAAGTAAATTTGTAGTAATTAAAAAAACAAGCAGAGCAAGTAGATATGAAAACGTATCATAAGTTAGACTTGCCAATGTCCCAGCAATAACTGGAGTCAAAGATAAAGCAAAAACAACCAATTTACCTTTTTGGATTTTTTTAATAATTAAACAAATTATAAAACTTGAAATTATACTTGAAAATAAACGTCCTACAACGATCATTACCCCAGCAGAAGGGTAGATATGGTATCCTATCCACACACCTATTGCTGGTATCAAGTGACCTAAAAAATTAGAACTCAATACTGGGGGAATACTATTTGTTCGAGGAATATTTTGAATGGGCATTTTGACAATTTTATTTTCAAAATACTGTTCAAAATGATTTCCTCGTTGATAAGCCGATTTTTGAACATTCAACCCTGTCCCAACAGGCTCTCCATAAGCTGAGAGGTCATTACTTAGATGTACCATATTTGTACTTACCGAATAATGCCACTGACCATCTGGTTCACTAAATAAAGGCATACCAACGGAGAGAATAATTCCAATCACCACCGCTAAAACAAAGTAAATTTTATGAATTTTATTTTCTAAAATTTCTTTTTTATCGATTTTTTTATTTATTCTTTTTTTCATTATTCTCCTCACACAAACTTAATAACTAAAATAATTGTTAATAAGATAACACAAATAGCAATGAAAGAAGCAATGAGAATATTTCTAAGTAAAGTTCCTTTTTTCATAGGAGAATCACTGACAAGTAAGGCATTATATTCATTTAGTCCAGAAGAAAAATCTGGGATTAAACTATTCAATGATGGAATCGGAGCACTCGCATTAGATATTGAACTCTTCACCAAAAAAGTACCATTTGGAGAAACGAAATTTTCATAATCAATTTTAAAATCATGAACTTTATCTTTTATTGTAAATCCCTTAGCCTCAGTTATTTGATACAAAGAATAATTGTATCCTTTGCTTAAACCGTAAAGTTGAATCAGAGAATGATTAATCTCTTCACTTCTTTTTGCGTTAAAGTTAAAGCGATTCAGATCAAGAGGAATGTCAGTTTCCCCAAATCCAATAATATATCTCTGTCCTCCCGTGATTACTTTACCATTTATTGGCCCATCACTCTCTATATTCTCTACCTCTCCCCAACTATTGTCTTGTAGATAAACTTCTTTTTTCCCTTTGTCTTCACGAGTCAACAGATACTCTGCACCACTGGCCAAACTATCAGTTTTTCCATTGACCATCGCAAAATTTATTCCTGAAGTGACCAGCTTAGGCGTGGTTGCAGTATCTACTCCACTTCCCATTTGACTAGTAACAGCAGTCATACCTAGATTTAATGGTGGAAGTGAAAAGTTCGAAATCAATCCCATATTCATATGAGCTTTTATTACCACTATAATATCACTTGTTAAATTTTTATCGAATCCAATTGTTGCAACAACCATAGGTTGAGAATTATTAGAAGGAGACGGATTAAAAGCCACCTTATTAGTATTTAAAATTGCACTTAAATTATCAGTTACTACAGAATCTATCTCCAATTGAGAATTTGCTGGAATGGTTATATTAACTGTATTGGTAGATTGAGCAAGTTTCTTATTGATAAGTAAATGATATTCAATACCCTGATTCAAAGAAATAACATAACTTTCAAAATTTGTCTTTTGGGTAGAATAATTTCCTTCCAAGCTAAACTTTAGATTTTTGCTTGTGTTTCCTAAATCAATACTTAACTTTTGAGGATTGGAGTTAATTTCAACCAGCTTAACATAGTTCAAATTAGCATCTAGTATTGCTGTTAGCCCTGGGCTTAAAAAAGTTTCAGCTATTCCACTTTGATTGGTAAATTTGTTTGTTATTTTTCCTGGTTGGTAGAAAGGAATAGGTGATACTTTGTTTCCTTCCATATCCTTGTTTAATTCGTCAATCACTGCTTGACCATTAGAAACTAAAATACTAGTAATAATTCTTTTGGCATCTACTTCATTATTTTTAATATTTAAACCAAATTTTAGTCCATTTTCAAAAATGATAACATTATCTTCAACATTCATCCATGTTGGAGCATTTTGTAAAAAATCTTTCCATGTGCTACTTTCAAGAAATTGCTGTGAAAATTCTCCACTCTCTATTTCCTTTAATGCCATTTCGACATTCAAGGCATTGTACGAAGTGTTGATAACTGGTACCCCATTATTTTTTACCAATATTTTAGTCAATACATCTTCTGATTGTTTAGCCGATACGTTAATTGGAGTTACTGCTCCCAAAATCAGAATAAAACTAGCAATAAAAAAAAGGAAAGTTAGTTTAAAATCTTTACCTTTGAAAACTTTTCGAGTGCTTTCGATCATTATATTATTCCCCTATCGAAAATTTTCATTTTATATTTTGCTTTTCTTGATATAATTTCCAAAGATCTTCCTTTATTTTTGATGAAGATGTCTTACCTCTTGGAAAATACATTGTTTTGAGATTAGGAAATTGTTCTTTTAAGACATCGAATTTTCCTCTCCAATCATCTCCCATCGCAAAAACATCTACATCAAACATATCAATATAAAGTGCTTTATCTTCCCAAGATTGCTCTGGAACTACCAAGTCAACATATCTTATAGCCTCCAAGATATATTTTCTTGTATCATACTCTTGGTAAGAAACTTTTTGTTTTTCACTCCAATTGAACTCATCTGTAGACAACATAACAATCAGACGATCTCCAAGATTACGTGCATTTTTTAATAAATTAATGTGACTTTCATGCAAAATATCAAAGGTACCAGCGACCATTACAATTTTTTCTTTTTCTTTCAAAACTCTCTCCTATAATTTATACTTGTTTTTCCAATAACGATAAATCAGCCAACCAAATAAAAGATTAGTTATTACTAACCCTGATTGTCCACTCTCATGTACAATTTCAGATAGCTTTTTTTTTGCAAAAAATCCATAAGCTGTATAAAGAAGAGTATTTTGTAGCCTCATTTTGAATGAGAACTCCTTAGTCATTGCCAGTTTAGCATTTAACCCTGCTCCAAGAGGATTTTTTATTAATAATTTTCTTCCAGAGTTTGTCAAACCATCTGATAGATACTCTGTAATATAAATAATCTCATTTATGAATAGTGTCCTGGTACCAGAACCAAGCTGTTTCCACAAAATCCCTTCACTCAAAAACTTTTCACCATTAAATTTGGGAAAAGGGTATTTCTTTAACATGTCAGTACGGACAACTTCTGCTTTATCACCACTTATTCCTAAGTTATATCTTACTTTATTTGCATTGTCAATCATTTCATTTTTAGGAAATTTTTTTCCAATAACTTCAGTCTCTGAATAACCCCGAAGAAAAGTTACTCCTACACAGTTATTTTTGTCAGCTTTTTTCCAATATTCTTTTATTGATTTAACCGCATCTACTGTTAAAACGTCATCACTATCAACAATCATAGTCAAATCTGTTGCAATAATATTCACTCCAGAATTAATAGCAATATGTTTTCCTGAATTTTCTTGTTTGATATACTCTATTTTAATTAGATTTTGTCTTATATATTCTGAAATGAGTTCTTCAGTATTATCTGTACTTCCATCATCCACTACAACCCAGGTTAAATCTTTATCTAATTGTCCAATCAAACTTCTATATAGATTGTCTAACGTATACGCTCTATTGTATGTAGGGGTTAAAATAGATAAAGTATAATCCTTTGTGTATTTCATTTTAGTTCCTTATCCTATCTATTTCTTGCTCTAAATAAAAATCTTGGAGCCAGTTGACAGTAGCCTTTATATCGTAGCCACTTTCAATTACTTCTGATTGTCTTGAATAACGATTATTAATTCTAGTTTCTAATATTTTCTTTGCCCAATAACTTGCTGGTTTAGTCAAGGGGAGACTTTGTAGCAAGTCAGCATGAATATCAACCTCATCAGGTACCGTATCAGAAATAATGCAATTAATTCCAGTTGCCTGAGCTTCTACAACCACCACTCCTAAGCCTTCATATAAAGATGGAAAAACAAATATATCCATTGCTTGCAGTAACTCTGGAATATCTTTTCTCAAACCTAAGAAAATGACTTTATCCTCAATTTTTAAATCTTTCACTTTTTGTTTTATTTTGTCTTCCAGGGGACCAATACCAACAAGAACTAAAACAGCGTTGTTTTTTTTATAAGCAACTTCTTTAAAAACATCTAATAAAAAGGTGTGATTTTTCGCGAGTGCTAGTCTTCCTATATGACCAATTACAAACTTATCTTTCAATCCTAATTCTTGTAACTTTTTTTCTTTTACTTCATCTGAATAAGAAAAATTATCAGATTGAATTGCATTTTTCAAAACAGAAAAACGATTTCCTTTGACAACCTTCTCCCCAAATCTGTCCTGACCTGCTAGCAACGAACAGGCCAAAAAGTAGTCCGCAATATGTCTTGTAGGATAAGAAACGATACCATATTTTATTCTCTCGCTAAATATCGTACTGTTTAATGCGTGGGAATGTGCAATGGTATACTTTCCAAATTTTTTAGCTATCTTTAAATAAATCGCGGCACTGCTACCGATATGCCCATGAACAATTTTGTGTTCTGAATGACTTTTAAAAAACTCTTTCCACTTTTTGGTATAGTCAAAGTAGTTTGCGACATTAAAATAAGGTACATGATAAATTTTTCCACCTAAGGCGAGTATTTCGTCGTCATAGTCTCCTTTTTCCGAGCTGTGAACCATGAAGTCAAACTGGATTTTTGAACGATTAATCGTTCTATAAAGATTCATAATCATTGTTTCAGCACCAGCGCGGTCCATTTTCCCAATAACATGCAGAATCCTAATTGGTTCCTCCATTTTCGTCCCCTTTCCAATACCATTTGTAATAATCATGATTCACTCGTTCATTCTCTGGTGGGAGTTTCATGTAGTCCCCATATTGACGAGTTAAATACGCTTCATGATTTTTAAGTTTTCGAGCGATTAACCCCTCAAACTTAACATCTTCGTATTCTTCCCAAATGTCTTTAGGGAAAATAGCTTTTTTATAGCCAGTATAAAGATAGCTAATTAATTGGTTATCGCTATTACGATATTTTTGCATGAATTTATCCAATTTTTCAGCCAAAATTCGATATTTTCCATAGAAACGAATGTGTTGAGGCATCCATAAAACAAGTTTACCCCAAAAATATATTTTTTTACTTGAACTTGCAAAATCTAAGCCATGAGGATTGGAAGCCGTTAGTTGAATTGCCTTTTTCAAAAACTCTTTTTTAAAGAGTTGTCTTTCTTCTTCATTGTCAGGTAAAATATCCATTGGAAAGATATCTAAAAAGACACCAGTCCCTCGATTTAAGTTATCAATTTTACTTGTAAAACTCGTCCGAGTATCATAAAGTTTAGCAAAAGGGAGATAAGTTTCCCTTACTTTATAATGTAAGAGCGCATATTTTTCATTTGGTAGCTGGTTCATTAAAACACTAATTAGATGTTCATAATGTGGGCGCGTTAACTCTATATCAATATCGTCGTCCCATGGAATGTAGCCGCCATGACGAATTGCCCCAATCAAAGAACCACCCGCAAGTGTGTATTCAATTCCATTTTCTCGACAAATACTGTCGATATATTTTAATTGTTCTAATTGTATTCCTCGAAGTTCTTCGTTAGTAAGTTCTTTCATTATTTTTCATCCAATTCGTTAAAAACTTTTATAAACCGTTTTGCAGACTGCTCCCATGTGAAATTTTCCAACACATTTTTAGAAATTTTCTTCTGCATTGATCTCATCTGCTCTTTATTATCTAAAACTTTTGTTAATGTTTCAAATAATTCTGTTTCATTATTTTCAATAATATAGCCATAAGTTTCATCGGGCATAATATCTTTAGCCCCTCCAACAGTCGAAGTTGTTACGATAACATTCTCTAACATCGCCGCTTCTAGCATCGCCGTTGCAAAACCTTCACTACGAGACATGAGTACAAACACATCTGATTTTGCATCAATTTCTAATACTTTCTCATAAGGAACATACCCCAAAAACTTGATATTGTCTTGTGAATAATTTCTTTGAACCTCTTTTAAAAGTGGACCATCCCCTGCAATAATTAATTCTAAATTTTTTCGTTCTTTTGAGAGTTTAGAAAAAGTAGATAGGAGTATTTCTACACCTTTCATTTGAGGAATCAGACGACCTGCATAGGATATAGTAATCTTATTTTCATCTTTTTCGATTTTTTGATTAAGATACTCATCAACAGCAACTGCATTAGATAAGACCCCTTTAGCTTTTATATTAAAAGTTTTTAACCACTCGGATGCTTCGTTTGAAACACCATAGAATAAACTTGTATCTTTTTTCACCCTTCCAATAAGCCATTGTTCTATTTTTCTCAATATAAAGTCTAAAATAGGATTATTTAATGTCAAATAAGACGAACCATGTTCAATTACAATAGCTTCTTTTCCTTTTGCTTTTGCCATTTTAACACCAAGAATAGCTGGAATATGGAAGCGAGTATTGGCAACATAATAATCAATTGATTCTGTTTCAATTTTTTCTATTAATGAGTGATAAATTCGATTTTTTTTCAAAAAAGGATATCTATTTTTCCAAAGATTTTTTATGGGCAAGCGATAAATTTTTATTCCTTCTTGAATTTCTTCATTAGTTAAGTTTTCATCATGTTGGGTTGTTATGATAATAACACGGTAACCCTTTTCAGTCAACTTCTTAGCGATATTATAAGTATAACGTTCTACTCCTCCAAGATGGGGAATATAATAACCATTAAAAATTGCAACTGTTTTTTCCTTCATTTTTTTACCATTTCCTTAATTTTCTTAAGTTCTCCTGTTACGACTAAAAATAGTGCAACAATAATTAGCCAAATAATCCCTCTCAGTAACAGAGTGATAAACAGATTTGAAAAACTAATATATGGATTGGTTAAAATGACAATAACACTCAAAATGATTCCTAAAAATAGTGGTTTAATAATCACTTTAAAAAGTTGGAAAAAGTTACTATCTAAGGCACGTCTCATCAATAGACTTCCAGAAACAATAAAATTCAAGAAATATGCTCCTGAAACGGCAATTGAAACACTAGTTAAGTTACCACCTAAAATCCCTATGAAAATACATAAGCTGATGATTCCAAGAGAAATAAAACCACTTACTGATTGAATTTTAGTAAGGTTACGAGATTGCCAAATTGCAGACATTGACTGTGACAACATTTGGGGACAAATACTTAAACTTAGTATAGAAAGTGGGAGAATTGCCATACTCCATTGCTTACCAAAAAGTAAATAAATAATAGGACCCGCATTTAATGAAAAGAAAATTGAAACTGGAATAGCAACAATTGCAAGGAGGCGACAAACTTTGAGGTAGGTATCTCTAATTAATACAACATTTTTTTCATGTTCAGCCAGAATAGGTTGCATCACTGGATTGATAACATTCAAAAAAATTGTAATTGGGAAAGATAAAAGTTGATAACTCTTTGAATAATTTCCTAGCAGTGTAGTGCCAAGAAATTTCCCAACTAATAAATTGTCCAAATTTCGATAAAAATAATTGATAACGGAGAATCCTGTCTGATGTTTAACAAAAGGTAAAATTTCTCTAACTGGTTTAAAATTTAGAGATCTAGTATAATCTATCTTAACAATTTTAAAGGTCAATAGAAAACTTGTTAAGTCAGTGACAACATAGACAAGAACCATTGCATAAACTCCAGCGTGTAGAAAAGCTGCCGTAATACCAAAAATCGCTCCCAAAATACCTGATAAAAGTAAACGAATACTTATTTCTTTGAATCGCTTTTCTTTACCAAGAATTCCATTAGGAACTTGTACCATAGAACTCATCATAATAATAGGCGTCATTGCCCAGCATAGTGGGATATATATTGGATTACTATAAATAGTGCTAAGGATTATTCCCCCTCCAAAGCCAAAAGCAAGAACCAAAAATATACCAAAAATAACAGAATAGTTAAAAATTATTCCGTAGTCTTTTTCATTCAAATTTTTGTTTTGGATGATAGCAGGTCCAATTGCTGATCCGGCTAAAAGTTGGAAGAAAAATATAATAACTTGCACGATAGTAACCATCCCAATTTCTTCAGGAGTTAATAATCGTGAAAGAATCATATTAATTATAAGTTGTACAATAACTGTACTATACTGGGCAATTGCAGTAAAAAAGATTCCTGTTTTAAATTCGTTTTTCATTATTTAAACTCGTAGTTGAGATACTTCTTCATTCCGTCAGCTAAATCAAAGTTAGGTTTATATCCTATGCTTTCAAGTTTTGAAACATCTGATAATGAATCCTTTATATCTCCTTGACGTGCAGCATCATATTTTATTGATAATTCTTTATCTGTAAATTTCTGAGCAAATTTCGTCAAATCATTTATAGTATTTTTGATTCCTGTTCCAACATTGTAGACTTCCCCCAAAGATTGATTAGAGGTTGCTATTAACAGTAATGCTTGAATAACATCTTCTATATAAACAAAATCTCGAGATTGTTCTCCATCTCCAAAAATGGTTAATTCTGTATTTTCTCGTAAACGATTAACAAGAATGGAGATAAAACCTGAATATGGAGAATTAGGGTTTTGATTAGGTCCATAAACGTTGAAAAAGCGTGTTGCACTGGCAGGAATATCATATAAATTATAATAAATCATCGCCATTTTTTCAGAAGCAAATTTATCAATCGCATAGGGAGTAAGAGGACGAATTGTACTTTCTTCAGTTTTAGGGAGCGTAGGTTCGTCACCATAAACAGCAGCACTTGAGGAGAAAACAAATCGTTTCAATGATTTTTTATTTTGACGTAAAATTTCTAAAATCATCATCGTACTGTCAAAATTAACTTGATGAGTTTCATAAGGGCGAGCAACTGAATCTGCTACTGAGGCAATTGCCGCTAAGTGAAAAATATAATCAAAATCATTTTCTTCAAAAACTTTTGTCAAAAGTTTTTTATCCGTAACATCACCTAAAATTTTCGTCAGATTAGCTGACTCGTGCAGATTTTTAAAATCACCCATTGAAAGATTGTCAATAACAGTAACTTTGTTTTGAGGTAATAACACATTGGCTAAACTTGAGCCAATAAATCCTGCCCCACCCGTTATTAATACATTATTCTTTTTTATCATTTTTTCTCTCCAGCTCTTTTATTTTCTTATTCAACAAGGATACCTCTTGTATCAAATTCTTAATCTGTTTTTCAGCTGATATTAAAGACATTTGATACTTTAAGGAAATAATTAGAAGAATACCTACCAACATGAATAAAGTAAGTGCTGTTAGAGTTTCAATTCCGAAGAAGTGGGCAATATTACTTCCCACTTCCGGAAATATAGCTCCGATCAACATGATGAGAGCCAAGATAAGCCATTTCAACATATGCCTTACCTCTGCCTTATCTTTTCTAACCAATCTTATGGTATAGACAAAGAAAAGCACAGCAAGAACGATGGCTAATATCCGAAGTTGTATCGGCATTATGGTTTCTCCTTTCCTAACACAGAGCTTGCTAAAATTGCTAGAGATACGCTAACCATATAGTTCACGCCTTTAAGCATATTAATACTTGAAACTCCAGTAGTTCGCTCAAACATCCTTACTCCCACTTCTTTTACACGAATATTTTTAGAAAAGAGGTGCATGTAGCTTTCAGGTTCTGGATATTGTCTTGGATATCTTTTAACAAATTGCTCAATCACTTTACGATTTCCTGCTCGATAACCGCTGGTAACATCTTTAATTTTTATTTTAGAAGACATATAAATTAAAGATGATAGAATTTTTATACCCATTTGACGTGATTTTGAAGACTTAAATTCAGAATTGCTTTCGTCTAAAAATCTAGAACCAACGGTAAAATCAGCTTCATCATTCAAAATAGGCTCTACCAGATTTGGTAAAGAATGGATATCATGCTGACCATCTCCATCAAATTGAACGGCTATATCGTAAGAATTTTGTAGGGCATAAAGATAACCTGTTTGTACGGCTCCACCTATTCCGAGATTTTGAATCAATTCAACGTGGTTAATGTTGTTTGCCATCAAAATTTCTTCTTCGTTGTCAGTGGATCCATCATTTATTACTACATAATCTAATTGATAAGGACAAGTGGCTTGATAGTCCTCTACAATTTTTAGATTTTCTAATATTCCTTCGCCCTCATTATAAGCCGGGATAATTAGTAAAATTTTCATTTTCTTGTCTTCGGACACAGTGCCAAGTTCTCCTCATAATATTTGCGCTGTACAACTTTCTATACAGTTTTCTAATATAAATTTTACCATAAATTACTTATTTTTTTTATTAAGTCCTAAACGGTATACAATAATTACTTTAATCTTTTTAAAAATCATTTTAACCAGATCCCGTAATTTTGTCTGTGTTAAATCAGTCTCTACAGAACGTAAGAGTCGATTTGCTGAAATGTTCGCAACAAACCCATTATTTGTTTGTATTTGAGAAATACGGAAATCATAGCCATTTGCCCACGAAACATAAACAAGAAGGCGTTCAAATGCATGTAAAATACTATTATATGGTAAAGGCTCTTCTGGAACGTCAGCCTGAATATTAACATTTAATAAGTTATTCAAAGCTTGAGGACGATACCAAATCATTGTGCCGTAACTCATTACATAGCTATCTTTCTGCTTCAATTCTTTGAAATTTTCAAAGTCTATTTTTTGCCAAATTTCTTGCATATCTGGCCAAATATCACGTTCGGTGATGTATGTTGGCCCATAAAAATGTTCAAAAAATGATGGAACGTCAGCAATCATTAAGCCAAGCTTTGGATTTTTTTCAAATTCATGAAAAATAGCTTGAGCAGGTTCTAATAAAGAATATTCAATATCTCGTCTCCAAGATTCTCCCACAATCCAATCATTATCTTTTGATTTTTTAGTGTGAAAATGTCCGCAAAGGTCATAATCTGTCATTAATTTTGAAACTTGCATCCACGGAAGAACGTCTCTTCCTTTATTACCGGTTACGATAACTTTTTTTATTTGTGGAAGAGGATAATTTTTAAGAATTTCTTCATACTTTTCTTCTGTATCTGTGGTGATATATAAATCATAATTTTGAACATATTTATCAAAATAATTAAGATATTCAGGAATTAGGTCAAGATAAAATGCATGAAGGTGAATACCAATTTTCAAATTAGTTTTCGAACTTACTTCTTTTGTGAATTTCAGTGTTTTTTCTTCTAACATGTATTCACGGTCCGGATAATCTACTTCTGTCATGTGATTAACAATAAGTTTAACCGGAAAAGAAGTTTCTTGTTTTAAACGTTCAATCACTAAAGGAGTATAAATATTTTCTGCACCATAGCTGAAAGCTTTTATTTTTAGGAAAGGAATGTGTCTTTTCAACAATTCTGGTAAATTGAATACGGAAAAATCATGGACAAGCATGCCTGCCCACTCTTCTTTACGTGTATCAAATACAACTCCTGACTTAAATCCAGCATCTTCAAAATACTTGGTCATTGCTGTTTCGTATTTTACGATAACTTCTACAACATCATCTAAAACTTCAATATTTGCCCAAAAATTTTCAAATGCTCCACTCTTTACAATTTTTTGTTTATAGTTGACAAAATAGCTTTGAATATGGTCTGGTAATACAATCGCTTCTCGATTTTCCCAAGGTTTTACCTTATGGCTTCGATTATTAGTAATTCCCCAAAAGTCAACGCTTGTATCTTTGTCAAATTTTGCTAAAATTCCTTCAAAATCATAAACAGGACCAAAACATGTATCATTCATAACAGTAACTGAATCATACGAAGCCAATTTATCAAATCCATAATGCTTCATCGCGTCTGACCAAGCGACAAAATCATACCCCTTGTTTTCACGTTGCATAAAACCGTCAATAAGATTTTGCCCTGTTAATGTTGATAAATCGTTCTCATCCATCTGACTATTTGAAATGAAGAAAATCTCTTTAAAATTCTGACGTAAATGGGTTAGTTGATATATAACATGGTCGCTTAATTCGTTATTTCGGTTAAAATGTACGTATAGTAATAATTTATTGTTCATGTTTCTTTCCTAAGGGGTGTAGAAGTTTGTTTAATATTCGATAAGCTAGGGAGTTGGTGATATCAGAAATCATTTTTTCTTGGTTAGCAATATGAGTATCTTTGTCAGCTATGATTTTTCTCATTATCTCTTCTTGGGTATTATGATTAATGAGTTCTTGTTCTTTGTCAGCAAGTTTTTGCTCACTATCAATTACTAGATTTTGGTAGTTTTCTACCCAAAGTAGTAAATTTTTTTGTAAGGCTTCTATCAATTCTGCTGGAATTTTTTGAATATATTTGTTGATGATATAGAAATAGGATTTATAATAATTTTCCCAATTGCCGCGCTTACTTAAGGACTCATTTAATACTCTATAATTTAACTTTGTAGTGGAGACATAAACTGGTTTTGCTTCATTGTTTATAATTAAATTAAGCCAAAAGTCGTAATCTTCAAGAGTTTGGTTATTCAAAGATTCATCAAATTTTGCATCAACAATCTTAGAAGTCCTGACAAGTGATGAGGCATCAATTAAATTCCCAACAATTTCTTTTTCAAAGCTGTATTCTAAGTCTGGACGTAAAACGTCTCTTTGGGCATTAAAATCCCAAAGTTGACAATAAGCAATGTCTGAATTTGTTACTGACAATTCTGTCAGTAATTTTTCGATATGATCATCATTTAAAAAGTTATCACTATCTACGAACAACAGAAAATCGCCAGTCATTTTACTCAAAGCATCATTTCGGACGTAGGCCAAACCTCTATTTTTTTCTGAAAAATAATGTGTTTCTGTAAACGGAGAATCTTGCAACACTTCTGAAATTACCTCTCCAGAAGCATCTGTTGAACCATCATTAAAAATTAAGAGTTCTATTTCTTGATGAGTTTGCCCAAAGATACTGCGCAAGCATTCCTCAATGTATTTTTCATGATTATAACATGTCACTACGACTGATACTTTTTTATCCATAATTTCACCTATTTAAAGATATAATGTTCTATTCCTGAGCGGTATTCATCCATTGGTAGATGCAAGTGGTAAGACCTAAGTGTGGTAACACCTAAGTTCAAGGCAAGGGCCATTAAACTAACAAAAAGTACGATTCTTCTCAACCAACTTCCAGTTGATTTAACTGAAATTTTTTGGGCTAGAAGGGTCAAAATTGGTGCCAAGAGTAAGATAAAGACTGTGAAGTATCTTCCTTGTGGCCCTGTGATTACGTGTTCAGTAAAAGCTGGGTCAATGGCAAATTTAAATAATACTCCAAACAGATTAATCAAGTTAATAAGTAAACCTAACCATGCAAACCAACGCGGCACTTGTTCTTTAGTATAAGATAAGAATAAAAGAATTAATGCACCATATTGGATTGGATAAAACCAAGCAGGTATTGCTGCTGTTGAAGTTCCACTGATAACTTGAGTTGTTAATACTGAGTAATAAGGCTCCATGAACGTGTAAAGGAACTTACTTACTACAAGGCATAATTGGTCATGATATCTAAAAATATAAACCAAAGCTCCTAGGCCAATTAATACACCACTTCCAATAAGAACTTGTAGTTTTGTTAAGCTAAGTTTTAATTTTTTCGCAACTATTACTATAAATACTGCCAAAACAATTAAATAAAGTAAGCGTGAGTTGGCCTTTGAAAAATACAAGGCAATCGACGGAAGAATAATTCTTAAGAAAAAATCTTTTAGCTGAATTTCTTTATTTTCTTGCAACTCTACTGCCAAGTTAATCAAGGTTGCACTTAGCCAAGCAAAAACAATATAATTATAAGAATCATAACTTAAACTTGTAGCAAATTGAATAGCAACAGGAGTGACAGATATGATTGTGAATATCATTTGGTAAGCTTTTAGTTTTTTGATGATAAAATACATCGTCAAAACAAAGAAAATTAAACTAAATAACCGAGCAACCAAGACCATCGAACCTACTGATGGGTAAATCATATAACCCACTTTTACGCCCAAAGCAGGAATCAAATGCATGATATCCTGATACCATTTTTTTCCTAAGGCACGCTTATCTGTTACTTTACTTTTAGAAACCAGTGGAAGTTTTGTTTCAAAAAAATCTTTGAAATAAGTTCCATCTTTCATTTTCGTTGTGACCGTTGTAAAAGGAAGGGGTGCTGATTGATAATCCTCAGCAGGAAAGCCAATTTTTGTTCTATCCACAACTGTATTTGAAAGATAAGACGATTTATCAAAATGATAACTTGAATCCGGCTCAATAAAAAGTGGTTGAGCAATCGCAAAAATCAAGCCAGCAACAAGAGTAACAATTAAAAAAAGTCGCTCTGGTTTCATTAATTTTTTAGTTTGAGTCTTTTCTTTAACCAAAATTCCAATCTCCATTCCGCAAGATTAGGCCGCTTGCTGAATCTTTAGCACTGAGGTCATCTTTTGGAATGTCGAGACGATTAATAATAATGATTTTTTCATCGATATCATAAGCAACCATTTCATCTTTGGCATTCCGCACTGAAACTTGTAGCTTGAGTTTTAAATTATTAACTTGGTCTAGTTTGCATTCATAAACAGCTCGTTTTTCACCTTGACCTTCGGTCAGGTAATCCATTGAGTTGTCATTATAAATCCAGATATTACGGTCTGCATCGGTTAATGAGAAAGCAACATAAGTTTTAATATCTTCTTTAACATTATAAGAAACTTCAAATTTAATGGGTTGTTCTGGCGTTGTTTGTACTGGTGATAATAAATTTACTTTTAAATCACTGACAAACTCTTCAACTTCTTCTGTTGATTCTTCTTGAGCCGCTTTAAGACGTTTTAAATTGTCCAAACTGTATTGGTTAGCAACTTTATCTACATTTCCTGCAACTTTAATTAGACCATCTTCGATAAGTACCGCTTTATTACAATATTTTTTTACGGCATTCATGTCATGGGTAACTAAAATGGTTGTTAATCCAGATTTTTTTCTTTCCAAGAAATAATCATTACATTTTCTTTGGAATGCTTCATCCCCAACAGCCAAAACTTCATCTAAAACAAGAACATCTCCTCTTGCTTTGATAGCAACTGAGAAAGCCAAACGAACTTGCATTCCACTAGAATAATTTTTGAGTTTTTGGTTCATAAACTCATGTAACTCTGCAAAATCGACAATTTCGTCATACATTTCATCAATTTCTTGAGTTGAAAATCCAAGCATCGCACCGTTCATATAAACATTTTCACGGCCTGTAAGCTCGGGATTGAAACCAACACCAAGTTCAATGAAAGAAACTAATTTACCATTAACGGTAACTTTTCCTTTTTCTGGAACATAAATTTGAGAAATGATTTTTAAAAGTGTTGATTTACCTGACCCATTACGACCAACAATCCCAAAGAAATCACCTTTTTCTACTTCAAAATCAATGTCTTTTAGGACATGTTGTTCTTTATAACCTTTGATTCCTCTAAATCGATTGACAAGAGTTGTCCGAAGGCTTGTACTCGCTTCTGTCGGAAGACGAAAATACTTACTTACATGATCAATTTTTACTGCTAATTCAGCCATTTTGTCTCCTTAATTAAATAACTTCTGCGAATTTCTTAGAGTTTTTAGTAAATATCCAAAGTCCAAGTCCGAATACAAGAATCGGCAAGATATATGGAACGATAATTACAAAAGGATTGTGCCACATTTGCCATAGTGTTGGATTGGCATTGTTACTAAAAGTTAAAATATAACGCATATCTTGAACAATTTGAGCCATTGGATTAAGCATCAATATTTTGGCAATTTCAAGATGTGAAGTTGAGATTTGTGTTACTGGATAGATAATTGGTGTTCCGTAGAAAGCTGCTTGCATTACTACTTCCCAAATTGGTCCTAAATCACGGAAATAAACAAAAAGGGTTGAAAGGATAAAGGCAATTCCCATCGTGAAGATGATTAATTCTAGAAGTAAAGGAACGGCGAATATTACTGTCCAGCTCATTTGTACGCCATTAATTAAAGCAAAGATAATAACGACAACTAAAGAAATCATTAAATTAATAAAAGCGTTGGCAACAACTGAGAAGATGAGGACAGGCTTTGAAAAGTTAACTTTTCGCAATAAATCTCCACGGCTGACAATTGAGAGCATTCCCATATTTGTTGCTTCACTAAAGAAATTCCAGATTGTAATCCCGAGTAACAGAGCAACAGCAAAGTGAGGAATTGCTTCCCCAAAACGCATGAATCTTACGAAGACGAGATAGAGAATCAAGAAAAGTAAAAGGGGTTTTAAGATAGACCATAGGTAACCTATGACACTTCCTTGGTAACGAAGTTTAAAGTCAGTTTTAATTAACTCTTTAAGTAGAATTTGATTTCTACGGCTGAAGAAATTCATTTATTTTTTTCCTTTATATGCAAATTTTGTGATGATAAGTGTTCGAAAAATTCTTGTATGATAATTTTTATTTTTACGTAAATCATATTGTTCAAGAATTTGACGACGCTTTGCTTTCGGTTCTGCTAAAATATTGACATAAGCTGTCACAAGCGCTTTGTCATCTTCCGACATTAGTGACAAATTTTCTGTCAGTAATTTTTGAGCTTGTTTTTGACTGGCTGTAATGAGCCACCAATATTTTTCAAACCATAAGTTTGGGTGTATCCATTTTTTTATCCGTTTTGAGAGGGTTCTTGCTCCCAAAACATTAGAATCGTGCTGACGATAAAGATGAGTAGGTTGGTCAATATAAACCAACTCACCGAGTGCAGCTGCTACAATTGCCAAATACCAATCATGCATAATAATATCATTTGTGCTTTGCCAAAGTTGTGCAAGCTCATGATTAATCATACTCGCTCCGCCTGTGACCGTATTCTCGGTCAATTCTTGAACAAGCTTTGTATTTGCATGGTCAGACTGACTGCGTATCATGGATTCCGAAGTCACATTAAGGTTTCTGTCAGTAACTTTCAAATCTGTATAATACATAACCGGTTTACTATTATCATGTTTCTTAGTTTCTTCTAGCATTACTGACAGCTTCTCTGGCAACCAATAATCATCTTGGTCAGCAAAAAAATAGAAGTCAGCATTGTTATTATCTGTTACAAGCTCATGAAAGGATTTAATCACCCCAACATTTTCAGCTCGAATTAATTTAATTCTGTTGTCTTTACTGACAAAATCATCAACAATTTCGCAGGTTCTATCAATTGAACCATCGTCACGAATAATTAAATTCCAGTCAGTATAAGTTTGTTTTTGAATACTCTCAATCTGATCAGCGACGAACTTCTCGCCGTTGTAGGTTGACATTAAAATATTAACTCTCATCTCCGCCTCTGGCTAGGTTCTCCATTTTTCTTAAAGGCTCAGACTCATCAGTAAACTTTGGAGCGAAAAGGTCCTCATATTGAGCACAAATATGCTCCCAAGTATATTTTTCTTCGATAATTGCCTGAGCTTTTTCGTGTAATCTTTGACCTTCATCTGGGGTCAAATTTTCAACTTCTGACAAAGTTGTCAGTAAATTTTCCTTGTCAAAATAAATGACGGAATCGCCTGCTGTCGTCCGGTTGAAATTGACTCCTAAAACAACATTGACCGCTGTTGACCACATGGCCTCAAGCAATCCAGGATTTGTCCCCCCTACCTCATGACCATGTAAATAAGCAAAGGCATGTTCACGAATATATCTCAATTCGTTTTGATTATAGACTGTTCCAACAAATTTAATTCGTGCATCCTTGTCGAATTGCGTTTTTTCGCGCAATTCTTTGAAGTAAGCATTCCCTTCGTGATTAGTAATAATCACAAGGTCTCGTTTTGTTGAACTTTTCATGAAGTCTCTAATTAGCGTTTCATAATTATTTTCAGGCACAAAACGCCCTACAATCAAATAATAATCATTAACTTTATATTTTACCAGAGTTTCTGATTCTGTCAAATCGGACTTGAACTTTTCTGTTCCATAAGCAATCACTTCTGATTCAACTTGTCCATATTCACTTGTTAAATATTCTTTAATTCCTGCGTTATCTGAAATAATCAAATCAGCATATCGCACCATTTTTTTCTCAGCAAATTTCAAATAAGAACGAATTGGTGCTGCCCACTTGGTTCTTTTCCATTCCAATCCATCAGGATTGACAAATAATTTTCCACCAAGTTTATGGATTTTATTGGCATAGTGGCCAATAAATCCACCTGCTGTATTCCCAAGAATATAAAAAATAGGCGCTTTGATTTCTTCTTTTTTACAATATTTAAGTGCCGCATTAATGGCTAAAATATCATAAGCAATCACACGTGCTGAACCAATTTTGGGTAACTTAATTACAAAACAATCTGCTCCAAGATACTCAAAATGTTCTCCAGGTAGTGCCATGTCTGAATTCTCACTTTGACAAGCTACATGATATTTTATATTTTTATTATTTTGATGTTTGACGAGTTCTTCAACAAATGTTTCAAACCCTCCATATTTCGCTGGTAAGCCACGGCTACCAATGATAAAAACGTGTTTTTTCATGTTGTTCCTTTTACTCACTAAAATTTATTTAGTGATTATTTCAGCCTCTCAAAATGAGAATTCTGTCAGTACTGACGAGCTTTTGCAGGTCGCTGACAGAATTTTCAATTAGTTTATTTTAATGACAGAGTCATTATTTTTTGTTAATTTCGCCTTTTACGCCATCTTTATTTTCACGCAAATCGCCTTTTTCAAGCATACTTGCTAAAGCTTCTTGCCATGTTGGAATGACAAAACCTGTCGCTTTTGCTTTTTCAAGACTCATTGTTGAATTAAATGGACGTTTTGCTTTTGCCGGGAATTTGCTTGAATCCACAGGTTTAACGAGCACATCTGTGTCTTTCAAGATTTCTTTAGCAAAATCAAACCAAGTCACATCTTCACCAGGCGCAGCATCGTTTGTTAGATGATAAAAACCAAAATCAGCTTTTTCATTAACCAAATAAACCATAAATTCAGCAAGTGTACGTGTCCAAGTTGGTCTGCCGTGTTGATCATTAACAACGGTTAATTCTGGAAAACGTGTCGCCAAGTTTTGCATTGTGAAGACAAAGTTTGGTCCATAAGAACCAAAAACCCAAGCAGTACGGATGATGTAATGTTTTACACCAGAAGCCACAACTGCTTCTTCACCAAGATGTTTCGTCCGCCCATATTCAGATTCAGGAGCTTTTGGTGCATCAACCGGCCACTCTTGGCCAATTGGCAAAGTTCCGCCAAAAACATAGTCAGTTGAAATATAAACGAGTGTTGCCCCAACACGTGCTGCCGCTTCGGCTACATTTTTAGTTCCATCAACATTGATTTTTTCATCAAGTTCACGACCTTCGTCTTCAGCTTTATCAACAGCTGTATAAGCCGCACAATGATAGACAAGTTCAGGTTTATTTTCATCAAAGAATTTATCAACAGCGACGCCGTCAGTAATATCGAGTTCTTTAGCATCTGTTGCTGTATAAGCTATGCCACGTTCATCAAGTAAATGACGCAACTCTGTTCCAAGTTGTCCATTTCCACCTGTTATTAAAATCATTTGTTCTCCAATCTTTAATCTTTCTACTGAGAGATTTGTCATTTAAAATGTTAAATCATAGTGCGGTTGATTATTATGGCAAACTGCTTCTATAGCATAACCATCAGGGTCATAAATAAAAGCCGCATAATAATTTTCATGAAAATGTTTGTGATAGCCAGGCCTGCCATATCCTTTAGCACCAAGCTTTATGGCCGCTTCGTTAAAATCATCTACTTCTTGATTAAATTTGGCTTGGAAAGCTAAATGAAAAGAGAAAGGTTGTCCTTCATAAATTGCAAAATCACCAAAAGGATCTGTTGAAATACTGTCCGAAAAATTTGCTGATTTTTCGGAGCGATGATGAAGTTTATAACCCAAAGGAGCAAGCACAGATTCATAAAATTGAATAGAACGTTCAATGTCTTTAACAGCAAAACCACCAATATGATTAATCATATTTCCACGCTTTCCCGCACTTATTTACTGATAGAGGCTATTTCTGTTTAGAATTATATGCAATCGTAAAATTTGCCACTCCTACCACTATCAAGCACAGCGCAATAAATTTATTTCTCGCAAAGAGCTCAATGATAGCAACTATAAACATCACAATTCCTAAAACAACATTTAGCAGCTGAGTATTTTTCATCAGAAAATACCTTTCTATACTCACAAGCTTTGCAAACAAAGCCTGTCAAATTTGACAGAAAAATTATTTATCCAAAACCTTTTGTGTTTCAGCATATTTTGCTTCAACAGCTTCTTTTTCAGCTTTCCACCAGTTTTCGTTTTCACGATACCAGTCGATTGTCGCTTGCAAACCAGATTCAAAGTCAGTATGTTTTGGAGCCCAACCAAGTTCTGTACGTAATTTACTATTATCAATCGCATAACGAAGGTCATGGCCAGCACGGTCAGTTACACGGTCATAATCGTCTTTATCTTTGCCCATACGAGTCAAAATATCTTCAAGAACTTCTTTGTTATTTTTTTCACCGTCTGCACCGATAAGATAAGTTTCACCCATACGACCTTTAGTCAAAATTGTCCAAACACCTGATGAATGGTCTTCTGTATGAATCCAGTCACGAACGTTTTTACCATCACCGTAAAGTTTTGGTTTGATTCCTGAAAGAATATTAGTAATTTGACGAGGAATAAATTTTTCGATGTGTTGGAAAGGTCCGTAGTTATTTGAGCAGTTTGAAATTGTTGCTTTAAGCCCAAATGAACGGACCCAAGCACGAACAATCAAATCAGAAGCCGCTTTAGTTGAAGAGTAAGGGCTTGATGGATTGTAAGGTGTTTTGTCAGTAAATTTTTCACCTTCACCTTCGCCATGACCTGGCAAATCTTCGCGATAAGGCAAATCACCATAAACTTCATCAGTAGAAACATGGTGGAAGCGTAAATCATATTTACGAGCCGCTTGAATCAAAGTATAAGTTCCGATAAAGTTTGTTTGGATAAATTCATCTTGAGATTTCAAAGAATTATCATTATGGCTTTCAGCTGCATAGTGAACAATTGCGTCTGCTTTAGAAGCCACTTGATCAACAATTTCAGGGTCTGCAATGTCGCCAACAACAAGTTCGACACGTCCACTGTCAAATAACATGTTAATGTTATTAACATTTCCTGCATAAGTTAATTTATCCAAAACTGTGATATGCACGTCTGGATGATTGTTATAAACATAGTGTACAAAGTTTGAGCCGATAAATCCTGCTCCACCTGTCACAACGATATTTTTAAATTCAGTCATGTTTTTTCCTTTTTCGATTATTTATTAGTAAATCTTGAAAATTAATCCACTCGATACTCTCTGACAAATTTTGCTTTTGGCACAGCTTTTAAATATTTTCCATTGAAGACCAAATAATCGCCAATAGGGACTGTCATTTTGAGTAAACCACCGACATTTTTTACTGACAGCGATTTATCATTCCAAGAAAAGCCCCCGTCAGTAAATGCCTGATTGGCCCAGCTCGGTCTGTCAGTATTTTTTTCAACTTGCCAAAATTCTAAACGTTTTTTAGTTCGTAAATGTAAAGCAAACATTAGAGTTCATCAGCCTTCAAAGCTTTTACATCTTTTAATAATGGATGATTTTTATCAGCTTCAGAAACTTCAGCATTTTCAACATCTTCCCACTTAATTCCCAAAGTTGGGTCAGCATAATTCACAAAAGCGTATTTAGGTTTAAGTTCAAGTGCCCAGTAATCATTAACTAAATAGCTATAAGAAACTGTGTCAGACAAAACTTGGAATCCATTAGCCACACCACGTGGAACAAAAATTCCTTTACTTGCATCAATCACAGTTTGATAAACATGACCGAAATTTTCTCCTTCACGTAAATCAACCCATGCGCCTAAAACACTTCCGCCATCAGCGACAGAAATATACTTATCCCAAGGTTCAGCGTGGAGGCCACGCAAAACATTTTTACGAGAAAAACTTACATTGTTTTGTAATTTTTCTTCGGCAAAGAAGCTTTCTGGAAAGCCAAGTGGCATCATTTTTTCTTTTTGGAAATTTTCTTTAAACCATCCACGATTATCACCATGAACTGGGATATCAAATTCTAACATTCCAGGAATTTGGCTGATTTCTCGTGCAGCCAATGTTTTTTCAAAAAAATTATCAGTCATATTTTTCTTTCTAATCACTATTTTCAAAGTTTATTCAAGAACAACGCTAACTTCATTCAGTCACTATCTTTTTTCTCTTTTGCATTGACGTGTGATTTTTGAATGTGTTCGAGCGTTAGCTTATTAGGTACATCTGGATGATGTTTTCGACAAAGAACATAAAGTCCATCAGCTGTGCGATGAAGTCCAATTCGATGACAACCTGGTGCATGACATTTTAGTCTTCGCCAAACAACAGCAAAGACACCAAAAAGTGGTAAACAGCTGAAAAATCCGCCCCACCACGCTGACCAACCTACGTCAGTCACACCAGTAAACCACAAAAACCATTCCCAAATATTTTTTAGCATTGATTGTCCTTCTTGTATTTTGACAACTTTACTTTAATAATGACTTTTTAGTCTTTTCCAATCAAACGAAGCAAGTATTGACCATACTCATTTTTCTTAAGCGGTTGAGCCAATTTAAGAACATCGTCAGCTGTAATATAACCCATACGATAAGCAATTTCTTCCAAGTTTGCCACTTGCATATTTTGCATCCGTTGAACTGTTTCAATATATTGTGCGGCTTCAAGGAGAGATTCATGTGTTCCAGTATCTAACCAAGCAAAACCACGGCCCATTAATTCAACTGACAAATCGCCACGTTCAAGATAAGCTTTATTTACGTCAGTAATTTCAAGCTCTCCACGAGATGAAGGTTCAATGTTTTTGGCAATTTCAATAACATCATTATCGTAGAAGTATAAACCAGTTACTGCATAATTTGATTTAGGTTCTTCTGGTTTTTCTTCAATAGAAACAGCATTCATGTTTTCATCAAATTCAACGACACCAAAACGTTCTGGGTCAGGAACATGATAACCAAAAACAGTGGCTCCTTTTTCTTTTGCAGCTGCATTTTGGAGCATTTTAGACATTCCAGGTCCGTGATAAATATTATCACCCAAAATAAGCGCAACTGAATCATCACCAATAAATTCTTCACCAATAATAAAAGCTTGAGCCAATCCATCTGGTGATGGTTGTACCGCATATTGCAGATTAATCCCAAACTCAGAACCGTCTTGAAGTAACTCTTTAAAACGTGGGGTATCTGTTGGTGTCGAGATAATCAAAATGTCTTTAATCCCAGCCAACATCAAAGTTGACAATGGGTAATAAATCATTGGTTTATCGTAAATAGGCATCAATTGTTTTGAGGCAGCACGTGTGAGTGGGTAAAGTCGTGTTCCAGACCCTCCTGCTAAAATAATCCCTTTCATCAAAGGACCTCCATAATCATAATTAATCAATATACATTATAACACAAAATTTTTATCAATACACAACCCTCTGTGGTCATTTTGAGGATAAAAGGTTGATAAATAGGCATTTCTGATACTATTTTAAAACACTAATGAAAAGATTCTACCTATATAAATTATAAATAAAAAAATCTCTAAAATTAGAGACTTCCTTTTTTATCTTCTTGGTTGAGCAACCAAAGCAGATTGAATATTAAATTGACGTTTCAAGAGCCAACGAACTCCAAAGGCTACAAGTCCAACAATGACCAAAGCAATTGCAGGAAGTTGCAAATTAACTGATGTTGGCAAAAGGCCAGAGAAGATAGTTACCGCAATCCAAAGGAGAACTGACAGAGTGGTTGCTGCAAAACCTTTCCAATTCCAAGTTCTACGACTGTTATCCGCTTTAGGACGATAAAAGTAACGATACATCATATACATTACCAAACCAGCAACTGCCGCTGACAAGATTGTTGTAATCAAGCCATAAACCGGAGCCTTAGAAGTGATAAGTGCGGTTACTCCATTTAAAAGAGAAATAAATCCTAAAAAGAGTAGGCTACTATCAAGCCACATCAAAACTGGATTTTCATTTTTTTCACTGACAGGTCTATCAGCAACTTTTGGTTGATATTGAGCAACAAATTCAGTTGGCGCTCCCAATAATTTACGAGCAATAATTCCTGATTTTTGACCTTCAATAATTTGCGGAAGAATGTCATTCAAGATTTCTTTAACTTCTTCATCTGATTTCCCAACTAAAATCAGTTGTTTCGTTACCGAATGAATGTATTCTTTATTTTTAGCAGTAAGTTCTTCGATTAAATTTTCCATAATCTCATTTTATCAGAAAGCGTGAAAAAAAACAGCCAAAAATAGTCAAAAGCTTGATTTTTTTATTTGAAAAATGTTATAATCAACAAGTATGTTGTTTTTAAGCACATAAAAATCTAATGGGAGGTAAATATCATGTCTAAAGAATGTTATTTTACTGGTCGTAAGACTGTTTCAAGTAACAACCGTTCACACGCGATGAATCAAACTAAACGTGTAGTTAAACCAAATCTTCAAAAAGTTACAATTCTTGAAAACGGTGAACTCAAAACTGTATGGGCTTCAGCTAAAGCTTTGAAGAAATTGCCAGCAGGCGTAGAACGCGTATAATTTTTGTTTTTTGCAAAACACAAAAATATCCTGTCATCTGACGGGGTTTTTTATTTACTGACAGCTCTGTCAGTAAATAAAATTGTTACCAACAAACTCTGTCAGCGCTGACAAATGGTAAATTTCAAAAAGCAGTTCAAAAGAGCTGTTTTATTTTATAAAAGTATGATAAAATGAGTAATGATATTTAAATAATATGGAGGAAAGTGCCGTTTGTCAGTCAATTTTTCTTTATTTACAAAAATTTGTAAATTATTGACGACGGTACAGCTATGAAAATGAGTGTTACTATCAACAACCAACACGGGAATGTCGATATTGCTACCGAAGTCATTGCAACGGTTGTGGGTGCGTCTACAACTGAAATTTTCGGCGTAGTCGGCATGACCAGTAAATCTGCTGTTAAAGATAATGTTCGCAGTGTTTTGCGTCAAGAAAACTATTCTAAAGGAGTTGTCGTTACAACTGCTGACAACGAAACTTCTATCGATGTTTATGTTGTCATTTCTTATGGTGTAAAAATTAGCGAAGTTGCAAAAAATATTCAAGAACGTGTTCGTTTCAATCTCGAAAATCAACTTGGCATCACAGCCAGTAGCGTAAACGTATATGTACAAAATGTGAAGGTGGTTGAAGATTAGTGTCAAATATTAATGCAAGTAAATTTCAAGAAATGATTCAAGCAGCGGCAAGCCGTTTGAACGAACAAGCCGAATATGTTAACTCGCTTAATGTTTTCCCTGTTCCCGATGGAGATACAGGAACAAACATGGGCATGACCATTACAAATGGGGCAAAAGATGTTGCTTCTAAACCAGCTGATACTGTTGGTCAAGTGGCTCAAATTCTTTCAAAAGGTCTTCTTATGGGGGCTCGTGGAAATTCTGGTGTTATTTTAAGCCAACTTTTCCGTGGTTTCGCTCAATATGTTAAAGATTACGAAGAAATTGATGGAATCCATCTTGCAGCTGCACTTCAAAATGGGGTCGAAGTAGCCTATAAGGCAGTTATGAAACCTGTTGAGGGAACAATTTTAACTGTTTCTCGTGGTGCTGCTGAGTTAGCAAAACGCAAAACTGACGAAACTGATGATGCTGTTAAAATTATGGAAGCAGCACTTGAAGGAGCTAAAAAAGCACTTGCCATGACTCCTGATATGCTCCCAGTTCTTAAAGAAGTTGGAGTTGTTGACTCTGGTGGTCAAGGTTTGGTTTATATCTATGAAGGCTTTTTAATGGCGCTTAATGGTGAATTCGTACCAGAAACACCTGTTGCCGAACTTGGCGCAATGGACCGTATGGTTAATGTTGAACACGAAAGTGTTGCCAATGCTTCAACAGCGGACATCAAATTTGGTTATTGTACAGAAATCATGGTTGAACTCGGTAAAGGTCCAACTTCTCGTGAAAGTTACGACCACGATAACTTCCAAGCTTATCTTGCAGGAATTGGGAATTCACTTCTTGTTGTTGATGATGAGGAAGTCGTTAAAGTCCACGTTCATACAGAAGATCCTGGTTTAGTTATGCAAGAAGGACTTAAATATGGACGTCTTGTAAAAGTTAAAGTTGACAATATGCGCCTGCAAAATGAAGGAGTCGCTGAAAAAGAAGCAAAATCAACAAATGTTTCAACTTCTACTTCTAAAAAAGACTGGGGCTTAATTGCTATCGCTGCTGGTGAAGGTTTAGCTGATATTTTCCGTGAAATGGGTGTTAATCATGTTGTTTCTGGTGGTCAAACAATGAATCCTTCGACAGAAGATATTTTGACTGCTATTGAAGCTGTTAACGCAGAAAAAGTAATTATCTTACCTAATAACAAGAATATCTTTATGGCTGCAAAATCTGCTGCTGAAGTTGCTGAAATTCCTGTTGAAGTGATTGAATCTGCCACTGTTCCTCAAGGATTTACAGCACTCTTGAGCTTTGACCCTACACGTTCAATTGAAGAAAATAAAGCCGCTATGACTGATGCACTTCTTGACGTTAAATCTGGTTCAGTAACAACGGCCATTCGTGATACAAATGTCGATGGTATCGAAATTCATAAAAAAGATACACTTGGAATGTTGAATAACAAAATTGTTGTTTCAACACGAAAAATGAATGATGCAATCTTTGCTGTCTTTGATCAAATGATTGATGAAGATAGTGAGATTGTGGCGATTTATATTGGTGAAGAAGGCAAAAAAGCCAATGCTGACAAAATTGCTAAAGAACTTGAGAAAAAATATCCTGAAATTGAAGTTGAAATCCACGAAGGAAAACAACCGGTTTACCCATATCTCTTCTCAGTTGAGTAAAATATAGAAATAAAAAAAATTCTGATGTTTAACATCAGAATTTTTCTTTTGCTTTATAAAAAGTTACTGACAGAAGCATTTTTCATCGATTAAAATTTCTGTCAGTAACTTTTTTATTGAGTGTATAGAATTATGAAAAGTATTTTACGTACTCTCCATAACCCTCTGCTTCTAATTGGTCAAAAGGAACGAAACGCAAAGCGGCAGAATTAATACAATAACGCAAGCCTCCCTTATCTAGGGGGCCGTCAGTAAAAACATGACCCAAATGACTGTCAGCATTACTAGAACGAACTTCTGTACGTTCCATAAATAGAGATTTATCTCGTTTTTCTTTGACAACTCCTTTATCAATCGGTTGTGTAAAGGCTGGCCAACCGCAGCCTGATTGATATTTATCTAAACTTGTAAATAGGGCTTCACCACTCACAACATCAACATACAATCCTTTTTCAAAGAAATCATCAAACTCATTAGCAAAAGGGGCCTCTGTCCCATTTTCTTGGGTAACACGATAAGCAAGTGGGCTTAATTTCTTTTTAAGTTCTTCTTTTTCCATCAGCAATTTTCCTTTCCTACATGTGACCATTGACTGTCAACCTTTTTGACACTAGTGTAAACTTGGTTGACAAAGGGCTTGACACCTTTACATTAGGCTGTCAATAAGCACTTTTTTGTCAAAAACAAGTCCTCATCTGATATGATTCATCCTATCAAAAATCGCTATTGATTTCCATTGAAAGTACTTAAAGATTTTAGGAATTCCATTTCTTAAATATTAAAAGTTACTGTTATTTTTCAGAAAATTCTTGTATCGTACTTTAAATTTTGATATAATCATAAATGTAAAACGTACTTGACATTTTCTGTAATCATTTGATTCCGGGAGGTAAAATGAAAACTCTTAACAATACCCATATTGGGCAAATTTATTATATTCATAAAATTATTGGGAAAAACCAAGCTAAACTGCGTGATTTAGGCATGATTTCCGATAAAAAAATAACACTAATTTCTACTGACGGCGAGAATGCAATTGTCAAAATTGATGAAACTCGCCTTGCTTTAAGTTCTGAATTTTTAGAGCAAATTTTTGTAAAAGAAGAACGTTCTAGCGAGGATATCATTGGTTTAGCTCACTTGCAAGTTGGGCAAACTGGTGTCGTTCGTATGATTGACGCAACGTCTGATATCAGGCGCCGCTTGATGGACATGGGCATTACGCGAGGAACAAGTGTTCATCTGCAAAAATTAGCACCACTTGGCGACCCTCTTGAACTTAGGCTTCGAGGCTATTCTCTCTCTTTGAGAAAGACGGATGCTGAAAAAATCAAAGTCGTTCTTGAACGATAGTAAGCAAAATTGTTGACCTATTTTTATCGTTATTTTTGTAAAGAAATTGTCCTAGAACACCTAACAAAGTCTAACGAAATTTAAGAAGAAATTTTAATAATATGAAAATAATTGCACTACTCGGAAACCCCAATAGTGGAAAAACGAGTATTTTTAATCAACTAACCGGATCAAATCAGCAAGTTGGTAATTGGCCGGGGGTCACTGTTGAAAAGAAATCTGGATTTTATCGAAAAGATAAAAGTATTTGTATCCAAGATTTGCCCGGTCTTTACTCTCTTTCTCCTTATTCACTTGATGAGCAAGTTGCCAGAGATTTTTTGACAAAAACACCACCGGATGCCCTCATTAATATTGTGGATTCAACGAATTTAGAGCGTTCACTTTATTTGACTTTACAGCTGATGGAACTTGGAATCCCTATGGTTTTAGCGCTTAATATGAGCGACCTTTTGGCTGGTCAAGGAAAAAAAATCGACATTGAAAAACTTTCTTATAGCCTTGGAATTCCTGTTGTTACAACCTCGGCCATTAAAAATAAAGGTTTAGATGAGGTTGTTAAAGTAGCACTTAAAAGTCATGAAAGTCAGCCTTTAGATTATGACCATCGACTTGAAGGGGCGCTCTCGGAAATTGGTAAAGCAACTGGTTTTACCAATCGTTTTGAACAAATAAAAGTTTTCGAAGGCGACAAACTTTTATTAGCTGGAGAAACAGATAAAGCGCTAAGTCAGCAAGTTCCTACTGACAATTCTCAAACTGGCTTATCAGCAAAACAACTGGCTGAAATTGAGGAAATTGTTTCTATCATCGAAAAATTAATGGCAGATGACCGTGAATCAATTATCGTTAATGAACGTTATGATTTAATTGGTCATATTGTTCAACTTTGCGTTACTCAGACTGAAACTGGTAAAATTAATCTGACAGATCGAATCGATCAGATTATTACCCATAAATGGTTGGGACTTCCTATTTTTGTCTTCATCATGTGGTTGGTCTATTTTATTTCTATTCAAACTGTCGGAACAGCAGCGACCGATTGGCTCAATGATGTCTTCTTTGGTCAATGGCTTCCTGATTTAATTGCCAATGGAATGAATGCTTTAGCTGTTACTCCTTGGGTTCAAGATTTAGTTTTAAATGGTGTCGTTGCCGGAATTGGGGCAATTTTAGGTTTTGTTCCACAGATTTTTGTGCTATTTTTACTTTTAGGAATTCTGGAAGATTCTGGATATATGGCTCGGGTAGCCTTTGTCATGGACCGAATTTTTAGACGCTTTGGCCTTTCTGGTAAGTCTTTTATTCCCATGCTTATTGCTTCTGGCTGTGGCGTACCTGGAATTATGGCGACGAGAACGATTGAGCAAGAGCGTGACCGAAAAATTACAATTATGGTCACAACTTTTATGCCTTGTTCTGCCAAACTCCCTATTATCGCATTAGTTTCTGGTGCTTTTTTCCCTCATGCTTCTTGGGTTGCTCCTAGTGCTTACTTTTTGGGAATGTCCATGATTATTCTCTCCGGTATTATTTTGAAAAAAACAAGGATGTTTTCTGGTGATACTTCGGCTTTCATCATGGAACTTCCTGCCTATCATTTACCTTATGCGATGACTGTTTTAAAATATGCTTTCGACCGTGCGTTTTCTTTCGTCAAGCGGGCTGGTACGATCATTTTCGCTATGAATGTTTTGATTTGGTTCACTTCAAATTATAATTGGACCTTGGCACATGTTGATGCGAGTCAATCCATTCTTGCTGATGTTGGTAAAGTTGTTGCTGTTATCTTTGCTCCTCTTGGTTTTGGCGAGTGGCGTGCAACAGTCGCTACAATTACTGGACTAATTGCCAAAGAAACAATTGTCGGAACAATGGGTGTCCTGTTTGCTCATAATTCTTCTGACAGTCACCAACTTTGGTCTGCTGTCCAAGCCACTTATACTCCTCTTTCCGCTTATTCTCTCCTTGTTTTCAATCTGCTTTGCGCGCCATGTGTTGCTGCAATCTCAACAATTTATAAGGAAATGGGCGATGTTCGTTGGACTTTACGAGCGGTTGGTTTTCAAACTTTAGTTGCTTATAGCATGAGCTTCATTATTTATCAATTGGGTAGTTTGTTTAGCTCACAAAACTTTGATGTTTTTAGTTTATTAGCATTAATTGTATTGTCGGTTGGTTTATATTTCATTTTCAGAAAAGGGAAAGGTCTTACTTATGAACTTAGCTAGTATTGTCATTTTGGCTGTCATCCTCATTATTACTGGATTTGCCATTTTTAAAACTGTTCGTAGCAAAGGGGCTTGCGAAGACTGCAATGTTAACACTTGTCCGGTCAAGGGAGCGGCGGCTCTACCCGTTTCAGCTGAATCTCATTCAACTAAAAAAACAGATGTTAAACATGATTGTTGTAATTAAAAAAAGTTACTGACAGATTTATTATGGTTAAATTTACTACCATAACAAGTCTGTCAGTATTTTTTTTAGCTTATTTTGAATGTTTTAGAATACCGATAAATTTGTCAGTACTTTTTACTTAATAATCTTGATCTGCCTGTCACTTACCCTTTGTTTATAATTGACAAGAAGAAAATTTATAACTATAATCAAAATATAACTGAAACATTATGCAAAATCTGTCAAAGTTTTTTCACAAAGGCTCACTGACAACTATTTTTTAACTCAAGAAAGGTCTTCTATGAAAAAATACATCAGCGTCTTTAGTGTTTTCTTGGTCTGGCTTGCCTACTTACTGGCACTCAATCCTATTCTCAAGGCTCTTGGTCTTATCAATTGGTTACGCAGCCTCGGACATTTTGCTTCACTAACCTCTATTATTATTCAAGAAATTCCAATTATCATCATCTTACTGCTACTCAATCATTTTTTCTGGCATCAAAAATTGCTATTTAAAGGATATAACTGGAAAAAAGCATTAGGAATGCTCATTCTTCCTTTAGTCATGTTTTTGGCAGGTTTAGTTCTTGCAATAGGAAAACATGCCCCCACTTCGTATATTTTTCTAGCCATTGGAGCCACTTTATTAATTGGTTTTGCTGAAGAACTCTCTTTTAGAGGTTTGATTTTTGGTATTTTAGTTAAAAATTCTAAAGATAAGATTATTGTTCCTTTATTTATTTCAAGTATACTATTTGGACTCATGCATTTGGTCAATATTCGTAATCAACCTTTAGGAAATACTATCATTCAAGTTCTTGGAGTTATGGCTTTTGGACTTTTCGCAGCTGTGGTTTACATGAAAACAAGCAATTTGATTTTTGCGATTGTGGTACATGCCATGAATGATTTCATGGCAATCATGGCCAGTTCGGGTAGTTTATCTTCACAACAAACCAACCCTCTGACAATTCTCTACGAATGGTTTATTTTTGGTACACTCGCTTTCGCATTATTTTACACGGGTTGGACTCAAAGAGAAGAATTCATTGCCGCTATTCAAGAACGTAGTCCACAACTTACGGCCCGTAAGTTACCTACTCTTGCTCAAAGTTCAACTTTCCGTAGAATTTTTGCCCTAGTTTCAATGATTTATGGAATTTTGATTTTACCAACGATGCTCCTTTTTTCAAAAATATCTACTAGTGCTGGCAGTCGAGCAGAAATTGCAAATAAAGCATTACCTATTTATCTTTTATTTCTTCTAGGAATCGCCCTATATATCTTTTTAATTGTTTTCTTTGATTTCCACTTAGGAAATCTTTGCTGGTTATTACTTCCTTATATCGGTGGTCCAGTCTTTGCTTTAATCGCTCTGGTTAATGGTGCAAGACCACTAACTGAAAAAACAAATCAATCTAAAACAATCAATAATAAAACTCCAAATTAATTCATTTGGAGTTTTTCTTTTTTAAAATTTAATTAAAAATTAAACTAACAAAGAATAGTAGGACTTGTACAAGTTGAAAAACCATTAAGATTTTAACTGATGAAATAAATGTTTCTTTTTTTACTTGTTTTTGCAAATATGGTCGAGCAAATTTTATCATCAATGGTGCAATTAACAGAATTAAAAGCATAATTGGAGAAAGTAATCCTAAAATTACTGCAACAACAATGGCAACAAAAGCCAAAATTAAAGCTGTAGTCCACCAAATAAGTGCTGCCTTTTTCCCAATATAATGCACGATTGTGTAGCGGTGATTGGCTTCATCTTCTTCTAAATCGCAGGTGTTATTGGCTAACATCAGATTTGCAATCAATAATGTATTAGGTAAAGCAATCAAGAAAGTTGTTGCCAGATTCGCAAATGACCAAACAAAATTCTGAGAACTATTGATATAAAGGCAAATCAGAAAAATGACATAACCCATTGTCAAACCTGATAAAAGTTCCCCAAGTGGAAGTGATGAGAGTGGTTTTGGCCCTCCAGCATAGAAAACTCCAACAGCATAGCAGAGTAGTCCCAACCAAAAGACTGCCCAACCAGTCATTAAAGCGACAATAATTCCTAAAATCAGACTACCAAAAAAGAAAAAGGCCAATAAACTTTTGATGAGTCCCATTGATAAGTTCTCGCGTCCGATAATATTTGTATTTTTTTGATAATCATCTGTATCTACTGCTTTATGATAATCATTATAGTTGTCCCAAATATCAACAAAACAGTTGAACATAAACATTGCCACAAAATAAATGGCAAGTGCTGACAAATTGACTGACTGATAATGATAAAGCGAGTAAGCAAGCCCTAGTAAAAATGGAAAAATTGAAGCAGTTTTAGCTTTCAATTCAATTAGTTCAGCAAATATTTTAAAATTCATTATTTCCTCTTTTTATTTATCAATTCGTCTATAAAAACTATTTCTTATTTTATCACATTTTAAATCAAAACTTTTAAAATCAAACTAGAGAAATACTAGCTTTAAAAGCTTTATCTCAAAAGTTACTGACAGAAATTTTGAGATAAAAAAGTTAATGACAGAAAAATTTTCTAATAGCTGTCAGTAAAATTTTCTATGAAAAAGCCTGTCAGTGACAGGTTTTCAATAATTTCTTTCCAATAAAATTTGTGTTGCTTCTTCTAAAATCTGCCGATTTGGCGACTCTGGTAATTTCCGAATTTCATTCAAAGCCAGTTCTGTTAATCTTCCAGCAACAAGGAGCGCTCCTGCTATCCCACCTGATTCTGTCACTAATTCTGCTAAATCTAAACATTCTTGTCTTGACAAATTTTCTGGCGCTTCTAAATAAGGAGCAATCGCTTCATCATTTACTTCACGAGCCAAGAGTAAAGGTAATGTATAAATCCCTTGACGGAAATCTGTCAAAATAGGTTTATCAGCTTCATCAAGTCCTACTGTAAAATTTAAAATGTCATCATAAACTTGAAAAGCAAGACCAATTGCTCGACCAATTTTACGGGCAGAATGTTGTAATTTTTTATCCCCACCAGCAAAATAAACACCTTCTAAACAGCTAAGACTCAGTAATTCAGCTGTTTTTCCACTAATTGCTTTCATATAGCGTCTCGCTGTATTATTTTTGTCAAAAGCAGATTGCATTTGAGTCAATTCACCCTGAAGAATTTTTTTCATTGATTGAGCATTTTTAGCGACAAAACTTGTCCCATTCATGGTTTCAATCAATAATTCAAAATAAACAGTATAAACAAAATCTCCAGCATAAACAGCTACATCTTTGCCAAATTGTGACTCTATTGACGGTAAACCACGTCTTAAAGGAGAGTCGTCGATAATATCATCGTGAATCAATGTTGCTGAATGAAGCATCTCTAATGATGCAGCGATTTTAATGAGCTTCTCTTCATCTTTAGAGCCATTAGGGACAATCCCAACGAACAGCAAAAAAAGCGCAGGACGAACCATTTTCCCGCCACGTGATGCAAATTTCTCTAGTGCTGCTTCTATCTCTTGATTATTAATTTTTAAACGCTCAATCATGAGCGCTTGGACATCCTTTAATTTATTCTGAATTTCGGGATAATCCTGCCAAAATGTGAGCAATGTTTTTTCTCTTTCCTCTCGATAATTCATTCATTTCTTTTGATAATGACTTATCAAATATCTTACTCCATTTTAGCAAAATAGACCCAATGTTGCGAACATAATGCCTTTTTTTCATAAGTAAAAAGAAGTTCAGATGAACTCCTTTTTTTATCGAATTTCCATAATTTGACTTTGAGGTAGGCGGTAACTTGGTTTTCCTTTGTCTTCTGAATTTCCAAGCGGAATAATTAGTTCTGGGCGATAACGTTTTTCAACTTCTAAAAGTTCATTCACTTTTTGAGTTCGATTAAAGCCCATGATGATGTTGCTTTCATAACCGTAATTTTTAATAGCCAAAACAAGATTCATTGTAACCAAACCAATATTGATTGAAAGATAATTACTTTCATGAAGTTCTTCAAATCCTTCATACATTTGTGGATAACGACTATTGAAGCGCAGAAGTTGTTCATCGTCCAACTCTCCAGCTCCTAATCTAGCAATATCACGAGAACGTTCAACTAAATCTGTATCGCTAAAGAGGACGATGACTGCACCAGCTTGTTTGATTTGTTCGTGATTGCCAGGATCAACTTCAGAAAGTAATGCTTCCCGTTTTTCTTCTGATTCTACAATGACAAAATGCCAACTTTGAATATTGTGGGCAGAAGGAGCTAAACTTGCTGCAGAAATAATTTGTTTAACATCCACTGTGGGAATTTTTTTACCATCAAAGTTTTTTACTTTGTGTCGTGATTTATTGAGCTTTACGTAATCCATGATACTCCTCTATTCCTCTTATGAGATGTAGCTGAATAGTTTCTCTGAAATTGTTTGCATCAATTTCTAAGTCTAGTAGAGCAGACACCCGTTTTTTCTTTGTTTATATTTTAGCAAATTTTTGTCACTTTTGCATAGCATATTTATTCATTATATTTATTTTTTTTATTAAATATAGGTTATTTCCGAAATATTTTACTGACAAAAGTGGAAATAAAAAAACTGCCTGGTCAGCAGTTTTTCTATTAGGCTAATTTGGCCTTATTTTTCTTAATTTGTTTTGAACGTAATTGTCCACAAGCTGCATCAATATCTGTTCCATGTTCTTGACGAACGACACAGTTAATGCCATTTTTCTTCAAAACATCATAAAATTTTGCCGTATTATCTTTTGTTGAACGTTCATATTTAATATGTTCTGCAACTGGATTGTATGGAATCAAGTTAACATAAGACAATTTATTTCTAGGTTTTATCAAGTCAGCCAATTGTTGAGCAATTTCTGGGCTGTCATTTTCACCAGAAAGCATAATATATTCGTAAGTCACACGTCGATTGGTTGTTTCTGTGTAATAGTCAATCGCTTCAAAAAGTTTTTCAAGTGGTGCGTTACGAGTAATACGCATCAATGAAGTACGCAACTCATTATTTGGAGCATGAAGTGAAATTGCTAAATTGATTTGTAGATTTTCATGCGCAAATTCTTTAATTTTTGCTGGCATAAATCCACAAGTCGAAACTGTGATGTGACGGGCCCCAATTGCCAGCCCATTATCATCATTAATAACACGCAAGAAGTTCATTAGATGTTCGTAATTATCAAAAGGTTCACCAATTCCCATAACTACCACGTGTGAAACACGTTCATCTAAACCACGTTCATCAAAGTATTTTTGAACGAGCATGATTTGGCTGACAATTTCCCCAGCAGTCACATCACGTTCTTTTTTCAAAATCCCAGAAGCACAGAAAGTACAACCCATATTACAACCTACTTGAGTTGTAACACAAACAGACAAACCATAAGATTGACGCATCAAAACTGTTTCAATCATCATCTTGTCAGGAAGCATAAATAGATATTTCACTGTTCCGTCAGCAGATTCTTGAACAACAACTTGTTCTAATGGATTCAAAATAAAATGCTCATTAAGTTTATCAATAAAAGCAGCTGATAAATTGCTCATTTCTTCAAAAGATTGAACACGTTTACGGTAAAGCCAATCCCAAACCTGAGTTGCTCGGAATTTCTTTTCTCCATTTTCAATTGCCCATTCAATTAATTGGTCACGTGTCAATCCATAAATTGAAGGATGCGTTTCTGTTATTATATTCTCTGTCATTATTTTCCTTAAGTATCTCAAATTTTAATCGTGCAATTTTTCATATCCCTTGAATACACTCATAAAATCAATTTAAATTATTATCATTTATTTATGAAAAACTAAATCACTTAGAAGTCCATAAATGTTAATTCTACGATAATTTTTAGTCTTTGACAAGTTGGCTGACCGTCAAATAACTTTTACAAAATCCTCAATCCTTTTTACGATTACGAATGACAAAGCCTTGATTCTCTTGCTTTTTAGTCTCTGTTTGCTCAACTTTTTTACGAGGATTCCGTTTTTTCATTGTAAATTTTTTATCAGAATCTTTAGCTGGATTTTGTTTTTTATTGTCTGTTTTTCTCTCTTGAGATTTTTTACTGACAGAAACTTTTTTATTTTTGTCAGTAACTTTTGGTTTTCTGTCAGTAGATTTTTCACGAATTTTAAAATCTTTTCGAGCTTCTAATGAATTTTCTGAACGTTTGTCTTCTTTAGCATTAACTTTTTGCTCATCACGCACCCGATTTCGATTGCGATTTCTCTTACGACGTGGCTTATCAAATCCTTGCTTCAACTCTTTTTCGGTAAAAAGTTTCTCAGAAACAAAGGCTTCATCTTTTGTCCGAATCCGCCGTAAAACAAAATAAGCACAACCGTAATTACAATATTCATTGACATAATCTTCAAGATGATCAATTTTATTGTCTGCCAACATTTTTCTACGACTGGTTGAGAAAAAACCCTTCAAACGCAATTGCTCAAAGCCCCAATCTCCCACAATATAATCATACTTATCTAAAACATCAGAAAAACGTTGTTCTAATTTTTCCGCATCAAAAGCCTCACGATAATTATGAACAATATGAAAAGTTCGTTGTCCAACTTGAACAACTTCCCCTACTGCCATAACATGTTCGCCAGGATATTTATTATAATTTAACTTACTTTCGTCTATTACTTTAGCCATTAATTTTTCTATTTCTATTTATTTTTAAAATGTTCTACTATAATTTCTCGTAAGAAATAAGGGAATAAAATTTCTGATTTTCCCAATTTTTTCAATAAAGGGAAATACCAAGCAAACAAATATTGGTCAGGTAAAACAATTTGATAACTCTCTTCATCAGAAATTTTTTCAAGTGACTGATTTTCCGAATTTTTTATGTAAAAATCACCTTCGCGTGGCTCAATTCCATGAAATATAAGAGAACCAAATGTTTTTCCACGAAAACCCATTCCTTGAATTTTTTGGGTGGCAAGGAAATCCGAAACATCCATAATTTCAAGCAAAACTTGTCTAAGTTCTTCACCTGTAAATGTGAAACGAACTAAACGAATCGAATGGGGTAAAAATTCATGTAAATCATCTAAAGTTAAATGATTTGGTAATTCATCTGTCACCAACAAACCGGAATTCATGAGACAAAGTTTTGTATTTCCATAATCCGCAAAGATTTTTGCCAAATAATGACTTCCCTTGAAATCCGGTAAAACATTAGGTAAAGCTTTAGGTAAATCAGCAACGACTGTTCCTTCTAAGAGTTTATGGCCTCTCAGTTCCCAACCATTGGTTTCTACCAAATCCGATTTTCTTTGAGGAAGCGTATTGGTTGCTATAGCTTCAATTTGTGCATCAACTAATTGATTATTTTCATTAAAAGTTAAATCAATTTGCCCCACATATTCGCCGTAGCGTCCAGCAGCTGCAAGAAGGGTTTGATTAACTTGAGCACCATGTTCAAATAAATGATGTGTATGAGCTCCAATAATCAAGTCAATCTCATCATAGTCCTTCGCAATTTGCTCATCAACATTCTTACCCAAATGAGAAAGTAAAATGGTAAAATCACAATCCAGTTTTGGTAAAAGTTCATCTAAAACCACAAAAGGGTCTGACAATTCCCAGCCCGCCTGTGGATAAGCAAGAACATAAGGGGCTGTCAAACCAATTAATCCAATTCGTAAGCCAAATGAAGTCGTGACTATCAAAGGCTCAAATTGTGCAAAATTTGTCGCCAAATTTGACAAGAGAACAGGAAAATTAGCTTCATCATAGAGATGAGAAAGCATCTCATGTGTCAGTCCTAATCCCTCATTATTACCTATTGTCGCCGCCGTCAAATCTAAACGATTCATCAATTCAACATTAAATTGTCCCTCTGTTGCCTCCGTCAAAGGATGAACCCGATCCACATTGTCACCCAAGTCGAAAGACAAACTTTCAACTTCTTCATGTGATTTTTCCGCAAAAAAACGCTCAATCACAGGGAAACGTTCCAAGTGAGAGTGTAAATCATTCAAATGGAGGATACGCAGTTTATTCATAATACTATTATAGCATAGCTACTAAGGCTAAACAATATTTCGTCTTACTAGCTTTCGCCTAATTTATAAGCAAGTGAAACTTAAGATTGCTATAGTATCTTCCTCAGAGCAATAAAGCATCTACAGATGCCCTAGCAGTTTGCTTGTGACAAACATAAGATTTATAACACAGGCAATATGAATAGGCTTTAAAAGCTTCTGTTCGCAAAAATAAAAAGCGCTATTGCGCTTCTTAAATTACTTTAATTTGGATTAAGCTCCTGTTGACCCAAATCCACCAGTCCGTTCTTCTTTTTCTTGATTTTCATCACCATCAGCGACCAAGAAAGGCATGAAGACTCCCTGAACCACGCGCTCCCCTTTTTCAATTACGACTTCTTCATCAGTGAAATTACGCATCTGCATAAACATATGCCCTTCATTATCAGGATTATTATAGTAATCCTTGTCAATAACACCTACTGAATTGATTAAAACCAAGCCTTTTTTACGAGGATTTGATGAACGGTCATACATATAAAGTACTTCATCTGACTGCATATAGGCCTTCAAACCTGTTGGAATTAATTTAATTTCCCCTGGCGCAAAACTAACGGTTTCAGCTGCTTCAATGTCATAACCTGCTGAATGTTCAGTTGAACGTTTTGGTATATTAATTCCAGCATTTTTATATTTAGTTACCACTTCAAATCCACGAATTTTCATCTCTTACCTCATTTGTTTTTTTCTATTATATCATAAAAAAAGCACTCAGAGAGCGCTTTTCATTTAGACTTCTTCAGCATTTGTTTCGATGAGATGTTGATACCAGTAATAAGAATCCTTCGGTATCCGTTTCAATGAACCTTCCATTGTTTCATCTTGGTCAACATAGACAAAGCCATAACGTTTTTGGTAGCCATTTAACCAAGAAAGGAGGTCAGTATAAGACCAAGTGTGATAACCAATGACTTTTGCTCCATCCGTCATCGCTTCTTTGATTGCTTTAACATGACTTTCTAGATATTTGATTCGATAATCATCATGAATTTTTCCATCTTCAACTTTATCATATTCGCCCAAGCCATTTTCTGTAATCATCACTGGAATACGATAACGAGAAGTGATACGACGAAGTGCAATTCTCAAGCCTTCAGGGTCAATTTCCCAATCCCAATTTGTTCGGTCAATAAAAGGATTTTGAATTTTTTTATGGAGGCCTGGAATTCCTGATTCTTTGGTTGTTCCTTTTTTACCACTTGTATTAAAGGAACCGACTCCAACTCCTCCGTCAACTGGATTCCATGCGTTAGTAGCTGTCTGGTAATAATTAATACCTAGAAAATCAGGTTTAGCTGATTTCAAAAGTTCAGCATCCCCTGCTTCAAATTCAGGTGCTAGCCCATTTTCACGTAAATAAGCCATTGCCGCAATTGGGTATTCTCCGTAAAGATAAACATCCATCCAAAAGTGACTATAAAGCTCTTCTGCATTTTCAGCCGCTAAAACATTGAGTGGGTCAGAATCCTTAGCATATTGTGGCGTATAGGCAAACGAAGGGCCAATTTGTCCATCCATTTCAAGTTCATGAAATTTATTGATTACCGCAGCATTTGTCAGATTAGCAATATGATTGACCTGATAAAAAAGTTTCATATCTCTTTTTCCAGGTGGGTGAGTCGCGAGTGACCAACCTTGACTTGTAAAAATATTTTGTTCATTAAGCGATACCCAATATTTTACTTTACCTTTAAAAGCATTAAACAAAACTTCAGCATAGTTAACAAAATCTGCAATAATTTCTCGTGATTCCCAACCACCATATAAATCTTCTAAGGCTTGGGGCAAATCCCAATGATAAATCGTGACAATTGGTTCAATCTCATTAGCAATCAACTCATCAATCAAATCTTCATAGAATTTCAAGCCTGCTTGATTGACTTCGCCACGTCCGTCAGGTAAAATCCGCGTCCAAGCAATTGAAAAACGGTAGGATTTAAGGCCCAACTCTTTCATTAAAGCCACATCTTCTTTATAGCGATGATAATGATCAACAGCGACATCCCCATTCGTTCCTTTAAAAGTCTTGCCTGGAATACGGACAAAATTATCCCAGACACTGGCTTTTTTGCCATCTTCAAAAGGTGCTCCCTCAACTTGATAGGCTGCCGAAGCCGAACCCCATAGAAAATCATTTGGAAATGCTTTTAATTTTTTGTGCTCCATTTTATTCCCCCATTACTTGTTTATAGTCTATATTATAACATTTGTAACCGTTTTATTTTGTTTTATCTTTTGGAATTTGTTTTTTTATTTTTACGTGATTATCCTAAAAAAAGTTGTCTTAAAAGACAACTTTATTTTCTTGATTTTATTTTTATATCTTTATGTGCTTGTTGATTTTCTGCTTCTATTTTGTTGGCTTTCTTTTTTTGGCTGCGTGCAATAAGAATCATTGCCAAGCCAATTAAAACGATTGCTAAACCAAGCCAGTTATGATAAGCCACAAGCAATAGACCTAAACTGATAAAAGCGATGCCCCAGGTACTCATACAACACTCACATTAAAGAAGACAGCTGCTCCAAATGAGCTTCCTTTAATTAGCTGTTTAGCCATTGCTGCGTCAGTCGTTGCGTCATCTGTTGGTGTTTCAAAGAAAAGTTTTAATCCTTGTTTTTTTGTATGTTTAAAGCCATTTTCTTCTAAAAGTTGAATAATTTCTTTTTGCATCATTGCAGAATTTACGAGTATCATAGTATTTCCTCCTCTATGAGTGTTTTTTATCACATCTGATAAGGTTTATATTATAAATCTTACCAGATTTAACAAAAAATGTGTAGAGCAAGTTTTCTTACTTGCTCTACCATTAATTTCAAATTTAGTCGAGTTCAGTTTCTTCCAACTTGTTAGCTGCGATAACGAATGGTACCCAGATAACAAAGGTAATGATCAAGTTAATAATTGTAAGGACAATTGCCCGCCAGTCAAAACCGGTTGCCATGAAGGCATTCATAATTGGTGGTGTTACCCATGGCACAGCATTGACAACTGGGTCAACCAAGTGAAGGGCTGTTGCAGTGTAGGCAATGATTACAGAAATCAATGGAGCGACTGCAAATGGAATAAAGAAGATTGCATTCAAGACAACTGGCAGACCGAAGAGGACTGGTTCGTTGATGTTGAAGATACCAGGTGCAAGTCCGAGACGTCCAACAATCTTGTAGTCTTTACGTTTAGAGAAGAGAATGATTGCAATAACAAGTGTAATTGTACCACCTGATCCACCAAACCATGCAAAGGCGTCCCATGAACCACGTACCCAAAGGTTAACGTAGTCACCATTAATGGCATGTGCTTTATCAACCGCACCTTTAGCAATCAAGTCACGGATACCTTGTGAGTGAACTTGGAAGTAAAGGGCTTGGTTATTAAGTCCAAGAGGTCCCCAGATACCATCGAGTACTGGTGCCAAAACGTTTGGTCCGTGAAGTCCGAAGAACCAGAAGACTGAAACAAAGAGTGTAACAATCAGTACTGAGAAGATATTTTGTGACAGAATTTGGAATGGCTCTGCGATATAGTGGGTAATCAGGTTAATGACAGAGTCATTTGTCAATTTACCAATGATGTAGTAGATTAGACCAACGATATAAAGTGCTGCAATTGTAGGAATGATTGCTAAGAAAGCTTTTGCTACTGCAGGTGGAACTGATTCTGGCATCTTAATTGTGATGTCAGCAAGCATGAGTTTTGCATAAATAATAACTGCAAGGGCACCCATAATAATAACTGTGAAGTAAGCTCCAGCATCGAGGTGAGCTGAGGCAAAGAGTGGTTTCCAAGCGGCAAGTCCTTGATCACCAAGAACGCCATTAAGCTTGTCAGTTGCTGCTACACCAGCTTTACCTGTACCAAGGGCTGCTGTAAATTTACCCATTTGGTTTGGCAAACCTGCAAATAAGGTTGCAACTGATACGATACCACCAGCGAGGTCATTGACTCCGTAAGCACGGGCCAAATTGTAACCCCAAGAAAAGGCAAAGATAAGACCAATAACTGTCAGTGTACCTTGGTTAACAAGGGCTGAAATATTGTTCAAATCACCAATGATTGGTGTATTAGCAAGTGTCCAGACTTTCTCTGGTGCTAATTTTGAGAATGCTGTTGCTCCCAACATCATTTGTTGGATAGCTGACGGGAATGTTGTCACGATAGCTGAAATCATGGCAGCTAAGGCACCAGCAAGTGTTGCTGGCAACATACCGATAAATGAGTCACGCAGCGCAACTAGGTGTTTTTGAGACCCAATCTTTGCCGCAACAGGGACGAGATATTTCTCCATCCACGCAGTAATTCCGTTCATGGAATTCCTCCTTTATAATATAATAATAAATAACTTTCAAAAAAACTTTTTGAACATAATTAAGGTTCTGTCAGTACTGACAGGCATAGATTATCGATTATTTTTTGCTCTCGATAAGTTTAAATGAGCTCCATGGTTTTAGGAAATCGAGTAGGAATAATTCATCATCTGCGATACGTCCAACGACATTGACTCGACCATCATTTTCCATTTCACGTAAGGAGATTTGAGTCTCACCTTTATATTGACCATAGCCTTCGTTGTCAATAATGACATCGCCACGTTGAATTTTATCAGTATCGTGAGCGGGGAATTCAAGGTCTTTATAAGTGATTCTTGTCATTGTTGAACGGAGCATGTAAGCTGATTTATCACCACGGTAGCTATGTGTCGCTTCAAAAAGACATTTGCGTTCATTTTCGCTGATTGTTTCACGTGGAACGACTTTAATCTCAGGCATGCTTGCGTTAAATGCTTGGCTCATTGCTTTAAGTTCTTCTTCGCTCGCATAAGCATTGGCAATAGTCACATCATCAATTCCACCGAGGAGTTTGTAATGTTTAACTTGTGTCGCAATTTCAAGGCTTCTGTGGTCTTCAAGAGTACAAAGGCCATCTTGAGTTGGCCAAGGACCAAATGTTGCTGCTTGCGAATTGACAAAGGCCATGGTGTTTAAATTATAGCCCTTGAATTTTTCTGTACATTTAAGATAATGGTTAAATTCCAATCCTGTGTAACGATGTGGGTAGAAATTGTGACTTCCCAACAGTTTTTCAGTATCAGGTGAGTAATCCATTATTGAATCAACATAGGTTGTTCCCTGACTCATATTGATTTCAATTTTGATTCCGTAAGGATTTCGGGTCATTCTGGCTTCTTCGGCTCCTGTGAATCCTATGTCAAGTCGAACTCCATCTGCACCCATTTCATGGAAAAAGCTGAGGTCATCATAACTAATGTTAAGTTGTGTAAAGAGACCTGGATTGATATCCACCATGACTTCCATTCCTAACTGATTGGCGTAATCAACAACTTTTTTGAAAGCTGCAAGAACCCCTTCTTTATCTCCATCAATTTCGAGTAAAGAAGTGAAGACACGCTTAAATCCATATTGATGCGCTAAATCAAGATAAGCTTTATCTGCCTCAAAATTTGAGCGTTCTGGATAGATAGATACCCCTAATTTTCCCATTTTTTTCTCCTTTTTCTTATTTGTTTATTTCCTTTTTTTATTTCTGAAATAAACCTTAAGTCTATGATAAGGCTTTCATTTCATTTTTGCAAGCGATATCATCTTAAAAAAAACATGTTTCTTAAATTGAAACATTAACGATAAATTCTCATTTTTAGATAGGTTTAACGCTTTCTTTCGTTAAAATCTTTAAAATAAGGCGAATTGACCTATACCAATTCTTGTCAGTAATATCAGTGTAACAAACAAACTCCTCCTCCCACAATATTCTAATTTTTTAATTTCTTTAATTTTTATCAAAAAAGTTACTGACAAAGCTGTCAGTAACTTTTTTAAAAATATTCACGAAGAATCGCCTGATTCTCTTTTAAAATTTTTGCCGTAAATTGGCCAATGGTCATTTTTTCTCTTTTTCCTTCTCCGAGACTAATATTGTTTTCAGGAATAATTTCGTCAGTAATTTCAACTGAAAATTCGGGCTGACCGTGTACTTTTAAAAATTCCTGTAAGTTAACAATTCGTGCCTGCATATAAGGAACAAGTTTAATTTCTGCTCGCTGTGGCTCTGTCAGTTCTTCTTCAAGGAGAGTATCTGAAGGTGCTTGCCAACTAATTTCCGAAAATGAACCAGCATGGCTTGAAATAAAACGATAAAATGCTTGTTTTGCCTCGTCAGTCAAAGTTATCTGTTCTTTGATAACAAATGTCATTTCTGAAAATTCATAGAGAAGATAGCCCAAAGCCTTACCATTTTCGCGATAAATCGCACAGTGAGGTTGTGATTTAAAACTGAAAAAGTAAGACCAAAGTTCTGGAGAGCGAATAAGTGAGCCTTGATTATCAGCCTTTTGATGAACTTCTGTCAGTACTTTAAAAAGGGCTGTATTTTTACTGACAGAAAATTCACTAGCATTTTCATCATCAAACTCAAACTTTTCTCGACTAATTTCGCCCGCACTTCTCTTACCTTTAGGAAAATCTTGAGCTGCTAGTCGATAATGTTTTTGATTAAAAGCATAATGATAACCAAATTTTTCATAAAAAGCATATGAAAATGGTGCTAAATATGAAAAAATCACTCCTTTTTCATAATTATCTCGCAAACTTTTGGTCATTAATTGTCGAATGGCTCCATTGCCTCGAAACTCAGGATAACTGGCAACATAACCAATTCCAGAAGTTTTGACTTCTTGATTTTTCCAATAAACATTAAATTGTGAGTCAATCACCATTGACGTAAGTTTTTGATTTTCGTAGTGGCCATAAGGAGTTGAAAATTCAAGTAATTTGTCAAAAGCTTTTGCCCGTTCCTTTGTTTTAGGCTTATGAAAGGCATAAGTTGCCAAATCTAAAAATTCTTTATTATTTTTTGTATTCGCATTCATAAATTCATTTTAACACAAATTTGTAGGAATAAGAAAACATTTTTGTTAACGTTTACTTTTTTGATTTTTCTAATCGTCCAATAGAAAAACAGCCAAAATCGGCTGTTTCAAATCAAAATTTTAATTTCTTCGAGACCAAATATTTAGCCCAAAATTACTGACAGCTTTCAGTATCTTGTTCTTAAGAGCAATCAGTACTTTTTAATTCTTTCCAATTCAAAATCATCATTCAAGGCTGATTCTGTCAGTAAAGTCAAACAGTAAAACTGAAAATTCAGTTTAGTATTATAATCTTTCCGCCTAGCTTATCACTGAAAATAAAGCGCATGAAAACAACTTATTTCTTTGTAAATCTGAAAGTCTTAAAATTTTCATTGTCTGACACTTTACTTATCTTGCTCTACCGCCATTGTAAGCTCGATTGACATTATCCAAAACAGCAACCATTTGGCGCTTTTTAAAACGTCCCAAGAAAAAACCAACGGCTTTGTCGTTAATCATTTGAATAAAACCATTTGATGTTTGGTTCTCTTCAATGACCACCTGAGTGCTTCGGTCATCAATTTTATGCAATTCCCAGCGAGTACTAAAAGTATTGCGATTTGTTTTAGTCGTAAAAGCGTAAATGCTTGGTTCTGTCAGTTCTGTAATTTTAATACTTCCTCTTTGGTTTTTCCCAAAGCTCTTACTATATTCATAACCATTTAAGCTTCTAACTTTCGGACGTTTCCCTGTATTTTTTTCAATGTCAAATAGACACGAATCAATTATTTTTTCAAAGATAAATTCTCTCGGGGCATCAACTATTTTATCAATTCTCATCTTTTTTTCTCCCTCAGCAAGTTTTTTAACTAAGTTTATTCTAACAAGATTAAAGATTCTTTGCAAGCACTTTCATGTTTTCAAAAGCAAAACATATTTTTACTTGAAAAATGGTAAACCGATAAAGAGAACCAATAGAATAACAAAGGCGCCTGTTGCAAAAATACGGTATTGTTTGGGAATAGATGGAATGAAAGCCTTAGGAGCAAAAATTGCTGACAAAAGCAGTCCACCAATTGCCCCGCCAATATGTGCCCAAATGCTTACATTTCCTAAAGAAAAGAGATTCATAACCAAGTTAGCAACAATCAACACAGTAAACATTCGACCGATTTGTTGTAAAAATGGATGTTTTGTAAAAAATGCTAAACCAACAACTGCCGCAAAGAGGCCAAATATAGAAGTGGATGCCCCTGCCGAAACCACTCTAGGTGTCAAAAGAAAAACCATGGCATTACCAAAAATTCCTGACAAAAGATAAATCAGAGTAAAACGTAGCCAACCAAAAACATTTTCAATTTGCCGACCGATGAAAAAGAGCGTCGCCACATTTAATAAAACGTGTGCCCAACCAATATGGATAAAGAGTGCTGTAAACAAACGCCACATTTGTCTTGGGTCAAACAGCATAACTTGACCAAGTATGGCTCCACTATTGAACAAGTTGATTGCTGAAGTTGCCGATATTCCGTAAGTAAAAAATTGCCATAACCAAACTAAGAGTGTGATAATTGATAAGATATAAGTTGCCTTGTAACGTGTAAAATCTCGTTTAATTTCATTAAAATTCATTATTTTTTCTCCCTATAAAAAGTTCTTGTACTGCGATGTCATGGCTTTCTGCCTCAAAATCCATTTTTTGAAAATCATAAAGTACAGAGGCCGTTGTTCCCTCAAAATTAGCCAAATACCGGTCATAATAACCACCACCAAAACCGATTCGATAACCCTCATCATTCCAAATTAAGCCTGGAACAAGGATAAAATCAGGCTCAACTGCAATTTCAGATTTTGGCTCAAGCAAGCCAAATTTTGAGCGAACAAGATTTTCTTTATCATACTTGGCAAAAATCATTTGACGCTCAGGTAAGCATTTAGGAATCAAAATTTCTTTGTCGTCAGATTGGTCGAAAAGTTCTGTCAAATTAAATTCAATTGGCATTGACATATAAAGCGCTATTTTTTTTGCAGATTTCCATTTTGAGGAAGCGGTTAACTGCTTTAAAACATCCTTATTCTGACGCCTTTTCTCGTAGTCTGAAAATTTTTTTAACATTTGTAATATTTTTTTACGGTTTTCTGCTTTACTTTCCATATTAACTATGATAACATGAAAGTGTAAGTTTTTGTTTTACGATTAGTTCTGTGCTTTTGGGTTCATTCCTATTCAAGAAATTAGATTTACAAATTTATAAATAAGGAAGTACCAAAAATGGCACAAGGAACTGTTAAATGGTTTAACGCAACTAAAGGCTTCGGCTTTATCACTACTGAAGAAGGAAACGACGTTTTCGCTCACTTCTCAGCTATCCAAACTGATGGATTCAAAACACTTGACGAAGGTCAAAAAGTTACTTTTGACGTTGAAGATGGCCCTCGTGGACCTCAAGCTGTTAACATCCAAAAATAATTACAGCTTTAAATAAAAATCACTGACAGTTTTGTCAGTGATTTTTTTATTGTCAATTTTACTGACAGACTATTTTTTCGTAAGCCTTTACAAATAATTCATATTTTATCAAAAATACTATTGTAAAAACGATTAAAATGGGCTAAAATAAAGAAATCAACTTAGTGTATTTAGGGAAAAAATGAAAGATTTAACTAAAGGAAATATTTTAACAGGACTTATTGCATTTACTTTGCCCTTACTTATGGGTAACTTTTTTCAGGTCCTCTATAACACGGCAGATACTCTGATTGTCGGTCAAACCTTGGGAAAAGATGCTTTGGCTTCCGTTGGAGCGACAGGCTCTATCAACTTTTTAATTGTCGGCTTTGCTCAAGGAATGACTGCTGGTTTGACAATTTTAACGGCCCAACGTTTCGGGGCAAAAGATGAGTTAGCCATAAAAAAATCCTATGTCACGGGCCTCTACTTTACAATTGCGATTTCTATTTTGCTCAGCATATTGTCCCTTATTTTTGTGGGACCTTTGCTTCAAGTTATGCAGACCCCAAACCAAATTTTTGAAGGTGCCAAGACCTTTCTAAGCATTATGTTAGGCGGAATGATTGCCACTAATCTCTACGCTTATCTGTCTAATGCTCTAAGGGCTTTGGGCGATTCTAAAACGCCATTATATGCTTTGATTGCTGCCTCAATTTTAAATATTGCCTTTGAATATTTTGCTATTTTAGTCTTAAAATTAGGAATTGCTGGAGCAAGTGGAGCAACAATTTTAGCCCAAATGATTTCGGTATTATTTCTTTTTTGGCACATCAAACGAAAAGTTCCCGAATTTCAAATTTCAAAAAATTTATGGCGGCTAGATCGTGCCGAAATTGTCCACCATGCTAGACTTGGTATTCCAATGGGCTTTCAATCAAGTATTATTGCCATCGGCTCTATCACGCTCCAAGTCGCTTTGAATAAAATGGGAACAAATGCTGTCGCTACCCAAGCCATCGTTTCTAAAATTGACCAATTTGCGATGCTCCCGATGATTTCAATCGGGCTTGCCATGGCAACCTTTGGAGCACAAAATTATGGGGCTAAACAGTACAAACGAATTAATCAAGGCTTAACACGGGCTCTTACAATTGCTGTCGGTTGGTCAATTATCTTTGCCATTATCTTAAACCTTGCTCACTTCTATTTCACCACTGCTTTCATTTCAAGTAGCCAAACAGCCGTTATTGAGATGTCGAGTCACTATTATCTTGTGAACGGAAGTTTCTATTGGTTGTTAGCCATTTTATTCGTTACCCGCTCAACAATTCAAGGCTTAGGTAATGCCAAGATTCCAACATTGTGTGGCTTTGCAGAGCTTTTCATGCGGGCAGGAGTCGCTATCATTGGTGTTCTTTTACTCAATTATACGGTAATTATCTCAAGTAATCCTGCCGCTTGGCTGGGTTCAACCTCTATCTTAATTCCAACAACCATCCGAATGATTAAACGTTTTAGACAAAATCAGGATTTAGCATAAAACCGCCACTTAGGGCGGTTTTTCTTTTAAATTTACTGATAGATTTGATTTAAAATTTCTGTCAGTAAAATATCATCAAACTCATTGATAAGCTTTGGGTAAAATAAATTGACCCGCTTCCTCAAATTCTTTAGCAACTTTCAATAATTCAATTTCAGAATTTTTTGGTCCCCAAAGTTGAATTCCAAGTGGCAGATTCGTTTCTTCATTAACATAAACGGGCAGAGAAAGCGCAGGCTGACCCGTTAAATTACTGATGAAGTTATAAGGTGTAAAAGCTAATGAACGCTCAAAAGCGGATTCAATAATCTCTATTTGTTGTTCAAATTCATATTGGCTAATTTCTGACATTTCTTTTAATACTTCCGCTGTCATTAATTCCTGACCAATTTTAGGGGCTGTTTTAGCAGTTGTTGCCGTCAAAAATAAATCATAATCTTTATAAATTTTGTCAGTAAAATCTCTAGCCGCAAGATCCCACTGAGCTAAAGCGTTGATATAAGAAGACACCGGAGCTTTTCTTCCGGCTTCTAAAAGCGCATAAGTCAAAAGTTCAACATCTTGACTCGTCAATTTTCGTCCGGCAGCCCGTTCCCAAGGTTCTAACATGGCAACTGTTTCAGCCGCATTCATACGATAATAAGACTGAATCAAAGGACGAGCTTCTATGGGAAAATCAACTTCTGTCAATTCATGACCTTGACGCTCTAAAAACTCTACTGCCTTTAGGCATGCATTTATGGCGTCTTTTGATAATTCAATTCCAGAAATCGGGCTTTGGAGTGAATAAGCAATTTTCATTTTTCTTGATAAATTATTGCTGACAGCTTGGCCAGTACTTTTAGTGAGCGCTATAAGTTCTTTTTCGTCCAACAATTTTGCCTGATAAGGTGCTGCTTCTTGTAGGGTTTGCATTTCAAGCACAAAACGAGCCGTATCTCGCACAGATACAGTAAGAGCTCCAGAAATCGATGCTCCTTGCCATCCTCGGTAAGAATCAGGCCCTTGTGGCATCCGCCCTCTTGTCATTTTAAGTCCAATCAAGCCCGAAAATGAGGCTGGAATCCGAATCGACCCACCGCCATCTGAAGCTCCAGCAATTGCAAACATCCCAGAAGCCACGGCAGACGCCGCTCCGCCAGAAGAGCCTCCCGAATAATAAGCTTCATTCCAGACATTTCGTGTATCTCCGTAGAGTTTTGAATCAGAAATGTTTTTAAAGCCAAACTCTGGAGAATTCGTTTGTCCAAATGGCGTGAAACCAGCTTCTAAGAGTCCTTTAACATAGTTGTCATCCTCTGATGCCACATTCTCTGAAAAGAGGTGAGAGCTAGCCGTATCAGGCAATCCTTTATGAGTTTGTCCCAACATTTTCAAAGCAAAAGGAAGACCAGCAAAAAAACCTTGACTCGTTAAAGCTAAATCAGCTTTTGCCTTTTCTAAATCATAAGCAACAATCGCATTGTAACGCGGATTGAGCTTTTGAATCTTGTCATTTGTCATTTCTAATAACGCTTTGGCAGAAAGATTTCCTGATTTTAATTGCTCCGCCCAATAAGTTGCATCTTTAATTTCAAGCATGGTTCTCCTTTAAAAGCTGAGTTTTATATATTTGCTGACAAACTCATTCTGCCAACATTTTACCATACTTATCAATCATAATAAAAAATATCCGTTCCAAATTAGGACGGATATTTTTATTATTATAACTGGCAAAACAAAATAAAGTTTTCATATTACTGTCTTCCACTAACTTATGACCGAACGAAATGTAGGATAGCTGTTTCATACAGCTGATCCTTAGAAATTATCCAATTCTTGATACAAAAGTTTTTGCGCAACCGTTGGGTTAGCTTGTCCTTTAGTTGCTTTCATTAATTGACCAACCAAAGCTTTCGCCGCATTTTGCTTCCCACCACGATAATCTGCTACAGATTGTTCATTCTTAGCAAATACATCATGAATGATTGGCAAAAGCACTGCAGGGTCAGAAATTTGAACCAAACCAGCTTTCTTGACAAATTCTTCGGCAGAACCACCATTTTTTGCTAATTCAATAAAGACTTTTTTAGCAATTTTTGAAGAAATTGTTCCATCTGAAATCAAACGAATCATTTCTGTCAGATTTTCTGGAGTCAAGCCAATCTCATGAAGTTCTTTTTTCTCACTATTCAAATATTGAGCCACTTCACCTTGCAACCAGTTTGACACCAATTTAGGGTCAGTATCAAATTTAATCGCCTGATCAAAGAAATCAGAAACTTCTTTAGTTGCGGTCAATTGACGAGCATCATAATCAGACAAAGCTAAATCATTAATATAATGCGCACGTCTTGCTTTAGCCGTCATTGGAAGGCTCTCACGCATTTGCTCAATCCACTCGTCAGAAATTTCAAAACGAGGGACATCTGGCTCTGGGAAGTAACGGTAATCAGAAGCGCCTTCTTTAACACGCATCAAAATTGTTTCACCCGTTTTGTCATTAAAACGACGCGTTTCTTGACGAATTTCGCCACCAGCGCGCAAAATCTTAGCTTGCCTGTCGACTTCAAAGTCCAAAGCTTTTTTGACATTGCTAAATGAGTTCATGTTTTTAACTTCTGTCTTCACACCAAAAGCTTCTTGACCATAAGGACGGAGCGAAACATTGGCATCACAACGCATGGAACCTTCTTCCATCTTCACATCAGAAATTCCTGTGTAAAGAATGGCTTCTTTAAGTGCTGTCAGATAAGCATAAGCTTCCTCAGGAGTGCGCATGTCAGCTTCTGAGACAATCTCAATCAATGGTACTCCTTGACGATTCAAATCGACATAAGAATAACCATCCGTTCCGTGCGTATTTTTCCCAGCATCTTCTTCTAAATGAGCGCGCTCAATGCGAATCGTCGCTTTATGGCCATCTTCAAGTTCAATTTCAATGGAACCATTGTAACCAATTGGCTCATCAAATTGTGAAATTTGGTAAGCTTTGGGATTATCAGGATAGAAATAATTTTTGCGGTCAAAATGCATTGATTTGTGAATATCCATATTCAAAGCAAGAGCCGCTTTAATTCCGCTATCAATTACTCCTTTGTTCATGACTGGTAAAACACCAGGAAGTGACCAGTCAATCACATTTGTATTTGTATTAGGGTCTCCACCAAATTTTGTTGAGGCGGGACTGAAAATTTTTGAGTTTGTACTTAACTCAACGTGGACTTCAAGCCCAATTACTGTTTCAAAGTTCATTATTTTCTCCGATACTTTCTTTAAGAAAGTCAAATTATCCTAGTCAATATATTGTTTTCCGGTTTTTGACAATTTTTCAAGCAAACTAAGTTGTGACATGGTCGTTCTTTTTACTGACAAGTTTGTCAGCTCTGAGCGTTTTATAAATTTCGTTTCTGAAGTTTCACTATTTTCCAGAAAATCAATGGATAAAGCTTTACACTTAAAAACAAATTTATAATATTGCTTTCCTTGCGGTTGCCATTTGTCTGTATCGAAAATCGCTAATAAGCGCTCAATCTCTCCAGAAACTCCAGCTTCCTCTTTCAACTCCTTAAGTAGATTTTCACTTGGCGTAAATCCAATCTCTCCATATCCACCTGGTAAGGCCCAGTCTCCTTGCATTTTATCCCGAACAAAGAGTATCTCTTTTTCTTCATTTTGAATAAAAGCCCGCACATCAATCATCGGTGTCGGATAAGAATTATTTGGACGAAAGAGATCTGTCAGCTCCTCTTTAGTCAAAGTAGTTGAATGCTTTAAAAGTTGAGGTAAAATCGCTTTGATTTCATGATAACGTTCAATATCAAAGACATCTTTCCCGTAAAAAAGTCCTGCATCAGCAACTGCATTTAATCGCTTGATTAATTCGTCAAATTCCATTTTTTATTTTCCAAAAATAATCGGTTGTTTTTTGTGGAAATCAGTAGTTGCTTCAAAAGCAGCCGCTACTTGATAAATCGTTTCTTCATCGTAACGTTTACCAATCAATTGCATTCCCACAGGTAGTCCATCGGCAAAACCAGCAGGAATTGAAATTCCTGGAAGGCCAGCTAGATTGACTGGAATTGTCAATAAATCCGCCAAATACATTGAAAGTGGGTCATCAACACGTGCTCCCAAGTCCCAAGCTGGTGTCGGAGTTGTTGGGCCTAAGATTAAATCATATTTTTCAAAAACTTTTGCAAAATCATTGATGATTAAAGTACGAACTTGACCTGCTTTTTTGAAATGTTTATCATAAGAACCTGCTGAAAGACTGAAAGTTCCTAACATAATTCGACGTTGAACTTCTGGACCAAATCCTTCAGAACGTGATTTCACATACAAATCTTCAAGATTTTTGATGTCTTGTGCACGATAACCATAACGAATACCATCAAAACGTTGAAGATTTGAGCTGGCTTCAGAAGAGGCAATAATATAATAAACTGCAACACCATATTTACTGTGAGGAAGACTAACTTCTTCAACAATGGCACCCAATTTTTCCAAATGTTTAGCTGCTGCCAAAATTTGTTCTTTTACTTTTTCATCAATTCCTTCACCAAAATATTCTTTAGGCAAAGCAATTTTCATTCCTTTAATGTCTTGACCAATTTTACTTGTAAAGTCAGGAACTGCAACATTTGATGATGTGCTATCATTTTTATCAAAGCCAGAAATGACATTCAAAAGTTGAGCATTTTCTTCGACTGTTGGCGCCAATGGACCGATTTGGTCTAATGATGAAGCAAAAGCAATTAAACCAAAACGACTCACACGACCATAAGTTGGTTTCAAACCAACAATCCCATTGAATGCGGCAGGTTGGCGAATTGAGCCACCAGTATCTGAACCCAATGATAAACGAACTTGACCAGAAGCAACTGAAGCCGCAGAACCAGATGAAGAACCACCAGGTACTTTTGTTTGATCCCAAGCGTTTTTGGTTGGCTTAACTGAAGAATTTTCACCAGAACCACCCATCGCAAACTCATCCATATTGAGTTTACCAATTGTAATTAACCCAGATTCGCTCAATTTATTCGCAACCGTTGCATTATAAGGTGGAATCCAACCTCCAAGAATTTTTGAAGCAGCTGTTGTTTCAATTCCTTCTGTAACAATATTATCTTTGACAGCAATTGAGATTCCGTCAGTCACAACGTCTGGATTAATTCCACGAGCATCAATTGCGGCGGCATCTTGCAAAGCTTTTTCTTCTGTAATTTTCAAAAAAGCATCAATTTGTGGTTCACGTGCAGAAATATCAGAAAGCGTTGCTTTTGTCAGTTCAAGAGCAGAAATTTCTTTATTTACAAGTAGCTCATGAAGCTCTTTGATTGATTTGTTATTGTATGACATTAAGCATCTCCTCCGTCAGAAAGCATTGCTGGAACTTTGATAAAGCCGTCTTCCTTTTCAGGAACGGCTGCCATGAGTTTTTCACGGTCAAGTCCTTTTTCTGCCACATCTTCACGCATGAAGTTGAGATTATCTGCCACATTCATAGTAAATGGGACACCTTCACCATCAACTTCATCTAACATTTCAACCATATCAATGATTTTTCCAAAAGTATCGGTAAATGATTTTACTTCATTTTCCGAGAATTCAAGCTTTGACAAAAGCGCCACGTGCTTGACTTGTTCCTCTGTAATTTGACTCATATTTTCAATCTCCATTTTTTAGAGTTTATTCTTGTTAATTATAACAAAAAATCGGCATTTTAACAGTCTGTCAGTGATTTTAAACCATTTACCAGTCATTTTTTTACTGACAGAACTTTTTGTCAGTAAAAATAGAAAGCAAAATTACTGACAGAAAAATTTATCTCTGATACAATTTTAAAAATTGCTGACAGATAATTTCGTCAGTAATTATAAATCGATAATCAATAATCTTTATAAGACACAAACAACTCCCATCTGAGATAGGAGCTGTTTGTGAAACTAAATAGTACTCTAACCATGTATGTGGCTTCTGTCAGCAAGTTCAACCTTCTGACCTAACCTGATAGGATTTTGATTAAAAGACTTCGGCTTCGCTGGTAATTTTAACGTTCTAAACTAATAAAAATTTGTTTGAAACTCTTATAAAGCACGAAAAGCTCCCATCTGCGATAGGAGCTTTTTGTGAAGCCGAAGTCTAAGCGTTAAAGCGCTAAGACCCTGGCTTTTAGAAATTACGTCCTGCAAGTTTATCAAATAAACCAGTATTAAGAACTTTAAGATAAGTTCCTTTCATACCAAGTGAACGTGATTCAATTACACCAGCAGATTCGAGTTTACGCAATGCGTTAACGATGACTGAACGTGTAATTCCAATCTTGTCAGCAATGACAGAAGCGATAACATGCCCTTCTTCACCATCAAGCTCTTCAATGATTGCTTTAACAGCTTTCATTTCTGAATATGAAAGTGTGTTAACAGCCATAGTTGCCATGGTGTCTTTACGGATATTTTCTTCCATTTGTTCAAGTTTAAGATTTGAGAGTTGAACACCAATTACTGTTGTTGCAAGTTCAACTAAGACCAAATCATCATCAGTGAATTCGCCGTCTTCACGCCACATGATAAATGTTCCCAAACGCATTCCAGAACCATAAATAGGTGCTAAAGTTGTCACACCTTTTGGAAAATCGCCAAGGCTTTCTTCTGGGAAGATTGCTAATGGACGGTCAACAGGAACGTTTGCCATTGTATCGTAGATACGTACTGCCGCACGAACATATTCATCAGGCAATTTACGATCATAGAAAAATTGGTCAACACGGTCATTGTTTGTATTATAAGGCAATGAGTAACCAAGCAACTCGCCCTTCGTATTAATCACACATGCATTGCAATCAATGACGTTTGCCAAGCGTTCAGTCATACTGTTATATGGCAACTCTTGTTGCAAATCGGTCACTCCATCTTGCAAAATCGCGGTGATTTTACGTGTTTTTTCAAGTAATGTAGCCACTTTGTTCTCCTATTTTTTTATATTCTTGTTTTTATACAAAATTTTTCATAATCAGTATAACATAAAAAAGCATGAAAAACAATAAAAATTGTCAGAAAATTACTCTCAACAAAAAAAGATATACGAATTATTCATACATCTTTTTCTATTTATTATTTACGATATTGCCAAAGGAAACGTTCCATTTTTTCTTGTATTTCCGCTAATTCGTCCACACGAGGCAGATAAACAATTCGGAAATGGTCTGGCTCTTTCCAATTAAATCCTCGACCATGAACAAGCAGGATTTTTTCCTGCTTCAAAAAGTCCAAGACAAATTGTTCATCATTATCAATTTTATACATTTCTCTGTCAATTTTAGGGAAAATATAGAAAGCTGCTTGAGGTTTGACCGCAGATAATCCTGGAATACCATTGATGGCTTTATAAATGAATTCTCTTTGCTCATAAACTCGTCCACCCGGCAACAGCAATTTATCAACCGATTGAGTGCCACCAAGTGAAGTTTGTACGACTGATTGAGCTAAAACATTGGAACAAAGTCGCATTGAAGCCAGCATATTCAAACCTTCAATATAACCCTTGACATGTGATTTTTCACCTGACAAAACCATCCACCCCACACGGAACCCTGCAATGCGGTGTGATTTTGAGAGTCCATTCATTGTGACCACAAAAAGATCTGGTGCCAAGCTAGCAATCGGAACATGAACTGCTCCATCCATAACCAATCGGTCATAAATTTCGTCAGAGAAAATAATTAAATTATTTTCTCTAGCCACTTGAACAATTTCAAGCAATAAATCTTTAGAATACAGCGCACCCGTTGGATTATTAGGATTAATCAAAACAATGGCTTTTGTATTACTTGTGATTTTTGAGCGAATATCATCAATGTCAGGGAACCAACCAGCCTGTTCATCACAGAGGTAATGAACAGCTGTTCCTCCAGCTAAACTGACAGAAGCCGTCCAAAGTGGATAATCAGGCATAGGAATCAAAACCTCATCCCCTGTGTCCAAAAGTCCCTGCATGGCCATAACAATCAATTCAGAAACCCCATTACCTGTGAAAATATCATTGATATCAAGATTAGGAAAACCCTTGAGCTGACAGTATTGCATAATCGCTTTACGAGCCGAGAAAATCCCTTTAGAATCTGAATATCCTTCGCTATCCACAGCATGTTGAATCAAGTCACTAATGACTTCATCAGGAGCAAGAAAGCCAAATTCAGCTGGATTTCCTGTATTCAATCGAAGAATTTTTTCACCATTGGCTCGCATTCTTTGTGCTTCATCCAATACTGGACCACGAATATCATAGCTGACATTATCAAGTTTATGCGATTTTTCAAATTCTCTCATTATTGACCTCCGTAATATTATGAAGTTTTGATTTTCAAAACTTACAAACAGATTCTGGTAACACTAGTTTATTTCTTTTTATAGACTTGGAAATATTTTCCAGCATAGTTAGTCACTTTATAGTCTTTATCTAAAACTTTTTTCAAACTAGCCGGAGCTTTCTCACTGGCCTGTAAAACAACGAATTTATCTGATAATTTACCCACTTTCAAATCATAACTTTGGGTAAATTTAATTGGATAATTTGCTGGAACATTATCTAAAGTTGAAATTGTTTTGGTCAAATTGTTAATATTTTTACCATCAGCGACAACATAAACTCGGTCAGAACCTGTGGCATTTGCCTTAATATATTGTGCCACACTTTGCTCTTCTGAAGCAATTGTTCGGTTCATGAAATGATAACTAATTGGTGTAAAAACGACAAAAAGTATTGCCAAAATCGGAGCAAATAAACGATTTTGAAGATATTTCAACAAAATTTGATCGCTATCTGTCAACCCAAGACCTGCAAAAACTATTGTAAATGGCAGGACAGCCAAAAGATTAGAACTATCAAAAGTCTGAGCAAAAACAATCATCGTTGTCAATCCAACAATTCCAATAAGCATCATGACATACCAAACTCTGGCTGGTCCACCCTTTTTGAGTTGTACAATTCCTTGGACAAAACCTGCAACAATTCCAAAAATAAGAGTGAGAACTAAAGCTTTAGCAAGAGTCAATAATAAATCACCACTTGGACCAAAATGTGTAAATGGAATTAAAATAGATTGTTCAATAGAAGTATAGATTGTTTGTTCTTCAAGAGAATAATAAGCGACTGAGTAACCTACTAAAAGAACTCCCAAAATTGTTGCCAGCATTTGGTAAAAACCACGTCCAATTTTACGGCTACCCACATTATGAATAATGAGAGCGATAGCAGATAAAATAAAGAAAACTGACATGACAGGAGAAATGACTAAGGCAAAGGCAGCTGCCATTCCAAATCGAATAAATCCCCTATCTGTAGAACTATCTTGGAAATAAGAACTCAAAAATCGTGCCGCCCATAAGGCAAAAGGAAGAGCAAAGAGCGTTGGACTATCTCCTCCTCTTGCCAAACCTGCAATAATAACTAAGGTAAAAACCGATACAGTTAGTGATGCCGTTTGATTTTTCGTTTGTTGACCCACTAAGCGGTAAACTAAAATTCCACTGATTAGTAAAGCAATAATTTCAAAAAGCCATAAAAGCCAAGTCGTCCCACCAATATTCCCTAACCAATTAATGAGATAAAAAACCGTACCACCTGTCCCATAAAAATCATTAAAAGGAACTAAACCATGATGCATCGCAAATCCTGAATAAAGGTTTTGTGATTGGCTGGCTGTGGCTACTGGTTTCCACAAAGGAAATGCATAAAAAGTTAATGCTAAAAGCACTGACAGACCCGTAAGTAATCCATAGACCGCTAAGGGAATTCTGAGTGTTTTTTCATGTGTCAATTTTTGTCTTGAAGTTCGTTCGACGTTTTGACCTTCTGGTTCTTCTTCTAAATGCCTGATTGCTTGATTCGCTGCCGCTTCCACGACATCAGAATCTTTATTTGCCCAACGAGAGCTTCTCCGCTCACGACGTGACGAGCGGGATCTGTATTCATTTGACATGACGTCCTCCGATGTTTCCTTAGCGGAAATCTTTTTTATAAACAAAATGCTTGTTTCAAATACACAGTTGTAAAAAAATTATACCAAATTTTTGGAAAACACTCAATAAAGTTAAAAATGATTATAAAATTATAAGCAAAAAATTACTGACAAAAAGGTCAGTAATTTCTATAAGTTAATATTATTTATAAACTACTTAATTCCTAATTTTACCAAGAATCCAAAGGACCAAAGCGACAACAGCAATGAATAACCAAAAGTGTGGGTTAAACAAAAGTACAATCCCTGAAATAATCAAACGAACAATCAGTAAAATAAGTAAAATGGGCAAGATATAGCGTACAAATACTCTCAATGCCATCACTCCCAAAAGCACTAACAAAATTGAAAGCAAAGCCCCCATTACAATCAAACCTGATAAAAATCCTACAAACATTTTTTCTCCTTTTAGTAGTAACGACTACGACTGGCTCTCACAAGCCATACAATAATGCTAATTACGAGCAAAGTCCCCCAAAAATGCGGACTAAGTAAGAGCATTAAACCACCGAACAAAAATTTCAAAATCATTAATATAATCAAAGCAGGTAAAACAATTTTAAAGAATCCTTTTATAAAAAGTAACATAGCTAAAAATAGTATAAGTAGTAAAAACATTCTCTTTCCTCCGATAATTAACAAATTCTAATCACTCATGAATTTGTATTTATATATTAATTATAGCAAGAAAAAAAGCCCGAATTCTCAGTCTTTTGACTGATTTTTCAAGCATTTTTTTACTGACAGAGCTTTATTTTACTGACAGAACAGTCTGTCACTAACTATTTAGGGCTGACTGTGTTAACTGCGGTCCCGTCAGCATAATTAATTTTTGCATTTGGAGCGACATTGTCAAGAACAACGACAGTTGCTCCACCATTTCCTGACTTTTCACGACCACCACCGAGTTTGATAGACAAGGTTTGACCATTTTTATCAATTCCAACATAAGCCAAACGAATTTGTCGAGGCAAAAGTTCATTTCCTTCGTAGAGAGGGGTCACTTGGTAATCTAAATAATAATTGGGATGATTTGCAAGCCAACTGTCCAAACGATTTTCGTAATAAAGCATGCTGGCTGTATTTCCATCGTTCGTTCCAGTGAAATTTCCACCATTGAACCAAGCCGTTTCTGGCACTAAATTTCTTGCTTCATTATTTAGACCTGAAAATTGATAACCCACCAAATGGCCACGAGCCATTAGCCACATTTTACCAATCGAACCATCTGATTTTTTATAATAAAAATTATAATTATGCCAACCAACCGGATTATAGGTCAAGGGTTCACGTTTGACTTTAGGTTCTTGAGAATCTTTCAATTGAATATGTGAATCAACCGCACGACCTAAAGCATCAGTATTGGCCATGACCATTTGTCTTTGATTTTTAAAAGTTAAAGGAGCTTGTTTAACCGAACTTGCCAGTGATTTTGTGGAAACTTGACTACTATTATCAGTAGCCGAATTATTTCCTTGTCCCAAATGCAGACGTCCCGAACCAAAATATCCTACAGCCAGTGCAATAATGACTACAATGACGCTTGTTAGTGTTTTTATTTGTTTCTTATTCATAGCTTAATTATAGCAAAAAATTTCAAGGATTTTACAATTCTGAAAAACTTTTATAATCATTTTAAAGAAGCTTTTAAACCACACCACTTCCCTTAATATTGTATAATAAAAACAAAGCAGGAGAAGGAAATCTAATGTACGAATTTGAAAATCCAGAACAAGAGGTAATGTTTGATTATCTCAAAAATGCAAAAACCATCGCTGTCGTTGGGATTAGCGATAAAACAGACCGTTCATCTTTTTTAATTGCTCAAGGATTACAACAAAATGGCTACCATGTTATTCCAGTCAATCCAAGACTTGCTGGCCGTGAATTACTAGGTGAAAAAGTCTACCCTTCTATCAAAGAAGTTCCTTTTCACATTGATATCGTTGATATCTTTCGTCGAAGTGAGTTTTTGGCGGATGTTGCTCGTGACTTCATTGAAACTGACGCCGATATTTTCTGGGCGCAATTGGGCTTACAATCTCAAGAAGCTGAACAAATTCTTCGAGAAGCAGGAAGAAATAAAATTGTGATGAATCGCTGTATTAAAATTGAATATGCCTATTCAGGCTTAGGGAAAAAATGACTACAAAAGTTATTTTATAGACTATTACGTTTCCCCGGCAACATTTTATCGATTTTTTTTGATACAATAATAAAGTTGAATTACGCAAACACAAAACTCTCGTCTAAAAAGCGGGAGTTTTATCTGTTTTTTAGGCGGATGTTTACGCATTCATAAATTTTTCTCAAAGAAAGGAACTTTATGAAAGAAAAACTTTGGACAACAACTTTCGTTGTTAATATGTTACTTAATTTTATTTTTTATCTTGTTTTTTATCTCCCTACTGTTGTTATTGGTACAATGGCTATGGAACATTATCACGCTTCTGCTAGTATCGCTGGTATTTTATCTGGAATTTTTATTGTCGGCGGATTTATTGCTCGACTTTGGGCTGGAAATAATATGAAACGCCTTGGTGCAAAAAAACTTTTGTACATAGGAACACTTATTTATTTCTTGCTTACCTTTGCTTATTTCTTTGTGCATAGTGTCGTTCTACTATTAATTTTACGTCTTGTACATGGACTTGGATTCGGTATTGCTGCAACAGCTTCTGGAACTTTGGCTGGTGCCATTGTTCCTTCTTCAAGACGTGGTGAAGGAATTGGTTATTATGCGCTTTCTGTCACATTATCGTCAGCAGTTGGTCCCTTTTTATCAATGTTTCTTTACCGGACATCAGGTTTTTATTCATTAATTTGGCTTTCTGCCTTACTTTTATTTATTGCCTTAGTCGGAATTTTCTTCATACATGTTGAAAAAACTACTGACAGCTCTAATTCTATCGATAATAAAGTCCATAAAAAATTCGCTTGGTCAAATTACTTTGAAAAAGAAGCTTTACCAATTTCATTAATTGCCTTTCTCATAGGTATTTCATACTCAAGTATTCTGTCATTTATGGATGCTTACGCTCGTAATATTCACCTTTCAGAGGCTGCCTCATTTTTCTTCTTAGTTTATGCCATTACTGTCCTTCTTTCTCGTCCAATTACTGGTCGTGTCTTTGACGGCTTTGGTGATAACTTTGTAATGTATCCAACCTACCTCTTCTTTGCACTTGGCCTTTTACTGATTGGTTTTGCTCATTCTGGTTGGATGTTGCTCCTTGCTGCTATATTTATCGGTTTAGGCTACGGCTCATTTTCGCCTTTTGGACAAGCAATTGCCATCCGTAATTCAGAAGCTCATCGTTTAGGAATCACAACTTCTACTTTCTTTGGCTTTATGGATATGGGTGTCGGTTTTGGACCCTTTATTTTAGGAATGTTTATGCCTCTATTAGGCTATCGTAATCTCTATTTTGCATCAGCAATTCTTGCACTTCTAATTGCTATCATTTACCATTTCGTTCATGGACGTCATGCTAAACGTGAAAATTAAGCTACTGATTGTTCTGTCAGTAAATAAAAAAGCTGTCAAAGTTACTGACAGCTTTTTTATTATTTACCAATATTTTCGTAATAAGCAATTGAAGCCATGTTGAGGTAAGGAGTAGTCCAGAATCCTGCTAAACCACCTGAGATACCATAAAGAACATACCACCAGAAGAAACTCAATTTGAAAATGAAGTAATTTCCACGCAAACCTTTCATCATTGTTGCTGATTCGCTAAGAACGCCCATAACACCGCTGTAACGTCCTTCTTCTAACTGATCAAACAAAACATAAGTTGCTTGTGACCAACCAAGTCCCAAATAAATTGCAAATGCCCAACCAATCACTGGGATAAACATCAAGGCAACAAAAATCACCCCTTTGACAATACTTAAAAGAATAATTTTGCCAGCTGAACCATCATAGAAAGGCCCAAAAACATTTTTAAATTGTGGATTATTTCGTTCACCACGGAAAATTTTGATATAGTTAAAAATTGCCCCAACTGTTACAACTGAAACAAACAAGGCTACAACAATCATCAAAATAGCAATAAGCAAAGTCGCAAAGCTAATCACCATCCAAACACTACCTGGAATACTATCAAAATTAGAAGTATTGTAGTCCATGGACTGCTTTACACCATTTCCTCCACCTAAAATCCCCGCAATAATTGGAATAATAAAGAGTAACATTTTTGAACCAAAATTATCTTTTAAAGCTCCTTTGGCTTGATTTTTCAATTCCCATCTTGACATAAAATACCTCCCAATAATTTGTCTTACATTATATTTACTTAATTATACCAATAAATAGGCAAAATCTCTAAGACTTTCGCCCGATTTTCAAAAAATCATCTATAAAAAGCGTTTAATTTTTGTTATACTTATAAGTGCTTGCTTTTTAAGCTACAAGAAGACTCGATTCTACGAGTAAATAAAGGAATCTTATGACAGAACACGCAATAAAATACAGATTAATAAAAAAAGAAAAACATACAGGAGCAAGATTAGGAGAAATCATCACACCACATGGTACCTTCCCAACTCCAATGTTTATGCCCGTAGGTACTCAAGCTACCGTTAAAACAATGAGCCCAGAAGAACTCAAAACATTAGGCTCAGGGATTATTCTCTCAAACACTTACCACCTCTGGTTACGCCCCGGAGATGAACTTGTTGCTGAAGCTGGCGGTCTTCACAAATTTATGAATTGGGACCAACCTATCCTGACTGATAGTGGTGGTTTCCAGGTTTACAGCCTAGTTCAAAACAAAAAAAATATCACAGAAGAAGGCGTTAAGTTCAAGAGCCATTTGGACGGACGTGAACTTTTTCTTAACCCCGAAAAAGCAATAAGCATTCAAAATAATCTTGGCTCTGACATCATGATGTCCTTTGACGAATGTCCACCTTTCTATCAACCCTATGACTATGTCAAAGCCTCTGTTGAAAGAACTTCCCGTTGGGCTGAGCGCGGTCTCAATGCTCATCGTCGTCCAAATGACCAAGGACTTTTCGGAATTGTTCAAGGAGCTGGTTTTGAAGATTTACGTCGTCAATCAGCTAGAGACTTGACTTCAATGGATTTCGCTGGTTATTCTATCGGTGGTCTTGCCGTTGGTGAATCTCATAAAGAAATGAATGCTGTCCTTGACTTTACAACACCAATGCTTCCAGAAGACAAACCCCGCTATTTAATGGGTGTTGGTGCACCAGACAGCTTGATTGATGGAGTTATCCGTGGAGTTGATATGTTTGACTGCGTTCTTCCTACACGAATTGCTCGTAATGGAACTCTAATGACTCATTTCGGTCGAGTTAACATTCGTAATGCTAAATACGAACACGATTTTACTCCACTTGACCCAATGTGCGATTGCTACACATGCACTAACTATACACGCGCCTACCTTCGTCATTTAATCAAAGCCGATGAAACTTTTGGCCTTCGTCTTTGTTCATACCACAATCTTCACTTCCTTGTTAATTTAATGAAAGACATTCGCGGGGCCATTATGGATGACAACCTTCTGGAATTCCGAGAAGATTTCTGTGAGCGTTACGGCTACAATCAACCCAATGCCAAAGACTTCTAGTTCTTGAAAATAGGTTTAAAAAGTTGTATCATAATAAAAGTGGGTAACCACTCTCATTATGTGCCGAGTTAGCTCAGTCGGTAGAGCACTTCACTCGTAACGAAGGGGTCACAGGTTCGATTCCTGCACTCGGCATAGATAAAAAACCTTGTATCGTTGATATACAAGGTTTTTTATTATTTTATCATATTCTTTTAATTATATTTTTATTAGCATTGATGTATCTTTATGCCCATTAACTTTGCCACTACTTTATTATCGATACCTTAACTTAGTAGTACACTATCACAAGTTTATCTAACACCTCACTTGTAATTATTGGCTCAATTTCTAACTCATTTAACATCTTTTTCATTGTTTTATTTACTGTGACTACATTTGGAATACCATTTTGCAAACTATAATGATGAAAGAAAAAATTTTCTCTATTGGGCCAATCCAAGCTTAATATTTACATGATTTTGAGTTTTTTTGAGTGGTTCTAATATAGACAAATCTTTTTTACTTATTGGAATACTGCAAACTGAAGTATTATTTTTAGGTATTACAAACTAAAATATTTTTGTATTAAGTCACTACCACTTTTTCCAAATCAAAAACATGGCTAAAGCCATGTTTTTATATAATTTTACATTTTACGTCTTTTAAAAAACACATATAAAGTAGCACCCACCATTAATAGTCCAACACCAACTATAGGCAAGAAAGTATTTCGTTCTTCTCCTGTCTTAGGTAATTCTGGCTTTTTAGGTGTAATTGGAAGTCTTTTATTGACGAACTTTCCAGTATTAACAACTTGTGGTTTGTTTTCTGCGCTTGCTTTAATTTCAAAAGCTCTAGTTTCTTGACTTAATTGATAACCTGCTGGAGCCTCTGTTTCAACAAAAGTGTATTTACCTGGTTTTAGATGATTTGCCTTAATTACTCCATTTGCATCAGTTTTGATCCCCTTAATAACTACTTCATGAGTTTCACTATTAGTAACATTAAAGACTGCACCTGAAAGAGATTTACCATTCTCATCTACCTTAATTAGTTCAGCAGATCCTTGATAATTGATAAAGTTCTCTGAAGCCATAACTATTTTTGGTTTATTCTCTTCTTTTGTTGAAATAGTAAAATCAACTTTTGAAGTATTCAAGATATAGCTACTTGGAGCTTTTGTCTCAACAAATGAATAATCTCCTGGTACAAGATTTTCAATTAAAACTTTTCCTTCTTTATCAGAAACCAAGTTCTCTTTGATACTCTTTCCTTTTGAATCAATAACTTTAAAGACTGCGCCTTCTAAAGCTTGACCTTGGCTGTCATGTTTAATTAATTCAGCAGATCCTTGATAGTTGATGAAATTATCGGAAGCCATGACTACTTTGGGTTGACCCTCTTCTTTTGTTGAAATAGTAAAATCAACTTTTGAAGTATTCAAGATATAGCCGCTTGGAGCTTTTGTCTCAACAAATGAATAATCTCCTGGTGCCAAATTGTCAATTAATACTTTACCAGTTTTATCGGAAGCCAAATCTTCTTTGATTATTTTTCCTTTTGAATCAACAACTTTAAAGATTGCACCTTCTAAAGCTTGACCTTGACTGTCATGTTTAATCAACTCAGCTGATCCTTGATAATTAATAAAGTTATCTGAAGCCATGACTACTTTTACTTTGCCCTCTTCTTCACCTGAGATGCTAAAGTTAACTGGCAGAGTATTCAAAATATATCCTTCAGGGGCTTTAGTCTCAACAAATGAATAGTCACCTGGAGCCAAACCTTCAATTAATACTTTACCAGTTTCATCAGAAGTTAAACCTTCTTTTATGGTTTTTCCATCTGCATCAATCACTTTAAAGATTGCACCTGATAAAGCTTGACCGTTGATATCATGCTTAATCAATTCAGCTGACCCTTGATAATTAATAAAGTTATCTGAAGCGACAACCAGTTGAGGCTGGCCTTCACTCTCAGCTAAGATTGTAAAATCAGTAGGGTTAGTATTTAAAACATAACCTGTCGGAGCCTGCGTTTCGATAAATGAATAGTCACCCGGAGCCAAGCCTGTAACATTTACTTTACCAGCTTTATCAGATGTTAAACCTTCTTTTACTAGTTTTCCAGTGTTATCGACTACTTTAAAAATTGCACCTAAAAGTGGTTGTCCTTGGCTATCTCGTTTAATTAATTGGGCTGATCCTTGGTAATTAACAAAGCTATCTGAGGCTATAATTGTTTTGGGTTGACCTTCTTCTTTGTCTGAAATCGTAAAGTGGACAGGATTTGTATTTAGAATATATCCTGTTGGAGCCTTGCTTTCAACAAAGGAATAATCTCCAGGGGATAAACCAGTAGCCGTAACTTTACCATCTTTATCAGAGCTTAAATTAGTTTGGATTGTATTACCATCTTTATCAATAACTTTGAAAATCGCACCTGATAAAGCTTGACCATTACTGTTATGTTTAATGAGTTGTGCTGAACCCTGATAGTTAACTTTTTCCAAGTTGATATCTGGGATGATTCCTTCTTCATTGGCTTTAAGTTCAAAGTCAATTGGGGTTGGGTCCAAAATATAACCCGCTGGGGCTTTAGTTTCAACAAGTGAATATTTACCAGGTGTTAGTTTTTCAATCGTTACATTTCCAAAACTGTCAGAAGTAAGTTTTTCGTAACCTGAAACAACTTGACCGTTGCTGTCTAGTACTTTAAATTCTGCACCTTGAAGTGGATTTTTTACCTCTTTACCATTTTCAATGGTCAGTCCTACTTTTTTCAAGATTACTTTCGTTGGTTCATTTTCAACGTCTTGAATTGGGAAATTAGAAACTTCTCCATCTTTTGCAACTGTTATTTTCTTACCTTTGACTAGTTCTTCATCAAGTGTATACCCTGTTGGGGCCTTAGTTTCAATAAGAAGATAATCAGTAACACGCAAATTCCCAAGTTTTAAATCACCATTTTTGTCGGTATCTCCTTCACGAATTAATTTATCTTTTTTGCCATCTGTACCGATAGACCAAAGTTGAAGATGAGCTCCCGCAAGTTTTGCTTTGCCGAGACCAACTTTTTCCAAAGTAACTGAACCTTTTGATCCGTTTGCACTTCCGTTATGATTAGTTACGGGTACATCTTTTTCAACATCTTGTTCTATTGTTTTCTCGTTGTCTCCAGTAATATGGGCTTGATTAGTTACCACATCATTAGCTTTGTCAGAAGTAATTAATGCACGATATTCTACAACATATGCTGTGTTAATTTCTGATAAAAATTTAATTTTAACTGTTTGAGCCCCTGTAGAATTGTCAGTTTGGATATCAACAGAATAATCTTTGCCTTGTTCAAGAATAATATTTTTGTTCTCAGTAATATTACCAGAAGCGTCAATACTTGTTCCATAAATAAGAATATCTTTTGCTACAATATACTGATTTGAGGAAGGATTATCGGTGACTTCTACATTTTTTAAGGTAGATTGCGAGGCGTTTACTGTAAGTTTCCAATTTACATAATTAGAATCTGTACTTGACTGTGAACCATCTTTCGTTACGAATTCTCCTTGATGTGCTGGAGTAACACTAGCACTTAAATCATGTGAAATGTCCTTATTTGTAAATGTCGCTTTGTTTTTGTACTCCTTCTGATTGATGAGGTTACCTTCTAGACTTGTTTCAAATATTAGAACATAGGCTTTTGTGCTTCCATCTGGTAGTTCTACCTTAACACTTCCTTTGCTTTCTACTATTTTTATTCCCATATCTGAAGTAACTTCAGCACCTAAAGTATAAGTACCATTTTTATTAATCGTAGCTTCATATACTTTAGCACTTCCAGAAACATAGTTTTGATCATCAGAGATTGGATCAGTTATTGAGGCATTGCTTAATTCTTGTTGATTGAAATTTGCTGCAATTGTCCAGGTAATTTTTTTGCTGGTTGCATTATATGAACCAGATTTTTGTCCATTATATTGGAACGGAGGTATTGGTTTAAATTCTTTATTATCATTATTAGTATGATCTCCTCCATTTTGATCCTTCCAAGTCATTGAAGCATCATTTACAAATTTGATATCTCCTTCATGACCAGACCCATTATCAATCACACTAGTATCAAATTTTGTTTTGTATTTAATTTGATATTTATGATCTGTCCCCTCCTTAAGTGGGGACTTAAAGAAAACTGAAAAGCCTGTTGCTGTTTTTACCAGTGTATATTCTGTTGGGGAGAGTATTTTATTTCCAGCAGTTTTATCAATAATTTGGAAAGTATTTTCAAGAAAAGTCAATCCTTCAGACATTTTGTCTTCAAGTGACCAGTTTTCCATCCAATAGCCTGCACTATTAATATCTATTTTCCATGGAATTTCTCTATTCTCGTAATCAATATCTCCATCAATATTTTTAACGATTCCTTGTTGAGTTGCATTACCACCTGACTCGCTGTTATCTCCCGTATCAGTTGTTACTGAGTTATCAATGGTAACATTTCCATCTACGATATCTTTAACCTTCGTTTGATATTCAACTTTTACTGCATAATCAATATCAGTAATAAACTCAATTTTAAATTTTTGAGGATTATCAGGGTCTTGTACAAGTTTATAATCTTCCCCTTCTTTTAATTGATCACCTTTAATTTCTTTTCCGTTACTATCAAAAGTAATTTTATAAAGTTTAACACTTCCGTTCACCAGCTCGATGGCATCACTCATGGTATCTTCAATAAATGACCCTGCTTTATGATTTTTTTCATTATAATTGTATTCTATATTCCAATTATAAATTTGATCGTTCCCTGTTGTAAATGGTCCATTTTTTTTAATTGGCCCTTTATATTGCGCAGTAACAGAGGCACTTGCATTGGTATCTGTTTTTCCATCATTTAATGTCGCTGTATTTTTAAAACTTACAGATCCCTCTTTTTCCGGAAAACTACTTTCATCGATAGTTGTTGTATAGACAACATTGAACGCTTGATCGGTGGTAGCATATTTACCAATAAAAGTAATTTTTCCATTTGAATCAACAGTATAATCTGTACCTTTTACTAAAGGATGTTCTTTATCAATGGAAATGATTTCTCCATTTTTTCCAACTGTCTCAGGGTAAATTTCGACGGATTCATAAGTTGTTCCTTCTGGCATTGGATCGGTAAGTGTAGCATTTTCCATTGTATTTAATGGACGGTTAATATTTATTTCCCAAATCACTTCACTAGGATTTGGAGTTTTATCGAAATGTCCTGATTTATCAATTGCTTGGTCATAGGTTGGCCGAACATGAATTTCTGAAGGGGGAAAATTTTCCTCCGTTGGTGTATCAGCTACAACTTCTCCTGGAACAATTGTCTTATCGAAATGTGCATCATAATGAAAGGTACCCTTAATATCATGATAGGTTTCAACTTTTTCATTGAAGACGAAACGAACGGTTCCATCTGCATTAATTGTATAGGTTCCATAATCTCCCAGTGACGATGTCGCTTGCTCAATTGTTACACCATCAGGAAGTTTAAAATCAAAGTAATCTCCTGATTTCAATGGTAAAATATCTTCTGGAATACTCCAGGTATAATCGATTTGAACTTCTGCATCTATCGGAACATCTGTTTGATCTGGATAAGGTTTTCCTTCTTTATCAAGATATATGACCTTAGCTGAGTCGATAATAGTCGCTGGTGAAATTCCTGAGTCTTCTAGAAGTTTACGAATATCTTGACTTTCCACAGTTTTTATAGCTTGCTCTGAATGTTTAGTCGTACTACTTTCTTTTTCTTTGATTTCAGGTGTAACAGTATTTTGAGTCACAGTGGAAGTTGACTGACTTGGAGTTTCTGAAGTTGAACTCATTTTTGGCAACAATACATCAACCTGGCTATCATTTAATTTGGCTGTTAATCGCTCAAAGTTTTTCAAAAGTTCTTTAGAGATTGAGAAATTGACTTTCACTTCGCTTGTATTTAGTGAATTAAGGTCTATTGTCAATCTATTTTCGTCAGCAGTATAAGATGCTGTTGACTTTTGTCTGTTAGCCTCATTTGGTTCATTAATTTTAATTGATTTATCTAATTCAATAATAGTTGTTTTACTTTTCAATATTGACTGATTAATCTTGAGACTTAAATCAAATGTCATTAAATCAGCATTACTTTCGGATTCATCTATTTTAAATTGACTTAATGTTATATCCGAATCATTTGTTTCTTCATTTATTGCTCCTGCAATTGCTCCAACTGGGGTAATAACATATTGTAAAAGCAGCATTAAACCTAAAATTATAGAAATAACTTTTTTTCTACTTTTCATAATGTCCTCCTTTTGATTTTAAATCAGTTTTGTAAGCGATGTATTTTATTAATTACATTTTCTTATAAAAGTTGCTGATTCTAGGACGTTATAGCATAATACAATACAAATGTGTAATAAATTTCGTACATTAAATTCTATTGTCTTACTTTTATTTATATTTTTGTTGGTTCCTAATATAGCCTTTCTGCAACATAATGGCTCCATAAAGCCATTAGCCCCTTTTTTAATATTTCATAAATATTTAAATGATTAATAAAAAAAGACCGATAAAAATTAAAAATTTGATTCTAAATCGACTTTTATAACAAAAAAATAAGATAATGCTTTTTTAAAAGGGGAAAGTTTTACTTTCGTTTTATTATTTTTACATTACACCTCTAAATTGAGTCTTATTTTAAATAATAAATATTACCGCTTAAGCATTAAGGATAATAATGTATAATAAAGAGAAAGGAACGAGGAACAAATATGGATTATAATGATTTTATGAAAAGTAAGCACATTGCTGAACGTTGGGGAGAGTTTCAGGCTAATTATAAAAATTTAAATAAAACAAGTGAATTAAAGGCTTATCATGATTTACTGACAGAATTTTATGATTATATTCAAAGCCTAGAAGCTCATCTTTTTAATGACGAAAAAGTTGCTGACCAAAAAAATTTACTGACAGAAAATGTAGCAACTCCTTCGCAATTTTTTAATGCTCCCAAAATTCCAGAAACACTTTCTTTTGGCCAAGAAGCACTTAAAGGTGAGGAAGACCCTTGGTTTGGTTTTAATGATGAATAAAAATATTTACTGACCCATTCTGTCAGTAAATATTTTTTGTTTTATATGGGAATTTCGTTGTGAAAACCTTTGCAAAAGTGATAAAATAGAGCTAGAAATGATTTTCAGTAAAAAGGAGAATAGCTTATGCCTCTAAATATTTTGGATTACGACCCTTATTTGGAACCTTTCAAAGAAGATTTGTCTTTGCGGCTTTTTGAATTTGCTCGAACAAAAAAACGGCTTTTAGGAACTGATGGTTCGCTTGTTGATTTTGCTAATGGTTATAAGTATCTTGGCTTTCAACAAGAAAGTAAACACTGGACTTTTCGCGAATGGGCACCAAATGCTAAAAGAGCTTGGTTGGTTGGAGATTTCAATAATTGGGAAAACAATTTTGAGTTGAAACAGGCCTATGGTGGGACTTGGGAAATTTCAATTCCGGGTATGCTACCGGTGGGTTCTAAGGTGAAGGTTAAGCTGCTTTTACCGTCTGGTGAAACAGTTTATCGTGTTCCCTCTTATATTATGTTTGCTGTCCCCAATGAGCGCCATGAATTGGATGGAGTGATTGTTCAACCAAAATATGATTGGAAGAATAAAGCCCCTCAGTTAAAAGAAGCTCCTTTGATTTATGAAGCACATATTGGTATTTCAACTGAAGAATATAAAATTAATTCTTATAAAGAATTCACGTGCGATGTCTTACCAAGAATTAAAAAGGCTGGTTACAATACTATTCAACTGATGGCAATTATGGAACATCCGCTCTATGCTAGTTTTGGTTATCAAGTTTCCAATTTCTTTGCAATTTCTAGTCGTTTTGGTCAGCCAGAAGATTTGATGGAATTGATTGATCAAGCTCATGGTATGGGTTTGCGAGTGCTTTTAGATGTGGTTCATTCACATGCTGTAAAAAATATCGAAGATGGTCTCAACTATTTTGATGGGACAGAAAATCAGTATTTTTATGAAGGTGAACGAGGAAATCATCCAGCTTGGAAGACAAAACTTTTTAATTATGGCAAAGATGAAGTGATTCATTTTCTACTTTCAAATCTTAAATTTTGGTTGGATACCTATCATTTTGACGGTTTTCGTTTTGACGGTGTGACTTCAATGCTTTATCATGATCATGGTTTAGGGACTGCATTTACTGATTACAGCAAATATTTTTCGCTCAATACAGATATCGAAGCGGTGACTTATTTGATGTTGGCAAATGAATTAACACATTTATTCAATCCATCAGCAACAACAATCGCTGAAGATATGTCAGCCATGCCGGGAATGGCCCTACCTATTTCAAGTGGTGGAATTGGTTTCGATTACCGTTTATCAATGGGAATTCCTGATTTTTGGATTAAACAATTGAAAGAAAAAACGGATAATAGTCTTGACTTATTGAGCCTTTGGTGGGAATTAACAACGAGACGTCCCGGTGAAAAAAATATTGGTTATTCTGAAAGTCATGACCAAGCTTTAGTTGGTGATAAAACGATTATGATGTGGTTAGCTGATGAAGAGATTTATTGGAAAATGGACCTTAATAGTCAATCTCTAAAAATTGACCGTGCTATAGCGCTTCATAAATTAATTCGCCTAATTACTTTTAGTTTGGCTGGTGAGGGTTATTTAAATTTCATGGGTAATGAATTTGGCCACCCCGAATGGCTTGATTTTCCGCGTCAAGAAAATCATGATGATTTCCAACATGCTAGAAGACAATGGTCTTTAGGTGATAATAAAGATTTGCGTTTCCAATATTTATTGGCATTTGACCAAGCGATGATTAATCTAGAGCGACATTACAAGTTTTTAGAAAGCCCAGAACCTGTCCAACAACTTTGGATAAAAAATTCGGATAAATTACTAGCTTACCAAAAAGGGCAACTTCTTTTCGTCTTTAATTTCCATCCTAGTTATGAACAAGAGCTTCAACTCCAATTTCCTGAAAAACCAGAACTTATCTTCGATAGTGATGACCAAAAATTTGGTGGTTTTGGTCCAAGAAGTAGTTTTGGTTGGTCAAAAGGGCATTTAAATCTAATCCTTGAACCTAGAACTGCCATGGTTTTCCGAATTAAAGAATAAAAACCTGTCAATTGACAGGTTTTTTTTACTGACAAAATCGTAAAAGTTACTGACAGAAATCCAAAAAGTCTGTCAGTAACTTTAAAAGGCATTTAAATTCGGTTCAAGCAAAGTCCAGAGATTTTCAAATTGATTTTGAAATTGGTCATCCCACTGTGGGGCAATTTTTGGGTGATGAAAATAAACGAAAGCTTGAATATAAGCAGCAGCTTCCTCTTCACTTTCAAATTTAGCAGCTGTCTTTAGACTCTCAACCATTTCTAAAATATGTTTACGTCCCAATTCTAAATTTTCTCCAATGTAGGTTGTGTATAAGGCAAACATTTCTGGAGTTTTTCGATGTGCTTCATATTTGGCAATGGCGACTGACCAGAGCCAATCATGAACAATCTCTTTTTGATGTTCATACTTGCTTGTGTCAAAAGGAAATATTTTTACAAGTGTCTGACCATTGAGCCAACGAAGGGCAAGTATCGTTAAAAGTTCATCTTTACTTTTAAAGTGCTTATAAATAGCTGGTTGACTAATATTGAGTTCCTTAGCAATTTTTGAAATGGTGAGTTTCTCTATTCCATTCTCTAAGATAAATTCTTCTGTTTTTCCTAATATCTTTTCACGTGTATTCATAAATTAATTGTAACACAAGTTATAATTCTTGACAAATATAACTTTCTGGTTTATAATTCATTTTATTGGTTATAAAAGTTAAAAAAAATAACCTCATAAAAAGGAGAAATCATGACATTTACAGGACATACGATTTTAATCACAGGTGGTACAAGCGGAATCGGACTTGGTTTTGCTAAAAAGTTTTCCGAATTAGGAAATAAAGTCATCATTACCGCCCGAAATGAAAAACGTCTTAATCAAATTTTAAATGAAAATCCAACTTTTACAGGATTTGTCAGTGATGTTGCTGACAAAGACTCCCTCCCCCAATTAGTCAAATTCATCAAAGAAAATTTCCCTCAACTTGATGTCATTATGAACTGTGCCGGAATTATGCGTGCGATTAATTTGTTTGAACAAGCTGACAATTCTCTGGAAGTACTGACAGAAGAAATTCATATTAATTTATTAGGAACAATTGCTGTGACACAAGCATTTTTGAAAATCCTTGTCGCAAATAATGGGCTAGTAATTAATGTTTCATCAGGATTATCAAATCTGGCTGACGGTGCACACCCTATTTACAATTTGACCAAAGCTGGGGTTCATTTTTACTCTGATGCGCTTCGAGAACAAGCTAAATATTTTGAAAAGACTTTAAAAGTCATCGAATTAGTTCCACCATTAGTTGCTGAAACAAATCTCGAAAGCCATACAAATACTGACGCACCCAATAATATGGCACTTTCAGACTTAATTAGTGAAACTTTAGCCGGGCTTGAAAATGGCTTAGACCGGATTGACGCTGGTTTTGCTAAACAACTTCACCAAATGGGCAAAGTAAATAGTGACGAAAACACCAAACTACTTTCTCAACAAATGCTCAGCAATTATTTTCCCAAAATGAAAGATTAGAGAAGAAAAATGTCACTTAATCCCTTTCAAATGCATAATACCAAAAAAGAACTCCGTAAAAATTTTGAACTCACAAAACTTAGCAAATCTGAAGTTGCTACTGATTTAAAAATTAGCGAAGTAAAACTTGAAAAAATATTTAATCTTAAACAAAGAACACTCGAAGACACTTGGATTTTACGAAATTATTTACTAGAAAAAGTAGAAAAAACAGGTCAACAACCTGTTCCCTTTACCGCTTTATCTGGAGATTGGCACCGTCACTGGTTTTTAAATTCCAATCTAATTGACCAACAACAAATGTCTAAAGGCGACAACTAAAACTCAAAGGAGAAAAATCATGAAAACACTTATCACTGGCGCAAATAAAGGAATTGGTTTTGCACTTGCTCAAAACCTTGGTCATCGCGGCTATGAAGTCTTGGTCGGAGCCCGTAATGAAACGCGTGGACAAGAAGCCGTTGAAAAACTGAAGGCCGAAGGAATTACTGCCGAATTTGTCAAAGTAGATTTAGATGACTTAAATCAATTGACGAGTCTGTCAGCACTGACAGATATTGATTTACTTATTAATAATGCTGGAATTTCTGGGAATATTCATTCAGATAAAGGGCATCTTGATATGGAAAAATCAGCTTTTGATTATTCAACAACTGATTTAGAAGAAACAATTAAGACCAATTTTTTGGGAACACATGCTGTGATTAAAGAACTTCTTCCACATTCACTGACAGAAAACGCTAAAATTATTAACATTACCGTACCCGTTTCTCAAGAATATTGGATGCCACTTGCTTATGTCACTTCAAAAGCCGCACAAAATGCCATGACCTTTGCTTTTGGTCATCAATTCAAAAAAGATAAATCTAAAAAACAAATCTTTGCTGTTATGCCTGGTGCAGTTGCAACAGATTTGAACGGTGCAAAAGTTGGGGATAGTCCATTTGTAAAATCTCCTGAAGAAACAGCTCAAATGATTAGTAAATTTATTTTTGATGACAAAAATCATAATGCTCAAATTATTAATTTTGACGGAACAATTTATGATAACTATGAACCAGGCTTACGTAACAAAGTCATTAAAGATGTCGCTAAAAATGGTTTAAAGCGTAAATTTAAAAAATAAATAAAAAAGTTACTGACAGATTGGTCAGCAACTTTTTTATTGTTTTTTGAAAAAAGCGTAAGCAAATCTTAACATTTATGATAAAATAATTCCATGGAAAAAGAAAGATTTTTGGCTTTTACAGATGCTATTATTGCCATCATTGCAACGATTATGGTTTTAGAATTTAAAACCCCTGATAAAAGTGGCTGGCCTACTCTGGCAGAATTAACCATCCGACTTTTAGCCTATGCTTTGAGCTTTTTTATGATTATGACCGTATGGTATAATCATCATCAACTTTATCGTGATATTAAAAATATTACTCCTCGAATATTCTTATTGAATACGCTCTGGCTATTCATTATGTCATTTTTCCCCTTCACCACGGGTTGGGTCGGAAAACATGCAAGTGAGTTTCTCCCTGAATTTTTCTATTTGATTGTTATTTTTCTCTGGGCGGCTGTTTTTCATCTTATGGACCATGAGCTGCTCAAAGAAAATCCTGATAAAGAATACAAAGAAATCACACACAGTCTTTCAGGTAGAAATCTTTTTCTCATCAACTTTCTTTCTATTGTTATCGTTTGGTTTTGGCCTCCTATCGGCTTAGTTTGCGTTGCTATGCTTGCTACAATATCCCTCATAAGTTTCTTAAAGAAATAAAAAGCCGTCAGTTAATGACAGCTTTTTATTTTAATCTTCTTGTTCATCCATAAAGCTATTGAAGACTTCTTCAATCATATCCCATTCATCTTCAGCATCTTCAGGGATTGGTTGCAAATCACCTTCAGTACCGTCAGCATTCTCAGTAAATGAGTAAGCCAAAACATCGATAAGACCTTGTTCATCTTCTTCAAACTCAGTAGGTTGTAAAACAACATAGTTTTTGCCAAATTCTTCTTGTCCATCAATGGTAATCAAAATTTGGAACAAGCTTTCGTTTCCATTTTCATCAACCAAAGTAATATAGTCAGGTTCATGATTATGGTCATGTTCGTGATCATGTGTATGAGTCATTTTATTTCCTTTTCTTCATCCTTAATTAGAGGAATTTTCTGCTATTCATAATAAAATAAATAGACAACTTTTACTGACAGAAAATCCTACGAATACTTGTCAGTATTTTTATACTTACAAATAAACTAAAGCTTTCATCAGTAAACCAAAAATTATAATTTTAATGCATGAGCATCCAAATAATTTTGTAAAATCAAAACAGCAGCCAATTTATCAATTGATTTTTTGCGATCTTTACGACGCACACCACCATCAATCAATACTTTTTCAGCTTGCGCAGTTGTCAATCGTTCATCTTGATAAGCGACTTCCAAACCGAATTCATTGGCTAATTTTGTACCATAATCCCGTGATGCTTCGGCACGAATCCCTTCATCACCGTTCATATGTTTTGGAAGACCAAGAACTACCTTTTCAGGTTTGTATTCTTTAATCAAAACGCCCAAACGTTCAAAGCCAAGCTCACCAGCTTCACTGTCAATCTTAATGGTTTCAACAGGTTGAGCGGTCATCCCAAGTAAATCACTGACAGAAACTCCCACAGTTTTTGTTCCGACATCAAGCCCTAAAATTCGTGCAAACACTATAAATTGACACCATTATCTTTCAAATAATTCTTGATTAATTCCTCAACAATATCATCTCGGTCAAAACGACGAATTTTATTACGTGCATCATCATGACGAGGGATATAAGCAGGGTCTCCCGACAAAACATAACCCACGATTTGATTGATAGGATTGTAACCCTTAGCCTCAAGCACATTGTAAACATCAACGAGTGTTTCGCCAATTTCTTTCTTGTCCGAATCACCAAATTCAAAACGGACTGTTTCATCTGTAAAACTCATAAGACACCTCCTTTAAATTTATCTGTAAAGCCAGATTAAACTAAAAATCAATAATTTCCATCCCGTCAGCCAACTGATGTCCACATTTTTAGAAGACAATCATTTTATTTACTGACAGAAATATCCCATTAAAAATTTCTTAGATACATGTTAATTATACGTTATTTTTTGCTTGAATTCAACCGTTTTCTCCATTAAAGTAAATAAAAGCCTTCTATCAAGGCTTTTAAATTTAAGTTAAAAATTTCCAAAGGTATAAATTATAAAAATAAGTTCAATAAAAGACTAGTTTTAAAAACTAGTCTTTACTACAATGATTTTAAGGTAAAATGTTTCCAGCCGCCATGTACAAGTCGTACCATTCCGCACGTTCTAAGACAATATCTGAAGCAGCAGCAATTTCTTCAATTCGGCTCAATGTCATCGTACCAATAATTGTTTGGATATTGGCAGGATGCCGATTAATCCAAGCGACAGCAATTCCAGTTGGGGTAGAATTGTATTTTTCTGCATAAAATTCCAATTTTTTATTCAAATCAGGGAATTTTTCATTTCCAACAAAGACACCTTCAAAGAAACCATATTGGAAAGGTGACCAAGCCTGAATAGTCATCTTATTAATACGAGAATACTCTAAAATACCATTATCATGAACAAAAGAACCTTCATCACTCATATTTACATGAATCCCAGCATCAATCATTCCCGTATGTTTCAAGCCAAACTGTAATTGATTAAACAACAACGGCTCTTTCACCGCTGTTTTCAACAGTTCAACTTGACCAGGATTTTGATTAGAAACCCCAAAATAACGTACTTTTCCTGCTTTTTCCAATTCATAAAAAGCCTCAGCTACTTCTTCAGGTTCGACTAAAGTATCTGGACGATGCAAGAGCAAAGTATCCAAATAATCAGTTTTTAAACGAGATAAACTCCCCTCAACCGATTCAATAATATGTTTTTTTGAAAAATCGAACATTTTTCCAGGAACAATTCCACATTTTGACTGTAAAATAATATCTTCTCGTTTTACTGACGATTTTTCTAGAGCATCTGCAAAAATCGATTCACAAGCTCCACCCCCATAGATATCAGCATGGTCAAAGAAATTTATTCCTTGCTCCACTGATTTTTCAATGACAGCAACCGGATCTTTTCCCTCTTCATTAATTCTCATACAACCTAAAATAATTTGAGAAGCTTCAAGTTCACCAATTTTGAATTTTTTCACGACAAAACTCTCCTTTAAGTGTGAGATTTCACCTTATCTTCAATCAACAAAGGAAAAAATTTCACTAATTATTTAATAAAACCATTATAACACAATTAATGAAACCGTTTAACAAAATATATTTAATCATCAACTGACTCCTGCCTTATTTATGAATAATCAAATAAAAAAAATCAGCCATAAGCTGATTTCAATTTCATTTACAAATTAAACTGTAAGTGAAGCACGTCCTTTACGACGACGAGCTGCAAGGACACGACGTCCGTTTTTAGTTGCCATACGGCTACGGAATCCGTGAGTAGTCTTACGAGATTTTTTGTGTGGTTGGTAAGTACGTTTCATTTTATATAAGTCCCTGGGCTACTTCACTTTTGGTTGAAAGTAGCTCCACCTTTTCGGTGTTCCTTTCATCTTTTTACTGCTATTAAAAGCATACCTTACAATTCTACACTATGAAAGGTCTTTTGTCAAGGCTAAATCTCTTTAGCCACAACAATATAGCGATTATATTCCTGTCCTTCTGAATGACTTGATACACCATTTTCCTGACCAATAATAGTGTGAACAATTTTACGTTCATTAGACTGTAAATCATTAATATAAACAGTTTCACCGCCACGCGCACGTTCAGCTGCACGATGAGCAAGACTTACGATATAAGCTTTGCGTTTTTCATGATAATCACCCACATTAACAGCAATATTCATTCGTGTATTCAAAATACTATTAGCGTAAGCTTTTGCTAAAATTTGCAAACTTTGTAAAATTTTACCATGTTTGCCAATAAGCAAAGCATCATGATTAGAAGTCAAATTGAAAACTGTTAAATTTCCGTCACGAGAAACTGAAACACGCGTTGCAATTCCCATTTCTTGTGTGATAGTTGTTAAATAGCTTGAAATTTTTGAAGCAATTTTTTCATCTTCGTTTGAAACTTCTTTCTTCGCTTCAACTTCTTCTTTAACAGCAGAAACCACATCAGAGAGGTCTGCTGTTCCTTGACGATTTTGAACAACCGTCTTTTTAGCCACTTCAATAATCGCATTACGCTCTTCTTCAGTGATTTCACCATTTTGTTCTCTCTCAGCCGCACGGACAGCTTTAACCACTTGGCTTAATTCAAGTGTTGCTTCCATAGCAGATTGTGACTTAGGCACACCAAGATTAATTGTATCATCCACACCACGTTCTGCTAAATGGTCAGCTTTACGCACTGTTTCTTCATGGATTGGCTCAATATTAACCCGAGCCCGTTTCTTTCCAAATCCTAAGAAACCCTTTTTTTCTTTTTGTTCAATATGAATATGAACATTTTCACGCTTAACATTTAAGCGATTTAAGCCACGTTCGATTGCATCTTCGACCGTTTCACCAGTAAAAATAGCCATAATAAAACTACTCCTGTCATATGATAAAGCCTATTGACAATTTCTAGCACAACTTCCAAATTAAAATAAAAACTGCCAATGGTATTTTTTATTTTTTTCTTGCTTTCTTCAATGCTTTTTCGCGAGCTTTAATTTTGTCTTTTTCGACCTGTACCTTAGCTTCACGCGCCGCAATAATTTTGTATGGATTTGCCAACAACATTGTTTGGAATACTTGGAAAGCATTAGAGATTACCCAGTAGAGTGCAATCCCAGCAGCAAAGTTAACCCCCATAATCAAGATGAAAATAGGCATGATATAAGTCATTGAAGTTGTCATTGCATTTCTTTCTGGAGCAGATTTCATCATCAAGTATGAACTCAAGAAAGTAAAGACCGCAGCCAATATAGGCAAAATAAAAGTAGGGTCTTTAGCACCAATTTCAAACCATAGGAAAGTTCCGTGTTTCAAAAAGTCCACACGAGACAAGGCTTGATAAAGTGCCCATAGCACTGGCATTTGAACAACTAGTGGTAAACAACCCATGTAAGGGTTGACTTTATTTTCTGCATAAAGTTTTTGAATTTCCTCGTTCATCAAACGACGAGATTCCATATCTTTGCTTGGGTATTTAGCCTGAATTTTTTTGATTTCTGGCTGAATTTCTTGCATACGTTGGCTAGATTTGATTTGGATATTCATCAAGGGAAGCAATGCTGCCCGAATAACAATCGTGAATAAAATAATACCAACTCCGGTCAAACCACCAAATGATAAGAAACGAATAACCTGTGCAAAGCCATATACAATTTGGTCCCAAAGGTTGGTTGAACTACTTGTCACAGCTGTTGTTCCACAAGCTGTAAGCAACAAAAGAGCCGCCCCTGCCATTGCGATCAAACTAAATTTCTTTTTCAATCGTTTTCTCCATCCACATAGATTTTTGACAACTTCAAAACGTGTTTTAGATTTTTCTTTACTTCCTCAAAACTGAGTGTTTCAACACCCGAACGTGCAATAATTACAAAATCTTCATCTGTCAAATAAGGCTTAAATTCAGCAATGGCATGGCGTAAAAGACGTTTAATTCGATTACGTAAAACCGCATGACCAAGCTTTTTGCTTACTGATAGACCTACACGAAAATGAGGTTGATTTGTGTTTAATTTATAGACCACAAATTTTTTATTGGCAAAGCTATGTTTCGCTGAAAAAATTTGGTCAAAATCCTTTGAGCGTTTAACGCGATATGTTTTTTTTATAGCCAAGCCACTCTCTCCCATTTTAGAAATTATCGTATTAATTTTATCATAAAATTGCTAAAAAGTCACTATATCACTTGAAAACGTTCTATATAGAACGAAGGATTATCAGTTACATTTAGCATTTAAAAATACCATGTATTTAACAAGGTATTTTTAAATATTTTCTGGATTATCTAGACGACTAAGCAGATGATCGACCATGTAAGTAAAGGATTCTTCTTTAGAAATTGATCCAGACTGACGGAAATATCCTAACTGTGTTAAAGTGATAAATCCATGAAGCGTTGAGCGAAACATCCGACTGATATGAAAATTTTCTTCTTCTGACAAATGAAAATTTTCCAAGCTTCGACGAACCAAACGAATATTTTCTTTTGCCAAATATTCAAGTTCCCCATTATTTGTTTGGTGTATTACATTAATCAGTTCATAAACTGCTTCATATTTTTCAGCGAATCTTTTATAACTCTCAGCATAAGCCCTAAGTGCTGCCAAAGGAGTTAGTCCCACCATTGCATGAGTTAGTTCATAGTTTAATTCTTTTTGGAGGTAGACTGCCGTTGCCACACGTACTTCTTCCATATTTTTAAAATGATTATAAAGTGACGGAGCTTTAATTCCAAAATACTCAGCTAAGCGCGGAAAACTAACATTAGAGAGACCAATTTTACCAGCTAGTTCAATAGTAGCTTGAACGATTTTATCACGAGTCAATGCAATCCTTGCCATAATTGGATTCCTTTCAATACTTTCGATGCGAAAGTTTACTCGAAGTTTGAACTTTTATAGTCGATTCAAACTATCTCACTATCAGTATAAAACTATTCTCAATCTTTTTCAAGCAATGATTCGTCATTGACAAACTACGAACAATAGTTTTATAATATTATTATGAATACATCAAGAAAGAAGGACATTCATTCATGAAAGAATCATGGCAACGAAATTTAATTGTCCTTTGGTTTGGGACATTTATGACGGGGATAGGTTCAAGTCTTATCGCCCCTTTTATATCACTTTACATCAGTACACTTGGCCATTACTCAAAAACGGAATTAAACATCTGGTCAGGCTTGGTCTTCTCATCCACCTTTATTGTTTTAGCAATCGTTTCTCCCCTTTGGGGAAGATTAGCTGACCAGAAAGGTCGGAAATTGATGCTCTTACGCGCTTCTCTTGGGATGGCAATTTCAATTTCATTAATGGCTTTTGTTACAGCTGCTTGGCAATTGCTTATTTTACGCATGCTACTTGGGGCCTTTTCTGGTTTTGTCTCTAATTCAATGGCCTTAATGGCCAGTTCTGCACCAAAGGAAAAATCAGGGGCCGTCTTATCGCTCCTTACAACAGGATCTGTTGCTGGAACTCTTATCGGTCCAATCATTGGCGGAATACTTGTTAATATAACTGGTTATCGTCGCGTTTTTAGCGTCACAGGAATTATTATGTTTCTCGTCTTTTTCCTTGCTTTATTTTTTGTCAAAGAAACATTTAAGCCCGTTGAGAAGAAAAACATGCTTTCCTATAAACAAGTTTGGGAAGTTGTTACCCACCCAGCCATTATTTGGAGCATGTTTTTTGCAACCCTCATTACTCAAATGACCAATCAATCGATTAATCCAGTTCTTTCACTCTATGTCCAAGAACTTATGCATGGTCAAGGAAACATTACTTTCATGGCCGGAATTGTCGCTGCTGCCCCAGGAATCGTTACATTAGTGGCTGCTCCATTCTTAGGTCGTCTAGGTGATAAAGTTGGTCAAAGAAAAATCCTTGGTTTTGGACTTTTCTTTTCACTAATCGTCTTCTCAATCACAGCAATGACAACTAATGTTTGGTTTTTAATTGTTATGAGACTACTTGTCGGAGTCTCTGATGCGGCAATTCTCCCTTCAGTTCAAGCCATCTTAGCAAAAGAATCTCCTCAAGCTATTACTGGTCGAATTTTCTCTTATAATCAATCTGCTCAATCAATTGGTGCTTTTGCAGGTCCCTTACTTGGTTCAGCTATTGCTGGATTTATTGACTATCGTTATGTCTTTGTGGGTTCAGCAATTCTGGTTGTCTTTAACTTAATAAACTACTTTACACATACTAAATCACTTGCTGTAAAAAACTAATTATAAAAAAGAACTTCAAATTTGAAGTTCTTTTTTTGCTTCTTCTATTTGTTTTTTAACCGATTCAAATCCCGTACCACCTAGAGAATTTCTTCTTGAAACTGCCGTTCTTGATTTTAAAACTTCATAAACATCTTCATTGATTAATGGAGATAGCATTTGATAATCTTGTAAATTTACATCTTGAAGGTAAATTCCTTTTTTTATACAATCTAATACTAAGAGACCCACTAATTCATGAGCTTTTCTAAAAGGAAGGCCCTTTGCTGCAAGGTAATCGGCCAACTCTGTCGCATTAGAAAAATCTTGTTCAGTTGATTTTTCCATGTTTACACGGTTTACAGTTAAAGTTGACAACATCCCATTCATAACTGTTAAAGAAGTTATTATAGTATCAGCACTATCAAACATTCCTTCTTTATCTTCTTGCAAATCTTTGTTATAAGCTAAAGGTAAACCTTTCATCACAGTCAATAAAGCTGTAAGATTTCCATAAACGCGGCCTGTTTTTCCTCTGATTAATTCTGCCATATCTGGATTCTTTTTCTGTGGCATAATAGAAGAACCCGTAGAATATGCATCAGACAGACTGACAAATTTGAATTCATGACTAGACCATAGTAAAAGCTCCTCACAAAATCTTGATAAGTGCATCATTAACAAACTTGCATTTGAGAGAAATTCTAAAATAAAGTCACGGTCACTGACCGCATCCATTGAATTATCATAAGCCTTCTCAAAACCAAGTAATTTTGTCGTCAACATTCTATCAATCGGAAACGTTGTCCCAGCTAGAGCTGCCGCTCCTAAAGGATTCATATCTGTATGCTTAACATTAAATTCAAAACGTTCAAAATCACGTGTCAGCATTTGATAATAAGCCATTAGATGTTGACCAAAGGAAATCGGTTGTGCATGTTGTAAATGAGTATAACCAGGCATAATAGTGTCAATTTGGTTTACAGCGAGCTTTACAATTGTTTCTCTTAACCCTTTTAAAGCTTCTAAAACGGCCTCTAAGATACTTTTGAGGTATAGATGCATATCTGTTGCCACTTGATCATTTCTAGAGCGAGCCGTATGCAATTTACCAGCTAGTGGACCAATTTCTTGATGAAGATAAGATTCCATATTCATATGGATATCTTCATTTTCCATCTTGAATTCAATTTGGCCATTAAGAAGCTTTTCTTCTACTTTTTTCAGACCTTTGGCAATTTTTTGGGATTCCTCGGTAGTAATAATTCCTGTTTCACCCAACATCTTTACATGAGCTAATGAGCCTTTTAAATCAAAAGGAGCAAGTCGTTGCTCAAATTTAATTGATGCTCCAAATTCTTCCGTTTGTTTATCTAGTGACGCCTCAAAACGTCCTCCCCAAAGTTTTTCTACCATTCTCTTACTTTCCAAATTTTCCTATAGCTATTATTTGAGATTTACTTGAGCATTGACTTGAGTAGGTAGACCCCACAATTTAATAAATCCAACTGCCGCTGCTTGGTCAAACTCATCTGCAGCAGTATATGTTGCTAATTTTTCGCTGTAAAGCGAATTAGTTGATTTACGTCCCACTGGTGTTGCTAAACCTTTATATAATTTAATTTTTACAATCCCGTTAACTACTTTTTGAGTTTCATCAAGATAAGCGATCAAAGCCTTAGTAGCAGGATTGAACCACAAACCATTGTAAATCAAGTTTGCTAATTCATTTTCAAGAACTGGTTTAAAATGTGCAAGTTCTCGAACGAAAGTTAAATCTTCCAAATCTTTATGTGCTTTTAATAAAGTAATGGCAGCAGGACATTCATAAAATTCACGGGATTTAATCCCAACCAGGCGATTTTCAATATGGTCAATCCGACCAATTCCATGTTTTCCTGCAATAATATTCACTTCTTTAATGATTTCATGCAATTCTAAGCTTTTTCCATTTAAGGCGATTGGTAATCCTTCTTTAAACTCAACCTCGATATATTCAGCTTCGTTTGGAGCGTCCTCCACAGAATTAGTCATAAAGAAAGCATCCTCTGGACAAGTACTCCAAGGATTTTCAAGAACACCAGCTTCAATCGCACGTCCCCATAAATTCATGTCAATTGAGTAGGGATTGTCTAAATCAGCAGGAATAGGAACACCATTTTGATTGGCATATTCGATTTCTTCTTCACGAGCCCAATGCCACTCACGAACTGGAGCAATGACTTCAAGCTCAGGCGCAAGAGAATGGATGGCTACTTCAAAACGCACTTGGTCATTTCCTTTTCCTGTACAACCATGAGCAATAGCCGTTGCCCCTTTTTCTTTGGCTACTTCTACTAATTTTTGAGCAATCAAAGGGCGACTCAAAGCGGATACTAAAGGATATTTATTTTCATACATTAAATTTCCTTTGAGTGCAGCTCCAACAAATATTTTAGCGAATTCTTCCTTGCAATCCAAAACAACAGATTCCACTGCCCCTACTTGAAGAGCCTTATCATGAATAAAATTCAAGTCTTTTCCTTCACCAACGTCCATGCAGGCAGCAATGACGTCAAATCCTTTATCAGTCAACCATTTTACAGCAACACTTGTATCCAATCCACCCGAATATGCCAAGACAATTTTTTTGTTTCCCATCATTTTTCTTCTTTCAAATTAATATAAATGCAATTGTACAGCATATTTATTCATTTGTCAACATTTTTGTATAAATATGCGTTTTATTTTCATTCTAGCAATTTCATATTATTTCAAGAAGAGGATCAACTGTGATATAATTAATTTAGATAAAGGAATGGAGCCATGGCAGAGTGGTAATGCAGCGGACTCGAAATCCGTCGAACCGTGTAAAGCGGCGCAGGGGTTCAAATCCCCTTGACTCCTTTTATAAATGGATTTTTCTACCCTATTTGAAAAAATTATAGAAAAGCCAGTGACCAATACGCTTACTCCTTTTCCTCCTGACTGTATAAGATTACATCAGGAGGTTTTTTTATTCATTATTATAAAAAAGATTCAACTCATTAATAAGTTAAATCTTTTTTATTTGGATATTTCATCAACAGGATTTAGACTGTCTTTACTTTTATTAAATCCAATTATATCGTCTGCTAAAATAGCACAATTAAAGATTATTACAAAATATAAAAATAACAGTGGCCGGTCTGATGACGCTAATAGTGTCGGTGATAGACTAATAGCCATCCCCGCCGAAAAAGTAACGGCTAAAGAACCAATAGCTACGAAACTTTTCTTTGATTTACCATCCAATAAGATAATAACAAAGACAATCATAACTATCATTATCATAAAAATAACACTCGGTCCTAGCAACTTGCCAGTTATATTATAATTAAATTTCTTTTCCGATGAATGGTGTACAATTACACTAAGTGGATCTGAAATTAATTTTTGTGAGATTTTACATAACATTATAAGCACAGCAGATAGTATTACGGATAATATCTGCTTTTTCTGAACTGCTCTCAATAATAACAACAGAAATAAAATCTCTATAAAGTTATGACTAACAATCAAATTTGAAGCGATATTGTTGAATTGAATTAGTAACTTATCAAAAAATGATAAATGGTTAAATGTTGGAAACCAATGGGCCATTTCTAAAGCCCCTCTTTTTTGATTTCCCGGGCATATCAAGACGTTTAAAATACTCAATAAAGAAACGAGAAGACAAACTATTCGATATGGGTTGAAAAATTCTTTTTTCTCAATAACCACTTGAATGATAAGATAGAGAAAAAGTACAATTGCCAAGCCTTCATTAAACACTGATAGTATTAGAGAAAGAGTGGCAATGATAATCTTATAAATTGCAATTTTCTCTTCTGAATTCCTCTGACGGTCAATCATTAACCAGTATGCAAATAAGGCACTAGGCCAGACGTAATTCACAATTGTAGCAATTAGTCCCGCAGATTTAAGAGAAACCATTGGAAATAGTATTATAAAAACTAAAACAAGCACTAAATTACTTATAAATTTATTAAAAGAAATAAGTTGACTTATCGAATAAAATAACAGAAAGATAAAAACAATTGTTAGGATGAAAAAAATCAACAGATTTTTACTTGATTGAAGCACTGCTCCCTCAATCCAAAATCGAGAGGACCAAGTCTCATATCTATCTATAGCAAAAGTAAGTGGCGAAGAATTAACTTTAGAGAACCACAAGGCATCTCCACCCAACCAATCAACTTGATTTGTTATAAAAAATAAAATGTAAAAAAGGATTATTAGCAGAAAGGGAAAGTTTTCTTTTTTTATCACATTACTAACCTTTTACCTTTCTGATTGTTCAATGGTTCGTCTTCGGATTTTATATTACTTTCTTTGATGATATAATTAGGACGTTTTTTTACTTCAATAAACGTTTTAGCTAAATATTTTCCGATGATTCCAGAGGCTAAAAGTTGCAATCCTCCCAACATTAGAACTAAGATAACAAGTGTTGGAAATCCTTGTACGCTATCACCCCAAACAAGTGTTTTTACTGTATAAAAAAGACTCAGAATGATTGATATAAAAAAACAAAGGATACCAACAAATGTTGCTATATTTAATGGTAACTCGGAAAAATTAACGAAACCATCAACAGAATAGCGTAATAAACTCCAAAAAGACCATGAAGTTTGCCCTCTACTCCGTTCTCTATTCTCATATTCTAAATAAATAATTTCATAACCCACCCAAGAAAACAAACCTTTGGAAAATCGATTACTTTCCTGAAGCTTTAAGATGCTATCTACCACTTGTCGAGTCATCAATCGATAATCACGCGCACCATCGACTATTTGTGTTTTAGAAATTTTACTTATTATTTTATAGAAAAGCTTTGCAAAGAAAGAGCGAATAGGAGGTTCTCCGGTTCGACTTGTTCGTCTTGTCCCCACAACATCATATCCTTCTTGCAACTTTTCAAACATTTCTGGAAGCATTTCTGGCGGGTCTTGTAAGTCTACATCCATAATCGTAACAAAGTCACCAACCGCTACTTCTAAACCTGCTAATAGAGCGGCTTCTTTACCAAAATTTCTCGAAAAACTGATATATTGTATATCATCTCTCTTTTCGGCTAGCTTTTTTATTATTTTTAATGTCTTATCAGTTGAACCATCATTTACAAAATAAAAAATTTTTTCTAATGGTAAACTTTTGGTTTTTTCTTCCACTTCCTTTATGAATATTTCGATGCTTTCTTCTTCGTTATACACCGGAACTACAATTGATAACTTCATATTAAACTTTTCTCATTTTCTTAGATAATTAAGAATACGTATTTCTTAGTAGACAAAATAGAAATTTTTTATACATTTCTTTGCTTCTAGTATAGTTCATATATTGTTAAAAATCAACAAATTACTGTTATTTATAGACAGACCTTAATACTATGTTTTGTAATACTTCATCCACTTTAGCATTTACGAAATTTAATACTTTTTTAATTATTATTAATACATAAATACAAAAAAACCTACAGATTAGTGTAGGCTTTTTGAATAAAAAAATTATATTTAGATTTTACTGAAATTTTTTCTGTTTAAGAATAGTGATAAAAATCCGGTTCCCAGTAGAATAATCGCAGAGATATAGTATGGAAATAAATGGTTAAGGTCAAACATATAACCCGCGGCCATCGGCCCTAAAATATTTCCAAAACTTGTAAAGGCTGAGTTCAAGCCATTGATTGCACCTTGGCGATTTCCCGCATGCTTTGAAAGATAGGTTGTTACAGCTGGTCTAAATAAATCAAAGGCCAGAAAAACAACAAATGTAGAAAGAGCAACGACTAAATTTGATTTTGTAAAGGCAATAACAGCAATGAAGATTGCACTGGCAAAGAAAGTTAATTGAATCAAGCCAAGTTCACCAATTTTATTGACGATTGCATCAAATAAGAAAAGTTGGAAAAAGAGAGCTAAAATTCCACTCACTGTAATTACCAAAGCAATTTCACTCATACTAAAACCAAAGTTAATACTTGCCATGATACTATAAATTGACTCAAAGGCCTGTAAACCAAATGATGAAATCAAAATTATAATAAAGAGTGAACCAAATAATGGATTTTTGAGAATATCAAGAAATGAAACTTTTTCGATTTCTTGATGACTTTCAATTGTGCGCTCTGGTTCTTTTAAAATTGTGATTGTTAAAATAAAACCAAGGAAAGCTAAAATTGCTGCAACATAAAAAGGAACACGTATTCCAAAATGGGCAATAAAACCACCCACTCCAGGACCAATAATAAAGCCACCACTGATTGCTGCTGAAACAAGTCCCATCGCTTTAGGACGTTCGGCAATTGTGGTCATATCAGCCACGTAAGCAGTAACTGAAGGCATGAGCATCGCAGCTGCGACACCCCCTAGCGCTCGCGAAATATAAAAACCTGTTTTCGCTTGTGCTAAACCAAATAAAAGTTCAGAAAAAGAAAAAATAATCATTCCAATGGCAATGAGTTTTTTGCGCCCAATTTTATCAGATAAAGCACCAGCGACTGGTGAAGCAACCAATTGAGCAATTGCAAAAATAGAAATCATCATTCCCATTGTTGTTCCTGAAAAGTGCATTTGTTCTTTAAGGGTTGGCAAAACAGGAATGACTAAACCTGCACCCAAAAATACTAAAAAGAGATTAGAAATTGCTAAATTCATCATGCTTTTTTTGTTTTTCATTTTTTCCTCCTCATTAAAAATAGCAAATAGATTATTCTATTGCTATTTCTTTTATTTTTTACCAATTCTCTTATTATATCATGAAATCTATATACTAAAAAATTAAAAGACTGTATCATCTTTAGTGACCGCTTGTTACTTTTATTCCAATAATACCCACGACTAAACAGGCAATGAAAAGCCAAGTTAATGGTGGGACTTTATCTTTGAATAGAATAAGTCCGATTAAGATTGAGCCAACGGCTCCGATCCCCGTCCAAATTGGGTAAGCAATCCCTAAAGGTAATTTTTTTAGAGCTAGCGCAAGAAAACCAAAGCTAGCAATCATTCCGATGATTGTCAGTAGTGTAAACTTCAAATTTGAAAAGCCGTGGCTCAACTTCATTGTTGTTGCCCAAGCCACTTCAAATGTTCCCGCTATAAGTAAATAAATCCAAGTCATTTTTGCCTCCTCAGCTAAAAAAGAACGACCATCTACATTTCTTCTCAGACCTACTGAAATGCAAATAATCGTTCATACGATTTAACTCCCGGTGGAGTATTTATTCTATTTTCTTCATTCTATCACACTTTTATTAAAAAAGCTAAATTTATTTTTTAGAGTTGAATGATTAAATCTATTATTAAAACAGAGAATCTTTTAATTTTGGTTTTATATTGAATTTCATGTATAATAAAATTCATGAAAAAATTTAGAAAAAAACAAATCTGGCGTGTGATAATTGGCCTTTTTACTCTTCTTTTAGTTATTAATTTAGGAGCAACTTTATATTTTTATCAAATTGCCTGTGTTCGAAATAATCAACAGATTGGTCAGGTCAAAAGTAGCAGTCCTAATTATTCTTTAGTACAAAAATTCGATAAATTATCAAAAAGTACTGAGTCAATTAAAAATGATGGTCTGAAACTTGATGCATGGTATGTTCCAGCCGAGCACAAAACTAATAATACAGTAATCGTGGTACATGGTTTTCGCCAAGATAAGTCGGCTATGCGTCAGTATGGTCAACTTTTTCATGAATTAGGTTATAATGTGCTCATGCCAGATAATCGTGGGGCTGGTCAGTCAGAAGGAAAATTCATCACTTTTGGTTATGATGATAAATTTGATGTCATTGCTTGGGCTAACTATCTAACTGACAGGAATCCTGAGAGTCAAATCAGTCTTTATGGACTGTCCATGGGAGCTTCTACAGTAATGATGGCTTCCAGCGAAAAATCTTTACCTTCGTCAGTAAAAAATATTATTGAAGATTGTGGATATACCAACGCTTGGGATGAAATTACTTATCAAGCAAAAGAAAGTTATAATATTCCACCTTTCCCACTCGTTTATAGTGTTTCTCTTGAAAGTAAATTGCGACAAGGTTGGTTTTTCCAAGAGGCTAGTGCTACAAAAGCACTGACAAAAGATAAACTTCCTATTCTATTGATTCATGGAAGTAATGATACTTATGTCCCTACTTCGATGGTTTACGAAAATTATAAAGCTGTCAAAAAAGGAACGCCAAAAGAATTATTGGTTATCAAAGGGGCTGCTCACGCCAAATCATTTGAAACAAATCCTGAACTTTACCGCCAAACAATTGCAAAATTTATGAAAGCTTATAATCCATAATTTACTATGAATCTTGTCAGTAAATTACGAGTTAATTCTTGACAGAGAACAATGAAAATGGTATTATATTTAGGTACTGTTTTCGCGGTGGTGGCGGAATTGGCAGACGCGCAGGATTAAGGATCCTGTCGGGAATTTTCTTGGTGCGGGTTCAAGTCCCGCCCACCGCACTAATAAAACTCAGCTAAGGCTGAGTTTTTTTGTCTCATTTTTTACTGACAGAAATCTCCTCAAACCTTTCTACTTCTGTCAGTAAATAAAAAGTGACTTTACATAAGTTTCATTTGCCTCTCCTTTATTTTCCTATTTTTTTATTATCTTTTTTTATGGTAAAATAGAGAGGTGTTGAAAGGCTTTCAACAAAATTTCTAAAAGAGGTAATATTTCCATGATGAATATGCAATCAATGATGAAACAAGCACAAAAACTTCAAAAGCAAATGCAAGTTTCACAAGAAGAAATTGCCAATACAACTTTTGTTGGTAAATCTGCTCAAGACCTTGTAACTGTTGAATTTTCAGGTGACCGCACTTTGAAATCTCTCGACATCAAACCTGATGTGATTGACCCTGAAGATCCTGAAACTTTACAAGATATGGTCACTGATGCTGTTAATGATGCGCTAAGCCAAATCGAAAAAGTTACTGAACAAAAACTTGGAAAATTCACTAAAGGATTACCATTTTAAGCATGTATGAGTTACTGACAGATTTTTTGTCAGTAACTTTTTTACTGACCAAAAGGCAATGTTAGCAACCAAAAAGTTGTCACTGAAAGTAAAATACAATTCAATATCAGAATAATATATTTTTGTTTAGTCCAATAAATAGAATTTGAGGTCATCACCCGTTGAATTAGATTAGGCAAGGCCATCAAAATTGGTAGGGCAATAATATTAAAAACTGAACCGCTAGTTTGCTTACTCGTCAAAACAAGCCAGAAATTAATATTAATTTGGCTAGGTAAAATCAATATCAAAATGAGACCGTAACCTCCCTCTCCAACTAACCAGTAATCAAAAAAATTTAATTTTGCCATTTCTCTCCACTTATCATTATTGTACGTTTTAACATTAAAATAATACAAAAAACTTATCCACGTGGATAAGTTTTTCTGTCAGTATATTTGTTGTTGATAAATAAATTACAAAAAATCCTGTCAGAACTGACAGGATTCATTTATTCAAATCAATCGAAAAGATTATTTAGTGTATTCTTCAACGAGGGCAATAACTTCTTCCATTGTTGCACATTCGCTCAAAGCTTTGCTAGACAATTCTTCCATTTTCTTAGAATCCAAACGTTTCATAAGTGAACGAGTTTGGAGTACTGATGTTGCTGACATAGAGAATTCGTCAAGCCCCATACCCATAAGCAATGGTACAGCAGTTTGGTCGCCGGCCATTTCACCACACATACCAGCCCATTTACCTTCAGCGTGAGCTGCTTTGATTACATTGTTAATCAAACGAAGGATTGATGGATTGTAAGGTTGGTAAAGGTAAGAAACTTGTTCATTCATACGGTCTGCAGCCATTGTATATTGGATGAGGTCGTTTGTACCAATTGAGAAGAAATCAACTTCCTTAGCAAATTGGTCTGCAAGCATTGCTGCTGCTGGAATTTCAATCATGATACCTACTTCGATACCATCTGCAACTGGAACACCTTCAGCAATCAATTTTGCTTTTTCTTCGTCATAAATCTTCTTAGCTGCACGGAACTCAGTTACGAGAGCAACCATTGGGAACATGATACGAAGTTGTCCGTGTACAGAAGCACGCAAGAGTGCACGCAATTGTGTACGGAACATTCCGTCACCAGCTGTTGAAAGGCTGATACGAAGTGCACGCCATCCGAGGAATGGGTTCATTTCTTTAGGAAGGTCAAAGTAAGGCAATGTTTTGTCACCACCGATGTCCATTGTACGGACAACAACTGGTTTACCGTTCATTCCTTCAAGTACAGCTTTATATGCTTCGTATTGGTCATCTTCTGTAGGGAAATCTTGTGCATCCATGTACAAGAATTCTGTACGATAAAGACCAATTGCTTCAGCACCGTTATCGTTAACACCTTCAACGTCTTTAGGTGTTCCGATATTAGCAGCAAGCTCATAATGACGTCCGTCAGCTGTAACAGTTTCAGCGTCTTTAAGAGCAGCCCATTCTGCTTTTTGAGCAGCATAAGCTTCACCAGCTTTGTGGAATTCGCTTTGTTGTTCAGTAGATGGATCAAGAATTACTTCACCAGTCAATCCTGAAACAGCCAAAAGTTGACCTTCAGAAACAAGTTCAGTAATATTATTTGTTCCAAGAACAGCAGGAATTTCCAAAGTACGAGCCATAATTGCAGAGTGAGAAGTACGTCCACCAATGTTAGTAACAAAGGCTTTAACGAATTTCTTGTCCAATTGAGCTGTATCAGATGGTGTCAAGTCTTCTGCTACGATGATTACTTCTTCATCGATAAGCGCTGGACTTGGCAATTTAACACCAAGAAGGTGAGCCAAAACACGTTTTGTAACGTCTTTAATGTCAGCTGCACGTTCTTGCATATAAGCATTATCAGTCATTCCTTCAAAGATACCGATAAACATATCAGTTACTTCTTTGAGGGCTGATTCAGCGTTAACTTTTTTGTCGTTGATTACTGCTTTAATTTGAGCAGTCATATCTGGGTCAGCGAGGACCATCATATGAGCGTCAAATACAGATGCTGCTTCTTCACCAAGGGTTGTTACTGCTTTGTCCTTAATAAGTTGAAGCTCGCTTTGAGATGTAGCAAGTGCTGCATCAAGGCGAGCTTCTTCATTAGCTGTATCAGCAATTGTCTTTGTTTCGAAAGACAAATCTGGTTGGACAAGCAAGTATGCCTTAGCTACTGCTACACCTGATGATGCGGCGATACCTTTAAGCATAGTTGTCATGATTATTCTGCGAGTCCTTCTTTAGTCATTGTTTCAGCGATTGTTGAGATTGCATCGTCAGCATCTGCACCTTCAGCTGAAATAGTAACGTCAGCGCCTTGACCAACACCGAGTGACATAACACCCATGATTGATTTAAGGTTTACTGATTTACCTTTGTATTCCAAAGTGATTTCTGATGTGAATTTTGAAGCTGTTTGCACAAGCAATGTAGCTGGACGTGCATGGATACCAGTTTCTGCAACGATGTGGAATTCTTTAGATGCCATTTTTATGGTTCTCCTTAGATGTTTTTTCATTTTTATTGACGATATCTAAAATATCTATCACTCTTGAAATTGTACCACAAAACGAAAGGGTTTGCAATATCTGCTGTTAATTTTTCATTATTTTTTTCATGGCTGCTTTTGAATGGTTGCTAGACTTTGATTTCTTTTATCATCAAATAAGTATTTTTTATATTATTTTCCTGAAGAAAGTGAGCTGAAAAAAAGCTATCAGTTCTGACAGCTTTTATTTTTAGTTATTTTTGTTTTCAGCTTCGTAAATTTCTTGAACAAGTGCTTCTGTTTTATCCCAACCTAAACATGGGTCAGTAATTGATTTACCAAATACTTCTGGTTTATCTTGGCGACCATCTTCTAGGTAAGATTCAATCATGAAGCCACGAACATTTTGGCGAATTTTATCATCCCAGTCACGATTAACTAAGGTTTGACGAACAATACGGATTTGTTCCATAAATTTCTTACCAGAGTTATCATGGTTTGTATCAATAACAATAAAAGGATTTTTCAAGCCCATTTTTTCATAAATTTCAATTGTATCAAGCAAGTTATCAGTGTAGTAGTTTGGATGGTATTTTCCATTTTCATCTTGTCCACCACGCAAAATCGCATGTGCTAAAGGATTTCCTGATGTTTGAACTTCTGCACGGCCAAAGAGGAAATCTTGTGATTGTTGAGCGGCGTAAATTCCATTAAACATCACTTTCAAATTTCCTGATGTTGGATTTTTCAAACCAGTTGGCACATCAATCCCAGAAGCAACAAAACGGTGTTGTTGATTTTCAACAGAACGTGCACCAATCGCATGGTAGCTGACCAAATCATCTACCATTGGAAGATTTTCTGGGTAAAGCATTTCATCAGCAGTTGTCAAACCAGTTTCAGTGATGACCTTGTAATGTAAATCACGAACCATTTTGATTCCATTGATTAAATCAGTATGACCGTCAGCATCTGGTTCGTGAATCAATCCTTTATAGCCATCGCCATTTGTACGAGGTTTTGCAGTATAGACACGCATGACCATAAAAATTTTATCTTTAACTGTTTCTTGAAGTTTAGCTAAACGGCGAGCATATTCTAAAACTGCTTCTTCATTGTCTGACGAACATGGCCCAATAATCAAGAGTAAACGGTCATCTTCACCTTTTATAATTGCTTCAAGTTCTTTATCCCGTTGCAATTTTTTTTCTTGTTGCTCACTGTTGAGATGTCCCAACATCTTAATTGCATCAATATTTATCTTAGGACTTATTTCTTTAAAACTCATTCCAATTCCTCGTATTTCGCTTTGTTATTTTATCTATTGTATCAAAAATTTATTTAATTCTATACTTATTTGCGTCCATTAATATAAAAAAATTTACTGACAGAGCTGTCAGTAAATTAATTGGCCTTTTAGGCAATATGTGTACGTCCGTGACAATTTTTAAACTTCTTACCAGAACCACAAGGACAAAGGTCGTTACGACCAACATTTTCAAATGAAATTTCTTCACTGACAGAATGTTCAGTATCAACATTTGTAATATTTTCTTGTGAAGCTGTGGTTGTCATTCTTGGCGCTTCCTGACGGATTGCCGTTTGTGGTTGAATTTGAGCTTTCATCATCAAACGAGTCACTTCAAATTCAATCGCACCAATCATATTATTGTACATTTTATATGATTCTTCTTGATATTCAACAATAGGGTTATTTTGGGCATAACCACGAAGTCCTACTGATTGACGCATTTGGTCAAGCGCATCAATGTGTTCTGACCAGTTATTATCAACAACTCGTAAGATAACTGCACGTTGGAATTCCAACTGACGTTCTGGGTCAGATAATTTTTCCATTTGTGAAGCATAACGAGCTTTGACTTTATCAAAAATCAAATCTTTCATTGCTTGTACTGACAAACCTGTCAGTTCAGACAATTCAATGCCATCTTCTGGCAACATTGTATTGTGCAATGTTTGCAAGAGATTTTTGACATTTTCTTCATCTTTGAGACTTCCTGCAAGTTCATGACCATCCACTTGACGATCAATTGTTCGCTTGAACATGCCCATCAAAACAGGAGTCATATCTTCTGTAGCCAAGATAACTTCCTGACGTTGCGCATAAATAACTTCACGTTGCTCACGGATGACATCATCATATTGCAAGACTTGTTTACGAGAATCGTAGTTATTTCCTTCGACACGTTTTTGTGAACTTTCAATCTGACGAGTAATCAAGCCAGATTTGATGACAGCATCTTCACCAGAAATACGCATTCTATCTAGGAAAGCTGAAACACGTTCCGAACCAAAACGTTTCATTAATTCATCTTCAAGAGAAAGATAGAATTGTGAAACCCCTGGGTCACCTTGACGTCCAGAACGACCACGTAATTGATTATCAATACGGCGAGATTCATGACGCTCAGTACCAATAACAGCAAGACCTCGGAATTCAGGGTCTGCATGATCAATTACACCAGGCCCAAGCTTGATATCAGTCCCACGACCAGCCATGTTGGTCGCAATCGTTACTGCTCCTTGTTGCCCCGCATTCATGATGATCTGTGCTTCACGGAAGTGATTTTTCGCATTCAAAACTTCGTGAGGAATTTTTGCTTCGACCAATTTCTTAGAAATCAATTCGGAAGTTTCGACAGCAACAGTACCAATCAATATTGGTTGACCTTCAGCATGACGACGTTTAATATCATCAATAACTGCTTTAAATTTAGCTTCCAAAGTTGGGTAAAGTAAATCTGGATGATCTAAACGTTGAACAGGACGGTTGGTTGGAATTGGTGTGATTTGAATGTTATAAATCTCACGGAATTCTTCTTCTTCGGTTTTAGCAGTCCCTGTCATCCCTGACAGTTTTTTATACATCCGGAAGTAGTTTTGAATCGTAATTGAAGCCATTGTTTTTGATTCATCTTGAATTGGCACAGCTTCTTTAGCTTCAATTGCTTGGTGAAGACCATCAGAATAGCGACGTCCAGGCATCGTACGTCCAGTAAATTGGTCAATAATCAAAACTTCTTGGTTTTCATCAACCATATAGTCGATGTCGTGAAGCATGATAAAGTTGGCACGTAAAGCATTATCTACAAAGTGAGTTAATGCAACATTTTCCATATCATAAAGATTTTCGATTTGGAAGAATTTTTCGGCCTTATCAATTCCTTCTTCAGTTAAGGAAATTGTTTTTGATTGTAAATCAATCTTGTAATCGTCGCCCTCTTCATATTCAGAAGTGGCAACATTCAAGTTTTGACCTTTTAATGTCTTAGTGAATTGGTCAGCACGATAGTAAAGTGCTGATGAACTTTCAGCTTGTCCAGAAATAATCAAAGGTGTTCTGGCTTCATCGACCAAGATTGAGTCAACTTCATCGACAAGAGCATAGTTCAATGGCTTTTGAACCATATCTTCGGCACGTGTCACCATGTTATCACGAAGATAATCAAAGCCAAGCTCAGCTGATGTTGAATAAGTGATGTCACAGTTGTAAGCTTCACGTTTTTCTTCTGGTGATTTTGAATTCAAGTTCAAACCAACAGTCAATCCAAGCCAGCTGTAAAGTTCACCCATTTCAGTCATATCACGTGTTGCCAAATATTCATTGACAGTAACAACGTGAACGCCTTTACCTGACAAAGCGTTAAGATAAACTGGCATTGTCGCAGTTAAAGTTTTACCTTCACCAGTACGCATTTCGGGAACGTCACCATTATGTAAGACAATCCCACCCATAATTTGAACGTGGAAAGGGTATAAGCCAAGCACACGGCGGGCTGCTTCACGACAGACAGCAAATGCTTCATAGAGAAGATCATCAAGACTTTCTCCTTTTGCAATACGTTCTTTTAATTCGGGAGTTTTGGCTTTCAATTGCTCATCAGTCAAATGTTCCATTTCATCAGCGAAACTTTCAACTTGAAGCGCCATTCTATTGAGTTTTTTGAGCTCTTTTTTGTCGTTTTCGACAAGTTTTCTAATAATATTCGGCATAATTTCTCTTTCACAAAAATAAGTGGATATTACCATTAATTGTAACACTTTTACATAGCTTTTACAAACTGAAATACCACAAATAATTCGGATTTAATTCGTTTTCATGTTGACAAGCAACAAAATTAAGTTTATAATGTTGCTTATCAACAAAAAAAGGAAGAAGAATAAAAAAATGACAACTTTACTTATAATTTTAGCTCACCCACATACTGACGACTTTAGCTGGTCTCTTGCTACAGTAGAAGAATTCAAAAAATCTTATCAAGAGTCTCATCCTTTAGATAAAATAATCATCCGTGATTTATTTTCAGAAAAGGTCCCAGCTCTTGATAATGAAACTTTTGCTGCTTGGAAACGTAATAAATATGCTCCTGATACACTGAGTGCTGATGATAAAAATTTACTACATCGACACAAAGAATATTTAGAAGAATTTCTATCAGCTGACAAATATGTTTTCGTCAACCCTATGTACAACGGCTTTGTCACTGCTGAATTGAAACAATATATTGATGTTATTGCTGTGCCTAGAAAACTTTTCCGTTATACTGAAAATGGTCCGATTGGCTTACTTGAAGGAAAAAAATCGCTTCATATTCAATCAGCCGGAGGATTTTATCATAATGAACAAGACCCAACACATATGGCTAACGATTTAGGTGCTGCTTATATTGACCAAACAATGAAAATGGTAGGAATTACTGACGAGAACCGTCAACAACTTTTCGTAGAAGGATATGCTCGCTACCCAGAACGTGCGGATGAATTAAAAGAAAAAGCATTTACCAGTGCAGAAAATTTTGGGAAAGCCTTCTAATTCCCTTTTATTGTATAATGTAAGCATGGATAAGATGACCTCAGCAGACCTAAACCAACAAATCTCAAAAGAATTGCATGAGTTACGACATGCAACTGACAATCGTTCTCAGGAAAGAAGCTGGATTTTAGCTCAATTAGATAATGATAAATTGGAAAAAGAAGTTTTGACTTTGTCAGTTGTTGCCCTTCACATTTTGTCAGCTTTGACCAAAGAAGATTTAACCGGTATTGAATTAGCCACAAAATTATCCGTCACTCGTGGCGGAGTGACTCGTGCTGTCCAAAATTTAATCAAATATCAGTTTTTAACTACTTATCAATCTGAAAGTGATAAAAAGAAAATTTTCTATCACCTGACAGTCAAAGGTCGAAAAGTAGTGACCATTCACGATAAAATGCATAAAATCATGGATATTAGACTTGGACAAATTTTCGATAAATATAATGAACAAGAAAAATCAATTATTTTGAGCTTTCTGTCTGATTTCAATCTGACAGAAGCAGGACTTTTTGATTCAGAATAAGTCAAAAAAAACCTAGCAAATCAATTTGCTAGAGTTTTTTTATTTTGCTTCATAATGAAAATCTGGGTTCAATTCTTTATCAAGTTCTGCAAAAGCAACTTCCATTCGACGGTTAACTTCGGCAATGCCTGCTTCATCCATTTTTTTAATATCTGAAATATCAATTGGATGTCCAATATTTATTGAAACTTTTTGACGCTTGAAAACACCTTTCATCGTCAAGGGCCCTTGATAGACGGCAGGTACAATTCGGACTTTTGCCATTTTAGCAATGACCGCAACCCCACCTTTCATCTCTGCACTATGACGACTTCCTGATGGAAACATAATCATTGATTTATCTGATTCTTTAAGCATTTTAACCGCATGTTTTAAAGGCTTAGTTCCTGGATTTTCGCGGTCAACTGGAAAGGCACCACACATTTTAATCCACCAACCCCCAAAACCTTTAAACAATTCTTTTTTCGCCATGAAAATAAATTGTTTAGGACGAGTTGCAAAAGCAAACCAAACTGGCTCCCAAGCCATTCGGTGAGGGGCGACTAATATATAATTTTCATCTTTAGGAATTCGGTCAACATTGTAGTATTTACTTTTTCCATTCAAAATCAAAAGTAAAAAAGCGACAAGATTGCGTAAAAAGACATAAAAGATTCGATGTTGTTTTTCATATTCTTTCATTTTTGGGTAATTTACTCCTCATATCATAGTTGCTGATAACTTCCCTATTTTAACTTATTTTAGTAATTTTAGCAATTTTTGTCCGCTCCAAAATGATGACAAAAAAATGGTTCCAAAAGATTTTGAAACCATTTTTTATAATATCTTTTTATTTTTCTTCTGATTTTCTGCTTCGACGATTTCCATAAGCAAAATAAATTAAAATTCCAATAAGGAACCAAATTCCTGAATAAAGTTTTGCTTGCACATCCAATCCCCAAAATACAAATAATGAACCAATAAAACCAAGAGCTGGTAAAACTGGATAGAAAGGCATTTTGTAAGTTGCTTCTGGCAAATCTTTTCCTTGACGACGACGAAGTGAATAGATTCCAAGTGTAACAAACATGAAAGCAATCAAAGTTCCTGCTGAAATAAGTTGAGCAAGGAAAGCAAAGGGGAAGAATGCCCCGATGACAATAGCAACAATGGCTAAGGTCCACACACCATTTGCTGGAAGATTTCGAGCATTCATTTTACCCAAACCTTTAGGTAAAAGTCCATCGCGTCCAAAAGCATAAAGCAAACGTGAACCTGCAAGAACCATTCCCAAAAGGGCGATAAACATTCCGGCAAGTGCAATAGCTGTTACAACTTCTGATAAAACAGAATAACCTGATTGTTGAAGAGCCCAACCAACTGGCGCTGCATTTCCTGCATAGGCTGAGTAAGGATGCATCCCCACAAGTACCAAGGTTACTGCTGCAAATAGAACAACAGCAATTAGAAGCGACCCAATAATTCCACGTGGCATTGTTTTTTGGGGGTTTTTAGCTTCCGCTGAATTGGCTGCAATTGAATCAAAACCGATATAGGCCAAGAAAATCATTGATACCCCAGACCAGATTCCCGAGAAGCCACCAAAACCTGTTTTGGGATTGTGTGGTGGAATAAATGGATGATAATTTGCTGGCTTAATGACCGTAATCCCAACAATGATGAAAGCAATGACAGCCGCTACTTTAAGCACAACAAGAATTTGACTGATTCGTCCAGCATCAGATGCCCCACGAAAGACAATAATTGCCGAGAGTAAAATGACTAAAAGTGAAATAATATCGACAACTCCACCGTCTGTACCAAATGGATTGGCCAATACTTTTGGTAGATGGAAACCGAGTGGCGCTAGCAATTGTTGCAGATTTGCTGAGAAGCCTGAACCAACAAAGGCAACGGCAATAAAATATTCCGCAAGCAAAGCCCAACCAGCAATCCAACCAAAACCTTCGCCAAATAAGACTGAAATCCAAGAATAGGCTGAACCCGCAAATGGCATCACTGTTGACATTTCAGCATAAGCCAAGGCAACAAAACCAGCGACCAATGCAGCAAGCAGGTAAGAAAAGACAACACCTGGGCCTGCAAATTGAGCAGCGACCTGACCTGGTAAAGTAAAAATAGAAGTCGAAATAATTGTTCCAACACCTAGTGCAAGAAAATCACGTGTGGTTAACACCTGATTATAGTGTTTATCTGCATCTCGATAAAGCTCAAAATCAGCTTTTCTCATAAATCCCATAATAAATCCTCATTTTTCTGAATTTGTAACTAAATAATTTCAATAAACTGTATTTTACCGAATTGTCTGACAATTGTCAAGAACTAACTTTATGCAGTATAAAAATATTTTTTCCAAAAAAAATTACTGACAGACTTGTCAGTAAATTATTTCTTGAAAATTGAGTTCTGTCAGTACTTTTGGTGCCTTTAGATGATAAGTTTTCAAACCTGCTGCTTGCGCCCCCAAGATATTATCCGCATTGTCATCAACAAATAAAGTTTCATCAGCCTTTAAATTTGACTGACGTAGAACCTCTTGAAAACTTTCGACTGTTGGCTTTCTCAAATGCAAATCATGTGAATAATAGGTTTTTCTAAAATAAGTTGATAGAGGCTGACCCATTTCTTCAATACAACGTTGCTCAAAACACTTAGCGTGAATAGCATTCGTATTTGAAAAAAGATAGAGTGAAAAATCTGCTGACAGCTCTGTCAGTAAATCTATTCGTTCTTTTTGGAAATCTTTTAGAATTAAATTCCAATTTTTTTCAATTATTTCATCTGTCAGTTGGCTATTTGTTGCTTCTCTAAACTTGTCATAAAAAATTTCGGGAGAAATAAGACCTAATTCTAATTTCTCAAAAAAATCGACTTGCTTTTGCGGATTAAAATAAGCAGAAAAATCTTTTATTCCTAAGTTCTCAAAGGAATTGACCATTCGTTCAAAACCTAAGTCTAAAATTACACCACCTAAATCAAAAATAATATTTTTTACAGTCATTATTAACCTTCTTTCAAATAAGGAACACCGATAGAACGTGTAGCAGCATAAACTTCTTCCTCCTGATTGCGGTCATTAACCATGCGGAACAAAAAGTTAAAAATAGGAACAATAACAAAGAGCCAATGTCCATAAAATGGAAAAATAATGGCAATAATCATGATGACAACATTCATTAGAATAGTTGAAAATAGCCTGATTAACCAAACACGACGCCAGAATTTAAATGATTTAGGCATTTTATGAAAATGATCTTTAGTAATTGAATAACTTAAAAGCTCCTGCTGAAGTAAAATCACAATCAAAACCAGACCAAAATTCAGGGCACTAAATGATGTTGGAGCAACCATAATCCATTTGGTCAACAGCGGAATTAGTGAAAGCAAACCAATAAAGATAAAATCTTGAACAATAATTTTTTCCGTAATTTCCTCTGTCAGAGCAAAAATCTTGTGACGATTGAACCAAAAATTAGCTGTAACAACAAAACTAACTAAGAAGATTCCAACTGAACTGATGAACTCCCAATAACCTTGATTACCAGAAGGGACAGGAATTTCAAGGAGCATAATAGTAATGATGACCGCAATAATTCCGTCAGCAAATGCTTCAATGTGATGACGGAGCTTTTGTTTTCTAAGCTTTTCATCTTCTAAAGCATGATGAGTCATTGATTCTTGCAATTCTTCACTCGTCATCTTGGCATATTGTGGATGCGTATTGAGAAACTCTTCTTTAAGTTCTTCACGCGCTTGAATCATCTCCGGATTGCTTTGCATTTCCTCAATTTTTCGTTTCTGACGTTCAGTCAGGTTTTGACTTTGTTGTTTTCTAGCCTGCTCTTTTGAATAACCGTTATCAAGTGAGCCAATAATATTATTTTGCCAAATTTCACCAACTTGGTCAGGTTTTTCTGAGGACTGATAAGTTTTTATTTTACTGACAGAACGACCCGTTTTTTTACGCTACTTTTTTGCAGTCTTTTAGGCATTTTTTCTAGCTTCTTTCGTATCTAAAATAATAGTGACAGGGCCATCATTTATCAACTCAACTTGCATATCAGCCCCAAAAACTCCTGCTTTAACCGGCACAATCTGAGCTAAGCTATCATTAAATTTTTCATACATTGCTTTAGCAAAATCAGGTTTTCCTGCTGCAGAAAAGCTCGGACGATTCCCTTTTTTAGTCTCCGCATACAAAGTAAACTGAGAAATTGACAAAATCTCTCCTTGAATATCTTGAACGGAGAGATTCATTTTATCAGCTTCATCTGAAAAAATTCGCATTTGCGCGATTTTACGTACTGCATAATCCAAATCAAAATTGCTGTCAGCATCTTCAACCCCAACCAACAATAAAAAGCCTTGATTAATTTTTCCCTTAATGACTCCATCAATACTGACAGAAGCTGACTTTACACGTTGAATTACTATTTTCATAATCTTTATATTTCACTCCTATGATAATCTCTTTACTGACAGTATAGCACAAAAAGTCCAATTTTAATCAGCTCTCTTTGGGCATTTATTCATTTTAATAACATCAAAAGAAAGCTTGACATCACAGGACTCTTTAGGTATTATCATAAATAGGTACTAAGATAAGATAAAAAAACAATAAAGGAAAAAAATGGAAGAATTAGCGATTGTTGTCCCCGTTTATAACGAAGAAGAAACGCTTGAGCTCTTTATTAAAGAGGTAAATGACAAAACAGAAAAACTCGAGCTAAAAAAGGTTTTTTACTTTGTAAACGACGGTTCTAGTGACCAAACGCTTCCTCTTATAAAAAAATTAGCGAGTCAAGTTGATAATATTAACTACATTAGTTTCTCAAGAAATTTTGGTAAAGAAGCAGCTTTACTTGCTGGTTTAGAAGCTACTACAGAACCTCTTGTTACAGTAATGGATGTTGATTTACAAGATCCACCTGAAATACTTGTTTCTATGTATCAGAAACTTCAAGAAGGTTATGATAGTGTTGGTGCTCGCAGAATTTCACGTTCTGGTGAATCTCCACTGATTTCATTTTTCTCTCGACTTTTTTATAAGATTATTAATAAAGTATCGACTACACCTATTGTAGACGGAGCCAGAGATTTTCGGCTTATGACTCGTCAAGTTGTGGATAGTATTTTGACACTCAGAGAAAATAATCGTTTTTCAAAAGGGCTTTTTTCTTGGGTCGGTTATGATGTAACTTATTTAGAATACGAAAATCACGAACGAAGTGCTGGTCACACTTCTTGGTCTTTTAGTCAACTTCTCCGTTATTCTATTGATGGGATTATAAATTTTTCGGAAATGCCGCTCAATATTGCGACATTTGTTGGCTTTTTTAGTTTTTTAGCCTCACTTTTACTCAGTATTTTTTATCTTCTTAAAACACTGATTTACGGTGACCCTGTTCAAGGTTTCCCAACTTTGATTGTTTTGATTTTACTTTTAGGCGGCTTACAACTTCTCTCTCTTGGAATTATTGGTAAATATATCGCTAAAATATTCCTGGAAACAAAAAAACGTCCCAATTATATTATTAAAGAAAGTAATTTAAAAGAGCTTGACTAAGTCAAGCTCTTTTTTTTAAGCATTTGTCCGTTTTACAGAATAAACATCTGGGGTCATTTTGATTTTATCAACAATCAAAGTCAAATCTGATAGATTTTTAATGCCTAAAGCGATGTGAATATTCGCCATTTTTTTATCTTTAGTGGGTTGAGCATTAATTGAAATCAAATTTTTAGTAGAATTTGATAAAACTTGCATCACATCGTTGAGTAATCCAGGACGATTAAAGCCATAGACATCAATATTAGCGACATATTCTTTCACTAAGTTTTCTGAATCATCCCATTCAACTTCAACAAGTCTTTGTTCAAAGTCTTCCATACTTCGCACATTTTGACAATCAGCTCTATGAACTGAAACACCACGCCCTTTTGTAATATACCCCACAATTGGGTCCCCTGGAACAGGATTACAACATTTGGCGATACGAACAAGTAGGCTATCAATACCAGAAACACTGACTCCACCATCGTGACGAATCTTCATGATGTTTTTACTTGATTCGCGTTTAACTTCACCCTTCATCAGCTCTTCAGCTTCGGCTTTTTGTTTGGCTCTCTCAACTTCACGACGTTCATTTTCAGTTAAACGATTGGCAATTGTTGTTGCTGAAAGCTCACCAAATCCAATTGCTGCATACAAAGCTTCCGCATTACGGTAGCTAATCTTATTGAAGACTTCATCTAGATGTTTCTTATCTAAATACTGATTTGGTACAAATCCACCTTCTTCCAAAGCTTCTTGTAACATTTCACGGCCTTTATTGACCGACAATTCTTTATCTTGGTTCTTAAAGAATTGTTTGATTTTGTTTCTAGCTTTATTAGTTTTAACTAGATTAATCCAGTCACGGCTTGGTCCAAAAGAGCTTGAGCTGGTAATAATTTCAACCCGATCACCTGTTTTTAGTTGAACAGATAATGGTTTCATTCGTCCATTTACTTTCGCTCCAGTCGCATGGTCACCAACTTTTGTATGGATAGCATAAGCAAAGTCAATAGGACCTGAACCTCTTGGTAATTCTTGGACTTCACCATTTGGAGTGAAGACATAAATCTTATCTGATAAAATATCTTCTTGAACGGCTTTGACAAAATCTTCTGCTGAATCACCAGCTTCTTCACGCAATTCCACAAGTTCATGAATCCAATTCAAGGTTTCAGAAATTTCATGAACATCAACTTTTGCTTTAATTCCTTGTTTGTAAGCCCAGTGAGCGGCAACCCCAAACTCAGCGATTTGGTGCATTTCTCGTGTTCTAATTTGGAATTCCATTGGGCCTTTGGGACCATAAACGGTTGTATGGACAGATTGATAACCATTGGCTTTTGGATTGGCAATGTAATCTTTAAAACGACCCGGCATTGGTTTCCAAAGGTCATGAATATAACCTAAAGTCGTGTAAACGTCACTTGTTGTTTCTGTGATACAACGAATGGCAATCAGGTCATAAATCTCATCAAAACGTTTCTTCTTATCGTGCATTTTACGATAAATAGAATAAATATGTTTTGGACGACCATAAATTTCTGCGTCAACTCCAGCTTTTTCGACTCGTTCTTGTAATTTACCAATTACTTCAGCAACAAGCGCTTCACGAGCTGTTCTTTTTTCATTCATGAGACCACGAATGCGATAAAATTCTGCTTCTTCAAGATAACGGAATGATAAATCTTCTAATTCCCATTTGATACTGGCAATCCCCAAGCGATGAGCAAGAGGGGCATAAATTTCCATGGTTTCACGTGAAATCCGCTTTTGTTTATCTGGTCTGAGATGTTTAAGCGTGCGCATATTGTGCAAACGGTCAGCCAATTTGACCAAAATAACACGAATGTCTTTGGACATAGCCATAAGCATCTTGCGGTGGTTTTCAGCCAATTGTTCTTCGTGTGACTTATACTCAACTTTACCTAACTTAGTAACTCCATCAACAATTTCAGCAATTTCGTCGCCAAATAATTCTTGCAAATCACCTTGGGTAAAATTGGTGTCTTCAACAACATCATGCAAAAAACCACAGGAAACGGTAACGGCATCCAGTTTTAATTTGGCTAAAATTCCTGCAACTTGGGTAGGGTGGACAAAGTAAGCTTCTCCTGATGCACGATATTGGTCTGCATGGGCAAGTGAAGCACAAGCAAGTGCTTTTTCTACGAGTAAAAGGTCTGTTTCATTCATGTAGTCAGAACAGATATTGACAACTTCTGCTCCGGTTAAGTCTGGTTCTTTAGGCATAACTTTAGATACTAGACCATTTTAAAGTTGACTCTAAAATGGTGACCAGTTTTCCTCCTTATTTAGATTAATATATCATCTCATCAAATTTTGTAAGTTAAGGTTTATTTCACTTAATTTAATCTATTCTATCACATTTGTAGGTTAAGCAAAAGGATGACTATTGCAAAACTAAAGATAAAACTCCGATTATTCGGAGTTTATTTATTTTTTTCATTATAATCGGTTGAGGGTTGAATCATTTGTAGCATTTGCTCAGTTGTGGTAGAACTCATCATTCTAAAGCGTGGTAGCGTTAATAGACCATCACTTTCTTTGGCTGCTATTGCAATAGCACCATTACGGCCCGGGTCAAGCAAACCAAACTTATAGCCTAACTCGTTGGCTAAATTCAAGGTATTCTGGTTATAACCCCCTGCTGGATAACAGATGATATCTGTTTTTTGATCGAGGTTTTTATCTAAGTCTGCTTTTGATTGTTCAAGTTCTGTTCGTTGAGCTTCCAAAGTGAGCTTTCCTAAATCAGGATGGCTGACCGTATGACTGCCAAAATCAACAAGTCCACTTGCTTTCATTTCCTTGATTTGTTCCCAGGTCAAAATTCCGCCTTGGCCTTTATTCACATAACCTGTAATAATAAAATTCGTGGCGTGCATATTGTATTTTTTCAATAAAGGGAAAATTTCAGTATACATTGTGACTGAACCATCATCAAAAGTAAGCCAAACCATTTTATCACTTGGTTTTTCTTTGGTCGTTAGAATTTTTTCGGCATCTGAGCCACTAACCGTTGTGTAGCCTTTTTCTTTCAGCGCTTTTAATTCATTTTCAAAGGTTACAATATTGATGTTATTACTATCTTGTGGGAGCTGATCAGCCCTTGAAGTAACATAATGAAACATCAAAATGGGCAGTTGATTTTCATTTGTTCCAGCCAGCCATTTTGTTTCTTTTGGTTGAGAAGTACTAGATGAGGCAGTGCTTTTAGCTTTTTCTTGACTTGAAGTTTGACTGCTTTTTGGGCTTGTATTTGTTTTAGGACTTAACAAATGAACCCCAGCAAAAGCAATTGCAATTATTCCAATTAAAAGAACGAAAACTGTGAGGATTGAAGCCCAGCGAATTCGTTTTTTGTTACGTTGTGCACGTTTTTTCATAATCGATTTCCTAAAAATTTTTCTTTATTTATAATAATTCAAAATAAGCTGAAATACTTGAGAGGGCATATAATGGAGCCGTTTCTGCTCTTAAAATTCGCGGCCCTAAGCCAATCATTTTTGCACCTAAATCAGTAAATTTTGTGATTTCGTCTGGACTAATTCCGCCTTCTGGTCCAAAAATGATAAGTACTTTTTGGTTGAGTGACATTTCTGTCAGTGCTTGTTTGAACATTGTTTTCTCACCCATTTTTGCTGATTCTTCATAAGCGATAAGAACTTGGTCAAAATCAGTAAACTTATCAAGTAAATCAGTAAATTGCTCAAAAAGTTGAAGTTCTGGAATCATTTGTCTGCGTGATTGTTCGGCTGCTCCTAGAGCAACTTTTTCCAATTTTTCTTGTTTTTTTGTCAGTTTTTTCTTGTCCCATTTACTGACAGAAGCTTTAAAAGGTGCTGACCAAATGGCTGTAGCTCCTAATTCTGTTGATTTTTCAACAATAAAATCGAGCTTATCCCCTTTAGGAAATCCTACAGCTACTGTAATTTGAACAGGCAATTCTGAGGACTCTGTCAGTAATTTTATCAGCTTCACTGATTGGTCACTTGGCGAAATGACTTCTGACAGCCCAATTTCACCATCAGTAAAAACAAGACGGATTTGGTCACCACTTTTAGCCCGCATCACAGTGAAAATATGATGAGCTGCTGCTTGATTTTCAATGATAAATTCTTCGCCCAGTTCCGGTAATTTTTTAAATACAAAATATTGGTTGGCCATATTTTTTCCAATCATTTCTTAGAATAAAGTTTTGAATCTAATCTTTTCTTTATTGTGCTTCTCCATTGACTGAAAGATAAACGACTTTATTTAAGCCTTTTATCCACCAATGACGCCTTCACGATTTTCTGTTTTCTTGAAAATCAGGCAGTTCCATTCGCCTTGAATCATTCGTGTTTCAAGGAAAAATCCAGCTTTTTCTGCTGATGCAATGACCATGTCCGCTTTGTCAGCAATAATTCCTGACATAATGAGATAGCCTTCTTCTTTGACCAAGCGGAATGCGTCTTCTGTCATTAAAACAAGGATATCAGCCAAAATATTAGCCACAATGACATCCGCTTTTTTGTCAATTCCTTCAAGCAGATTGTTTGCTGAAACATGAATTTTTTCATGACCAGGATTGAGTTCAATATTTTCTAAAGCCACGCGCACAGCCACTTCATCAATATCATAAGCAAATATTTCTGATGCGCCAAGATATGAAGCTGCAACTGACAGCACGCCCGAACCTGTTCCAACGTCAAGTAACGTTTCTCCACCACGAAGAACTTGTTCTAAGGCATAGAGTGACATTTTGGTCGTTGGATGTGTTCCAGTCCCAAAAGCCATACCAGGGTCAAGTCGAATCAATTTTTCAGAGCCTGTCGCCACGTAATCCTCTGTCCAACTCGGCACAATGGTTAAATCATGCGTAATTCGTGCTGGTTCAAAATACTTTTTCCAAGCTTCTGCCCAATTTGTTTCTGACAGGTTATTCGTTGTTACTGACAGACCTGTCAGTGAAAAATAATCACTCAAATTTGCGATTTTATGTTCAATTTCGGCTTTGAGTTCCACAATTGGCCTGTTTTCTGGATAATAAGCAGTAATTTCAACAAAATCAGATTGTTCAATTTCAGGAAGAACTTCGCCAAATTGGTCTTCGTGATTGAGATAATCAGCACTGTCATTAATTTCAACGCCGGCTGAACCCACCTCTATCAGCAAAGCTGAAATGGCCTCTTCGGCTTCCCGACTGATTTTTATTGTGATTGAATTCCAATTATTCATTTATTTCATCTTTCTTTCTATGGTTTATCTCGGCCTACAAAAGAGTTCTTTCCCAGTAAGAAACCAATCGCTCGCCTAACATTTCGCTCGATAGCTTCTTCTGTTTTCAACCTCGCAATATAACGATTAATTTCAACTTGTTTAGAGGGAATTAATTGGTCAAATACTTTTTTTGCTTCCGGATTTTTGGCTAATGCTTCACTTAAAACTTGTGGTTGTTTGACAATTCGTGGCTCTGAATCATAGGAAATTGTAAAATCAAAGATTTCCCCGATTCTTTTAGGCGAATTTTTCAGCATCGTCGTATTGACATATAAGCGCCAATCCCCTTTGAAAAACATTAGATTTTGCTGATAAGTTTTTTCATTAATCTGACCACAAATAGGAATGGGCGATTTTTCTCGTCCTGAATCCTGAAATATTTTCTGCAAAATATCTGGCGGTACAGCCACAAAGGGATTGATACCGATAATTTCCAGTTCAGCTTGAAAACTATAACTTTTCATAGTGCCCTTAAAGTCCTCTTTCCTGTCAGTAAAAAATTTACTTTTCAAGTTTTTTTAGTTCTCTTTGCATTCGCGAAACAAATTTTTTTGCTGACTTAAAATCTTCATCATCAACATATTCAACAGCATCTTCAAGCAAATCAATCCAACTCAATATCTCTGAGTTAAAATTATTCACATCGTACTTTTTAAATTCTGTCAGTAAAATTTTAAGCGTCTTTACTAACTGTAAGCTCCGATAACGCCGCTCTGAGCGGCGTTTTGCCAAAGTTTGTGCATAATCTTGTTCGGGATTTTCCCAAGGATGAAGTTTCTGAGTCATTTTTCTCCTAATACTGTTTAATTTTTCATGCAAACCATTTCTTGTGTTTGTGCAAGCTAGTATAACTGCAGTTCAACTACCAATTTTTAAGAAAAATTAGAGATGAACTAGCATAAGAATTAATCAGTAATTACAAAATACGAGTTGTCCATTCTTCACAGTTAATGACATCAGAAACTAGACCTTCATAAAATTCTGGTTCATGTGAAACCATCAAAACAGTTCCCGGATATTCAATAAGTGCACGCTTGAGTTCTTCTTTAGCGTCCACGTCCAAATGATTGGTTGGTTCATCCAAGATGAGAATATTTGATTCGGTATTCATTAGTTTAGCAAAACGTAATTTTGCTTGTTCTCCACCTGAAAGAACATAAACACGTGATTCAATTTGTTTGGCCGTCAAGCCCACCCGAGCAAGTGCCCCGCGGAGTTCTGCTTGATTCCAACTTGGATACTCATCCCATAAATCATCAAGTACCGTTTTTTGCGAAGGATTTTTGATTTCTTGCTCATAGTAAGCAATATCTTGGAAATTTCCTTTTTCAACTTCCCCATCAAGACTTGGAATCAAGCCCATTAAACTCTTGAGCAAAGTCGATTTCCCAATCCCATTGGAACCAATAAAGGCAATTTTTTGTCCAGATTCTACTTTTAAATTAATTTCTGACGACAAAGGTTCATTGTAACCAATAACTAAATCTTTTGCCTCAAAAACGAGACGACTTGGTTTTCTACTAAATTTAAAATCAAAATGAGGTTTTGGCTTTTCAGAAATAGTCTCAACAATTTCCATTTTCGCCAATTTTTTCTCACGCGCTTTTGCTTGCCCAGACGTTGCCACATTCGCTTTTTTACGGGCAATGAAATCTTTAAGTTTAGCTTGCTCAGCGACCTGCGCATTATGCAAAGATTCAAGCTGTGCCTTTTTCTCTTCAAAGACACGTTCAAATTCCGCATACCCCATTGAATAGCGGGTAATCCCTAGACCATGCACATGATAAATGATATTGACCACTTCATCCATAAAGGGCACATCATGCGAAATCAAAATAAAGGCATTTTCATAGTTTTTAAGGTAATTTTTCAACCATAAAATATGTTCTTCATCCAAATAGTTTGTTGGTTCATCCAAAAGCAAGATATCTGGTTTTTCAAGCAAAAGTTTACCAAGTAAAATTTTTGTTCTTTGCCCTCCAGAAAGCTCGGCTACATCTTTATCCAAAAGAGGAGTTAAACCAAGACCTCGTGCTGTTTCTTCAACTTTGGCATCAATGAGATAAAAGTCACTATTATCCAATTCTTCTTGAAGTTCTCCTACATTCTCAAGCGCAGCATTCATCTCATCTTCTGACATTTCTGCCATTTTCATGTAAGTATCATTGATTTGCGCTTCTATATCAAAAAGATATTGAAAAGCCTCAGCCAATGCTTCACGCGTCGTTTTACCTTTTCCAAGCGCAGCGTGTTGATCCATATAGCCAACCCGGTGTTTTTTAGACCAGATTACTTTTCCCTCATCAGGAACCAGAGTTCCTGTGATAATATTCATGAAAGTTGATTTACCCTCACCATTTGCCCCAACAAATCCGATGTGCTCACCTTTTAGCAAACGGAAACTTACATCTTCAAAAATTGCGCGGTCACCAAAACCGTGGGATAGATTTTTTACATTTAAAATACTCATTTTTTATTTCTTAAATCTTTCTAAATTTCTTAATATCTTGGATACTTATAAAATTCTGTTTCAGATAAATCAGCAATGCCACTTTCAAAAGCTCCTTTATCCCAATTGACTGAAAATTCTTCGGCAGCTTCATCAGCTAGAAAGTCCATTAAATCATCCAAGCCTTGATCGGCACTTTCTTGTAAAAATTGAGCAAAATAAGCCAAAAATTCACGAGATAAGCCTTTTTCACCATAAGGAATTGTTGCCAAATAATCATTTTCATCAAAACGTGATTTAGCTGGATTATAAAATAAAACTGCATCCTCATAGACGATATTTTCTGCTGATTCTACTCCTTCTGCATCAGTCAAAAGCGCTCCAGAACTATTTTCTGCCTCTAGTAAAAAGCTGACTTCTACCGCAAAATTACGCTTATCCCAATTCATTTCAAAATCATAAGTAAATCCTTTTTCTAAAACTTCTTCCAAAACATCTAAAAATCCAAATTTAGCCATTGTTCACACCCTCTTTATATTATGTTAAAATAATTATAACAAAAATTTGCTCTAGAAAAGTCGCAAGACTTAATAAATCAGCTCATTTAATAGCTTTTTTTACGTTTAGAATGTATAAATAGATATTTTTTTAGAATTTGGAGAAAGATTTAATGGAAATTAGAAAAATAGAACCACGTGACTTTGTCAAAGTTGCTCAATTGGAGAATGAAAATTGGACCTTAGCTTCAACTCCACATGTCATGGATTCCTCAGCAGAAAAAATTATCGGTAAAATTATGACTGGAACCACTTATTTTCTGGCAGTAGAAAATGATGAAATTCTTGGAATACTTGATTACGGCCCCCGCCACAAATCTGAATTTGGAAGACATACTGTCACCTTTGGCATTATGACAGCACAAGAAGCCAGAGGTAAGGGCGTAGCTAATACACTAATAAACTTCTTTATTGATTTTGCAAAAAAAGAAGGATTCAAAAAAATTACAATTCAAGTGATGGGTTCAAATCCAGCAGCCTTGAAACTTTATAATAAATTAGGCTTTGTTGAAGAAGGACGTTTGAAAAAAGAATTTTTCATTGATGGTGAATATATTGATGATTGCATTCTCGCCTTCTATCTAGACAAAAGCCTTATGTAAACCAGATTTACATTTGTTGTAAACCTATGGATTGGAGAATAATATGGCACAAAATCTTGCAAGACGAATGAGACCAAGAAATATTGATGAAATTGTTGGACAAAAACATTTAGTTGGTAAAGGAAAAATCATTCGCCGAATGGTCGAAACTCAACTTCTTTCAAGTATGATTCTCTACGGACCTCCTGGCATTGGTAAAACTTCAATTGCTTCAGCGATTGCTGGAACAATGAATGTCGCATTTCGGACATTTAATGCAACGACAGACACTAAAAAAAGACTTCAAGAAATTGCCTCAGAAGCCGAATTTTCTGGTCAGCTTGTTTTATTACTTGATGAAATTCATCGCCTAGACAAACCTAAACAAGATTTTCTTTTACCACTTTTAGAAAACGGACAAATTATTTTAATTGGAGCAACAACCGAAAACCCTTATTTTTCAGTTGTTCCAGCGATTCGTTCTCGCGTACAGATTTTTGAATTAAAACCTTTAGAACCAGAAGATTTAGAATTTGCTGTAAACCTAAGTTTACAAGATAAAGAACGTGGATTTGATTTTGATGTGACCATTGACGATGATGCACTTTACTTTTTAATTCATTCGACTAATGGGGATTTACGTTCTACTTTTAATGCCTTAGAATTAGCCGTTCTTTCCTCAGAAGAACATCATGTCACTTTAGATGATATGGAAAATTCTTTGCAAAGAAAAGCTGCAACTTTTGATAAAGATGGCGATGCTCATTATGACTTGCTTTCTGCTTTACAAAAGTCAATTCGTGGTTCTGATGTCAACGCAAGTTTACACTATGCGGCTCGTTTAATTGAGGGCGGAGATTTGCAGAGTCTAGCCCGGCGCTTAACCGTTATGGCTTATGAAGATATTGGTTTAGCAAATCCTGATGCCGCACTTCATACGGTTTCAGCATTATCAGCAGCCGAAAAACTCGGTTTTCCTGAGGCACGGATTCCCCTTGCCAATATCATTATTGACTTGGCTTTATCCCCTAAATCAAATGCGGCTTATTTAGCGATGGATGAAGCCATTGCTGATTTAGGAAAATATGGAAATCTTGCTGTACCACCACACTTACAGGATGGCCATTACGCTGGGGCAAAAGATTTAGGAAGGTCTGTAGAATACCAATATGCTCATAATTTTCCTAATCACTGGGTAAACCAACAGTACTTACCTGATAAAATTAAAAATGCTGATTATTTCCGTCCTGATGATATGGGAAGATATGAAAAAGCACTCCACAGTCGTAAAGAATGGATTGATGAACAAAAAAAGAGGAGCTGACAAATCTGTCAGTAAATAGAGCACAATAAAATTTACTGACAGAAAGTGAAAAATATGGTAGAACAAATCACTCAACTTAAGTTGTCAACAATTGTAAAAAACCCTTACCAGCCTCGTCTTGTTTTTGATGAGGATAAATTAAAAGAATTGGCTAATTCTATCCAAGAAAATGGCGTTTTACAACCCATAATCGTTCGTAAATCAAAACTTGTTGGCTATGAGCTTTTAGCAGGTGAACGTCGGTTTCAAGCTTCAAAATTAGCTGGTTTAGAAACTATACCAGCAATTATTAGAAGCTATTCTGATGAAGAAATGATGACTCTCTCAATTTTAGAAAATTTGCAGAGAGAAAATCTCAATCCACTAGAAGAGTCCAAAAGCTTGGCACAACTGGCTGACAAATTGGGAATGACCCACGATCAAATCGCTAAGTCCCTTGGAAAATCAAGGTCTTATGTCTCTAATCTTATTCGTTTACTTGGTTTGCCTAACACAATTTTGAAGCATGTTGAAAATCGAGAGATTTCACCTGCTCACGCTAGAACACTTTTAGCTGAAAAAAATCCTAAAAAGCAATTAGAGCTCGTTGATAAAATAATTAAAGAGCAGCTCAATGTCAGAGCACTTGAAGCTATTATTTATGGTGAAGAAAAAGTTACTGACAAATCTGTCAGTAAATTAAATATCAATCTTTTTACTGACGAAACTGAAAAAGAACTGATGAAAAAATTGGGAAATAGGGTTAAGATTCAAGCAAATAAAAAATATCAAGGGAATTTATCCATTCACTTTGATAATCTTGATGAACTGGAACATCTAATAAAATTACTAAAAAAATAAAAAAAATTTACTGACAGAGGACTTTTAAGCATTCCGTCAGTAAATTTTTTTTATCCTCTTAAAGCCCGAAGCGCATAGAGAATTGAAACAACATCAATGATCTCTTGGAACAAAGCTCCAATCACAGCTGGAATCACTCCCAGAGCTGCAATAAACATCAAAATAATACAAATGATAATCCCAATCATGACCGCTTGTTTAGCAATTTTTAACGTATCACGACTGATTTCAATAGATGTCGTCACTTTCCTAAGGTCATTTTGCAATAGAACAATGTCAGCCGCTTCACTTGCAACTGTACCTGAGCCCACACCAATCGAAATTCCAACATCTGCTGTGGCTAGAGCTGGAGCATCATTAACTCCATCTCCAACCATAATTACTGGTCTATTCGTCGCATTTTTAATAAATTTTAATTTTTCATCTGGCATCAAACCTGCATAAACATTGTCAATTCCAACAGTGCTCGCAATTTTATCAGCAACAAGTTGATTGTCACCCGTCAACATTGTAATCTTTTCAAGACCAATTTTTCTCATCTGAGCAATTGTTTCTTTAGCTTCTGGTCTTAAAGTATCAGAGAATGTGACCGCCCCAATATATTTACCTGCTTTACTCACGTAAAATGCTGTTTCATAGTTGAGATTATCAGGTGCAAAAGCAAAAGAACTTCGCCCAATTTTAATTTCTTGACCTTCGATTTCTCCAATCACACCAAGTCCAGCAACCTCAGTTAAAGAGGTCAATTTTAATGGTTGAACCTTTTTATTTTCAGCATATTCAACAACAGCTTTTGCCAAAATATGACCACTTGATTTTTCAACCGTGTAAACCAACTGTAAAAGTTCTACTTCATCTACCGTTTCTATTGGTTTTAGGCTGTCAACCTTAATTGTCCCCTCAGTAATTGTACCTGTTTTATCTAAAAATATTTCCCGAGCCTTTGCTAATTTTTCGATGACTGTTCCATTTTTGATTAAAGCTCCATTTTGACTAGAGCGACTCATTCCCGAAACAAACGCGATAGGAGCTGCCAGAATCAATGGACAAGGGCTTGCAACCACTAGGACTTCCGCAATTCGTACTGGGTCACCAGAAATAAAGTAAGCAACTGCTGCAATAAGATAGGCAATAATTGTAAAAGGAACAGCATAACGATCAGCCAGACGTACAAACTGAGCTGGAGTTTTCTCCGTTTCTTTAACCAGTTCTACAATCTTTTGAAACTGTGATTCTGCCGCTATCACCGTAGTTTCAATCTGGATACTAGAATTCCCATTGATAGCTCCCGAAAGAACAGGATCACCTTTTACTAATTCATTCGGCTTGGTTTCACCCGTCAATGACGCTGTATCAAGTACCACTGCCTCAGAAATAAGTTTCCCGTCAATTGGAATAATTTCCATCGGTCTAACCAATAAATGACTCCCGACTTCCACATGGTCTATCGGTAAATCGACCACCTTATCTCCTTTTTGCACATGAGCAATATCAGGCGACTTATCTAATAAAGCAGCTAAAGCTCGGTGAGCTCGACCATTTGCATAGTCTTCTAAACTCTCACCTCCAACAAGCATGAGAATAATAATCAAAGAGGCCCAATATTCGCCCACTAGTAAAGTAGCAATAATGGCCGTGATGGCCAATAAGTCAACACCATAAGAGCCCGACCGTAAAGTTTTAATCATTTCAATCAGCATTGAGAAAGCCAAGACTCCCCCAGCAATTGTAACAATTAAGCGTGCCAAAAAAGGCTGATTAAAGCCAAAGTAAGCAATCAATGCCACGCCTGCAATGACAAAAACAAGAATCAGTTTTTTCCAGTTCTTCATTCATTTCTCCTTAAAAATTTAATTGTCCTAGAACATTGCCCTGCTTTGTGAGGAGTTTTTACGACCTGATTGTCTTCTCCTTACGCCGCTTTGATTCTTTCGAAGCTGAGCTTAAATTTTTAAGTTATCCGTTAAGTTACTTCTATTTTATCAAATTTGCGCTAAAGGCCCTATCATTTTAGTTGTCAAAGATATTTGTCAGTACTTTTGCTTACTCAAATTTTACTGACAGAAAGGTTTGCAAAAATTTGTCAAGTAATTTTACTTTACAAAACTTGCATTTCTGAAAATTTATGCTATACTAATAAAGTACGTTTTTGCACTTTGCAAGAACGAGATAAAATTCTACGGAGGAAAAAAACAATGGCAGTACCTGCACGTCACACTTCATCAGCAAAGAAAAACCGTCGTCGTACACATTACAAATTGACAGCTCCAACTGTTACTTTTGACGAAACTACTGGTGACTACCGTCACTCACATCGCGTTTCACTTAAAGGCTACTACAAAGGCCGCAAAGTTCGCGACACTAAATAATTCGACAAAAGTTATAGAAAGGGACTATCATGCGCGTAAATATTACACTTGAACACAAAGAATCTGGTGAACGTCTGTACCTTACTCAAAAGAACAAACGCAACACTCCAGACAAATTGGAACTTAAAAAATACTCTAAAAAATTGCGTAAACACGTAATCTTTAAAGAGGTTAAATAAGGTTTCATTACACGTCAATAGACTTGTAAAACCTTGATTTTTAGTGATTTTATAAGATTTTTACTTTCAATACATTTCACTAAAAATAAATCTTATGGCAACCTTTTTGGCAACCTTTTTTGAAAATATAAAATGGAGAAAAGAAAGAGTCCAGCGTAAATAAATGCTTATAAAAGTAGATAGAATTCTATCTACTTTTATTTTGTATTTAAAATAACAGATACTATAAAAATTTTAAAATATTATAAGTTCATTTTCCAATAAAAAATAACTGTATTATTTTACTTCAATTATAAAAAAAATTAACCAACAGGGTTCATTGACGTTCAATCAAATTCTTATAAGCAAGAATGTACAATTCTAATATATTTTTTTAAGCGTTTACTTTTGAAAATTGATTGGATTTGAGATATCATATTTTAAATTCTAGAGCATCATCTTTTGAGAGTGATTCTTCATTGGACATTAGAGGTCAATCGATTTATAAATCGTTGAATGAGTCACGTTGTATTTTTTAGAAAGCTGAGTGATGAATTGCCCAGAATGGTAGAAGTCGATAAAGGTTTCTTTAAATTCTTTTGCATGATTTTGTCCTTTGTCTAAATTATACAATACACACTCTAAGCTTTAAGGATAACATCACTATTCTTACATTTAAATTTGTTATTAAATATGGTATAATTTAAGGTATATAATATGTATATGGAGATACCATGAATCAAAAAAAGAGGCGTCATTATCGTAAGAAAAAACACACAGTACTAAAAGTTATTTCAATTATTTTTGTATTAGTAATTATCGCTGTTGCTTCTATAGCCTACGCAGCTTATAGAAATGTTGAATCAACCTTTTCAACATCATATGAAAATTTTCCTAAAACAACAAGTATTGACTTAAAAAAATCTAAAACATTCACCACACTTATCATTGCAACTGGTAAAAATAATTCTAAAAATTCAGCTTATGCTACTGTTTTAGCTTCAACGAATGTAAAGACAAATCAAACTACTTTCATGAACTTCCCAGTTTTTGCGACAATGCCTAATCAAAAAACAATCACTGAAGTTTACAATACGAATGGAGATGATGGAATTTTCCAGATGGTTAAAGACCTATTGAATGTTTCCATTAACAAAGTAATTCAGATCGATGTTAATAAAATGGGATCACTTGTACAGGCCACTGGTGGAATCACCATGCAAAATCCAAAGGCGTTCAATGCTGAAGGTTATGAGTTTAAACAAGGAACTGTTAATTTACAAACTGCTGATCAAGTCCAAGCCTATATGACACAAATTGACGATACTGATTTGGATGCTTCAATCACTCGGATTCAAAATGTCTCAATGGAACTCTACGGAAATATTCAAAAAATTGCTCATATGAAAAAACTTGAAAGTTTCAATTACTATCGAGAAATTCTCTATGCTTTTTCAAACACTGTTAAAACCAATATAAGTTTCAATGATGCTAAAACGATCGTTATGAGCTACAATAAGGCTCTAAAGAATACCAGCAAGCTCAATCTACATACAACAGATGAAAATGGAGCTAAGGTAGTTTCTCAAACAGAATTAGACTCAGTCAAAACCCTTTTTGAAAAATCTCTAAAATAAAAGAACCAAGAGGTTCTTTTTTTTATTTCATTACAATATAATCCGGTACGGCTCGATCATCTTGACTAGCAACAATCGTTTTACCATTGACAGATAGTTGACTTGAGCCACCACTATCAAGTAATAACATATTTTGGAGCTTCAAATTTGACACTGATTTCATTATATTATCATAGCCTGCATTTGTATCACTCAAGATAGCATAGAGATTATTATCTTTATCATTCGCAATAAAAATATGGATCTTCCAATCTACTGAGCCATCACTTGGTTGAATTTTACCATCACGGATAATCGCAGTACCAAAATCATAGGCTTGTTGCCCTCCATTTTTAATAATAGTTGAAGCAGGTGTACTTGAATCATAAATTTTGCACGAACCATCTTTGTTAATAACAAAAGCATATTGAGTCGTTGTACCTGGACTCCAGTCTTGAATCAACTTTCCATTATTAATTTGAAATCCAGCTACTTGTCCTGTCTGCATATCAAATGCGGAAGCATTCATAATCAAAGCATTAGGATACTTAGCTATAACTTCTGACATTTTCATCCGTTGATCTGTACGATTGGTAACTGTTTTTAAGACTTCCGGATTGTTAATTCGATAAATAGTGATATTATTCGTAGATAAATCAGTAAATTTATCTAGATTTACCTTTGAGGGAACTTTAACCCATTCTGGTATACCAGTATCATCTACAAGTGCTATACTACCCACAGCAGCTTCTTCACCTTTTTTCTCTACATAACCATTAGAGGCCGAAGTTTTGGTCGGTTGATCCGAACTATTTGTTTTCGTATGATCATTAGGAATAAGTGAATCTCTTAAGGCATAAACCCCTGCTCCTATAAGGGTAATACAAATTAAGATAAGTATAATTATAACCCAAATATTCTTTTTTTTCTTTTTTTTTCGTTCCAATTTTTCCTCCAAAATTATTGTTTAGTCACGCCCAAATAAATCTCTCGTATAAACTTTAGTTTTAACATCCTCAAGTTCTTTAGTATAACGATTTGAAACAATCACATCAGAAATCATTTTAAACTCATCCAGATTATGAACTACCCGAGAATTGTAGAAATGAGTATCATTTAGTGTTGGCTCATAGACGACTACTTCAATTCCCTTGCCCTTAATTCGTTTCATAATTCCTTGAATTGAACTTGATCTAAAATTATCAGAATTTGACTTCATAGTCAAGCGGTAGATACCCACCACTTTAGGAGAACGTTTAATGATCATATCTGCAATATGATCTTTTCTTGTACTATTTGATTCAACAACAGCCTCAATTAATTTCTCAGGAACTTGGTCGTAGTTAGCCAAAAGCTGTTTGGTATCTTTCGGTAGGCAATACCCCCCATAACCAAATGAAGGATTATTATAGTGTGTTCCGATTCGTGGATCTAACCCAACGCCATCAATGATTTGTTTTGTATCTAAACCACGAACTTCAGCATATGTATCTAATTCATTAAAATAAGCTACACGTAAAGCCAAATATGTATTTGAAAAGAGCTTAATTGCCTCTGCTTCAGTAGGATTTGTAAAAAGAACTGGAATATCTTTCTCAACAGCTCCTTCTAATAAGAGTTTAGCAAATTGAGATGCCTGCTTAGATTGATCACCAACAACAATGCGAGATGGATGAAGATTGTCATATAATGCTCGACCTTCTCGTAAAAATTCTGGGGAAAAGATGATGTTATCAACATTATATTTATCACGCATTTTTTCGACAAATCCAACTGGAATAGTTGATTTTATTACAATCGTAGCATTTGGACTAAATTCTAAAACTTCTTCAATTGCTATTTCTACAGAATCCGTATTAAAATAATTCTTGACATCATCATAATTGGTAGGTGTTGCAATGACCACAAAGTCAGCTCCATCTAGCGCTTGGGCCGTGTCCGTCGTTGCAAGTAAATTTAATTCTTTACTTGCTAAGAATAATTCAATTTCTTTATCTAAAATAGGAGATTTTTTAGAATTAATTAACTTTACTTTTTCATCAAGGATATCTAAAGCAACTACTTCGTGATGCTTTGCGAATAACACTGAGATCGATAGGCCTACATATCCTGTACCAACGACTGCAATTTTCATTTATTTCCTCATTCTTATAATTTTTGCTGGATTCCCGCCAATTATTGAAAACTCAGGAAAGTCTTTAGTAACAACTGCTCCAGCAGCTACAATTGTTCCTTTTTTTAATATACGTCCAGGGGTTATTATTACACCATAACCGATCCATACATTATCTTCAATAATAGTCCTTCTTGATGGACGCATCCCCTGTTCAATAATTGGAATATCATTATCTTTAAATTCATGGTTCCCATTTAATACTACGCAATTTGGCCCCATCAATACATTTTTACCAATTTTGATATTACTAGGTATTTCACAATTTATACCCAGGCCTGAGTTATCACCAATTTCAACCTCTTTTCCACTTCCAAAATAGGCTTTGCGTTGTATATGTACATTTTTACCACAATATTTAAATATTTTTTTACATGCAATACCTCGTATTATCCACCATATTTTAGAAAACCTATTATAACTTTTACCAACAGGCAGATACTGAAGTAATAAATAATATAAAGCAATATGAATTTTCTTCACTTTAAATTATTCCTTTCTAAAGATTTTTAAAACATTATTTATTTCTTTTGTTATAGCTAAGTAAGTTATAAAAACAACTATAAATACTATTAAGTTGATAGCAAATGAAAGCCATACATTTGAATAATTAAAAATATTAACTCCCCACAAAAATATAGAAACAACAATAGATAGCAATATAGGAGAATAAAATAGTTTATAATAATTTTTCATATGATCATCTAATACATACTTAATTATTATATATGAACTTATAAAGAAATTTATAATAAATGCGATTGTGAGACATATAGATACATTGTTAATTGATCCAAAAATAATTCCGATTATAATTGAACTGACAGTAATAATTGCATTAAGTATACCATTAATAACTAGTATTTCTGATTTGTTTCTGGAAGCAATTATTCCGCCAAAGCTTGCTACAGCAATTTGACTCCATATAGTTAAGGATAATACTCTGAAAGGTAAGACAGCATTTCCCCATTGATTTCCAAATAAAATAAAGATTATTGGTTGTGCAGTAAAGCTTAAGAATACCGATAGTGGTAAGCTAATTAAAACTAGAAAATGTACTAATTTATAAGATATTTTTCTAATATATATTACATCATCCTGATATTCAGATAGGATTGGCTGCAATACTGGCGAAATTATTCCTAATAATAAACTACTCGGCATTGTTAATAATTGATAAGATTTACTATAATTAGCTATTGCCGTTTCTCCCATAAATTTTCCTATGAGAATATTATCGGAATTTCTCGAAAAATAATTAATAAAATTAAAGAAAAATTGATTTTTTGAGAAGCTCCAAATCTTTTTCATTGCTACTAAATTCAATTCTCTAACAAATGAAACGTTGGTAAAAAACATATTCAGAGTAAATTTTAGTAAAGATGTACAGATTGCATACCATATAAGTGAATACACTCCAAATCCATAAAATGCAAGGGCAACTCCTAAGGCACCTGAAATAAAGTTAGCAATTACAACATTAAAATTTAATATTTTAAATTTTTTATTCTTATAAAGTAATGCCGTCGGAACTATATTTAAACCATCAAACATTATTGATAATGACTGTAGCCAAGTTAATTGGATGAATATAGAATTGTTATAAAATGAAGATAAGAAAAACCCAAAAAATCCAAAAACTATTGAAACTATTACAGTAAATATTGCCGAAAAGTTAAATAAAATATTATTATCTTGATAAGTTAAAGTTTTATTTTGAATTATTGCGGGTCCCATACCGGCTTCAACCATTAGTGCAAAAAAAACAATAAATACTTGCATAATAGCAACAACTCCAAATTCTTTAGGAGTTAGTAACCTACTTAAAACCATTTGGACTACTAATTGAATTAAATAGTTGCTGTATTTACCAATAGCAGTATATGTAAAACCTTTTTTCAACGACTCTCTCCTCGGACATTATTTTTTGAAAATACTTTTGAAATCTGTAACACTTGAAGTGATGTTGGATTTAGCGGCCTTGTTTGAATCATATTTAGTCCCATAATAATCCAAAAAATTAAAGAAATATTATCCCTAGAGTCCTTTAGTTTTTTAAATGTAAATAGAATTAAAAATGTCATTATAATAAAAATCAAAATACCAGCTTCAATTAACATAGTCATATATCCGCTATCAAGCATCAAATAATTTTTATTATAGTTTAGCCATAATGAACTTGAGTCTAGACCTAGAGGCAACTTTTGACCTAACATTCGCGGTGGGAAAGCTATCATGAAAAATTGAGATAAGTGAAGCCTACCACTAGATAAATTGTCTAAAGATACCCAGAAATTAGAAAGGTTATCATATAATATGGATGATAATATCGTTAAAGAAGCAGAGGTTATGTATGTTATATTCGTTAAACAATACAAGATGGTGGTTGTTTTACCAGTATTATTTGATTTAGCTATCAATACCATTAGAAACATCAGAATTAATAATATTAAAGTTGCTCTTGCATCATTAACTTTATATAGAATAAGCATGGGAATTAATAAAATAATTAACCAGTATTTTTTTAATTTATCATATTTCAAAAAAATAAATAATTGACAAAAATAAAAGTAATTATCAGAGATACCTCTATCAGATAAGAACCCCAAAGAATACCTTATACTCCCGCGTGGAGATAGTCCCAGCATATCAGGAATAATTCCAGTAAATCTTAATAGTAGAATCATTGAAATTCCTACTATAGTTGCATAATAAATTGCTTTAACATATATTTTTATGTTTCGATTACTGAGTCCTAAGGCAATTAATATAATTGTTAAAAAGTTGGTCTGCCCATTAAAATTACTTATTAAAAAAAAGAATACAATTAAACACCCAAGCAATATTCCTCGTATATCTTCCTTGTTTAATACTTTCATACTAAATAAACAAATAATTAATCCGATCATTGCATATTGTTCAGAGCTAGATATATTTATTACTAAAGTTAGAGTAGATATGTCAAAAAGTCTCAATAAGGTATATAAAAACATGAAGAAAATTGACATATTCTGTAAAGCTGTTAGAATTTCTATTTTTTTCAAATTAACAAACATCCTTTATTAAACTAATCCATTGATTAATAATATTGTCTATTTCAAAATCTTTTGATCTTTCCAGAGATTTTTTTGAGTATTTTTTTCTTAAATCAATGGATATTATTAATTTTTGTAATTCAGCTATCATTTGATCTGTATTTCCATTCTCTACTAAAATTCCAAATTTACTATCTAACAATATTTCTCTAGAGCCCGTGGTATTAAAGGCAACTATAGGAATTCCAAAACTCATAGCTTCAATAATTACGAGTCCGAATCCCTCCCATCGACTTGTAGAAATAAAAATAGAAGAATTTAAATAGTGCTTTTCTAAATCTTTTCCGGATAATCCACCTACAAATATAACATTATTTACTTTTAATCTTTCGAGAACTTTTTGGTCTTTTCCTTCTCCTGCAACTTTAATTACCCAGTCATCTGGAATATGTTTCGAGATTTCGATCAAATAATCTAAACCTTTTGCTTCTATGTTTAAACTACCCACAAAAGAAATTACCTTATTATTAAGACTTGAAGATTCGCCATCATTGTAAATAATATTCGGATTATTTATATAAGTTGTATTTATATTGAAATTAGAATACTTACTTTTATCCTCTCTTGTTAAGCATACAATTTTATCAGCTTTTACTATAGATGAGGTAAACTGAATTTTTGATGCTATAAAGTACTTTTCAGTATATACTTCATACGTACTATGCATCCACAAAATACATTGTAAATCTGGTATTTTTTTTTTTATTTCAGAGACAAACAATATACTTGGTCCACTTAGAACAACCGTGCTAACATCATGTAGTTTAATATAATTTATTAATTTTTTAACTTGATATTTTATAACAAGTAAACTATTTTTAGAAGAAGTTAATCTATATATAGAATTTAGTGCTTTTAACATTTGGACAAATCGGTGCTCTAAGTTGCCAGATTCGCCATAAACAACTGGAACACTAGTTTCCATCTCATTTTTAGAATTCTGCAAACTATAAATCTTTACCGATAGATGCTTTCCTAATTCGTTTGCAACACTAGTATTTACTCTTTGCAACCCTCCTATATCCAATTTATCAAGTACAAAAATAGTTTCCATTATTCACTCCCTTTCCAGATTATAAAAAATAAACTTTAATTCTTCCCCTTTTATCTAAGAAATTAAATTTCCTACGAAAACAAGGTGCTTTCTATAAATTTTTTATAATTTGAAGAACTATTATCTTTATTTTCATAATGGTGTTTTATATTTAGTTTAAATACATGAGTTTTTTCAAAATCAAGTATAATATCACAACCTAATAACTTTTTATCTAAATCATAGATTCCAGGATTATTCATAGTAATTCTATCATTTATATTTTTAAAATCACCTATATTATTTCTATAAGCAATTTCTAAAATATAATCAATTAAAAAGAAATTTATTAACTTTTTTTCAACTTTCCAATATTCATTAAAAAACTCTACACTAAATTTAAAAAGCAATAAATCTTTTTGACCGTACTGAAAAAAACCTCTCCAACGACCTTTAGGGACATACTTATTATTGAAATAATCATTTCCCTTAATTGTATAATAAGGATTACTGAGTTCCAAATCTGGATTATAATCCTTTAAGAAGATAGTCGCATCAATCCAAAGTCCTCCATGATTCGACAATAAATTGAATCTCATAATATCAGAAAAATTAGCCATGCCTATTATCCCAGATTTTTGTTTACTTATAATTATTTCGGGAATATCAACGTAATCTCGATAATTTTCTTTACTTATTATAGTTACATTTCCAAGGTTATCTCTTACGCTTTGAATACACTTTTTTACTAAATCTGGAGCATTTTCTTCTCCTTGCCACCACATCAACCATACATTTTTATTTAATTCCTGACTATTTTTTTGATGTGTATTAGTATATTTTAAAATAACTTCTTTAAAGTTTTTTTCTAGATAATTAATCACAGAATTATGAAAAATTTGATTGATATAACTAGAATTGATTAATCTTCTAAACTTATCAAAAAAATTTAGATATATAAAAAATATTTTTTTTTTCATTTTAACTCTATTCTGAATAGTATTTGTTGTTTCTAAAGAACGTTTTAAACCTTTTTAAATCTTTTCTGCTTATTATCGGTATCTTCTTCTGTAGAAAAGAGTTTAAAATTCGTATTGTGAAAATTACACCATATTTATATCTAAAAAGTGACATGGCTAAAAACTTCAATCCTGTTTCAGAATATTTTTTGTAATCAACTTCCGAAAGATTATTGTTTAAATATTTGTTTACTCTCTCAAAAACACTTAAATTTACTTTGAACCTATCTTTAGACATTTTTGTAGTTAAACTACTACTATTAAAATCCCAGCTATATATACTTTTATCTTCAATTTTAATGGTTTTAGCATATACCCCTGCTACTAATGAGAACATACGATCATTACTAACAATTGTATTCTCAAAACTTATTCTATTGGATTTAATAAAATCAGAATTAAATAGTCGGGACCATACAACTGGAAGTTTATATCTTAATTCTTTTCCACTTGAGTCTTTGAAATAACCTAAATAAGTATCATGTCTGTGTCCTATATTCCCGTTTTCATCACTTGATATTGGTGGGAAATACACCATATCATAATTTTTAGATAAATAATACTCAACAATACTAGAAGAATTATTTAAGAAATGATCATCACTATCTGCAAACATCATCCAAGGTGATTTTGACTCTAAAATACCTAAATTTCTACAACTTCCTGCACCTTTACATCCCGAATCATTTTTTAAAACTTTTACATTATTATATTCTTTCGAAATATTAATAAGTTCTTGATACTGATTATAATCGCTATTGTCGTCGATAATAATTATTGTTGTATAACCACTGAATTGCTCTAAAGATATCAATAATTTATGTATTCCTTTGGCATCGTTATAAAAAGGAACTATAATGTCAAGACTACTCAAATATTCTACCTACTTCTAAAATAAATTTTTTTACAAATTCATCATTATTGGTAATTTTAGAATGGCTTTTCATTTTTTTTACTTTTTCCATGTCTATCAATATATTTTCAACATCTTGACACATAATGAGTGGGTATCCTTTTTCTAAGACCTTTTTTGTTACCAGTAATTGATGGTCATTCACATGTTCTTCAAATTTTAGCTGACGTGGAACAACTACGGGGACCTTTCCCATTTGTATGACTTGCATATACGTTGATGGCCCACCATGAGTAATTATTATGTCAGATTTCAACATTAATTTATTCATTTCCTTATAGCCAATAACTTTTGAATATTGAGTATGCTTAGGGATATAAGAAGAATATCCAATTTGCATATAGACTTCTTCTGTAATTTTTTCTTCCCTGACTAAATCATCAATTTTTTTGATTAGTCGATTAAAAGGCTGTTCATGAGTTCCAACAGTTACAAAAATCATTAGAAAATTCCTCCTAAATTAATTGCTTTAGGGTAAACTTTTTTTAACTCTTCCCATTGGACTATAAACTTATCAGTAACTGGATAAACTAATTTTCCTGTTAAGGTTGGTTTATCGATTCGGTCAAATATTTCAATATAGACTGTCTTGGCACCGAATAGTTTACCTAACCAAAAAAAAGGAACAGCCACCGCAGCACCACTCGAAATAATCAAATCTGGTTTTTCTTTTCTAAGTATTTTAAATGCAAGAATGGTATTTTTTATCGTGTTTTTTACATTTCTATTTGTGGGATAATAACAAGGATAAAATCTTTCTTCTTTCAATATAGATTTTGCATCTGTTTTATCAAATGTGACCCAAAATCTATCTTCGTTTTCCCAAAACTTTTTTAACAAATACAGGTGTGTCAAATGGCCACCGCTGGAACCTACTAATGCTATTTTCATTTTTTAATATGCGTCCGATCCGTTAATACTTTGTACAATTGTGAGTACCAAAAGCTTCATATCATTTTTCGTACTATGGTACTGGAGATAATAGAGCTCTAAATCTGCTCGTTGAGGAAAAAGAACTTTACTTCGACCATGTGTTGTCCAATAACCAGTAATTCCAGGTTTACATATCAGTAAATAAGGGAGGCGTTCCCCATATTCTTTCGCTTCAAAAAGCAAAATTGGCCTTGGACCAACTAATGCCATATCTCCTTTAAGGACATTAATAAATTGTGGTAATTCATCAATTGAGTGTTGTCTAATAAATGAACCAATCTTCGTCACACGGGGATCATTTTCTAGTTTATTACCATTGGCATGATAGGCGGCTTTAACTTCTGGATGTAGCTCTAGATACTGCTCAGCATTAATTATCATTGTTCTAAATTTCAAAATATAAAAAATTTTACCATTTTTTCCATACCGTTTTTGTTTATAGAACATTGGCCCTTGATCCTTTTTTGAGCTCATTTTGTAAGGGAGATAAAGTAATGCAGCCGCAATAAGAAATAAAACTGAACCTGCTAATCCTCCTAGGATATCAATTGCTCTTTTTATAATTAGCTCTCTATAAGAAAAATTTTTTAATTCTACTAACTTATGCTCTTCCGATTCAGGTGATGCGGCTTCCTCAAAAACTTCCATTATTTACTCCATTTAATCCCTTTAAAATAATCCTAAAAATTTCTTTGTTTTGATCTTTGTTGGTTTTTCTTGATAAAAACTTTCGTTTAAAATCACTGACTCTGCATTATTTTGAAACATTCGTGATACACCAGAACCATAACTATCTTCAATCATTTCAAATGCTTCCCTCATCTTAAATGCACGTGACGTCACATTATGCGCATCTGATGCAACAAAATGCGTCAGATGGTTTTCTATCATTTTAAATGACAGCTTTTGTATTTTTTTACCAAAATGACCAGTGACACTTGAAGCTGTTATCTGACTTAGTACTCCTTGTTCAATAAAATCAAATAATATATCAGGGTTCTCAATGATTCCACTATTACGCTCAGGGTGGACCAAAATAGGTTGAAGTCCCTCCAATTGAATATTATAAAAAAGTTCTTTAGCATAAGCTGGCACATGATTTGATGGAAATTCAATCAATATATAACTTGAAGTGCCCGCTGCTGTCAGTAACTTTCCTTCAGAAAATTCTTTTAATAAATCACCATATATTCTCACCTCTTGTCCGGGTAAAACTTCAATTGGTAATTGATGCTCGTCAATGATATTTTGAACTTCCTTAACTTTCTTCAAAATAAGCGGTGATTCATTATTAAATTGAGGATTATGATGAGGAGTAGCGGTGATGGTTGTTATCCCTTCATCAATTGCTGATTTCAGCATTGTCAAAGTATCTCCAGAAGTTTTAGCCCCATCATCTATCCCCGGTAAAATATGGCAATGAATATCAATCATTTTCTCTCCTAGCCTACGAATTTCGTTCTTTTATTTGATTCAAGTTTATTCCAATTATTCTACTCCGTAGTAGTAATACGATGGTGACTCAGAAGAGTCTACCCCATGCAAAACAACCCCTAAAATATTTGCATTAACTTGTTCAAGCATTTTTTTTGTTTTTGCTAAACTCTCTTTTTTTGTTTCATAGGCACGTACAACAATAACTGCTCCTCCTACATAACTACTCAAAATTTGAGCATCAGTAACTGCAGAGAGAGGTGGAGTATCAATCAAAATAACATCAAAGAAATCGGACACAGAGTCAATCAAATTCTTCATTGCACTAGATGCTAATAATTCCGATGGATTAGGTGGAATTGGACCAGAGGTAATTATTGTAAGATTTTCAGAAAGTCTTGTCCCTTGTATGGCATCTTCAATCGAAGATTGATGCATTAAAATATTGGTTAATCCTACTCTATTTTGTACTTTAAAAGTAATGTTAACAGTCGGTTTACGAAGATCGCCATCAATTAAAAGTACTTTTTTACCTTGTTGTGCAAATGCAACAGCTATATTAGCACTCGCGGTTGATTTACCTGCAGCTGCTTCTGAAGATGTTACTAGAAAACTTTTAATCCCTTGATCCGCCATTTTAAAATCAATGGTCGTACGAATCGTACGATATTGTTCGGAAATAGGTGATTGAGGATTGACACTGGTAATAATATAACGATTATTGTCTATGCTTCTTTTATTTTTAGCCATCCTGAACTCCTATCTTTTATTCCTTTTTGATGATCTATTTACTTCATGGTCGCTAGGCGGACTTGACTTAGTACCCATTTGCGTACCATTTTTATTCGTATTCTTATTAAAATCACTCATTTGAGCATAAGTTGTTACACCAAGAACCGTTAGCCCCAGAGCTTCAATATCTTCTTCTTTATTAATTTTGTTATCAAACAATTCCTTCAATAAAGCAATGGCTAAACCTAAAACTAGTCCGCCTATAACAGATATCGCTAAATACAATTTAGGTTTAGGACTAATTGGTGTTGTTTGAGCTTTTGCTTTGGATAGAATATTAACGTTAGTAACATTCAATAGTTTTGCTGCTTCTGAACTAAATATTTTAGCAGTCTCGTCTGCAATCTTTTGTGCAATGTAAGGATTAGAATATTTAACAGTAAGCGTAATAACTTGTGAATTTGTTTGATTTGCTGCTGTAACTTGTTTTTGGAAAGAGTCATCAGATAGATTTAAATTACTTTGAACTTTATCTAAAATGACTGGACTAACAATAACTTGGTTAATTGTGTTCGCCATTTGAATATTCCCGGTCACTTGTCCAGCGTAGGCTGCTGAATTATCCGAATTTGGTAGTTTAACGACAAGTTGAGTTGAGGCTGTGTAAACTGGGGAGGCTATAAAAAATGTGTAGATGCTCCCTAATATTGTGACTATTAAAGCACTAAATAATATTAAACCTAACCTTTTGCGAATAATTTTAAAAATCCCTCTTAAATCAAACGTCTGTTCCTGTGTTTCCTGCATTTCTTCTCCAATATTTAATAATTGTTATTTATAACTTAATTAGTTTGCTGTAAAATATTTAGTAATATAATCTAGCCAAATCTTATTCCCCGAATCATTTAGCGTTCTATAAACTCCATCATCAGCAAATAGCCCCTTCATTTCATCAGAATTTTTATCTGGGTAACTAGACCAGTAGTCTATATAGGGATATTTTGTAGATAAAGATTGTTTAAATTGTTCTTCTTGTACGGGGTACACAACACCACCATAAATCGGTGGAGAGGGTTGAACTATCACCTCTGCTCCTGTACTAACCAAATTTGTTATAAGTTGCTCATTACTAGTCAGTGAGGCTGTTGCTTCAATATTTTGGTTATCATTAAAAAGTGGAGCTTCATATAAAACAACATCAGGGTTAGTCGCCAATACTTGATTTTGAACTTTTTCAGCCAATAATTGTTCACTAGTTTCGCCATTGTAAGTGATATTTTTGATGTTCCAAAACTTATTTCCATAATATTTTTGTAAGTTTTGTTGAAATTGTTCAGAAATAACTGAATCAGATTGCCAAATACAAGTTAAAGTAACTTCTTTATTTTTGGATGAAATATCATCTATTTTATTTTGAACTGATTTTGGTAAATTTTTATAATAATTTTTATAGGTAAGGTCTATCTGATTTTTTTCACTGCTATTTTTTACAACTTCTTTTCCTTTATCAGCTTTTGAAAGATTATTTATCCTAGAATTATAACTATAAAAACCTCCAATTATCAAAGCTATAGATATCACTATAGTAATTACAAAAATTCCTTTTTTCATCATATTAATAAGAAAAACTCCCTAAATTTATTATTGTTATAACTCTATTTGATATTCTAAAAAAAGCCATTTTTGACAAATTATAAACATTTCTTTTTTCTCTTCTTGAGTTAGAGTTTTAAAAAGATTAATTGCAGAACTGTCATTAGGCTCATCAATTATACCCATCAGATATTTTGGAGACACATTAAAATACTCTGATAGTCCTATTAATCTTGTCCCAGAGGGTTCTCCTCCCAACTTATAATTATTCAAAGAATTTCTAGGGTAACCCAATTCCCTTTCTATTTGATTTGCAGATTTACCACTTGATTCAACTAGTTCCTTTAGACGATGGTAAAATAAATCATTCATAAATATAACCCTCTTTTTATTAACTTCTGTAAGAAAAACCTTAATTTTTCTGAAAAATTAAATCAAAACTTGCTTAAGTTAAACCATTTTGGTGTTTTTTTTAATTTTCTATACTATATTAATATATTATATAAAACAAAACCTACTAATGCAAGTGAAGGTATGGGTTTCAAACTTTAAACTGCAAGAAATTTTACGTATAAATAAAGATATAAGTTTAATCATTTAGTATTTTTTTCAACTTTACTTTCAGAAAAATTAAAATTTTCCTGAAAGTTATCGCCTTAACTCTATCTTAAACCTTCTATTAATTACAAGAATAAAAAATCCTATATATTAATATTGTGGATTAAAAAAGTATTAGAGCAATTTAATAAAAAATAAATGATAAAAAAGAAGTTTACCAAATCTTGATGTGAACCCCAAAAGCTAGACTTTTTAGACAAGAATAATTTTTTGTCTTTTTTTGTTATTTTGAATAAGTTAAACGATATTGGATTGGACTCATCCAGTTCAATTTTTTCTTAATTCGTTTCGTGTTGTAATAGTGAATCCATTTAGTAATCGCTTGTTCAAGTTCTTCAAATGAATTGAAAACATGACCATAGTAGATTTCTTGTTTAAGCAAGCCAAAGAAGTTCTCCATGACTGAATTATCATGACAGTTACCTTTGCGACTCATAGATTGGATTATTTTTTGTGATTTGAGCTTAAAAACATAGTTTTTCATCTGATATGCCCACCCTTGGTCAGAGTGGAAAGTACGACGATAGAGACAATCAGAAGTTAATTCTAAAGCCTCCTGAAGTGCTGTCGCAATAGCTTGATAGGTTGGTTGTTTAGAGATTTCATAGCTAATCACTTCGTTGTTGAAAAGGTCAAGATAGGGGTTGAGATAAAGCTTCTTTTGAACCCCTTTATCGTAATATTTGAACTCAGTGGTGTCTGTCGTTATCTTCTGATGTGGTACAGAAGTGTTAAATCGTCTGTGGAGCTTGTTCTTAGCCACAGTCCCAACTTTACCTTTGTAAGAGTTATATTTACGAGATTTATGCCAAAAAGTAGTCACACGAAGCCCAAGTTTTTTCATCAAGCGCTGAACTTTCTTGTGATTAACATAAATTCCACGTTGTTTTAATAGCTCAACCATTGGACGATACCCTGCATTAGTGTGTTCTTGACGTATTTCAAGCATGACTTGCTCAATCATTTCGTCTTTATTAGGACGTTCAAAACGATTGACCCAGTAGTAATAAGTTGCTTTAGAAAGTTCAGAAATGGCTAAGAGTTGCTTAAGTGGGAACTTGAATTCTCGTCGGAGTTTTCACAGACCACTCGGGATTTTCCCTCTTGTGTTGTTCCTGCCGTAATCTCCTCAGCCCTTTTAAATATTCAACTTCCATCCTTAAATTAAGATTGTCGTTTTGAAGCCTAGCAAGTTCTTGCTCTGTTTCATTCACCATATCTTTCGCTTTCTTAATACTTATTTCAAGCAATTCAGACTCTTTTTTAGGTCGCCCCTGAACATTAGAAAAGGCAAATTCCCCTTTTTTGCGATAATTTGACACCCATCGTGTAAGGAGTGGCGGATTATTCATTCCCAATTCATGAGCTAGTTCTCTATATGACTTTTCACTTGTTAGATATAAGTTTACCGCATTAAGTTTGAATTGTGTTGAATAAACTGTATTTTGTCTTTTACGCTGAATTCCAACCGCCCCTAATTCTTTATAAGCTTTGACCCAACGCCTGACAATCGCTTCGTTCGTGACATGGTACTTTTTGGCTAAATAATCACACCCCCCTACACCGTTATCATAATCCTGAACCACTTTTAGTTTTAGTTCAAATGAATATTTTGTCATAATAAAAGACCTTTCATATTTTTGAAAAGTCTATCTTTTGGGGGTCACTACATCTGCCGTAAACTTCTTTTTTGTTTTCTCTTTTTTTATCCTAATTGACTGAAAGTTAGTCCATCTTAACCCTCATTTATTTTTTAACCAAGCATAACTCTTCCAATCCTTAAGTTTATCCTCAAGTTGCCGATCCTTCCCCGATAAATCTCCTTGGCATTCGAATAAGCTATCATAATGATTCATGTCACTCACTAACCCTTTTAGATCTAATTCAAAATTTTCAAAAAATAGTTTTTCCCTTATGAACAGAGGGTCAAAAATGGGTAAGAAAGATGAAATTTCTTTTGTTGAATAAGAAAATCGATTAGAAGACAAGTAAGCAAACAGTGCTTCTGAAATAATATTTGCTCTTTTATCTTTTACTCTAGGATGAGCTTCAGTCAAACCCTCCCAGCGTCCTACTTCTTCTGGGAACTCCTGTTTTTCAACAAATTCCTGAAAGTCAGCGTTCATGGCCAAAGCTTCGCTATCGTAATCTGAGCGGCTCTTAAAACGTTCAATTATATCTTTCTTAGATTGTTCCCGCAAGTAGTCAAACAGCTCTTCGTCAATAATAGAGTCCTTAACCTCTTGACGATAGGCTCTTGCAGGATTTTTAGCTTTTTTTGTTGACTTCTTTTTACCAATTGGTTGAAAAATTTCGTTTCCGTTTTTTATTTTCTCTTCTATCACTTTACGAATTTGCTTTTGAAAGGCCTCTGTGTCCTCTGTATCAATTTCAAACTTCTTATACCCAATTTCCGCTATCTCAGGAACGGTAAACATCTCACTTTCCACTTTCCACACTCTCTTTTTCTTTATATATTTCTCATATAATATATTTAACCCCTTTATAAAAGGGTTTTTATCAGTAAATAATAAAAACGATTCCTTTTTTATTCTTTATATAAGATGAGATAATTATACCATAGTAAAAAAACCTTGTAAATTAATTTAATTTTTGCGGAGTTAAAAAGTGACTGAGCCTTAATAAGCAATCGCTATAAAAACGAACCAAGCCACATTTTACCGTTTCTTTATATCTACATAAACTATCCGTATATCTCTTTATATAAACACTGATATATCGCGGTTTATAAATAAATAGTTAAATTTAATTCCCTTTATATTCCTATTTTAATTTGTAATAATGAGAGTATAGATCATCATAAGGGTAAAACCCTATGATGGACTTAGTAGATTAATAAAAAATGATTAAAGGAGCAACAAAAATGAGTTCAATTTCCATCCAAACACTTAAGGATTACACCATCCGATCAATGAATATATCTCCACTGAGAAGAAAGAATTTTAAAACAAATAATGCTTTTTTTCTAATCAATTCAGCCACATTTTACCCTTTCTCTATATATACGTAAACTATCCGTATATCTCTTTATATAAACACTGATATCTCGCGGTTTATAAATAAATAGTCAAATTTAATTCCCTTTATATCCCTATTTTAATTTGTAATAATGAGAGTATAGATCATCATAAGGGTAAAACCCTATGATGGACTTAGTAGATTAATAAAAAATGATTAAAGGAGCAACAAAAATGAGTTCAATTTCCATCCAAACACTTAAGGATTACACCATCCGATCAATGAATATATCTCCACTGAGAAGAAAGAATTTTAGAACAAATAATGCTTTTTTTCTAATCAATTCAGCCACATTTTACCCTTTCTTTATATCTACGTAAACTATTCGTATATCTCTTTATATAAACGCTGATATCTCGCAGTTTATAAATAAATAGTTAAATTTAATTCCCTTTATATTCCTATTTTAATTTGTAATAATGAGAGTATAGATCATCATAAGGGTAAAACCCTATGATGGACTTAGTAGATTAATAAAAAATGATTAAAGGAGCAACAAAAATGAGTTCAATTTCCATCCAAACACTTAAGGATTACACCATCCGATTAATGAATATGTCTCCACTGATTGGAGCACTTTCCACTTATTCAAATGGGTTCTCAGTTGAGATTGATCAAGAAACACAATTAATTCTAATCATCATCCAAACCCCTTCCGCAGTCCCTTTGACTGAAAGTTTATACTTTGATATTTATCAAACCTTGAATGTTGGCTTATTTCCAGCAGTGAGCCTCATCAAACCTATTAATATGAAGTTAATCGCCCGGACCGGAGTCGATTTCTCAGAAGCACGTGCATTCGCTTATCCATACTTAAACGGAACTCCTCAACGCCTACATATCAATAACTTGGATCACTTCATCATTAAACAAAGCCAATACAAAGTAAAACTAATGGAAAATTACTTTGTAGACATGTCAAAAATCCCTGTCATTGCGGTGCAAGGTATGGTTGGTAGTGGTAAATCAACATTTATTAATTTCCTCATGACTGTCTTCAATTCATTCGCAGACTGCGTAGCCATTGACCCAAAGATGGCAGATTTGACATTAATGGCTCAGAAATTAAAGATACGGTGTCTAACCCCTCTCAAAAAAGGGAATACAGATGAATTTCTAAATTCTGTTAACGCAGAACTAGCAATGGCTGTTGATACAATTTATAAAAGACAAAGTCTTCTATTAGAGCAACCCAGCACGATCCTCAAGCCCTATTATATATTTATAGATGAACTTATTGCTTTAAAAGGACTAGCAACCTCAAAACCTGTCATCCAAACATTTGACCGGTTGATCAATATTATCTGTGTTCTAGGCAGAGCCACCTCCGTAAGGATTTGCTTTTCAGGGCAGAGCTACAGCGTCGCTGACTCCATTTCTAGTACAACTCGCTCACAAATTGGAATGGCGGTACTCCTGGGAAAGGTCTCTGATGCCACGGCTCAATTTCTATTCGATGGTAGTGTTTCGGGGATTGTAGTCCCACATGACGGTCGAGTAGGGACAGGAATCATTGCCGTAGCAGATGGAGGAATCAATGAAACAACAATTCTCCCCTTCTTAACACCAACATATTCCTTAAATTAGAAAGGTTTTACATATGAAATATTTTAATACAAAGACACACAACTTCGATTTGCGCTACTTTTTTTTGAAGTACTACTTCTTGATCTGGAGCTCTAGGGGAATTTTCATCCTCAATTTAACATTTACAATTTTTATCCATTTTATAAATATTACTTGGCTCAATCCCTTACTACCACTGTTTATTAAATTGACATTTAGCTCCTTTTTGATCTATCTCTCAAGTATTGTGATCGCCAGCCTAGCAAATCATCAGAATTACAAAAGCCTTTTTATAAGTCGAAGACAAAGCTCTAAAGTAAAGCATCGCTTTTTTCAACTCGAAGTTCGAAAAAATTTACAAAAGGGAAACTTGACAGGAGAACGAAATCCTGAAGTTAGAGCTTTAAACAAAGCAATTGCCAAAATCATCATAGATGTTCGAGGCGATAAGCTCTTTGTAATTGTTCCAGTCCCTAGAGATCATCTCACAAGCGAAGCACTTGAAGCACTTCTCCCAGCCATTCATAAATTTATTTCTAATGAGAATGAAAACTATCGTTTTAGTTCCTTTGAACGTCATGCGAATCATTGCTGGCATTGTCAAGCTAATTTTAAAAATTAAAGGCTGGTGCTGCTGGCAGAATCGCCAAGCAAGCAACCAGCCATTTAAAAAGACCAAACACTGATTGTCTTAAAAAGCTGATAGAAAGGTCATTAAATGACAAATAAAATTAACGTTGCAGTAGTTGCAGTATCTACTAAAAAAGAACAAGGGTGGATTAAATGTCAAACTCTTGGAGGGAAAAGCTGGAATGATCTCGGAATGCATTTTGATAAGGATAAATTTGCCAGTACTTTCGCAACACCCGGTCTATTTGAAATTGAGTACTCTTCTCTTACGAGTATTGAAACAGGCTATACCTCCTATCTTGTGGAAAATGCGACACTGATCAAAGCTTTTGCGACTATTTTGAAAGGTTAGAATAACTATGAATATTAATAATCCCCCATCACCTTGCGCACGGAGTCCCAATAAGAATGCCTATCAAAACGAAAAATAATTTTAAAACTATTATACTTATTGATAGGATATTTAAAAGACTTATCCGAGGGTGGGACAAGGGCTTGTAGAAATGGACCACCACTCAATTTTAAACAGAAAATAAGCCTATAAAAATTATGAAAGTAAACCTAAAAAAGGAAGTCTAATTCATAAGTCTAATAGAATAGAAAAGTGATTTCACTTAAAACTAAAGAAAGGCATTAATGGTACAGCAAACTCAAATTCAAAATATTAGATTTCATATCACTCAATTTTTAAAAAAGGAATATTGGCAAAACCCAGATATTAGCACCGTTGATTTCAAAGATAGCATAGCATTCCAAAAACAGATCTTTCGGGCCCTTATCCCCTTAGGATTAGTCAAGTTCGCCTCTATCATCCACGATAAGGACTTACAACTCGATCAAATCACCCCAAAACCTCCTCATATCCATGCCATAGTAGAGTTTGAAAAGAAAAAGGATATTAATGTCGTGGCACTCGCCTTAGGACTAGAACCTCAGTATCTTGACACAGCTAAACGAGGCCGATACGCCGAGGAAAATTTATTAGCCTATCTTATTCACGCCAAAGATAAGACAAAATACCAATATTCCCCTAAAGAAGTCTCCACTTTTGGTACATTCAATTATATGGCCTATGAAGAAGAACATCGTAAACGCTGGAAGAATCAAGCAATCGTCGCCAAAGGAAAGAAAAAAGACGAACAGCTTCCGATTTTATTGGAAGCCATTCGAGAAGGAGCGCTCAATCGAGAACAAGTTCTTGAAAACCCTGACTTTCTCTTTCTTTATCAACGTCATATAATGGAATTCCAAGCAGCTTTTGAGGGCTATTTACTCAAAGCTGAAGCCGAAACAAAAAAAGCAATCAAATCTGGTGAACTAAAACTAACCACTTTGTACATTTATGGCTTATCCAATGCAGGAAAATCCAGGTTTGCCGAAACATTGGGCGAGACCATCAAGACTAAAGTAAGAGGATGTGAAAATTGGACAAGTTATACCACAGCTTCAACGAACCCTTTTGATGAATATACCGGAGAGCAGATTGTTATTTTAGATGATTTAAGAGCAAAGAGTATGACAGCAGAAAACTGGTTAAAGGTCTTAGATCCTGAGCGCATTTCAAAAAGCGCGGCCCGCTATCATAATAAAACAATTTCTTCACATCTTATCATTATTACTGCCCCAATCTCACCCCAAAGTTTTTTTATCAAATCAGCGAATCTGAGGAACTCAATCAGTTTATGCGTCGATTAAGCCTTACGATTGAAATTTCTCAAGGAAAAAAGAACGCTTATACACCGTCAATTCTATTGAAAGAAAAAAAAATAATGGGAGACCAACGTTCCTTGAAAAGCCTTTGCACGAAAAGAAATCACTTAATAAGGCTCTTGGGAGTTGTATTGCTAAACTTTTAAACAATGATAAAACCATCAATAAAAAGCCATCTGACATTAAGGCGGCAACCTTGTCAGATGACTCTAGTCTGTTGGGATAAATGTATTTTCTACACTTATCTCCTTTATTTTAACAGAAAAGGAATAAATATGATTAATGATCTTACTTTAAAAATTGAAATTCAATTAACACTTATAATTGAAATGATAAAACAGCTCAACTCACATCAAAATTCTATGTCCATCTTGACACAAACAGAACTTCTAAAACAATTAAATATATCACCAAATACTTTGAAATCATGGGAACTTATAGGCTTGAAAAGATTAGAACCTCCAATCGAAAATACTAGAATAGCTTTTTATAAAATTGAGGATGTTATCTCATTTTTAAGCAATTAAGAAAAAAGTGCTAAAATAGATATATTCATCAAAGGAGGATTATACAACTATCTTAGCTCTTTCTTTTCAACAAGAAGGACCTACTCCATGCAAAAAGAAATAATCGTACATAACGATAAAAAGGTAACTAAAACTATTAAAAATGATAGTTCTGTCTCTTATTCACAAAAAAGTGTATATCTTGGTATTGACTCGAAGACAGGAAAACCCGTAAAAACGACAATTACAGCTAAAACCCTTAGGGCTCTTGATAGGAAAATAGTAACGGCAAAATTAGATTTTGAAAAATATGGTTCAACAAGAAAAGAGCAAGTCAAAATCACCAACTTTAAAGATCTAGCCGAAGTTTGGTTTGTTAGTTTCGAAACATGGGCTTCATCTGAGAATACTCTGAATAGAGTTCAAGGATATCTGAGTACTTACATTATTCCTCGATTCGGAGAGTATCAGCCAAATAAAATAGAGCCATCAGATATACAAATTTGGGTGAATGAGCTAGCATTAAATGCGCAAAACTCTCTAAATTCTGGAAAAAATTATTCTGAAAAGGGGAAAGCTAAGGATTTTGGAGCCATTGTTCATAAATTGTCAGATATTTTTGACTTTGGTATAACTAATTTTGGACTCAAAATTAACCCAGCTAAAACCGTAAAAATACCTCCAAAGCCGAAAGCGAACAAAAAGCGTATCATGATTTTAACTGATGATAATTTAAGTAAGTGGCTGAATTTTCTCAATGTCCTAGAAGAAAGTAGAGGAAACAGGAGATTTAAAATAATTTGTGATACCTTACTTTGTTCTGCACTCCGTATCAATGAGTTACTCGCTTTGACAATTAACGATTTAGATTTCAAAAACTCAGAAATATTGGTCAATAAAACTTTAATGTGGAAAAGAGCAAACAAACAGCTAGGGATCAAAGGAAAGGTTATTTGTAAACCAACACCTAAAACTGACTCAAGCTGTAGGAGTGTCCCAGTTCCTCTCGACACTTTAAACCACCTTAAAGAATTTCATGAAGAGATGAATCAATATTTCAAAAAAAATAACCTTGCAACATCAGATTTAATTTTTCCAACTATCTATGGGAACTACATGTGTGACAGGAATGAAAGAGTGACACTTAAAAAGCGTCTGAGAGATCTTGATTTGCCCGATTATGGTTTCCACATTTTTCGGCATACCCATGCCTCTATAATGCTTAATGCTGGAGCAAATTGGAAAGAACTCCAAGTAAGGATGGGGCATAAATCAATTGCAACCACAATGGATATTTATGCGGAACTTGCACCTAAAAAGAAAGCAGATGCAGTCAATATCTTTCTTAACAAAATTGAGGAGTTATCTTCCTAATTTAATTCGTGGCAACCTTTATGGCAACCTTTTCTAGATTAATAAAATTAAATTTTAAAACCCTTGAATTACAGCGATTCAAACAACCTAAGATAGTAAACACGTAATCTTTAAAGAAGTTAAATAAGGATTCGTTACGAGTCAATAGACTTGTAAAATATTGATTTAGAGGTGTTTGAAAAAACTTGACTTTCATTACATTTCAATAAAAATCAATTGAATCTCTACCTTTTTCTCTACCTTTGAGAAATTTATATTTGGGTAATCAAATCCACCTCCACATAAGGAAGTGGATTTTTTCTTCATTTTACCTTCTCTTAACTTTTTTCAAAAAATTCAAAACTAGATATAAAATAGCCATAACTGTTAAGTTATGAGCTGATTTTAACCACTCGCTCCATTTCTCCTATTTTTCCACTATTGTGTTTTTTTAATGAAGAAAATAGTGTTGTGAAAAATTTTAGACATGAGAATAAAAAATTAGTTACAACAAGCATCCCCTTCAAAAATGAACCCTTATCAGAATATATATCTATCAAAATAGTGATTTACTCTTACCTTATAGTATAGATAGGTAGGCTTGATTAATTATAAAAATAGAATAATATTAAGACAACATTGATGTGTAACGTATGCTAATGAAAGATGGAACGAATAGTATTAAAATAGTGATATTAAGAAAAGGAGATTATTATGGAAAATCGATTAAATTTTGAGGCTATTTCTGATGACGAACTTGCCAAAATTGTTGGAGGAGGATACCCTAATAACCAAAGCATGAATGATGTTCTTCATTGGCTCAATGGTCATAATGATGGAAATCCCAAACAATTACCTAAATGGATGGGTGGTTTAGGTTAAAATGACAAAATATATTTTTCCAAATTTAAAAGATAACCAGAGAGATTTATTCAACATTATTAATCAAATTTTATCTAGAGATAAACTTTCGATTGAAGAAAGAAAATGTTTTTTGATAGCTAAAAAAAATATTGAAAGTGGTCGAAATTTTGATCCTCAAATTAGTGAATTGATTTCTAGTTTGCAGTATCTTGCTCATTCATCTGATGTGCAGTATTTTTTTTCAGAGGCACAGAAAAGAATGTTGGTAAATCCAGGTACTGGTGGTTCTCTGTATGGATGGTCAAACTTTGAAAGCAAATAAGTTATCACAGTAAGTTTAATCTTTACTTATCATAAACTAAATATAGGTGAATAGAATAGAATTTAACTTGTCTAAGATATTAATAACAATGTAGCGATATTCATATGACCAATGTCTCATTCTACTAACCAAAAGATAGGCAAGATTTTCGCCTATCTTTTTCATTTATAAATTACATCGGATGTTGGAATAAGAAATATCACTTTAAAGATTTTGCTCCTAAAGATTATCATTCCATTGATCCCAAAAATATTTCAAATTATCATCGTTAATTTCTGTTATAATTTTTTTAGCCACTTTCTTTTTACCAGCAAGCTCATTAAGTTCTGCAATAATTAATTCTAAACTTGAGGTATCTCTATAGCTTGAATCACATAGAGTCTGCTTATCAGATTCTATATATTTTTTTAAATCTCTAATTAGATAAGTTTTACTTAAATCTTTAACACTCTCAATTTGAATCATTCCCTTGAAAAATATGAATGCCATATTATTCGGATATAATAATAAACCAACTTTCAATAGTTCATTGGCTTTGTCGTAGTTTTTCCACAAAATTAAATATGAAATATACTTTTCCAGTAGCATTTTAGTATATTTATGAATTTTTAAATTCCCTATCCGTTTTGAATATTTATTGGTTATAAATAAATGTTTACATATTAATTTTTCATATTGTCCATTAATTATTAAAGCTTCAATAGCTCTATTTGAGAGAAAAGCTACCCATCTAGGATTATCAGGCTCTATTTCAATCATCTGAAATAAAAGATTTTTATATCTTTCTTCTTTATCAAATTTAATCACCTGCTTTGTTTCAGAACCTTTATTTATTATTTGAATTCTAGTATCAATACTCATTACAGCTTCTTTTGTCTCTTTATTTCGCAGCTCCTCGTGTACCAAGCCAACAAAATTTTCTGTTTTTCGAGAATAGATACGATCAGGGATACCATATTTTGAAGATTTATTATAATGTTGTTCAAAATTTATTGCAAAAGGTTTTTCTAATACAATATATAAAACTGATACTAAAACTTTTAAATCTAAGGGCTCAGTCAAGAATACTTCATCAGAATCTAAGGTCAAAACCCAATCCATTGATGAAAATTCTGCTGCTCTATTTCTCATTAATCCATAATTTTCTTCCCAATGTAAATACTCTGTTCTGACAAAATTTAATTCCAATAAATTTTCAACTGTTTTATCAGAAGAACCTGTGTCAACAACTACATAACTATCTAAGTTAAAAGATTTGGCTGTTTTAAGAACATCAGAAACCAAGTCTTCTTGATTTTTTACTATCATTACTAAACCAAGTGTTGTTCTCTGGTAATATTCTAAGCAGTTTAGCAAAATAGTCTCGGATTTTTTTATTTCTTTTATTTTATCAACTATAACGTTATTTTTAATTAGTGGAATTACTTTATTTATTTCTTTTAAAAATTCATCTATCACATATAAATTTCTTTCATCTTAAAAAGCTCTTTAAAAAGAGCTTTTAATTATTAATTCTCAAAAAGAACATATTCTTTACTAAAAGTTTTATTTGAGACAACTAGATATTCTTTATCTTTGTAAACCAAATATTCTCCTAGTTTTCCAACTGCTGTTGACCAGGCTTGAGGAACACACAAGAGGTCAGAGTTATTTTTTTGCCAATATATTTTTCTGGTCTCAAATCCCTCAACAACCCAATCTTCGTCATATTGCTTGGAAATTTTCCAAGCATCTACAATAACATTCCCATGTTTTACTTTCATATTAACGTCCATGTCCGCCTAAAGCTTCAAGTTGAGTAGAAATATCTCCAATTGCGTGCATCGTTCCTTGATTTTTCATAACCCAATCGATCAAACCCCCTCCATTTGTTTGCAATAATTCTTCTTCTGTAAGTTCATTGAAGTTTTATAAAAATAGTTGTTCAAAATCTGTTATGTTTTTCATAATGCCATCTCCTTTAATTTCTATACTTTTATTGTATTCCTACTCCAAACTAAATGCAAGCGCTTTCTGGGCAAAAATGTGAATTTGTACACTTATCAAATGATACTAGATGCTACTTATGAAAAGATAAAAAAAGCTCCTCTACAAAGGAGCTTCTTAAAACAATAAAATTAGAATCAATAATTCTATGATAATTAAACTATCAAACCTACCATCCAGGCTTTTCTTTGATTTACTTCAACAACTTTAAAATAAAACTGATTAACTTCTTTTGATAAGGCGCAAATATTATTTTGGTCTCATAATTTTTTTCTAAAGAAATCATTGCTTTTGGAAAGTAAACATGGTTTTCGATGTTCTGAATATAAGAAGATAGTATTAATTTTTCTTGAACATTTGTTTCATTTTTGGAAGCTAAGCCAGATGCCCAAGAAGTAATTTGTTTTTCTGTATCGACTTTCTTTTTCATAAACTTTAAACCTCGGATATCTTTTTTTATTAGTGGAATGTTTTGCCCCATCCTTCTGCCATTACACCAAATGTATGACTTGCTGTGTCAGTTGTTTGTTTTTACATATTGTTTTTCCTGTTCTAGTATCTTTATACCAAGTATATGGTCCAGCACTCATGATATACTGCAAGCCTTCTCCCTTTTAATTCGATAAATTTATTATAGTTAAGTCAAGTAATAAATTCATTAACAAATGTTATCGATTCTACTGATTACCTTTCCCTATAATTTTATCCAAAAAGTAATTGAAATAAGTTTTTAGATAAAGTTATGGGAAAGGGAAACTAAGCATTATGTATTATTAGTGATAATTTTGAATTGTGAGAAAATTGTTGCGTTTTCGATTTAATCAGAGTATAATGACATTATAAAATATAAATGAGAATCACAAATGGAAAATCAATTGAATTTTGAAGTTATTATAGATGAAGAACTTGAAAAAATTAGTGGTGGTTATTTACCAATTCCAGATATGCCTGGTTGGAGAGGACAATCAACTCCTTGGTGGTGGAGCTTGAAACAATCTAATTTTTCAGACGCATATAGTAGCTTTTATAATGCTACTCACTAGTCTAAAAGGAGGGAATTTCCATGGGTTTTGGGTTCAACTTTAAAGATGTTAATGACCGAAGAATTATGAAAGAACCTATAATTAAAGATGTTGAAGAAAATTTAAGAGAAAAGGATTTTCTTGATACAAAAGTGAAAAAAAGTAGGTCGCGATTTAGATTTTTGAAAAGAGAGAGAACGTTTTCCGATAAAAATAAGTAATTAATTGATTGATGAAAAAATTGAGCTATGCTTATAAATGTGAGTTGACAGACCTAGATTTATTTTCTAGTGATGCTTGTTGAGAAAACTAATAAAGAGAGATAAGCTTATTGATATTTTAAATAAGAAATTTGTATCTTTAGTAATGGACAACTTTTCAAAGTAGTTATAGTATAGGTGTAGTTCACATTTTGATGAAAACTCACTCAAGTTTTTGTAACACAATTTAAAAGAATCAATAAGGCAAATTTTACTAAGGGAGGACTTTTCTCCCTTAGTTTGCGTTTAAATAAAAATTAAGAGGAAAAATGATAAATATTTGGAATAAATCTAAAACAGTTATATTAGCACTATTTTTACTATTTCTTTCACAAGTACCTTTATATTACGTAGAATATGAAAATGAAAGGCAAAATCTATTTGGAGTTGCAAATAAAATTACAGTGAATTTCATTTTAATTGGTCTGTTGATTATTTTAATTGCTATAATGTTAGGCATAAAAAATGGATTTTACAAAAACGCTAAGAGAACGTTAGAGTGGAAGAATATTATATTAATCTTAATACTGATAATACCTTCAGTTGCATTAGACATATTATTTAGCCAGTTTATACAGTTCCATCATTTGGGAAGAATGGATAACCAAATAGCAATAGATAGTGTAATGGGTTCATTGTTGTGGTTTGGCAAAATCTTAGGAGTTGCATTACTTGCCCCAATACTTGAAGAAAGTATTTTTAGAGCATCGATTTATAAAATATTTAGCAATAATAAAATTGCATTTGTTTTTTCCAGTTTATTATTTACATTTATGCATAGTGGCTATAGCTGGGTTTTTCTTATTTATCTACCTATGAGTTTGGCGGTAACGTTTATCTATCATCGTAGAAGAATACTAACAGACTCTATCGTATTTCATTCATTCTTTAACTTATTGATTACTTTTGTTAACTTTTTAATGGTAAATTAGAGGTATATGGAATACAGAAACTCATTTGCTTATCATGATTGAGTTCCCGAGCGCGAACGGGAAATTTATTCCATCAAGGATTGAAGTTTGCGAATACTTAGATTCTTTTGTACAATAAAAAATCCAGTCTCTGATTCACATATCATCAGAGACTGGGTTTTTACTTTTATTTAAGTATTACTCAAAAACATCATAAAATTTATCATTTTTTTAATTGTATGTCTTACCAATTGCAAAAATATAGAAAATACTACCTACAAATGCAATTATTAAACCCAGTAATACCATCCAAAGAATATTTTCTCCATTATGAACTTGTCAAGGGTAAGCAAAAGCCTAACATGGATATTAATGGTGTATAGGTTCTTTTGTTATAAGTATTCCAATTTAATAGTAAGGAAATAAAACAAATCAAAATTCCTAGTACATAGACAAAAATTAATAAAAACGAATCTAGCTGTGCAAAATTACCATTAAGCTGAAGTAACCCTTTTGATAAAATTGAACTCATCTTATTATGATAATCAATATCATTGTTGTATTTAACCAAATCTAATTTATAAAAAGTTGAATTAAACATGATATAAATTACTGTAATAATGGTAGCAAATATTGTATAAATGAGTAGTAACCAGCGTTTCAAACTACTGAATAGTGGGTTCATGTTGCTTTCGTCCTTTCATTAATTTTTGCTGTTCTCATTGCAAAATATGATTCTTCTCAAGCTTTCTAGAAATCAAACTATTTTTAAATTTTGCAATGCAACCTAATTTGTGCAGTCCTAAACCTTGATTCAGAGATCGAAATAAAGACTTACTAAATATCGTTTTTGGGGGGATATGCAAAAATAACCAACCTATAAAGCGAATTGTCTGCGAAGCCTTACCTTATATAAAAGCTCCATTTAGAAATAAAAATGGAGTTTTCAATTTTTTGACAAAAAATAATTAGTTACCCAAAGAACTACAAGAAGGTCAAAGAAGATTGCAACCATCCCATGTATCAAAGGGATGGTCCGCATTCACCACATTCTACTTCTATATTTAATAATAATTAGACACTTCCCCCCCATAATTTTATCAAGATAGATATTATAAATAGTATAGTCCTGTGATTGTTTGAAGAAGAACAATAATTGTTGGTAATAAAGCATTCATTAAACCATGAACTAATATACTTTCTCCTAATACTCTTCTCCGATGATAAATCAATGTTAATACTACTGACATTGGTAAGTAAACGATAAGTATTGGATTTGCTCCCGTATGCATCCAAGCAAAACTAATACTTGAAACAATAAATGCAATTTTATCATTTTTAAAGAAACGGTAAATTGTTGTTCGAAAAGCTGCTTCTTCAAAAATTGGTGCACAAATAGCAAAACTAATAAATTGAACAAAAGGAAATACAATCTGCCTTGAATAAGCTGCCTGTTCTTTAGCAATACCAGGTGTTATAAAATGAGAATTATAGTAGGTAAAGGTAAAAAAATAAATAATAAATAAAACAATTGTTGTAAACAGTAGAAATAAAATATTTTTTATTTTAAAAATAGATAGTGTATTTTTATAATAACCTAATTTATAACAAATTAAAATTCCTAAAAAAAGAGAAATTGCCATATTTCCTAAAAAAATCCAAGTAGCCATAGCTTGTCGGTCATATCCTACTAGAGATTTTAAATATATTTCTGGATAACCAAGAATAACGTCAGGAAACCAATAAATAGCAAATAATAAAATGAATAAACTAAAATATTTTAGTTTATTCATCCAATAATTTTTAAACGAATCATCCATCATTTCACTAACCTATTTTATACGATACGAAACCATAGTTTCCCACCAGCATAAACCCATTCAAATCCACCATCAGTCATACTCATGTTTTGACCACCATTAATTGTCATAAGTTCTTCGTCTGAAACAACTTCAAAATTCAATTGATTTTTCATTTGTAAATCTCCTAATATTTTAATAATATCAGTATACTCCGAAAAAAACATAAATGAAAGAATTTTCGCACAATTACAAATGAAGCCCTTAAATTATGAAGTCCTCCCCATAATTTTATCTAAAAAGTAATTGAAATAAGTTTTCTTTCCAATAATGGTCACCGTTTTTCCTTGCAAGCCATACCTTATATTTGGGAGGTCTTTTGCATTGATAGCGGTTGTCGCAGAAACTTTATAAGCATTTCCTTCGTTAAAGATAGTAGGAAAAGATTTAAAAATTAAAAATAAAAGAAATATACCCGTCAATTTCATAAGTCCCCTTTTTGTTTTTTACACTATCATTTTAAAATTGTCAATGCACAGCATAGTTGTTGTCTTTTAAAACTTATTACAAGACAAAATTGATTTGCGCCACTAGAGTATACCCTGGTGTCCACTTCATGCTTAAGATATAAAAAGCTTCTGTTACACGAGCGTAATGAAAAACGAGTTTGTTTCAAAGTAACTTTTGTACTTTAAAAAATTCAGGTAGTCAATAGAAACCCGTAATATATTCTTGAAAATAAAAAAAAAAAAAAAGAATATAATGGAAGTGTTTACAAAACATATAAAACAAAAGGAGATTTCATAAAATGAAAAATCAAGAACATGATTTAAAACAATTTAAAACATTATCTGACAAAGAACTCCAAGAAACTAACGCAGGAATGTCTTGGTGGTAAGCTATTGATGGGGTGATTAGCAATTTCCAAAGTACACCAGCCTGGGTTCAAGGTAAAAAACAAACAAGTGGATATGTTCCATATGTGCCAGGTGGAGGATCTTGGGTTGGAGGACATGGTATGAAACCAGGAAGATAAGGAAATAATGTGAAATATTTTGTGACATCTCTGTCTCCATCCAAAAATATGGGCACAATGAATTTGGCAAACGATGATATTAGATAAACATCGTGTAGAGGATTCCTACTGGGAAAATGCAAAATTAGAATTATCGAAAGAAGTTGAATGGATTACGCAAAGCGAACTTTATAAAAAAGCCAAACGTAACGATGGTTCAGGAGATGATATTATATTATCATTACCTGTAAGCATAACTTTAGAAACAATAAAATCTGATTTTCCTAATGCAAATGTTTGGGTATATAAATAAAAAAACACCTAATAAGGTGTTTTTTTATCGATTCCTTTTTTTCTATTTTATCCTGTTTTCGTTGTGACAACGTTGTACATAAAGCCCATTTGAGCAAATACTTCAGAAAACAAATAACAATGTATTAAAAAGCGCATGAAGTAGAATAGAGTCGGTTAGGACTTGTCTACGATGATAAACGTATGTTAGAGCAATACTTAAGGGTAAATATCCTAAAATATCCCAACTAAACCCTGAATGAACATAAGAAAAAAAGAAACAAGATAGAAAAAAAGTCCAACGATAATAGCCAAATAATTTATAAAAACAAGCACGATAAATACTCTCTTCAAGAATTGGAGCTAAAATCGAAACAGCTACAAATTGTCCTGGAAAGAGTAAAGAACTTAATATATTTTCAACCTTCATTTGATTAGTGATTTGGTGTGAAACATTATATAAATTATGACTAGTAATAAATTGAACAACAAATTTTTGAATAAAAAAAGTGATAATTAATAAAGAAAAAATAAGGAGAATATTCTTCCATTCTAAACTTTTGCGATAATTTTTATAAAAACCACACTTTATCCCAATAAAAATACAAATTGTCACAACAACTAATGTTAAAATAATGAAAGGAGGAGTATTTTTATAGGCTATTCCATATGTATCCCCATTAGAGTTTAGAAAGTTTAAAAATACTGCCGGAAGCTGAGATAAAATAAATAGAAAAAAGGCAGTAGCAATAATTATAGATTTCGAGAAAATGAATTTCAAAAGTTCTCCTTTTTAAATTATGGACATTAAAAAATTATTCATTTATATGTTTTACCAACTGCAAAAACATAAAAAATACTACCAATAAATGCAATTATTAACCCCAGTAATAACATCCATATAATATTTTCCCCATTGCGAATTAACAGAGGAAGCAAAAATCCTAACATAGATATTAATGGTGTATAAGTTCTTTTATAGTAAGGATTCCAATTCAATATTAAGAAAATCAAACAAATCAAAATTCCTAGTAGATAGACGATAATTAATAAAGGTGAATCTAGTTGAGAGAAATTACCATTAAGTTGAAGTAAACCTTTTGGTAAAATTGCGCTCATCTTATTATAATAATCAATATCATTACTATATCTAACCAAATCTAATTTATAAAAAGTAGAATTAAACATGATATAAATTACTGTAACAATGGCAGAGAATATTGAATAGATAAGCAGTGACCAACGTTTTAGGTTACTAAGATATAGGAGCATGTTTCTGCCATCCTTTCATGTATTTTTGATAGTTTCACACAAACTATTATTTTACTAAAATTTTAAAAAATTAAGATATTTTTAAACACTACAACACAACTGAATTTGCAATTATAAATCTCGAAAGTCAATTATTTAAGATGATTTAATAGAAAAGCTCCATTTAGAAATAAAAATGGAGTTTTTCTATCTTTATTGCTAACAGTAATTATTTACCATTAAAAGAAGACCAAGGTAGATTCCAACCGCCCCATGGGTCATTTGAAGAACCGTAGCCACCACCTTCTCCTTGTTGAGAATTTTGCCCCCCACTTGTAGTGAGCAATTCTTCGTCTGAAACAACTTCAAAATTCAATTGATTTTTCATTTGTAAATCTCCTTATATTTTAATAATATCAGTATACTCCGAAAAAAACATAAATGAAAGAATTTTCGCACAATTACAAATGAAGCCCTTAAATTATGAAGTCCTCCCCATAATTTTATCTAAAAAGTAATTGAAATAAGTTTTCTTTCCAATAATGGTCACCGTTTTTCCTTGCAAGCCATACCTTATATTTGGGAGGTCTTTTGCATTGATAGCGGTTGTCGCAGAAACTTTATAAGCATTTCCCTCTTTAAAGGCGGTTGGGGCGCTATCAATTTGTTTAATGATACCAGTTAATATCTCTGGTTTAGGTAAATTTTGCTGTACTGTAAATCTAACTTTTTGACCGACTTTCATTCCAGAAATTTGAGTACTTGGGATATAACTTATCAGATTGACTTGTGTTTCTGCCTTTAATAAAGGATAAATTTCTGCGATAGGTGTTCCAATTGGGATCTTTTTCATTCCTAAAATATCTGGGAGAACATGTAGTACTCCAGTCTGTTCCGCAAAAACTTGACTGTACTGGTCATCTTGTTTTTGCAAGCTAATTTTTGTTTCTAAATCAGTAAGGGTACTATTTAAATCTGTCATTTCTTTATTTGAAGCTGAAAGTGCTTGACTTTTTAAAGTTAAGATTTGACTAGATTGGCTATTATCATAAGCATTACTTCCTGTTAAGCTACTTTCTTGAACATTAAAGGATTGAATTTGGCTTTTTAAGCTGTCTTTACTCGAAGCTAAACCTGATAAAAATTGACTTTTTAAAGACTCCTCTTGACTTTTAGTCGCTTGCTTAACAGTTTCATCGGGTGTTTCCTCTGTTTTTAAAGTTGCCTCTAAGGTCGCTTGTTGCGCTTGGTAACTGTTATATTGAGAGAGGTAGGGATTATCTTGTGAAACTCCACCACCACTTGATACCGCATTTTCGATTTCAGAGTAATTCTGAATAGCTTGCTGGAGAGTTGCCACCTGATTTTGAATGGCTTGCTTTTGACTCTCGGTACTTTTATTTTGGTCTTCTACGGCTTGATTTGACTTTTGTATGGTTGCTTCAAGACTCTTTACTTGTGCCTCATAGTTTTCAAAACTTTTCTCATAGCCAAAACTATCGGTAGTGGGAAATTCATTTTTTTCGTTGGTCAAACTTCTTTGGAGAAGGTCGAGTTGTACTTGTTTGTCTAACACTTGTTTCTTTTGAGTCAGTAGCTCACTGAGTTGGGTCTGTTCTGGTGTCCCGTTATATTTGAGAAGTAAGCTATTTTCTTTAACCTCTTCGCCTTCTTTGAGATTATTCTCAATGATTGGGTTGGCATTCGTTGATTGAATTTTAGCAACTATTTTTGTGGGTTCAATACTTCCTGTACTGATGACGGTCAACTCCTTATGAGCAAAGAAAGTAAAAATTACTCCTCCAACAAGAAGAATAAAAAGTGGAAGAATAATTAAGGTTGAGAAATTTCGATAGCGTTTATCATACAGCTCTGAACTTTCTAGTAATTTTTTATCAAACATCTTTTTCTCCTGACTTAGTTATGGTAAAGTTGTGCGTAAAAGCCATTTTGAGCAAGCAGTTCTAAATGTGAACCACTTTCTATCACTTTTCCTTGTTCAATGACAATGATACGATGGCTCATTTCCGCTACAGAGAGGCGGTGAGCAATGAAAATAATTGTCTTATCTAGTGCCAACAAATTCTTTAATATTTTCTTTTCAGTAATCATATCAAGATTACTGGTGGCTTCGTCTAAGATGAGTATTTTGGAAGGAGAAAGGAGGGCACGAGCGAGCGCAATTCTCTGTTTTTGTCCTCCCGATAAACTACTTGCATCACTTGAGAGTTCAGTTTGATAACCTAATTGCATTTGTTCAATATCTGCACGGATTTCTGCCAATTCCACCGCTCTAATAATCTCTTCTTGTGAAGTAGCTTCACTAGCGCCTAAAAGCAAATTATCCATAATTGAACCTGTGAAAATATAAGGTTGTTGGGGAAGATAGTTGATTAATCGTCGAAGTTGATGCTTATCAAACTGTTGCAGGTCAATTCCACCTAAAGTGATGGTACCAGAAGTGGGTTGAAAGAAGTTGACCAATAATTTAACAAGAGTACTCTTCCCTGAACCGCTCATACCAACAATGGTCAACTTTTCATTTTCTTTAATAGACAGTTTTATCTCAGATAAGACTTTTCTGCCAAAACCATATTGATATGAAATCTCAGACATGTTTAAATTAAAATGTGAGAGGGACAGTTCTGTTTTCTTTTCCTCAAATTCACTGGGTACAAGATAGACCTCATTTAATCGTTCATTGGCTACCCTTGCCTTTTGGAGTTTTGTTTGAAGGTTAATGATATTAGTAATCGGATTTGTAAAATAAGAAAGTAAGGCATTGAAAGTAATCAATTGTCCGAGGGTAATTTTTTGATGCATGACTAAAGTTGCACCAAACCATAAAATAAGGACATTTAATGTTAATTGTACTGTTGTTTTTATTACCGTCTGAATGGCTTCTGACTGTTGTAAAGTGAAAGCCTTTTTTAGATAACTTGCAAATTCGTAGTCAATTTTTTGATATCTTTCTTGTTCGCTGGCAAGTGCCTTTATAGTTTCAATCCCATTGATATCTTCAATAATTGAGGAGTTTAAGACGGCATTGGTCTGCATAACTTCATGGTTTTGTTTTTCAAAAAGGGGTGTAAAAATAATAATAACAACAATATAAAGTGGGATTGCCAAAAGAACGAGAAGAAAGAGTTGCATATTTTGAAGGCCTAAAATTAGTCCTGTCATAACGACAATCGTCAAATCTAAAAAGAGCGAAAGAATCGTTGAAGCAATAGCATCTAAAATAGAACTGGCATCGGAAAACCGACTCGTAATTTCTCCTGTTCTTCGGGTTGAAAAGAAAGACATTGGAAGTTGGAAAATGTGTCTAATATAAGAAAGAATGACATCAATGGCTAATCTTTGAGAAAGAACGTTTAGTAAGAAAGTCTTAGCAAACTCTAAGACTTGTTGAATAATATAAGTTAACAATAGCCCTACTGAGATAATTCCTAGAGTTCCCATTAAGGCATTTGGAATGTAACTGTCAATCATGCTCTGGAGGTAGTAAGACCCTAGAATATTAATCAGCGTTACAATGAATGAGGCAACAACAATATTGAGAATGACTTTCTTTTGACGGGTGATAATTGGGATAAAAGATAATAATGAAGAAGTTTTTTCTTTAGTGGGCTGATAGGATGGGGTAGGTGAAAGAAATAAGCTAATGCCTGTCCACTCTGATAAGAAAACTTCTTTTGAAAGTTTTGTCATTTTAACGGTTGGGTCAGGATCTGCGATGAATACCGAATTTTTATTTGCGCCAGTTATCACATAGTAGTGTGGATACTTTTGGTTCTTGATGACATGAGCAATAAAAGGGTAAGGGACTTTCTTCATTTCAAAAAGGCTTGCATCAGCTCTTAGTACTTGAACTACAAAACCTAAACCTTCTCCTGCTTTTTTTATTCCTAAAGCGGAAGTTCCCTCGATTGTTGTACCAGCAAGTAAACGAAGAGAGGCAAGCGATTTTTCTGTCCCATAGGATTTTAAAATCATTGATAAAGCAGCACATCCACAATCCATTTCATCTACTTGGGAGGTATAATTTTTCTTTTTAAATTTCATAGAGCCTTTCAAAATATTAATTTTTATTAATTTTTGATTAAATTGTATCACGTATATCTAATTTTTTCAATAACATTTATCAAACATCAGAAATATATATATAAACTATTTGTTTATTAGATTAAATAGTTTTTATACTCAATACTTATTATATATTCTTAGCAATTATTTTAACATCTATCCTATAATCATGAGATTTATCAATATCATGAAATAAATTTCCCAAATAAAATAAAAAATACTGGATTTATCATTATATCCAGTATTTTTTATTGAAAAGTCTTACAAATTAGCAGTTTCTTTTTATTCTATTTTAAAAGTAAAACTTCTTCCACTACTCGTTTCGGCAATACCGTAAGAATCAATGCGTGTCCTACGGACTTCCACATTTGGAGCTTCTTCAAGAACTTCTAATATCATTTTTCTTGCTTTTCAAATTCTTCTTTTGTAATGGTATGATTTGAAAACTGTTCTGATAACTTATCTAAACTTCCTCAAATTTAAAAAAGTTAAATAATAAAAATGACCTTCGGGTTATTTTTTTATTTTGAAAGCAAACAAAAACTTACTGACCCAATCATCAGTAAGTTTTTTTATTTATCTAGGTCGTAAAAGGCTGAATCGATTTCCTAAAGTACTGTAGTCATCACCCGCTAAACGCCCAACTGGTTTAAGTTTATTTAGATTGACATGAAAGTTTTCCTCATCCAATAGTTCCTCTGCAAAAGAGAAATTGACAACTTCAAGAAGAACTAAATGCCCGCTCTCTCCTAAAGGTAAATGATGATACAATTTAGTTTCTAAACGAACATTTGACTCCTTTAAACTTGGAACCTGAACTTTCTGAGAAGGGACAAGTTCAAGTGAAAATTCTTCCGCTTCACTAATATGCTCAGCTAATGGTGCTGCCGTTTGATTCATTAGCTCCACATTATCCTCATTCACAAGGTGAACCACTGCTTCTTTCGTCGTCAATAAATTATTCAAACTATCTTTATTTCCCGTAAACGAAATGGATAAAAGTGGTGGATTTGACGAAGCAACATTGAAAAAACTAAAGGGGGCCACATTAACTAGACCTTCGAGATTTTGACTGGTCACCCAAGCAATTGGGCGTGGAACAATACTGCCTGACAGAAGTTTATAGACTGTTTTTTCGTCGAGCTCATTTGCTTGATATGATTTCATCAGTTCTCCTTTATTGCACTGTTTCAGCCGGAGTTCCAGCTTTGTGTTCCAATACTTTTTCAACAGTCCATAGTTCATCTTTTGTGCGGTCACGATGAGCATCTGAAGTGTCCAATGGACGTAAACTTGCGGCTGTTCTCGCTTTATTAGCTTCATCTCCGGGGAATAAATGAGGAGGTAAGCTCAAAGATAAACCTGATTCTTCCTTAGTTTGGTCAATCCAGAAACCAGAAGTAATTAGAGCTTCTTCATAAGAATCAACAGCTCCTAGACCTGATTTTGCCATGTCCAATGCCCCAATCCCTGGTGTGTAAGTCGCAATTTCAAAGAGAACTCCTGGTGCTACTCTGACATATTCACTTGAGAAATAGAAACGGTCAACCAAACCAGAATGTGGCAAACGGAAAGCCTTAATGCGTTCAATCCAATAGTTTAAAGTTTCAGGATTTGTTGTTCCCAGAGCTAAATGATGAATCGTACCATAACCTTGATAAGCGTAAGCTTCTTTTTCACCAGCTTCTTGAAGAATTAAAGCTGCTCCATTTCCACCATTCGCCACTTCAAAAAGATGTAAATCAGCTTCTTGCCCAGCGTAACGGAAGCCAAAAACTGTTTCCAAAATGGTCCGAAGATTTTCGGCATTTTCAACTTTTACAAAAACAGGACCAAGTCCAGTAATTCCATGTTCTTGCGGAACATTAGAAAGTTGCCAAGAACGTCCTTTTGAATCATCCCCACTATTATTTTGGTCAGAAATCAATTGATACAATTGACCATCAAAATCTTCAAACTCTAAGGTTTTTTGACCAAATTTACTAGAAATTTCGCCATGTTTAACATGGGCATTGTCAAAACGACGAGTCCAATAATCTAAGGACGCATCTGTCGGTACACGAAATGAAGCACGTTCAATATTATTAACTCCATGATTTCCTTTAGGAATATCTTTGAAATCAAAGAAAGTCATATCAGCTCCATGCCCATCTTCTTCTGTGAAAAAGAGGTGATAAGTTTCATAGTCATCTTGATTGACTGTTAATTTTGCTAAACGCAGACCCAAGATATTTGTGAAAAAATCATAGATTTTTTGGGCACTTGAGGTGATTGCTGTTACGTGGTGAACACCACCAAGAGTAAGATTTTCAGGTATTTTTGTTTCAATTTTTGTTAATTCAGCCATTTGTTTTCTCCTATTTAGTTACTTTGCACTGAAATTTTTTCAATACAAAATTATTTTGTTTCTGTAAGCCATTTTTTAGCGGCTAAAACTTCCTCTTGCGTCAATTGATGACCAAGTGAACTTTCATATATTTCAAGCTGACAGCCTGAATCTTCCAAATCACCTTTTAAATCACCAAAGTTTTTCTGAGGAACAATCATATCATTTGGCGCATAGCTTAGAAAGACATGCTTATCATCAAGTTGAACGGTCTGTTCAAAGTCTTCCAATTGCATCCCATGAAAGGCAATAATTTTATCAAAATTTATTTTTCCTCTAAGAAACATATTCAAAGCTACATTTGCACCATTTGAATAACCGATAGCTATCATTTTATGGACGTCAAGGTCATGTTTTTCAGCCAACAAACTGACCTCATCCGTCAACCAGTCTGTTTCTTCATCTAAAGATTCAAGATCAAAATTTTCTTTAGTAAAACCACCTAAGCCTCGGAGTTTAAAATAACGATTGACTCCTTGCTCATTAATACGTCCACGAATTGACAAAATAGGATGTGAAGGGGCAATCATTTCAGCAATTTCTACTAATTGATGCTCATCTCCACCCGTGCTATGTAATAACAAAAGAGGTGCCAAATCTTTACGACCTGCCTTAAAAACATAATCTGTCATCTTTCCTCCTCCATTCATGATTTCAGATTCTTATTTACTAAGTTTGAAATACAAATCAGCAACATTTCCACTAAATTCTTCAACTTGTCCAGAAATTACAACTTCAAGAACTTTCGCTGAATCATCAATTGCCGGAATTTCACGATTTTGTAGTGTTACGAATTCATCTACACTAGCAAATTCTTTAGTCATTGTACGTCCATCAAGGGTTTTAAAAGTAACTTTCATTGTTCAATCCAACTTTCTCATTTCTATGTTTACAATTGTAAACGAAAAGAATTTCATTGTCAAGGAATTTATTTTTAAAATACAAAAAAATCAGCAAATGCTTGCCGATTCTTGAAATCTATCTAATTTATTTGATGATTGTTACACTACAAGGTGCATGTTTAACCACATAAACTGCTGTAGAGCCAAGCAACATTCGGTCAAGAGCGCCTTTTCCTGAAGAGCCCATCACAATCATATCAATTTCATGTTCTTTAGCGAAATCGACAATTTCATTTTTTGCCGAACCATCAACTCGAATTTCTTCAAATTTCACTTCATTATTGATAATTGCCAAAGCTTTGTCTAAAACTTCTTTAGCTTCATTATCTGCACTTTCTTCAAGTACGGGAACTGCTGGAACTACTGGAATAGCTGGTGCAGGAACCACAGGAACTGGGTTACCAGCTGCATAAATACTGTTTTTATCCGTCGCATGTAAAACGAATAATTGTGAGTTGTCTCTTTTAGCAAGGACAATAGCTTCTTTTAACGCTTCTTCTGCCTGCTCAGATCCATCAATTGCGACTAGGATTTTTTTATAATTTTTACTCATTGTAACCGTCCTCCTCACTACAATTTTACGTTATTTCAGAGAGCAAGTCCAATTAAACGCTGTACAATTTATTCTATAAACCATTTATAAAAAATCACTTTCTTACTAAGAATGCTTCAAACTAGTATTATCGCTCAATCATCAGGTCTTTATAGTTAGAATTGATTTATAGAAAAGGGATTCTAAAAATACAAAAACATTTTCTTTTTCATTTAAGTTTCATTTCAGCATTATAACGTATAATAGTTTCCATACTCCTAAATAAACTTTTTTCATAAATACTCCTAAAACTTCCGTTTACTCCGCGGAAGTTTTTTTAGCCTTTGATTTACTAAAGTGGTATAATTACTTTTAAAATCATGAAAACAAGATACAGAAAAATTGAAAGGACTCTAAAGAGATGACACAAAAAATTGTTGCAATCACAGGTGCTTCAAATGGAATGGGGTTTGAGGCAGCAGAACTTTTTGCCAAACGGGGTTGGAAAGTATACGCTGGGGCACGCCGCGTTGAAAAAATTCCACAATACGAGAACAACATCAAAGCACTAAAACTGGATGTTACTAGCTCTGAATCAAACCAAGCCTTTGTGAAAAAAATTTTAGATGAGGCAGGTCATATTGACGTCCTCATCAATAATGCAGGTTATGGCGAATACGGACCAGCCGAAGAAATCCCAATGGATAAAATTCGCAATCAGTTTGAAACCAACTTCTTTGGTGCGGTTGAATTAACTCAACTTGTCTTACCAACAATGAGAGCTCAAAATTATGGACGAATTGTTAATATTTCATCAATTGGTGGAGATGTCTATATGCCACTTGGTGCTTATTATCACGCTACAAAAGCCGCCCTTCAACAATGGTCTGACGTTTTGGACCTCGAAGTTGCCCAATTTGGTATCCGTTCAGTTTGTGTTCAACCTGGTGGAACTCAGTCAAGCTGGGGAAATATTGCCCTAGAAAATTCTAAAAAGAATATGAGTTCAAACTCTGCTTACCAACCTTTGGTAAATTCTGTTGCTTCAGGACTTGACCGTTTTATGAAAAATAGTGCTAAAGCTTCTGATTTAGCTGAAGTTTTTTATAAAGCTGCGACAGAGATTAAACCGAGTCTTCGCTACCTCCACTCTTTCGGTGATAAATTCATGGTAAATGTTGCTCGTAAACATCCAAAAATCTTTCGTAAAGCTCTTCTTATTACAATGCGTTACTTTGAAAAGCACAATCAATAAAAATACAACCTTGAGTTGTATTTTTTTATTTCTACTTTTAAGAGTTCTATCAGCTCCATTAAAAAATCATATCGCTAGAATTTTATGAATTTCTTATAATTATAATAAGTTTTATAGCTAAAGGAGAAAGCTATGGTTCAAGAATTGCTGACGAATAATCAACGAATGTGATTAACGACTATTTTTTATACTAACTAAAATTTTCAAAAATAGGAGAAAAAAACTATGACTAATCACAATTATAAATTCGACACTTTGCAAGTCCACGCAGGACAAGTCCCTGATCCTGTCACGGGTTCACGCGCCGTTCCGCTCTATCAAACAACTTCTTTCGTTTTTAACAATTCAGACCATGCCGAAGCTCGTTTTGCTTTACAAGATCCTGGAGCTATTTATTCACGTTTAGGAAATCCAACCAACGATGTTTTTGAAGCACGCATCGCAGCTCTTGAAGGTGGAAGTGCAGCCCTTGGTGTTGGTTCTGGCTCAGCAGCTATTACCTATGCCATCTTGAATATCGCTACAGTCGGTGATAATATTGTTTCCGCAAGTACCCTTTATGGTGGAACCTACCACCTTTTTTCTGGGACTTTACCAAAATATGGAATTACAACTAAATTTGTCAATCCAGATGACCCGAAGAATTTTGAAGAGGCGATTGATGAAAAAACCAAAGCTATTTATTATGAAACTTTGGGCAATCCGGGAAATAATGTGATTGATTATGATGCCATTGGTCAAATTGCTAAAAAACATGGAATTCCCGTTATTGTTGATGCAACGTTTACTACCACTGTGACCTTTAAACCATTTGAACATGGTGCTAATGTAATTGTTCATTCAGCAACGAAATTCATTGGCGGTCACGGTACTTCTATTGGTGGAGTCATCGTTGATGGCGGAAACTTTGATTGGGCAAATGGTAAATTTCCTGATTTTACACAAGCTGATGAAAGCTACAATGGGATTAAATTTGCCGAATTGGGTGAAATTGCTTTTGTGACTCGGATTAGAGCTATTTTATTACGTGATACGGGTGCGGCTTTATCACCTTTTCATTCTTGGCTTTTCTTACAGGGGCTAGAAACACTCTCACTCCGGGTAGAACGTCATATCTCCAATACTAAAAAGATTGTAGAATTTTTAGACAATCATCCTAAGGTGGAACTTGTTAACCATCCTCTGCTTGAAAGTAATTCCTATCATGCGCTCTATCAGAAATATTATCCAAAAGATGCTGGATCTATCTTTACCTTTGAACTCAAAGACAAAGATGAGAAAAAAGCGCGTGATTTGATTGATCATCTTGAAATTTTCTCACTTCTAGCCAACGTTGGAGATACCAAATCATTGGCCATTCATCCTGCTTCGACCACTCACCAGCAGCTGAATGTCGAAGAACTTGCTAGTGCAGGCATTTCCAAAGGAACCATTCGATTATCGGTTGGTATTGAAGATGTAACTGACTTGATTGCTGATTTAGAGCAGGCATTAGAAAAAATATAAAAAAAATGAGCGGTAACCAGCCGCTCATTCTTTTGTTTAGGAGTAAACTTTATGAAAAATTTTATTGGAATAAGTATATTATAGTCACCTTGACTTAAGTTTTACTAAAACTAGGCTAAAATGAAACTTGATTTATACTTGTATGCTAAACATACAAAAAATTTATCTTTGTGACTTCTAGCATTGATTTAAAACTGTACAATCCTACTAACACATTTTACTTATCTAAGGAGAAACAATGTCATATACAGGTTACGAAAAAACTTTAGGTTAATCCGCAAACAAAAAGGATTGCCTTTGTCCTAATTTCAAAAAGTAGGAATCGACTTTTTGATATCAATGATTTAATTTTAAATACTCTTGGAGCAATATTGGCTTTAGCTTTTTAAACTTACTCAAATATTTTTTAGAAATTAGAAGTTGTTTTAGGAAGAATATTTGTTGGTGTTTCATAAAAAACAGCCTTATCCCAGAAACATTTATGGAAGTTTGGCGAACGTTAGGATTGGGATTTATTAACAAGTCTATTAGGTAGTCTATTTTCAATTCTACTGTTTATTTATGTTGTAAATATTTCTGTAGATGCCAAAGAAAGTTAGGAGAAGGATAAAATATGAATAAAAACTATTTATAGGAGCCTTAATTTTTTAGTCCTAACATTATTTATTTGGGGATAGGAATTCCTGCCGTGCTTATCTTTAATCAGTTGGGATATTCTTCAAATGTTTTCATAACATTTATCGAATTTAATGGAATTGGTTTTGTGGCTTTAGCTATTTCAATTATTTTATTCATTAAAAATAGCGATAAATAAAAAAATGAGCGGTAACCAGCCGCTCATTCTTTTGTTTAGGAGTAAACTTTATGAAAAATTTTATTGGAATAAATATATTATAGTCACCCTGACTTAAGTAATGCTAAAATTACGCTAAATTGAAACTAAACTTCGTCTTTTTGTAAGAACATGAATGAAAAACTTGTCAAGATTTATAAAAAAGTGGGCTTTATAAAGTCCAAGATTTATGATAAAATAAGGGCAGAATGCTTATTTTTTAGCACAAAAGTAGTCAAACTACTTTATCGAAAAATATTTGAGAATTTTTCTCATCAATAAAAAAGGAAAATACATGCTTACAGTATCTGATATTTCATTACAATTCTCTGACCGCAAGCTTTTTGACGAAGTAAACATCAAGTTTACACCGGGAAACTGTTACGGTTTAATCGGTGCCAATGGTGCTGGTAAATCAACTTTCTTGAAAATCTTGGACGGTGAAATTCAACCAACAACAGGTCACATCTCAATGGGGCCAAACGAACGCATGTCTGTTCTTCGTCAAAATCATTACGATTACGAAGATCAAACACCACTTGATGTCGTGATGATGGGGAATGAAAAACTTTTCGCCATTAATCAAGAAAAAAATGCCATTTACATGAACCCTGATGCGACAGATGATGACTTCATGAAAGCTGCCGAACTTGAGGCAGAATTTGGTGAAATGGGTGGTTATGAAGCCGAAGCTGACGCTGCTCGTCTTTTGCAAAACCTCGGCATTAAAGCTGAACAACATACAGATTTGATGGCCAATTTGACTTCTGGCGAACACGTTAAAGTCCTTCTTGCTAAAGCACTTTTTGGTAAACCTGATGTGCTTCTTCTTGACGAACCGACCAATGGACTTGATATTCAAGCGATTGCTTGGCTTGAAGAATTTTTGATTAATTTTGAAAATACCGTTATCGTTGTTTCCCATGACCGTCACTTCTTGAACAATGTTTGTACTTACATGGCAGACCTTGACTATGGTAAAATCAAACTTTACCCAGGGAACTATGATTTCTGGAAAGAGTCTTCTGAACTTGCTCTTCGCTTGCAAGGTGACCAAAACCGTAAAGCTGAAGAGAAAATTGCCGAGTTGAAAGAGTTTATCGCTCGTTTCTCTGCTAATGCGTCCAAATCAAAACAAGCAACATCACGTAAGAAAATGCTTGATAAAATTGAAGTTGAAGAATTCGTTCCTTCATCACGCAAATATCCATTTGTTGGTTTTGAACAAGAACGCGAAATCGGTAATGATTTACTTCGTGTAGAAAATCTTTCAGTTGCGATTGAAGGAGAAATGATTATCGAAAATATTTCATTCATCTTAAATCCTGGTGATAAGACCGTATTTATTGGTCAAAACGATATTCAACAAACAACGTTACTTCGTGCTTTAATGGATGATGTAGAAGATAATTGGACCGTAACTGGCGATATTAAATGGGGAGTTACATCTTCTCGTTCATATCTTCCAAAAGATAATACCAAAGATTTTGATACAAGTGACTCTATTCTTGACTGGTTGCGTCAATTTGTATTGACAAAAGAGGAAGACGATAATACTTACCTTCGCGGTTTCCTTGGACGTATGCTTTTCAAAGGTGAAGAATCTTTAAAAGCTGTCAATGTCCTCTCAGGGGGAGAAAAAGTTCGTGTCATGCTTTCTAAAATGATGCTTCAACGAGCTAATGTGCTTGTTCTTGATGACCCAACTAATCACTTGGATTTGGAATCTATTTCTGCACTTAATGATGGTTTGAAATCATTTAAAGGCTCAATCCTCTTTGCTTCACATGACCATGAATTCATTAATACTATTGCCAATCACATTGTTGTTCTTGGTAAATCTGGTGTCATTGACCGTATTGGTGAAACTTATGATGATTTCTTAGATAATGCAGAAGTACAAGAAAAAGTAAAAGCACTCTGGGCTGATTAAATTTATTATTATTTAGTTCGTTTACACTGTTGTGTAAACCAAGTTTACAGTTCTGTCAGTAAAATTTACTGACAGAATTCATTTTCGTCCACTGTTAGCGCTAACAGTGGACTGGGGGAGAAGTCATGAATCAAAATTTAAAACTTTTTGCGACAGATATGGACGGAACTTTTCTGCGCAATGACCATTCGTATAATCACAAAAAACTCGCTGAAGTAATTAAAAAAATTCAAGATAGAAATCTTCTTTTTGCTGCTTCTTCTGGACGTTCTTTACTTGGTTTGATTGAGGTTTTTTCAGAATATAAAGATCAAATGGCTTTTGTTGCTGAGAATGGTGGAGTTGTTGCTTATAAAGGAGAAATTCTCTTTGCAAAAGATTTGACTGTTGCTCAAACTCAAGAATTAATTGATGACTTGCAAGAGATGCCGTTTAGTCCCAAAAATGACTATTTAATTTCTGGCCTTAAAGGTGCTTATTATCCTGAAGGTATTTCTAAAGAATACCTTACTCATGCAAAACTTTATTACCCTAACTGTCAACTTTACCATCGCTTAGATGAAATTGATGACAAATTGCTCAAGGTTACAACCAACTTCCCCGAAGACCACGTCCGTGACTGTGAGCAATGGATTACAGACAGACTCTCTTTCGTAAGGGCAACAACAACTGGTTTTACTAGTATTGACATCGTGCCAAATGGTATTTCTAAAGCTTCTGGTTTGGCACATTTGTTAGCACATTTTAACTGGCTCCCTGAAAATTTAGCTGTTTTTGGTGACCAAATGAATGATTTGGAAATGTTTGAATACGCTGGTTCTTCTTTTGCTGTCAGTAACGCAGCGCCTGAAATTCTTGAACTAGCTGATAAAGTCATTCTTTCTAATGACGAAGATGCTGTACTGGTTGAGATTGAAAATATTTTAAATGAAGAATAATTTTATTCAATAGATTTCCTATTGTGAAAAAAAGTGACTATCTGGTCACTTTTTTTGTTATAATTTTAATGAGAGATTATTTGATTTGGAGAAAATAAAAATATGAAAATTGCAATTGATGCAATGGGAGGAGATTTTGCTCCCGAAAATATTGTCAAAGGTGTAAACTTGGCAAAGAAAGAACTTTCTGATGTTACCTTCCAACTCTACGGAGATGGGGCAAAAATTCGTCAATTTTTAGACGATGAAACAAATATTGAGATTGTTGAAACAACTGAAATCATTGATTTTCATGATGATCCAGTTGCTGCCATTAAATCAAAAAAAGACAGCTCACTTGTCCGAGCTGTGACTGCTGTGAAAAAAGGAGAGGCTGATGCAGTCTTGTCTGCCGGCTCAACTGGTGCACTTTTAACCGCCGGCTTACTTTTGGTTAAGAGAATTAAGCAAGTGTCACGTCCAGCCTTGATGTCAACCTTACCGACAGCTGATGGTCGCGGTTTTGATATGCTTGATTTGGGAGCAAATACTGAAAATACGGCCCACCACTTAGTTGATTTTGCCATTTTGGGTTCATATTACGCTGAAAATGTTCGCGGCATCAATAAACCACGTGTTGCTTTGATTTCTAATGGTGCCGAAGAATCTAAAGGTTCGCCAACTGTCAAAGAAGCGCATGAAATTTTGTCAGCTATGTCTGAAATCAACTTCATCGGAAATATTGAATCTCGTGATTTACTTTCAGGTGGGGCTGATGTTGTAGTAACCGATGGTTTCACGGGAAACGCCATTTTAAAAGCGATTGAAGGAACAGCAACTGTTCTCATGAAAGAAATAAAATCAGCCATCATGGCTGGTAGTGTCACCACTAAAATTGGTGGGGCTCTAATTAAAAAACCTTTGTCTGTACTTAAAGATTTGATGAGTACAGATGGAGCTGGTGGAGCTGCTTTTGTTGGTCTTAAAGCACCTGTTGTTAAAGCTCACGGAAATTCAAGTGAATTGGCGATTGCCTCTGCCTTGAAACAAATTCATAAAATGTTGGAATCAGATGTTTCTGGTAAATTAGTCGAACATTTTGAAAAAATGGACAAATAAAAAACTCGGGAAACCGAGTTTTTTTTACTGACAGAATTGAGCTGTCAGTATTTTTTATCTACCATTTATACTTCGTACCGAAATAGTTAAAGATAATCATATCAACAACTAAAATTATCATCATAAAATTATAAGGAGACTCTTTTTTCAAAAAAATAGAATAAATAAACAAAATTACAAAGAGTGGAATAAAAATCCAAGCCCAAAAAACTTTTTTTCTGATAAAACTTTTCGGGTAATGGTTTTCTCGATTCATTTTTGTCCTTAATGAAAAAAACTAAAACTAGTCCAATTATTAAAGCAGTAAAACTAGCATTTGTATTGAATGACTGGGGATGAATTGCAAAATTAGACCAATTATTAAAAAAATACTGCTCAACAACCAAAATGTATATTCTTTTTTTGTCATATTTTTCTCCTTATTTTACTGACAGCTTTCTTCAGTAAAATAAAATTTCTAAAAATTACTTACAAACGTTTAACAGTATTGACATCTGCTCCTTTTGACTTTTCTTGGTGTTCTTTGAGCCATTTTTCACGTTCATCATCATCTAATTTAACGACAAAATAAATCATAACAAGTAATATCAAGATTCCTAAACCTAAAATTAGGACGGATAAAGTAAAGCTTGTCAGTAAAACCAATGAAAAGAGAACCGAACCAATTCCAATCAAAAGGAATTTTTTCTTAATGTTAGCAAGTCCAGTTGATAAATATTGAACAAAACTCATAAAGACAGTCAGCCCACTCAGAAAAACATAATTTCCACTCAAAAAGAGAGCTATTCCACAAACTGTCGTCAAAATAATTGCCCAAGTGGGGGTTCCAAAGCGATTATTTTTAGAAACAAACATAGGCACATCTTCATGAGCCTGAGCCAAACTGGCTAAAATTGTTGGTGTATTAAAAGTGGTCGCAACAATAACACCAAAAATTGAAAAACATATTCCGACAACAAAGAGCGGAATTCCAATGCTACCCACGATTTTACTAAAAGCTGTTGCCGCAGGCACAAGTGTTTTAGTCAGTTCTGGCCCCAATGCCCCAATGGTAATGGTTTGAATAATCAGATAAACAGCCAAACAGGTTAACATGACAAGGGACATCATTTTTGGTAAATTTTTTGCTGGATTTTTCATTTTTTCAGCATTCACCGGTAGAAATGAAAAGCCGGTGAAGAAAAAGAATACAGTACCGTAAGCTGACAGAAATCCTTTAAAGCCACCTAAATTTGCTGACGAAGCTGTCAGTAAATTTGGACTTGAAAAATTAAGACCACGTACCAACCATAGACAAGTAAAAATAAAAACAAGAACTAAGACAATTTTCACAAAAGAAGTCAGATTGTCTAAACCAGCAATAATTGAACTCCCAAAATAGGAGATGATTCCTAGGGCTAAAATAATAATGATACCAATTAACCGACTATTAAGATTTGGAAGAATCATTTTCATTGCTGTCAGTAAAGCCGAAACCTCTGTAGCTAGTGTCACTGTACCTAGCAACCATGTCACCATTCCCACAATAAAGCCTGGAAAACGCCCAAAAGTTTCTTTAGCATAAACAAAAGCTCCACCATTTTTTGAATAAATTTTACTCATGTTGGCATAAGCAAAAGCAATCACAAAAATCGATAAACCAGCACATAAAATAGCCAGTAAACTCCAAATTCCTGCATCTTCATAAATTTTGCCAGAAAGTAAGAAAATTCCTGAACCAATAATGGAATTCACACCCAACAGAAAAATGGCTGCCGGTGATAATAATTTATTTTCTTTCATTGAGACCCCACTTATTTTAATTAAGTTAAGACTTTGTTAAATTTATTGTTAGTTAAATTATATCAGAAAGGCCTCATTTTTCGTCATTATTTCACCAGTTTATGCAAAAAACTAAGCTATTCATTGATAACTTAGTTTTTCATTTATTCTATAAAATAGACTAGCCTAAAGTTGCTTCAAGTTCAATATCGACTCCTGACAGAGCCTTAGATACTGGACAGCTTTCCTTTACTACTTTGGCAATTTCTTGAAAATCAGCTTCAGAAAGTTCTGGTACCACTGAACGATTAGTCAATTTAATTTTTGTAATCGCTGGACCATCTGCTGTTGCTTCAAAAGTAACATCTGCCGTTGTGTCAATAGAAGTTGCTACTAAGCCTTTTTGTCCTAAAACCATTGAGAATGCCATACTAAAACAGGCTGCATGAGCAGCTCCCAAAAGTTCTTCTGGTGTGGTAATATGAGCTTGACTTTCTGAACGTGCTTTGAAATTATAGGGAGTTTCTGTAAAAATTTGAGAACTTTCAGCAGAAATTGTGCCAAAACCATTTTCTAAAGTGTCCTCCCAATGTGCTGATGCAGTAGAGATATTTTTCATTTTTTTCCTCCTTAATAGAACTGTGCAATTGCTTTATGAATTTAATACTTAAGTTGTATTTGTAATTCTCTCTTGTAATTTGAGTATATCTTTTTGCAATTGTGAATTCAAGCAAATTGATTTTCTACTTTTTAAAGTTTGACAGTTCATTACAAAAAGTGTAAAATTTAAAACAACAAGAAAGTAACTTTGATTTTGAAATCTTTAGGAAGTTGGTGGTTGTGCAAACCAACGTTTTCAGCAAAGTGAATGGGCTTGTGATTAACTAATAAATTTGATTTAAAAAAATAAAGAATCACGGCCGCTTCCGTTACAGAGCAACTTGTTTTTTGACAAGTTCTAAGAAAATCATTTGATTTTAAATTTACGGTGGCACCGCGCTCAAAGCGCCCGTAGGACTTTTTATAGTTCTATGGGTGCTTTTTTTATTTTTTATTTAGTGTAAACCAATTTACACTCTTCAATAATCAATCTAATCCAAACACACATAAGGAGAACAAAATGACAAAACCAACTATTTTAACTGGAGACCGTCCAACAGGAAAACTTCACATCGGCCACTATGTAGGCTCTTTGCAAAATCGTGTCAAAATGCAAAATGAAGATAAATACAATATGTTTGTCTTTTTAGCTGACCAACAAGCTTTAACTGACCATGCAAAAGAACCTGAACTCATTCGTCAATCTGTCGGTGATGTTGCCCTTGACTACTTAGCAGCAGGACTTGACCCTGAAAAATCAACCATTTTCATTCAAAGTCAAATTCCTGAACTGGCTGAACTTTCAATGTATTATATGAATTTAGTTTCACTTGCCCGCCTTGAACGCAATCCTACTGTAAAAACAGAGATTGCACAAAAAGCTTTTGGTGAATCAATCCCTGCCGGCTTTTTAGTGTATCCAGTTTCTCAAGCTGCTGATATTACTGCTTTTAAAGCCACTCATGTTCCAGTCGGAAATGATCAAAAACCAATGATTGAACAAACACGAGAAATTGTTCGCTCATTTAATAATGCTTATCACACAGATGTTTTAGTTGAACCAGAAGGAATTTACCCTGAAAATGAAGCTGCTGGTCGTTTACCTGGACTTGACGGAAATGCCAAAATGTCTAAATCTCTTGGAAACGGAATTTTCCTTGCTGATGACATGGACACACTCAAGAAAAAAGTGATGTCAATGTATACTGACCCTGACCATATCAAAGTTGAAGATCCTGGTAAAATTGAAGGAAACATGGTTTTCCATTATCTTGACGTTTTTGGTAAAGCTGAAGATGCAGAGCAAATTGCTGAAATGAAAGCCCAATATCAAGCGGGTGGTCTTGGTGATGTGAAAACAAAACGTTTCCTTCTTGATGTTCTTGACCGCGAACTTTCACCAATCCGTGAACGTCGTATTGAGTTTGCACAAAATATGGACTACGTATACGACATGCTTAAAGCAGGCTCACTTAAGGCCCAAACTGTAGCCAGTCAAACTCTTGATGAAGTTAAGTCTGCAATGGGAATCAACTATTTCAAATAATTCATTTTCAAATTTTACTTCCTTAGCCTTACTAATCTTGAGGATTTACCAGTTTACACTATTTGCTTTTAGTTGACACTGGTGTAAACTCAAGTCATTTATTTTGGAGATTTAACTTGATTGATTTAAAGAAAATTAAAAGATTTGCTCAAGAAATTCATGATAAAAATAATGATGGACATGGCTTTGACCATATTGAACGGGTCGTTGCTCTTGCTCAAAAAATTTTACTGACAGAGCCGTCAGCAAATCAAGAACTTGTTCTAGCAACTTGTTATTTACATGATACTTATGATGAAAAATTAACAGATGATGTTCCTAAACAAAAAGCTAAAGTTGCGCAATTTTTAAATGAGCTTAAAATTGATAAAAAGCTCATTGATGAACTTTTTATGATTATTGACAACATGAGTTTTTCAAGTAATTTAATTGAGAGAAAAACACTCTCTTTGAATGGACAAATTGTACAAGATGCTGACCGCCTTGATGCAATGGGAGCTTGGGGAATTGTAAGGACACTTGAATATGGTTGGGCAAAAAATCGAGTCTTTTATGACCCAAATCTGCCACCTTTAGATTACAATTCTAAAGAAGACTATCATAGTCAAAAAAATAACTCCACACTCAATCATTTTTATGAAAAATTATTTTTGTTAAAAGATTTATTAAATACAACCGAAGGAAAAAGACTAGGCGAAAAGCGTGATAAAATAATGCACCTTTTTGTCAGCCAAATTGAAGAAGAATACAAGGAAACTCATTTTTAATTTTTACTGACAGACCCTATCAGTGCTTCTTTTATGGCCTTGTCAGTAAAAATCATTCCCAAATCGAAAGGAAGTGACTAATGTCTGGCTTCACAAAAATAGTTTTTAAACTTCATAATTTTCTTGACAGAAATAAAATCAAAAACAATTTGAAATTCAAGCCAAGCCTCACTTCTAAAACATTGGTTTTTGCTCATCGTGGTTCTAAATCCAACTGTCCAGAAAATACATTGGCCGCTTTTCATGAAGCTGTTCGTGTCCATGCTGACGGAATTGAGCTTGATGTCCACTTATCACTCGATAATGAATTAATTGTTATTCACGATGAGAAAATTGACCGGACAACAAATGGTAAAGGTCTTGTCAAAAATATGAATGCTATAGATTTAAAGAAATTTGATGCTGGTTCTTGGTTCAATCCAAAATTTACTGACGAAAAAATTCCAACTTTGTCAGAGGTTTTAAAATTACTTACAGACCTATCATTTACTGGTTATTTAAATATCGAAATTAAAACTGACAAATTTGACTATCCCGGAATTGAAAAAAAACTCTCAGACTTAATGACAGAAACTAAATGGCCCTTTAGCTATATTTATAGTTCGTTTAATTTTGATTCATTAAAAAAAATACACACTTTTGATTCAAAGGCTGAAGTTAATTATCTGACAAAAAATCTTTTGACCCTAAAAAGTCATTATAAAGGCAGCTCAACAGATTTTATTTCAGGAATTCATCCCCGAAGAACCTACGCCTTCAAGCACCCACTTCTTCTCAAAAGTTCAAAAAGACCCCTTCGTCTTTGGACAGTTAATCAAGAAACAGAAATACGACAAGCTTTTCAACAACATGTAGCTGGAATCATCACCGATTTTCCGGAACGTGCCCTCGAAATTCGTCGAGAAATCCAAGACCAGTCAAAATAGACTGGTCTTTTTTTCATCTATCACAAATGATATCTATTTCACAATATTTTGAGGTGAAAATCACATAGTACAGTAATTGTAAGCGTAAAGCATTTCTCTTTACATTTTGTTTCACAAAGGGTATAATTAAATCGTGCGTGTTATTTTGTCAAACTTGTTTGACAAAATAAGCACAAGGATTTGGAAGGGATGCATAAACATGCAATTTATTAACTATCTAGGTCAAGACGCTTACACAAATATCGCGATGGACAGCTGGCTACTTTATCACCTAAAACCAACTGAGCCTGTTTTTGCTTTATGGCAAAATAAACGTGCAGTTATTGTGGGGCGCAACCAAAACACTTTTGCTGAAGTGAATCAAGACTACATTGACAGTCATGATGTTCAAGTTGTTCGTCGAGTATCTGGCGGTGGTGCAGTTTATCATGATGAAGGAAACATCTGTTTCACATTTTTTGTTCCTGTCGAAAATTCTGGCTCTGTCAACTTTAAAAAATTTGTTCAACCGATGTATGAAGCACTCCATGCTGTTGGAATCAAAGCTGAAATTACTGGACGCAATGACCTTGAAGTTGAGGGTAAAAAGATTTCGGGAAATGCCCAACGCTATGCTGGAGGTTATTTGATGCATCACGGAACCCTCCTTTGGGACACTGATGTTGAAGCAATGATTCGTTCTCTCAATGTTTCTGATGAAAAATTTGTCAGTAAAGCGGCTAAATCAGTTCGCGCTCGTGTGGGAAATATCAAAGATTTTGCCCCTGAGGACTTAACCTTAGATAGTTTTATTGACGCATTAAAATACTATCTCACAGACGAAGGAAAAGATGGTGAATTAGTTTTAACTGATGACCAACTTAGCTCAATCAAAAAAATACGAGATGAGCAATTTGCAACTTGGGATTGGAATTATGGCGAATCACCAAAATTCTCCTTCCAAAATCACGCTAAATTTACTGGCGGAGCCATTGATATTCAAGTCAATGTTGAAAATGGTAAAATCACTGAAATTAATTTCCAAGGAGATTTCTTAGGCGTTCGAGATTGGCGAGATATCAAAGAGCAATTTATTGGTCTTGAATTTGAACCTTCAGCAATTCTTGAAGTCCTTGAAACAAATAAAGAAGGACAATATTTTGGAACAATTCAAAATACTGAACTTTCTGAAATGTTCAAAGCTGACTACCGAACAGATTAAGTTATTTCACAAGCATAACCTTAGGAAATTTCTCCAAAAAATGATAAATTTCTAATTATAGACACATAAAATAGAAAGGGAATCTATTATGTCAAATTCAGAACAAATCTTAGATTTCAAAGCGCAGCTAGAACTGCAAGACACTACATTTCCAATGCTTCAAATTCTTAACGAAGAAGGAAAAATTGTTGACGAAGATGGTCTTAAACGTGCAGGACTTTCTGATGAAAAACTCGTTGAACTCTTTAAAAGTATGCTTTTTGCACGTCAAGTTGACATTCGTTCAATGAAATTAGCTAAACAAGGACGTATGGGATTCTTTGGACCTCACGCTGGTCAAGAAGCTTCTCAAATGGCCTCATCATTCGCTTTCACTGACGAAGACTGGCTCTTCCCAGGTTACCGTGACTTGCCACAAATTTACGCAAAAGGTTGGCCAATTTGGAAAGGTCTTCTTTGGTCTCGTGGACATCAACTTGGTAATGAGTACACTACCGATGATGGTAAACCTGTAAACTCATGGTTCCCACAAATTATCATTGGTGCTCAATACGTTGAAGCCGCTGGTGTCGCACTCGGACTCAAAAAACGTAAAAAAGATGCTGTAGCTTTCGTTTACACAGGTGATGGTGGTTCTTCACAAGGTGATACTTATGAAGGAATTAACTTTGCTGGAGCTTATAAAGCCCCACTTGTTGCCTTTATCCAAAATAACGGCTATGCAATTTCGACACCTCGTAGTCTCCAAAGTGCCGCTCCTCATTTAGCTGCTAAAGGTTGGGCCGCAGGTGCTCCTTCGATCGTAGTTGATGGAATGGACGCGATTGCTATGTATCTTGCTTCTAAAGAAGCTCGTGCTTGGGCAGTAGCTGGAAATGGTCCAGTTGTTATTGAAGCAATTACAAACCGTTTAGAACCACACTCAACAGCTGGTGATGACCCACTTCGCTATCGTACTAAAGAAGACATTGAAGCTTGGTGGAAAAAAGAACCTCTCGTTCGTATGCGTAATTTCCTTACTGAAAAAGGACTTTGGGATACAGAGAAAGAGGAAGCTTATATTGCTGAACTTGATGCAGGTATTGATGCCGACATTAAGAAAGCCAACAATGTTGAAAAACAAAAAATTTCTAGCTTCATTAAAAATACACTTGAAGTGCCAAGCCAAGCAATGGCAGAACAAATTGCAAAATTTGAAAGCGAGGGCAAATAAGAATGGCAGTAAAAACTTATATTGCAGCAATTACAGAAGCGCTTGATTTGGCGCTTGAAAAAGATAAAGATGCACTCATTTTTGGTGAAGACGTTGGACAAAATGGTGGGGTTTTCCGTGCTACTGATGGTCTGCAAGCAAAATATGGAGAAGAACGTGTTTTCAATACTCCACTTGCTGAATCAGGAATTGGTGGAATGGCAATTGGTCTTGCAACACAAGGTTTCCACCCAATTATGGAAATCCAATTCGGAACCTTTATCTTTGAAGTTTTCGACTCAATTGCTGGACAAATGAGCCGGACACGTTACCGTTTTAATAACACACGTTCAAATAATATTGTCGTGCGTACACCTTATGGAATCGGAACTAAAACGCCTGAAATGCACGCGGATTCAATTGAAGGGCTATTTTCACAAATCCCCGGAATTCGTGTTGTAATGCCTTCAAATCCAGCTGATGCTAAAGGATTATTGCTGGCTTCAATTGAAAATAACGACCCTGTTATTTTCCTTGAAAACCTTCACCTTTATCGCTCACTTAAAGGTGAAGTTCCTGAAGGTTACTATACTACACCACTTGATACTGCTGCAGTCGCTAAAGAAGGATCTGATGTTTCAATCATTGCTTATGGTGGAACAGTTCCACTTGCTCTTAAAGCTGCTGAACAACTCGAAAAAGATGGAATTAAAGCTGAAGTCCTTGACCTCAGAACAGTTGCTCCTCTTGATATTGAGTCAATTGGTAAAACAGTTGAAAAAACTGGGCGTGTGGTCGTTGTTCAAGAAGCTCAACGTACAGCCGGTATCGCAGCGAATGTCATGGCCGAAATTTCAGAACGTTTTGTTTTGAACCTTAAAGCGCCAATTGGACGTGTTAGTGGTCCTGACTCAATTTTCCCATTTGCACAAGCAGAAAATGACTGGGCAGTTAAAGCTGAAGATATTGTGAATAAAGTTAAAGAGGTGGTTGACTATGACTGAGATTTTTAAAATGCCTGATATTGGTGAAGGAATGCACGAAGGAGACATTGCCAACTGGTTAGTTAAAGTTGGAGATGTTGTTAAAGAAGATGACCCAATTGCTGAAGTACAAAATGATAAACTTATGCAAGAAATTCTCTCTCCTTATTCTGGTACCGTAACAAAACTTTTTGTTGAAGCTGGAACAACCGTAGAAGTTGATTCTCCTTTGGTTGAGTTTGATGGTGACGGTTCAGGCTCTTCTGCAGCTGCTCCTGCTCCTCAAGAAACAGCTGGTTCTGATACTGCTACAACTGATGCACCTTCTGGAGAAGCTCAAATCTTCACGATGCCTGATATTGGTGAAGGAATGCATGAAGGAGATATCGCCAACTGGTTAGTTAAAGTTGGAGATGAAATTAAAGAAGATGATCCTGTTGCAGAGGTTCAAAATGATAAACTCATGCAAGAAATTCTTTCTCCATATTCTGGAAAAGTCACTAAACTTTTCGTTGAAGCTGGAACGACTGTAGAAGTTGGGGCTCCTTTAATTGAATACAATGGAAATGGGGCTGCTCCAGCAGCTGCTAGTCCTGCTCCAGTCGCAGAAGCACCTAAAGCAGCTAGTCCTGCAAGTCCTGCAAATGCTCCGTTGACTAAAACAACTTCTACTGGTCACATTCTTGCGATGCCTTCTGTTCGTCATTATGCACGCAAGGCTGGTATTGATTTAAGTCAAGTTCCTGCAACTGGTCGTCACGGTCACACAACGTTGGCCGATGTTAAAGCTTTTGAATCTGGCAGTGTCGCTCCTATCGCTCAAACAACACCAGAAGCCGCTCCAGCACCTAAGGCTGATAAACCAGCTGCTCCTGTTGCTGAAAAAGCGCCAAGCGTTAAAGCAGGAGCTGGTGATCGACGTGAAGCAATGAATCCAACTCGTAAAGTTGTTTCTAAAGTTATGACTGCTCAACATACACACATTCCCCCAGTGACAAACTTTGACCAAGTTGAAGTTTCTAAACTCGTGAAACATCGTGCTGTCTTTAAAGAAATTGCTGCAAAACAAGATATTAAATTAACCTATCTTGCTTATGTTGCTAAAGCTTTGGCTACTACTGCTCATAAATTCCCAGATATCAATGCTTCTGTTGACTATGAAAAACAAGAAATTGTTTATCACGAACATGTCAACCTTGGAATCGCTGTAAATGCTCCAACTGGTTTGTACGTTCCAGTGATTCATGAAGCTGAAACTAAATCAATTCTTGAGATTGCTAAAGAAATCGCTGAATTAGCTACTGCTACACGAGAAGGAACACTTAAACCTCAACAAATGCAAGGTTCAACAATTACAATTTCAAATATTGGATCTGCTCGTGGTTCTTGGTTTACACCAATCATTAATGGTTCTGATGTCGTAATTTTAGGACTGGGTTCAATCGTTAAAGAACCAATTGTTAATGGTGAAGGCGAAATTGTTGTCGGACAAAACATGAAATTGTCTATGACTTATGATCACCGTTTGATTGATGGAATGTTGGGTCAAACATCACTTAACTACTTGAAATCTCTATTGGCTGACCCTGAGTTCATGCTTATGGAAATCTAATAGGCTGTAATAAATGGTGCTAAAGCATCTATTTATTACAGGCGTGTCTCCTAGAGGATACTCGCTAATTGTCTTATTAGTAAAGGAACGAAAAAATATTTTTTTCGTTTCTTTCTGTCATAGATTTAAAAAACTAGTTTACAGTATTGTAAATTCAAGTTGACACTAATGTTTACAAGAAAGAGGATATATTATGGTTGTTGGTGCACAAGCAACAGAAGTTGATTTGGTTGTTATTGGTTCAGGCCCTGGTGGTTATGTTGCAGCCATCCGTGCGGCTGAACTTGGTAAAAAAGTTACAATTATTGAAAAAGATAATGTTGGTGGGGTTTGTTTAAATATTGGTTGTATCCCATCAAAAGCATTGATTAATATTGGTCATCATTACCAAGAATCTTTGGAGGAAGAAAAAGGAGAAAATCCTTTTGGTCTTTCTGTCGGAAATGTTAAATTAAACTGGGAATCTGCCCAAAAATGGAAACAAGATAAAGTTGTCAACCAGTTGACAGGTGGCGTTAAAATGCTACTTAAAAAACACAAAGTTGACGTGATTCAAGGAACTGCAGAATTTATTGATAACAATACAATAAATGTTGAACAAGAAGATGGGTTCCAACTTTTGCAATTTAATGATGTGATTATCTCAACTGGTTCACGTCCTATCGAAATTCCTTCTTTCCCATTTGGTGGTCGCATTATTGACTCTACTGGTGCTTTGTCACTTCCAGAAGTTCCTAAACATTTGATTATTGTTGGGGGAGGAGTTATTGGTTCTGAGCTTGGTGGAGCTTACCGTATGCTTGGTTCTAAGATTACAATTGTTGAAGGTTTGGACCACATTTTAAACGGGTTTGATAAAGAAATGTCTGATATCATTGCTAATCGCGTTAAATCTGCTGGTTCTGAAATCTTTACTTCAGCAATGGCTAAATCAGCTACTCAAACTGATAAAGATGTAACTTTGACTTTTGAGGTTGATGGAAAAGAACAAACAGTGACTGGTGATTACTTACTCGTTTCTGTTGGACGTCGTCCAAATACTGATTTAATCGGCTTGAACAACACTGATGTTAAATTGACTGACCGTGGTTTGATTGAAGTTGATGATTCTTATGCAACTAATGTTCCTCACATTTATGCAATCGGTGATGTGGTTCCTGGTCCAATGCTCGCTCACAAAGCTTCTTTCCAAGCTAAAGTTGCTGCTGCTGCGATTGCTGGAGCTGAGGACGACGTGGACTTACACGTTGCTTTGCCTGCTGTAGCTTATACAACAACTGAATTGGCAACAGTTGGAGAAACGCCTGAATCAGTTAAAGACCGTAAAGATGTTAAAATTTCTAAGTTCCCATTTGCTGCAAATGGCCGTGCCATTTCAATGAATGATACCACTGGTTTCTTACGTTTGATTACTGAAACTAAAGAAGGGGCCTTAATCGGTGCTCAAATCGTTGGCCCTGGTGCATCTGACTTGATTTCTGGTTTATCACTAGCGATTGAAAATGGATTGACTTCTAAAGACATTTCATTGACTATCCAACCTCACCCAACACTTGGTGAAGCGATTATGGATACAGCTGAATTGGCTGATGGCTTACCAATTCACGTTTAATAAAATTAAAAATCACTGACGGATTTGTCAGTGATTTTTTCTATGGATAAATTTACTAACGGAAAATCTGTCAGTAAATTTTTGTAAGTGTGATATCAGATTTACCAAGTTCAAAACGTGAAACTTGTTGCTTTGAAGTAATAAAATTTGGTGAATTCTCATAATCTCCTGCAACTTTGGCTAATGACAAATTTTTCATTTCGCGAATTTCACGAAAAACTCTTCCCCATGATTTTGAGTCCATAAATTATCCTCATTTTTTACTGACAGAAATATTTAGAGGTTTCTGTCAGTAATTTTAAGTTTTCCACTGTGGATAAATTTACTGACAGAACTTCTAGCGACTTATCCACAGATTTATTTCATAATATCTGCCCAACCAGACATTCCGTCCAAGAATTTTTTGGATTTGAGATGAATTCCGACATATTCATCATAAAGCCCATCAATAAATTGACGAATTTTTAGTTTCATATCTGCTTTTATGGAGATTTTTTTGAGTTCATCTAAAGATATTTCTTGAAAAAGATTGACCAAATAAATCACATTTGGGTCAAGATGACTCCGTCGTAAATCTTCATCAAAATGTTGGGGACAAAGGCAGCCACTAAATTTATAAGAAAAATCAAAGGGTCCAACGGTTTTATGACAAAATGCACATTCTGAGAAGTTCAAAGAAATCCCAAAACGATGAAGAACTTGTAATTCAAAAATGTTAGTCACGACTTCCATATCAAATCCTTGATCTAAAAGCTCTAAACTTCGCTTTAGAAATCCATAAAGCCCTGGGTCGTATTGATTATCAGAAATGGCCGCATCAGCCAAACTTATGATATAAGAAGCATGAGCATTGATGAAAATATCTGAACTAATATTTTTATAAACGACCACTTCACTGACATCCTCGATAAAAGAAAATCCCCCGTCATTAATCGTTGCCGTCAATTTTCCATCAGTAAAAGCTTGTAAGGAACTAGCATAAGGCGATTTTCCAAAATTTTTGACAAAAAACATCCGTTTACCAAAAGACTCTGTAAAAATCTTGACCAATTTATCTTTTTCTTTGTAATTACGACTGTAAAGCACTAGACCTTGAGTTTCGGCATCACGCATGATTTTCTCCTTTCGATATTTTATTTCATTATATCAAAAAAATCACTGACAACTCTTCTAACTGTTATCAATGATTTTTAATTTTACTGACAGATTGCTCAGCCACGTTTTTTAGTCACATAATCCGTCAATCTTGCCATTGCTTGCTCAATCATATCCATTGAAGCCGCATAAGATAAGCGGACAAATCCTTCACCGTACTGACCAAAAGCGATACCAGGAATAATGGCAACTGCATTTTCTTTTGCAAAATCCACAGCAAATTTGAATGAATCTTGTTCTAAATCAGCTGGAATTTTTGCAAAAATGTAGAAAGCTCCATCTGGTTCAATAATTTTGAAACCAAGGTCTGACATCTTTTCAATAATATAATCACGACGTTTAAGATATTCTTTTTTCATCGGAAGAGCATCATCAGCACCATTTTTCAAAGCTTCAATCGCTGCAAACTGTGACTGAGTTGAAGCCGAAGTCACCAAATATTGGTGAGTCTTAATAATCTGTACCACTAATTCACGCGCTGCAAAGATTAATCCAATCCGCCAACCAGTCATCGCATGCGATTTTGATAAACCATTAAGTACGATTGTTTGCTCAGGTGCATATTCAGCAATTGACACATGCGGTTGGTCAGTATAATTTAGTTCAGAATAAACTTCATCAGCAATCACAAATACTTCATGCTTTTTCAAAACTTCAGCTAAAGCCTTAATTTGCCCCCGATTATAAGTTACCCCTGTAGGATTTGCTGGATAATTCAAAATAACGGCCTTAACTTTTCCCTCACGCTCGACAATCGCTTGTTCAAGCATCTCAGGCGTAAGAACAAAATCATTAGCTCTTGTATCAATTTCAACCAAAGAACCGCCAGCAAGCGTAATTAATGGCTCATAACCAGGATATGCAGGCGCGGGAATCAAAACTTCATCACCAGCAACCAAAATTGATAACAAAACACTAGAAATGGCTTCCGTTACTCCAACAGTAACTAAAATTTCATCTTCTGCTGCATAAGATAAACCATATTTTTTATTCATAAATTCACTAGCTGCCTGACGTAGTTCTAGTAAACCAGCCATTCCAGTATAATGACTTTGATTATTTTCAATCGCCGCAATCCCTGCTTGTTTAACATGCTCAGGCGTATAAAAATCAGGTTCTCCCAAAGTCAACTTAATAATATCAGGAATAGATGAAACCTGTTGGTCAAACTGACGAATCAATGAAATTTCAATTTTATCTAAATTAGGGTTAAATTTTTTTAATAAATCCATAAAACATCCTCTACTTACATCCTGTTCTACTGACAGAAATCTTTTGACAATATTATACACTATTTTCAGACTATTTACTTTACTGACAGATTTCTGTCAGTAAAAAAAGCACTCTAAACTTTTAAAAATTTAGAGTGCTTTTACTATTTATGGCTCGGCAGGGGCTCGAACCCTGGACCCATAGATTAAGAGTCTACTGCTCTACCAACTGAGCTACCGGGCCAACTTATAAAAAGTTGAATATTTTGTGACCACTTCTAGAATTCTAAAATTCTGTGGTAGTAATGATAAATTGCTTCGCAATTTTTCTATCCGCAACCTTGAAGCAGTGCTTCAAGCCAACTGAGCTACCGGGCCAACTTACTAGCTTATTATACCGATTTATAGACCAAAATGCAAGAATTTTTATTATTTAAGTCTTAAATATAGAGTTACTAACAAAGAGTTTTAAACTCAATTGTTACTTAGTTAAAGGCTTCTGAGTAGTGAATTACTCCTGATTTTCCTTCTAAGCCACCGTCAGTTAATTCTTTAATCATAAAGTTCTCATCAGAAACTTCAAAAGGTGCTTTGATTTGATATTGACTTGCTGGTACATAACCAAACTTAGGATAATAAGTTTCATGACCTAAAATACTAATAAACGGATAATCCAAAATTTTTGCTCTTTTTTCAAGTTCCAATAATACTGCTGCCCCAATTCCTTTACCTTGGTAAGTAGTTAAAACATCAAGAGGAGCTAAGACCAAACCTTTGAATTTTTGTGAGTCACTTACTATCTCTACCTCACTCAAAAGACCGTAACCAACGATTTTACCATCTTCAAAAGCAACAATTTCCAAATCTTTGATATAACCTTCTTCATTACGAATTTTATCAACAAGTTCAGCCTCATTACCATAACCATGTTCTGACTGACTAAAAGATTCACGAATAAGTTCAGTAACTTCTTTATAGTTTTCCAAATTTATTGTTTTAATTATCATTATCTTCCTCTCCTAATAAAATCTCTATCATCATTTTAGCAGTTATTCTTCTATTTTTCATTAGATATTAGTAAAAAATTTATTTTCTGGTTTTTTAATTACAAGAAATTTACCTAATCTTGATTTCATTTCGATTCCGATAATTATTTGATATGATTACTCATCTCTGTTATCATAGAATATTGTGATAAAAAATTAAAGGAATTATTATGATTAAACAATTTTTATGTATTATTAACTCAGAATTCAAAGACTACAACCGACGAAAATTCTTACAAGATTTGATGGCAGGAATTACTGTAGCCGCCGTTGCCCTCCCTCTAGCCCTTGCCTTCGGTGTATCAAGTGGTACAACAGCCGCAGCCGGACTTATAACAGCCATTGTTGCAGGTATAATTATTAGCTCACTTTCTGGAGCTTTCTATCAAATTTCTGGTCCAACAGGAGCAATGGCGGCTATTTTAATTTCACTCATTGGTAAATACGGAATGAATGGAATATTTATTGCTACTTTTATGGCAGGAATCTTTCTATTACTCGCTGGTATTTTCCGTTTAGGAAATTTAATTTCACTTATTCCCTCACCAGTAATAACAGGTTTTACTTCTGGTATTGCCATCATCATTGCCAGCGGACAAATTAAAAACTTTTTCGGAATAGAACATTTTACAGGTTCTTTTTTTGATTTAATGAAATTTATCTCTGGCTTACACATTGATTATCCTTCAACAATTATTGGACTTTTAACAATCTTATTAATGATTTTCTATCCTAAATCATGGGGTAAAAAATTCCCAGCTTCATTGTTGGCTATCCTTCTGTCAACTTTAGCAGTCCTTGCTCTAAAACTAGATATTCCTTTAGTAGGAAAAATTCCAACCACCCTTATTCCCCAAGCTCATCTACGTTTGACTGAATTGAATCTTCAAGATATGAAAACTCTACTTATCCCAGCCATAAGCATTACCGTACTTGGAATGACCGAAAGTCTCCTTTGTGGTGCCTCAGCAGGCCGTGCAACCAATCACCCAATGGACAATAACCAAGAACTCGTTGCTCAAGGAATCGGAAATATTTTCATTCCCTTTTTCGGAGGAATTCCAGCAACAGCCGCAATTGCTCGAACAAGTGTAGCTATAAAAGCAGGTGCTCAAACTCGCTTAACTGGTATTATTCACGCCCTTATTCTTCTCCTCTCAATGTTTCTATTTGCACCATTTATGACTCATATTCCACTAAGTGCCCTTGCTGGTGTTCTTATCATGACCGCCGTAAGAATGAACGAGTGGGAAGCCATTCGTTTCTTATTCAAAAATAAATTAAAAAGTGGAATCATCGAATTTTTTGTAACGATGATTATCACTGTTATTTTCGATTTAAGTACTGCAATATTAGCAGGAATCATTGTTGGTTTCTTACTCTTTATCGTAAAAATTTCCCAAATTGAGATTAATAGTTCACAAATTGAACCCGAACGAATCAGTCAAAATCATCATGAAGTATTTACTGATTGGACAGTTATTTATATCTCTGGCCCGCTTTTCTTTTTAAATAGTAGCAAGTTAAAACAAGCAATTGATGAACTTCCAGCAAATACTAATGTTGTTCTTTCTCTAAGAGGTGTACCAATGATTGACGTCACTTCTATAAAACTATTGATTGATATTTACAGTATTTTTCATAAGGAAGAACGCCAAATCGTCTTCGCCTCAATGAATCCTAAATTAAAAGAATCATTTAAGAGAACTGGACTTATTAGCATGGTTGGTGAAGAAGCCATTTACCCAAGTGTCAATCAATTCCTTTTAGATTTAGTTGATAAAAATAAATAAAAAATAGGCCAATAATTGGTCTATTTTTTATTTATAAACTCCTAAAAGAAATTTGAGAAAGAACTCAAATAGATGAGCTTTTATCTAGAATATCCACCATTAATAAATGTAATATCTTCAGTATCGTTATAAGTACTATAAGCCTTGACCAAGGCTACAATCCAATCGACAAAAGACCAAATGCCAAAAGTAGTCCAGTTGAATAACAATTTACAAATTCCCACTCCAATTTGTCCTCGCATAAAACGGTCAACTCCAAATCCCCCAAATAGAAAACTTCCTAACCATACAAACAAATGTTTGTTAACTGTTTTCGTTGTCATAATAACAATACTCCTATTAGCTTTTTACGTGGCTCAGTGCCTGCACGTTATTTTAAGTTGTTAAATAAAATCAACTTTATTCAACAACTTTTTTTAAAGTAAAGTTAACAAAATTTTGCCCTCGCAAGTGTACACAGTTCTTTTTTATTTCTTTATAGCCCATTTTTTCAAAGAAGGGCTTAGCAGTAATAGATGAATTAACCATAAAGCTAGTATAATTCGAACTTTTTTCTAAATCATTTAGAAGTTTTTGCCCTACTCCCTGCCTTTGATAGTCTGCACTAACATAAAATAAATCAATATATCCTTTATCATCAATGTTACCAAATCCTACTAACTGCTCATGATTAGAAATGACTCTGGCGTAGGTTTTGCCAAGATTATCATCAAATAACTCTGTGTCAACGTCAACCCAAGCTTTAACCTGTTCCAAAGTATAATCAGAAATATTTATTTCAAAAATAGTGTTTTTAAACAGATTAATAACTTCATCTAAATCTTTTGATTCATAATTTCTAATCAGCATAAATCTTTACTCCTTTTAGATTCATATCCTTTTACAAACAAAAAACTCATAGAAGTTAAACTATGGGCTTTCAAAATCGAAAGATAGTTTGAAGTACATATCTAGGTACAAACAAAGTTAGACTGACCTTTTATTATTAGTGTAAGGTCTACACATTTGAGGTATCTTTATTCTACAAAAATTATCCAACGAATAAATTAACAAAAATTGTTAACAAATAAATGCAAAAACAAATCTAAAGCTCTAAAGCCGTTCTATTTAACTATATAGTCCCGTAGCCTAGATTTATTATTGATTTGTCTAATTTTTGATACACAAAAAAACACTGATTGAATGCCGTATGCTCTTCCGTGTATTGAACCCGCTAAAACGCCAGGTGGGTGTTCTCGCTTCGCATCAGCTTCCCCTACTTTCGTTCGAGGTATTACGCTACCGAATGTCTCATGAACCCCTATGCAATACAAATATAGTCGGTCAAAAAAATGAAAGAGCTCGCACATTCCAGTGCTTTTTCTATGATTATATAATAACACTTTTTATCTTTTTTTTCAATAGAAAGCGGTTAAATTTTGAATCATAAATTGTATTAATAAAAAATCATCATCTCTCCCAAATTTTATTTTTTATAGTGATTAATAACCTTTTCGATTTCCAAAATCAACTTTTGATTGCTTAGACCAGTCACTTCTTCAATGAGCATTGGTAGTTCTGTTATTTTTAGTTTTTCTTGGAGTTGAATGGCTTGATCATCATTTTCATCATGGTAAGCAAAAATTTTTCCAACAATATCTAGATGATTTTGATAAGAAAGCTTACGATCGTTTAATTCTCTTATTGGACGAATAAAACGTTCATCATATCCTAATTTCCGAATAGGTGTTCTTGCCACGCGTGACACTTCATCAATAATTTCTGGATTAGAAAAGCGAGAAATGATTAGTTCATGATATTTAATTAACTCATCTTGCTTAAAATATTGAGCCCATTTTGCTAAAAGTAAAGCGCGTGTTTCTTTTTGAACTGCTTTTAGGATATTCAAAACTTCTTCATCCTGTAAACCTTCTAATATTGTTTTATAACCTTTATATGCGCTAGAATAGGCAACTGCAGCATGTCCTGAGTTTACAGAAAAAAGTTTACGCTCAATAAATGGTTCGAGGTCAGTTGTATAATGAACTCCTTCAAGTTTGATTTCTTTATTTTTTAAATGACTTGCATCTATTACCCACTCACTAAAAGGCTCTACCTCAACATAGAGAACATCTTTATGTTTTTGAGCAGGAACAATACGGTCAACTGCAGCATTAGGAAAACCAATAAATTTAGAAAGATAAAGTTTATCAGATTCCGACAGATAATCGGACACTTTTTCTTCCAAAAATTCAGAGCCCCCTATCATATTCTCACAGGCAATAATATCTAACGGGCTCTGAACCTTTTCTTCCTTACGTTTCTGAAGTCCTTTTGCAATAAGCTCAGCAATATAAGGCAAGACATTAGGACCAATCGCTGTTGTTAGAATATCAGCTTTTGCAATTGCTTCAATGACTGCCTCAGGATTCTCACTATTGTTAATACCAGAGACAGCTTTTACAGAAATTTTTTCATGTTCACTACTTGCAATCCCAATTTCATAGGAATGCCGATTATTAAGTTCGTCAATTATAGATTTATTTGTGTCAACAAAGTGAATATCAAATCCATTTTTACTCAAAATTTCACCTATGAAGCCACGTCCAATATTTCCTGCACCAAAATGTACTGCTTTTTTCATCTTACTTACTGCTCCTTTATTTAGAAAGTAAAAGTTCAAATAGAATCCTCTAAAATCCCTCTATATAAGCAATTGTAAGCTTTTACATTATGCTGGTAAATATAAAAAATGGCACTAAAAGCTGTGCCATTTTTTAATTAATTTTCAAAGTATTTTGCAATTTCTTCGATTGTTTGAGCATCAGCAAGTTTTACAACATTGTCAACGTCCGCGCAAAAAATTGAAATCTTTTGAATCAGCTCAAGATGCTCCTCTTTAATCCCCGCAATTCCAAATAGCATTGTGGCTATCTTAGGATTTTCTACTGTTCCAAAGTTTACACCACGAGGAACTTGAACAATGGCTACTCCTGTTTTTAAAACTTCTTTTTTTGATTCATCAGTTCCATGAGGAATTGCAATAAAGTTTCCCATATAGACTGACAATTCTCTATCTCGTTCAATCATTGCTGAGATATAGTTAGGTTTGACATAACCTCCATCAACCAACAAACTTCCACAATATTTTATGGCCTCTTCTTTATTTGAAAAGTTTTGATTAATTTTAATCAGACTTTTTTGAATTTCCATTTTAAAAATTACCTTTCTTGGTTTACTAGGTTTACAACTTATGTAAACCTAGTCATCATAATGTTTAACAGCTTCGATAATTATCTCTCTTAGTAACTCACTTACAATTTCATAATTTCCGGAATCGTATATCCTAGTATAAAGCTTGTTTTCAATAATTGAACTTGAGATTTTACCTAATAAAAAGGAAACATACTCTGGAACTTCTGGAGGCGCTAATAACAATAGAACTCGTCCAATTTGAATAGCCTGATGATCCATTGCTATTCCTTCAATTGGCTGACTTAAGTCAAAGATTTTAAAAATTGGGCTTGAGATTGATGAATGAACTGCGTGAAAGAGAGCAATTTTTGTTTCTGGAATTGCTAGATGTGTTTCTTTAAATCTTTCTTCCACCAAATGAATGAGTTCTCCACTATCCTCTGGGTTTACTCGCTGAATAATTTGTTTTACAGTATCATGTAATTCTGCCTTATTTTCAAGAGATAGGATTTCAAAAGATTTTAATATTTCATTGCCTATTGAAAATAAGTCATTGAGATTTAAAAAATTCTTTTCTTTTTCTGAATCAGAGGTAAGTGCTCGTGATTTTTGTTGAATCAACCTCAGCTGGTGACGAATATTTTCCAAATTCTTTTGATCTAGCATTGGATTGATGTAGAGGTAATCTAACTCTTTCTCTGTTGTAAAAATGACGTCATATTTTTCCTGAGTGATATGGATTGAACTTTGAATAAGTTCTATCTTTTTTAAGAAGGGAAAATTCTTTCTTAAATTACTCATGATAAATTCGCAAGAAATTCTTCCACGACTGCTGACAAGTGCGGCACTTAAAGGTAAAACTAGGTCACTGCGTTCAAGAGTCGCCACAAAGTGAAGACTTATAAAAGCAATTTCCATTTCTGAAAAATTCTTATCAAAGACCTCCCTTAATGATTCTTTGACTGTTTTATAAATTTCAGGATTATCTTTATTTATCTTTTTGATAAAATCATTTTCTTTTTTAGGAAAGAGGACTGGTAACATCTCTGATTCTTTGAGATGAGCATATAGTAAACCATATAAACGGTCATCTTTCCCAAATTCTATCTCAAGAATTGTTGAAACTTTATCAATGAGTTGGCGAATTTTATAAGAAAAATCGGTATCAAATTTTTCCATAAATAGCAGCTCTCTTCCAAAGCCAAAATATAAAATATCATAAACTGATGCAAGATAAGTGATCTCAGAAACAACAAATTTTGTTACTGGCAACTCTGTCAGTAACTTATTGACAAAGTTTAAGGCTTGCTTACTTGGTCTGCCCAGAGTTTCACTACTGACAGAATACCCCTCATCCAAACGCAGCAAAACAACTAAGCAAAAAAGTTGCATTAAAACTTTGACTTTGTCAGTCATTTTTTCAGGTAAATCTATACGTTTAAAAGCCTCATTAACTTGCTTAAATTTATTTAAATCTATTATTCTTAAAATTTTATTGTTAGAAAGTTGATTAAGAAGTAGTTCCTGAATGCTTGCTGAATTATAAATCACTGCCACAAATACTGGACGAATATTTTCTTCTGCCCCTTTAAGTTTTAAGCCACGATCTCGGATTAGTACTAGTTCATTTTCAAACAGAGCTTGCTCAATTTGCTTCAAATCACTAGTTACTGTCGGTTGACTAATTCCAAAATAATCTGTTAGAGAAGCGATAGATGCTTTATTTTCAATTAATAAAAGCAACTCACCATACAAACGTTCACTTATCGAATAGTCTATTAATTCATGAGCTTGAGTAAGTTGATTGATATCCCCTTTCAAAAAATAGCCTTCATCAGTATTTTCCAAACTGATATTTTCTGGTAAAGACTTTTGTAAATTGTTCAAATCGCGATAAAGCGTTCTGCGACTTGTATCTGTAATTTCCATCATTTCTGCTATCGTAAGCTTTCCACGTTTCAAAAATGTCTGGATTAATTTTTGCTCACGACTTGTTAAAAACATAAAAATTCCTTTTTTAAAATTCTACTCATAACTAGACTGCCCATTAACAGCTAGTATTTTTATTTGTTCATCCGTTTCACCATATTGATGTATTCAGGAGTAGTAATTAATGACTCAACAAAAAGATGTTGAGCATTTGGAGCTTCGTTTTTTACACTTGTCGTAAATTCTTTTGTTGAAACAATCATGATATTTTTGGCATTAAATGCTCCTAAACCAATAAATTCAACATCAGAAATAGGAATTTTAACACCATGCATCTGGAATATTGCTTTTAGTGTTTCTTTGCCCATTGTATTTGAACCAATATGTAAATCATCATGAGCAAAGACAACTTCATCAATTTGGTTCAAGTCTATCTCATTTTTACTGACAGGTCTGTCAGTAATTATTGTTTGATTTGTATCATTATCAGTAGTCAATAAACTACTGATAATTTCATCATAGCGAGGTGAATTGAGGAAATTAGCCACTGAGTATCTGATTGCTTCAGGAGCCATTATCGCAGCTCGTGGAGCAAGTTCATCTTGTGTCACAACAATTGTGTCAGAGCCTGCTTTTAAGTTAGCTATAGCGACATTAGTAACATCTTGTAGCAAACCTGCTTTCTTAGCTTTATTCCTCAAAATAGAGGCTCCCATTGCCGATGAACCCATTCCTGCATCACAAGCAAAGATAATATGATTAATCGTAGAGAAATCGACTTGGTCAGTAATATTATTGCTGACAGAAACTTGTCCTTTACTGACAGCTTTATCTGCAGCTACACCTACTTTTGCATTCTCAAAAGCAGAATCATCAATCATTGATTTATCCCGTTTTAAAATAAAAGATGCAACTAGAAATGAAACAATTGCTGCCACAGCTATTCCTGACCAGACACATAAGACATTTACAAAACCACCCGCTGATTTAGCTGATGCCATTCCTGTGATTGCAATAATTGAACCAGGAGAAGCAGGAGCCGCAAGACCCGAACCTAGTAAATTATTTGTCAAGGTTCCTGATACCCCACCTGCCATCACAGCAAAAAAGAGCGCAGGTTTCATCATGACATAAGGAAAATAGATTTCGTGTATACCACCGACAAATTGAATCAAAATCGCACCAGGTGCCGTCGCTTTAGCTGAACCCTTACCAAAAAGCATAAAAGCAATCAGAATTCCAAGTCCTGGTCCAGGATTTGCTTCTAGTAAAAATAGAAGTGATTTTCCATTTTCAGAAACTTGCTGAATTCCCAATGGCGATAAAATCCCTTGATTGATTGCATTATTTAAAAATAATATTTTTGCTGGCTCAATAAAAAGATTAGCAAGGGGAATCAAATGATTAGCAATTAAAAAGTCGACCCCATGTCCCATCACGTCGGTTAACCAAGCTACAAGTGGACCAACCACTTTTACAGCAAAAAGTGCAAGTCCAAATCCAACTAAACCAGCTGAGAAATTATTAATCAACATTTCTAGACCTGCTTTAATATGCGGTTGAACATAGTCATCAAATTTTTTTATTACCCAAGCACCAAAAGGACCCAAAATCATTGCACCTAAAATCATAGGAACGTTTCCTTTAGTGTTTAGACCTCCTAGAGAAAGACTAGCTGTGGCAATAATTGAACCGAAAGTCGCAATTGCACCAACCACTCCTCCACGATGTTCATAAATATTTTTTCCACCAGTGTAACCAATCATTAGGGGAATAAGAAAAGCAAGCATCGGACTAACCATTGCTGCAAATGTTTTATTAGGGGTAAAACCATCAGGAATGAAGAACATCGTCAACACCCCCCAGGCAATCAAAATAGGAATATTTGGCATTACCATATTTGATAATGCGGTACCAAGTTTTTGCACTCGTACTTTTAAGTTTACAGTATCAGTCATTTCAGACTCCTTTACATAGTAACTAGTATAATTATATTGTAACCGCTACCAATAAAGCTGTAAATAAAAACCTTGACACAAAATGGCGTGCCAAGATTTATTGATGATATTTATAAAATAAAAAAAGTCACCCTTAGGTGACTTAGTTACTGCGGATGTCAGACTCGAACTGACGACATCATGATTAACAGTCATGCGCTACTACCAACTGAGCTAATCCGCAATGTAAACTTGGCATCGTCTTTATCTCCCAGGGGGCAACCCCCAAGTACTTCCAGCGCAAAAGGACTTGACTTCTGTGTTCGACATGGGAACAGGTATATCTCCTATGCAATAAATACCAAATATGGGAATTCCAGGATTCGAACCTGGGACCCCTGCGTTATCAACACAGTGCTCTAACCAACTGAGCTAAACTCCCAAAATATTAAGTTAAGCGGATGACGAGAATCGAACTCGCGTAGCCAGCTTGGAAGGCTGGGGTTCTACCATTAAACTACATCCGCTAAATAAGGAATGGCGCGAGACGGAATCGAACCGCCGACACATGGAGCTTCAATCCATTGCTCTACCAACTGAGCTACCGAGCCAAAATTGCGGGAATAGGATTTGAACCTATGACCTTCGGGTTATGAGCCCGACGAGCTACCTAGCTGCTCCATCCCGCGATAATTAAAAAGGAGGATGTGGGATTCGAACCCACGCACGCTTTTACACGCCTGACGGTTTTCAAGACCGTTCCCTTCAGCCGGACTTGGGTAATCCTCCAGATATAGTCCGTACGGGATTCGAACCCGTGTTACCGCCGTGAAAAGGCGGTGTCTTAACCCCTTGACCAACGGACCATATATTGTTGTACTGTCTCAAACAGTACTTTTCTATTATACACTTTTATATTTTTTTGTCAAGAATAAACTGTGTTATCTTTTCAAAATAATATTTTAGATGAATAATAAGAAAGTCAGTCGTCTCAAACGACAACTATTTAATTATATCAAAATATTATTTTTTGTCAAGAATAAACTAGACCATTTATTCTAAAACATAAAAAAAAAGAAAAACAGCCTTATTCGGCTGTTTCATCTTCTGATTTTTCCTTATTTTCTTCTGGTTTAGAATCTGTTTTTTCATCACCATTATAGATATTAATGTTTGAAAAATCATCAACATTCGCATTTGCATCTTTGAGAGATTCTTCAAATGTTTTTGGTTCTGGTACTTCTGCTGCCGCTGCTTCATCAGGCATTTTTCCTGTTTTGAAGAGTGACATGATTTGTTTCGCATCAAGTGTTTCATATTTAAGCAGAGCTTCCGCAATTGCTTTATGTTGCTCACGGTGTGTTTCAATTGCTTCTTTAGCACGGTCATAAGCTTCACCGAGAATACGACGCACTTCATCATCAATCATAACAGCAGTTGCTTCTGAGTAAGTCTTAGTTTGACCATAGTCGCGACCAATAAATACTTGATGGTCTCCTTCATAAGATACCATACCAAGTTTCTTAGACATCCCATATTCAGTTACCATTGAACGAGCAATGTGTGTTGCTTTTTCGATATCATTTGATGCCCCTGGAGTAGCTACACCAAAGACAATTTCTTCACCAAGTCGTCCACCCATAAGGCTGGCAAGTTGGTCTTGAAGATGGAAATTAGTTGGTTGCATGATTTCTTCATCTGGAAGAGCAAGCATGTAACCACCGATGCGTCCACGTGGAACAACGGTAACTTTACGAACAGTAGATCCATTTTCAAGAACGAGTCCAACAATAGCGTGACCTGCTTCGTGGTAAGCCACGATCTCACGTTCGCGCATTGATTGAATACGATCTTTCTTAGCTGGACCAGCCATTGCACGGTCCATTCCTTCATCAATGTCAGCAGCATTGATTTCTTTTTTATTTTGACGTGCAGCAACAAGTGCAGCTTCATTCAAAACATTTTCCAAATCAGCTCCGACATAGCCTGGAGTTTGTGTAGCAACATTGTGCAAATCAACATCACTTGCTAAAGGTTTGTTTTTAGCATGAACTTTAAGAACGGCTTCACGACCTTTAACATCTGGAGCTCCGACCAAGACTTTACGGTCAAAACGACCTGGACGTAAAAGCGCTGGGTCAAGCACATCTGAACGGTTAGTTGCAGCAATAACGATTACTGAGTTGCCATCATCTTGGAAACCATCCATTTCAACGAGCAATTGGTTAAGGGTTTGTTCACGTTCATCGTTACCACCACCAAGACCTGCACCACGTTGACGACCAACAGCATCAATTTCATCAATAAAGATAATTGATGGTGCAGTTTTCTTAGCATTTTCAAATAAGTCACGGACACGTGAGGCACCAACACCGACAAACATTTCAACGAAATCAGAACCTGAGATACTATAGAAAGGAACTCCTGCTTCACCGGCAACAGCCTTAGCAAGCAATGTTTTACCTGTACCTGGAGGGCCTTCAAGAAGAACACCTGCTGGGATACGAGCTCCTAAATCATGATATTTTTTCGGATTTTTAAGGAAATCAACAACTTCTACAAGCTCTTGTTTTTCCTCTTCAGAACCGGCAACGTCAGCAAAACGAACTTTAGATGTTTTACCATCTTGTTGTTTAGCACGAGATTTACCGAAGGACATCGGATTTCCACCGCCGCCTCCGCCACGAGCGCCCATTCCGCCCATCATGAGCCAGAATATACCAACAAATAGAAGCATTGGAATGATGTATGAGAGAATTTGAACCCACATACCACTTGATGAAGCTTGAACAACACTAAGTTTTACATCATTACTTTTAGCTGCATTTTGGATATCCTTGACAACACTGTCAGTTGGAATAATATAAGCTTGGAAGTTTTTAACTTCACTACTAGAATTGCCTAAAAGTGGGAAATTATTTGTTCCTTTTACTTTTACAGGTTCTTTATATTCACCTGTTACAGTAATTAAGCTATCAGAAGGTTGCATTGTGACGTTTTCAATCTTGTTACCGTCAAGTTTCGTCATCAATTGTGAATAGCTAATTTTATCCACGCTTGATTGATTACTACTGAAGAAGAAATTGAAACCGACAACAACAACAATAGCCAAGATTACCCACATCAAGATATTTTTTACAAAATTTCCTTGTTTTGGTTGTTTGTTGTTATTCATATTTTCCTTATCTTTTGTTTATTTATTATTAGAAAAGCCAAGAATTTACTTCTTAGTATCACTGGTAATAAAGGATACAGGCTAGTCAATAACAGCTATACCTAGTTATAGCATATTTCCTTTTGGAATGCTAATAGTAAGTATTGGTCAGAGATTTTTTCATACTTTAGTCTGAGAAAAACTTTAGATGACTAAAATCAACGAATTATTTGTTATAAACTTCTGGTTTTAAAACTCCGACATATGGAAGATTACGATAGTTTTCTTCGTAGTCCAAACCAAATCCAACAACAAATTCATTAGGAATTGTAAAACCTGAATAATCTGGTTTAATTTCAACAATTCGTCCTTCTGGTTTGTCAAGAAGTGTTACAATTTTTACGTTTGCTCCACGATGTTCCAAAAGTTCTTTTAGATATTTTAAAGTACGACCAGTATCGATAATATCTTCAACAATTAAAATATCACGACCTTTGACTGCTGTATCAACATCTAGGATTAATTTTACTTCACCAGAAGATTTTGTTCCGCCGTGATAACTTGATACAGTCATAAAGTCAGTTTCTAAGTGACAATCAATATGTTTGATTAATTCAGCTAAGAAAGGAACTGAACCGCGAAGAATTCCTAAGACTAATGGATTTTTTCCTTCGTATTCTTTTGTTAATATTTCTCCAAGTTCTTTGGATTTTTCTATAATTTCTTCTTCTGAAACTAATACTTTTTCAATGGCCTTATCAAGATTTTTTTCGAGCATCGTTGATTTCCTCTCCTATACTGGGTTTGACCCATAATATTCTTCTAATTTTATCATTTTTGAGCATTTTACTCAAATCAGAACACGCAAGACCGACAATGGCATAGAGTTTTTTATCAACGAAGATAAGTGGATTCTCTCGGGCCTTTAATGGAACTTTGTTATCAATAAAAAACTTGCGTAATTTTTTATGATGACCATTGATTAGAATTTGATCCCCAGGCTGGCGTTTACGAATTTCAATTTCCCCTTCAAGAGGCAAATAAACTTCCATAAATGATTCATCTTGCGGATTTTCACTTACAATCTCTACTGAATCCTCCCTTTCAAGTTGAATTTTTTCAAGATAAAAGAAATCTTTAGTCTTCACAAAATAAAATTCCTTATTCAATTTTGCGAAATATTGTTGAGGACGATTGATAATATGAAGTAATTCTGCAAATTTTTTCTTACTTACTTCTATTTCTGGATATTGAGCAAAAAATGCTTGTAAGATAAAATGTTGTAATTCTTTTGTTTGGGAGATAAATTTTTCAGATGATATTTTTTCATCAACAATTTTAAGTTCCGAAATTTTTTGATTAATTACTGCCAAAGCCATTTTAATTTCCGTGCTCAAATCACTGATTGATTGTGAAAATTGAGGATTTTCTTTTGTTAATTCTGGAATTAGTTGATTACGTATTCTATTTCTAAAATAATCTAGTCCTTGATTTGTTGAATCTTCATAATAGGTTTGTGCATCAAGTTCTTCTTTTGTAAATTTCAATAAAGGTCTGATTAATTGACCACCTGCAAAAGGTTGACGGTCAGCAATACCCTGCAAACTTCTCAAAGGACGTCCTGCAATTTGACGCATTAATACCGTTTCAACAAGATCTCCTTGATGATGAGCTGTCAGCAAAATATTGTAATTTTCTCTTATCATTAGCTTTTCAAAAAACTGATAACGGAAATCACGTGCATTTTTTTCTGTAAACTCTCCTGTAAACTTGTCAACATAAATTGGTACTTTAAGTTTTGTTGCCATTTCTCGAAGAGCAATTTCTTCAAACTTTGACTCTTCTCGTAAGCCATGATTAATGTGAGCCAGTCCCAGTTCAATACCGAGAACTTCTTTTAAATCATAGAGCCAGTTAAAAAGAGTCATTGAGTCTTTACCACCTGATAAAGCCAATAATATTTTTGAATCTTTATCAAAATAGTGTTCATCTTTGACTATTTTTAAAAATTTACGTTGAGCTGGTGTCATTTCATAACTCCATAAACATCTTGAGAAATTGCTTTTATTTCATCATCAGTTGCCCCATCAGTTTCAATCACCAAAAGATATGGTTTACTTGCAAATACAATGGCTGCATCATGATTATCTGTATCTGCCCCACCAATTTTGTGAGCAACCGATATATTTTTAGGAACGCCTGCTCTAATTTTAACATCATCAAAAGAGGTATCAAATAAAGCGTTAAAGGAAGCCCCTCCTTCATTATAAAGAGCTTCTAGCATTCTACCTACCATTTGAGCTGAGGCATTTCGCTCTTTTGGATTCCACTCTTGTCCAGCAATCCTATTTATTTCTTTTTGATAGTTTGGATTTAACTCCTGGGTTTCATAATAGGCGAGCATATTACTTCCGACATTGTCTGAGAGTTTGGCTGTTCTATTGATAACATCCTGAAGACTGTAATATTTATTATCTGCTGTTTTTGGTAAATTTCCAGTTCCTTCTGGTTTATAACTTCCATAAAAAGTATTAATGGCTGGGGTGTACAATAGTTTGTCATCAAGTGAAGCCAAACCTTCATTAAGTCGTTTTTGAGTCCAATAAAGAATTGGAATTTTAGAAAGACTCGCTGAATACATTTTCTGTTCTTGGTTTACACCAGCTGTAAACTTATCGTCAAGTTCTTTGACATAGATTGAATACTTTTTGTCATTGTATTTCTGATTCAATAATGCCTGAACTTGTTTGATTTTGGGATTTTCCAAAGAAATATCATTTTCTGAAACCCAACCCGTTTGGCCATTATCCAAAGATACTTCGTAGTAAGTTCCCCAGTTAGTCTTAGCCATTTTATCAGCAGAAAGTTGATGTGTACCACTTAAATTTGTCATTATTTGATTATCATAAGTGGTTACGGGGTTGTAAAATACATTGACACTTTTATCAGTATATATTGTTGTATTTGTTGACTCTCTAGAAATTGTAAGATCTGATATCACAGCTTTTTTGTCAGTAGAAATATACTTTCCTGTCTTTAACTTAAAGGATTTCCCAACGATTTCGGCAATATCTAATTGTGTCTTAGCTGGAATTTTACCAACTGATTTAGTAAGGTTTGAGTCCTCATAAGTTGTTAATTCTTGATAAGTCACTGCTCTTTGGGGGATTGAAGTCCAAGTTTCAGTTTCTTTTTCTTTGTCTGTAACTTTGTCAGCTGCAACAATATTTTTTGATTTACTGACCTTTTTGTCAGCAAAATATCTTGTTTGTGAAAAAGCAAAAAAGCCTGTGATAATCATTAAAAGCATCACCAAGGCTACTCCACTATTAATTTTTGTTCTCTGTTTTTGCATGATTAAAACCTTGCCCAACATCTTATCCATTCCATAGAATAATTTCTGTTGTAATCTTTATCTTTTTAATTCCTAGAATTTTTCATAAAATAGGTGCTATTTTTAGTCAATAGAATAGTCAAAGAAAAAACTAAATAATATTTTTTCTTTTTAATTATTTAGTTCAATTCACGATTTTTTTGCTCAAGTTCTGTAAGTCTTTGGTGACTTGTTTCTAAAAATTCGGCATAGACATTTTTAAAAATTTTTTCTTGATAATTTAAATCAACCTTACCATCTTCGTGTATATTTGAAATTTCAACACCAATCAAATCTCCAATTTGTACTTTGGGTACATTTTTAGGGATTTGTGACCAACGCAAAAGTCCTCTATTTTTACTGACAGCTTTGTCAGCAAGTTTTTCTGTACTTTCGTCAAGTTTGTCAGTAGAAATTTTTACAAAAAGTCCAAATCTTGTAATGTTTTCAACTTGTCCAATCATTATTTTGACCCGTTACTTCCAATCAAGGGACTGTCAGTAGTAAAAACTTTTTCATCACTTTGTGAATATTCTTGACCGTCACTCCGAGCAAATTTTTGGAGATAGTTAGGATCCTGAAGTTTTGATATTTCTTCTTTTTTAATCGTTACTTCTTTAGAAAGACTCTCATATTGTTTCTTTGCACTTTGTTCTAAAGCTACTTGACTGTGCAAAGTTTCATATGATTTTATCAAACTCATACTTGCTAAACTAAAAAGTAAAATTGCCACGATCAAAATAAGCCCTAAATGTTTTCTTTTTGGTACTGGGTTTAAATTTCTTTTTTTATGCTTCTGAGTGTACTTATTATTTAGTTGAATCACTTGCTTTGCCATGACAACCTCCAATCTATTTTGATGATAATTACTCAACTTCTTCTGTAATACGAGTTTCGCTAATCATTTCATACATTTTATCAGCATCTTCTTTACGTGTAAACTCTTTTAATTCAGCAACCCGAACTTCAACAATTTTATTTCCGAAACGAATTTCAATTGTGTCATTAAATTTTACATCAGATGAAGATTTCGCTAATTTTCCGTTAATTTTAATCCGACCTTTGTCGGCAACTTCTTTCGCAACTGGACGACGTTTAATCAAGCGCGAAACTTTTAAAAACTTATCTAATCTCATGGTTTGATTATAACATATTTCATTTTGTTTGAAAATGCCTTTATTTATAATAATAATAAGGCTCCATCATTAGTGACAGAACCTTATTAATTTACTGACAGACCTGTCAGTAATTTTTTTATTATTTTGAACGTCTAAGTTCTTGATATTCTAGCCTTGCTGCTTTGGCGTCTTCTTTCATTGTTGGATAAGCTTTTTTTATATCATTAGCTGAAATAAAGAAGAAAACAATCGCAATAATTTCAATTGGAAGTAGAATAAGACTTGAAAGTCCTAAAGCAATATTTCCTGTCCCACCCGCTGAAACTTCGGTAACTAATAAAACCATAAGAACAACTCCTAATCCTTGAGTTACATACATTAAAATTGGTGCCACATGTTTTCTTTTTCTTACTAAATCCAGTTTACTTGCCCAAACATGAGCAAAAATCACAAAAACAAAAACGATTGTTCCAAAAGTTCCTTTATTGTACCCCACTAAAGATAATAGAAAAACAAGAATAATAAAGATTGGAATAATAAGATAGTAAGAATAAGTTTGATAGGGTCGGCTTTTTTCTCTCAACTCCGCTTTTGCTGCTTTTAAATCCACTTTTATAAATCTCCTTTAAGATATGAGTTTAATTTTATAAATTACATCTTGAGAATTTTTTCTCTTTATGTTTTTTATTTCCATAAAATTATTAAACTCTATTTTTTATAGTTTTATATAAAAGCATTGTATCATATTTATCTTTTTTTACAAAATAATTACTTGTTTTCGTAACTGTCTCGTATTTTTGATAATTCTTCAATAAAATTCATTATTTCGCTCAAAAGAACAACGGAGTTTCGATTTTCAATTTTAAAGCGGAAAGTCATTTTACCATATTTTTCCCCCACAGAAGCTTTCATGCTTGTTTTAGCCAAGGCTTTGAAATAATCTTGTGGGTCATAGGTGGTATTAGCCACTTTTTCCAAAGTAACAGTTGCTTCAAATCTCGATTTTTCAATTTTTTCAACTAAGGCATTATCTGCAAAGTGTTTTAAGAGACCAATTTCCAGAAGATAAGCGACTTCATCTGGATATTCTCCAAAACGGTCAACCAATTCTTCTTGTAGTTCTTCATAAATCTCCCGACTATCAATTTGACGAATTCGTTTGTAAATTTCAATTTTTTGACGTTCATCAGAAATATAATAAGCAGGAATAAAGGCATCCAATTCCAAAGAAATTTCCACATTTGAAGTCCGTTTTTGCTTACTTGTCCCAAGTTTAGCGTGAATGGCTTCTTCCAACAGTTGTGAGTACAAATCGAAACCAACAGAATCAATAAATCCTGATTGCTCACTTCCCAGTAAATTACCAGCACCACGGATAGACAAATCACGCATGGCAATCTTGAAACCTGAGCCTAATTCTGTAAAGCCTTTAATAGCTTCCAAACGTTTTTCCGAAACTTCAGACAATATTTTTTCAGGTCGATACATGAAATAGGCGTAAGCCACCCGATTTGAACGCCCCACTCGCCCTCTTAATTGATAAAGTTGTGACAAGCCCATCATATCCGCATTTTCAATAAAAAGCGTATTCGCATTTGGAATATCAACCCCAGTTTCAATGATTGTCGTTGCAACAAGCACATCATAATCACCTGCGATAAAGGCAAGTAAAGTATTTTCAAGTTGTACTTCAGTCATTTGGCCGTGTATAAAACCAATTCTTACTTCAGGAATTAATTCTTCTAATTGAGAAACTTTTTGCTCAATCGTGTCAACCCTGTTGTAAACATAGTAAACTTGTCCACCACGAGAGATTTCTCTCAACACTGCATCACGAACCACACCGTAGTTTGTTTCCATGACATAGGTTTGAACTGGATAACGGTTTGTTGGTGGTGTTTCAATAACTGACAAGTCACGAATTCCAAGCATTGACATATGTAGAGTCCTAGGAATAGGTGTGGCTGTCAATGTCAAAACATCAACCTGGGTTTTTAATTCTTTCAAACGTTCTTTATGCTTAACCCCAAAACGTTGTTCTTCATCAATAATCATCAAACCTAAATCAAAAAATTCAACATCTTTTGAAAGTAAACGGTGAGTTCCAATAATTAAATCAACTCGTCCTTTTTTCAATTTGGCTAGAATTTCAGTTTGCTGTGTTTTCGTTTGAAAACGGCTGAGAACTTCGACATTTACACCAAAGTTGATAAAACGTTCAGTAAAATTATTAAAATGCTGCTCAGCAAGAACAGTCGTTGGCACAAGAACTGCGACTTGTTTCCCGTCATTTATGGCTTTGAAGGCTGCTCGCATTGCAACTTCGGTTTTACCAAAACCAACATCACCAACTAACAAGCGGTCCATTGGCCGTTCAAGTTCCATATCATGCTTAATTTCATTGATTGAACGCATCTGGTCTTCAGTTTCAACATATGAAAAACCAGAATCAAATTCTTCTTGACTGGTGTCATCCGGCGAGAATGCAAATCCTTTTTTCGCCTGACGTTCAGCATAAAGTTTAATCAAATCATCTGAAATATCTTCAACTTGTTTACTGACAGAAGACATGGTTTTACGCCAACGCCCATCGTTCAGTTTATTGATTTTAGGACTTTTTCCTTCACCAGCTGTATATTTACTGAGTAAATCTAGGTGATCAACTGGAACAGAAATTGTATCCCCATTTTGATATTGAATGGTCAGATAATCACGATGCATTCCGCCGACTTCAAGAGTTTGTAAACCTAAATATTTCCCAATCCCATGATTCTTATGGACAACAAAATCACCAACAGCGAGTTCATTGTAATCTTTTAGCCTTTCTGCATTTGTAATATTCAGTTTGCGTGCCTTTTTCTTACGCATTTTACCAAATATTTCATGCTCAGTCATGACGACTAATTTTTCATCGAGGAAATTAAAACCATTGGATAATTGCAAATCAATCAGATTGACTTTACCCACTTGAATAGATTTTCTGTCAACCTCTTGTAAACTTAAATCTAATTCATGGAGTGATTTACGGAGTTTTTCTGATGATACAGCTAAAACAACTGTAAACTCTTGCTTAATAAATCGTTCAACTTCAGTGTAAAAAAGTTCTAATTGACCGAAAAATTGTTGCATTGAATGTTGTTTGAAATTATAAAGTTGTTCAAATCTGAGATTTCCGAGCCCTTTTTGGAAATTTGAAAAGAAGGTAGCAGGCTTATAATTTCTAACTTTTGCCATTGTATCTAGCAAATAAGTCTGCCCTTCAAATCCTCTTTCCATTGCTTTTTCAGATAAAATGAAATCTGCTAATTCCATTTCTAACTTATTATTCATTTCATTTACTTTTTGAAAATCATCAATGAATATTTGAACATTTTTTGGAAAATAATTTAAAAGTGAAGTTTTTTTATCATAAAAATACTCCGCAAATTTTCGTAAATCTTTGTGATAATAGTGATTTTGAGCTGCTGAAATCACTTCTTCCATATATGATTTTGCTGACGGGTCTGTCAGTAAATTTGTCATTTCTGTCAGTGATTTTGCACCCTTGTCAAATTCTTTGTCAGTCAAAATAAAATCACTGGCCGGATATATTTCCAAACGTTCAAGGCTTGTCAGTGAACGTTGACTCTCCACATCAAATGAGCGAATCGTATCTACTTCATCACCAAAAAACTCTAAACGTACCGGATTTTCCGCATCTAAAGGATAAATATCAACGATATCTCCTCGCATTGAAAATTCACCTGGCGTCATCACGCGCTGTGTCTTTTCATAACCAGCTTTTGATAATAAATTAACTAAATTTGATAAATCATACTCATCCCCAGAGGTCAGTAAAAGATAATTTTCTAAAAAATTTTCGGGACTTGGTAAATAGCTCCGTAATGCCAAAAAAGGTACGACCAAAAATCCTGTTGACTTTTCGTCAAGTAGGAAATTAAGTGCCTCAAGTCGATAAGCAACTCGATCTTTAGATGCAAGTGCGAACTCTGCGTAGATGTTATCGTCAGAAAAAAATTGAAAAACTTTTTCTTCACCAAGCAAAGTTGACAGTTCATCATAAAGTTCATTCGCATGAAACTGGCTGTCAGTAACAATAATATATTTGTCAGCAACATTTTCATAAGCATTTGCCATCACTAAGCTCTTTGCTGTTCCTGACAATCCTGTCAGTAAAGTTCGCTCACGCTTTGAAAAACCTTGTTGCCATTTTTGTAGTTGCCAATTTTGGTCAAAAAATTCAATAATATTCATTTAGTTAAATTTATTCATTGTCTTTTGAAAATCACCATTTTCAAGATAGAATTTCATTGCATCAACAGCTTTGAAAATTCCATCTTGAGCGATTTCCTTATCTTCATTGTCAAAACCAGAGAGTACATGATTCACCACTGTCATACCATGTTTTGGACGGCCAATCCCAATTTTTACACGGTTAAAAGTTTGACTTCCCACATGTGTAATGACTGATTTTATTCCATTTTGTCCACCTGATGACCCTTTTTGTCTTAGACGCACGCGCCCGACTGGTGAATCCAAGTCATCATGCATGACCGTTAAATCTGCCTCGTCTATATTATAATATTTCAAAAGTGGCGCCACCGCACGCCCAGATTCATTCATAAAAGTCAAAGGTTTCACGAGAAACAATTTTTCACCATTCACAAATGTTGACGCGACAAGCGACATAAAAGGTTTTTCTTCTTTAAAATCAACATTCAGTTCTTTTGCCAGTAAATCAAGTGCCATAAAGCCCATATTATGTTTTGTTTTTTCATATTTATCGCCTGGGTTTCCCAAGCCAACAATCATTTTTGTCATTTTCTATTCTTTCTTCTCTATTTTTGAAAATTTTTTATAAATTGCCGAATTTCTCTTTTACTGTGTAAAACAATTTTATTTTTTTGAGCATTTATCAGTTCACTCCGGCCAATTTTTTGCCAGATAAACATCTGTTTTAACATCTGTAAACTTGGTCGATAAGTTGATTTTTCAAGTCTCAATTTTTGTTTTACATAGCGCTTAATTATCCGATATTTCAGTAAGTTTTTAGGTAAATCTAAATAAATAATCTTGTCAACTTTGTCTAACAATGGAATAAATCGTTTGCGTAATGTATCTTCAATGATAAAACACTCATTCTTAAAAATACACTCAATTGACTCGAAAACTTCTTTATCTGTTCGATTTCTTTCACCTTCATGAACGATATTATCCAAGTGAAACACGCGCATTGAGTTTTTTTCACTTAATTTCCTAGCCAACGTTGATTTTCCAGAACCAACTGTTCCGACAATATAGATTTTCATTAGTTTAACCTACCAAAATTACTGACAGACTTTTCAGCTGTCCTATTTTTATCTGTCAGTAAATATTTCAATAAAAGCCAAAAGGCCGATTCATAAAAATCAGCTTCTGAGATTATTATAACATGTTTATTTACCTAGAGGAGAAAAAAAAAGACCCAATATTTCTATTGAGCCTATTAACTTTTATCATAGATAATTCATTATTCACCAATCTCAATAACCAAATCACTAACTTCTTTCAGGTAAGAATCATGTGTCACAATGACAACCGTCTTTCCCTTATCAACTTCTTGACGCAAAAGAGCAATCACTTCATTTCTATTTTCTGTATCAAGCGAACCTGTTGGTTCATCTGCCAAAATCAGCTGACTTTCTTTTAATAAAGCCCGTGCAATTGCTACTCTTTGTTTCTCTCCACCAGAAAGACTATAAACTTTTGTATTTAATCGATGATTTATGCCTACTTGGAGTAACAATTTCTTCATCTTTTTTCGTTTTTCTTTTTTTGAAATTCTAGAATAAATCAGTGCTATCTCTAAATTTTTTTCGATTGTTTCATCTTCCAATAAAGCAAAGTTTTGAAAAAGATAGGAAATTTTATTTCTCCTCATCTTTAAAGCTAAGGAACTATTAAAAGGTGGTGCAAACTGACCGTTAAAATAATATTTCCCATCATCATAATCCTCAATTAAACCAATAATATTCAAAAGTGTTGACTTTCCCGCACCACTTGTCCCATAAATTGCGGTCATTTTTCCTTCCGGAATTTTTAAATTTAATTTATCAAAAATAATATGCCCTTTGTAACCTTTTGTCAGTTCTTCAATCTCAATCATTCTATTCTCCTTTCAAGACATTCAAAAATAGTCCTTTTTGTAGTTTTAGCAATATCAAAATAATAATCAAAATTTCTAAGACAAAATAAATTCCCAATGCTTCCAAAGTAATGTTAACGTTACTTCGAGTTAAAGCAAAGGCAAAGTATAAAAGTCCCTGCACAAAAACTATTGTAAAAAGAGATCTATAAGTTACGAAGAAAGAAATTCCATATAATCTTTTGACTGCAATCTTCTTTTTGTATGTTTCAAAATAAAATAAAGTCGTTGCCAAAATCATCGAAAGAAAAATAACAATAATCAAGCCATTCAAAACAATATAACTAGGTATAGAACCAACTATTGACATATTCGTTGTTTTATTTATACTATTCACAGTTATCATTGAAGGATGAGTTGTCAAAGCTCCCATAGTTTTCAAAGTTGGAGCTATTTTTTCATAAGTTCTCGTTTTTGAATCTTTAATTTTAAATTTTAAAACTGAATTATATAGAAAATTAGTATTTTTGGACGCATTTTTTGAAGTAAAAACCTCCATTACATCTGGGTCAGTTGTTCCATTATTGCCATCTAGAAGTGGTGCTCTTTGATTATTTTTAATAAAATAATATTTAATCTTAGAACTTTTAAACGAACTAGAAAAATCATATTCTTTTTTTATTTCAGATAGTTTTGACTTGTCCTTTTCAGCAATCAAAACAATTCCTGATTTTTCTTGAGAATTTATTTTTATTCTTTGGTTATCACTAGAAATTATCGAAAATTTTGAAAGATAATTATCATTTACTTGCAGAACATTATTATTATTTTCATCATAAGCAGAAGCCAAATAAACATAAAGTCCCTCATGCTTTTCTGCATAATCAAATAATTTAACTGACGAGGGCATCTGATTACTATTTAGACCATAACCCACAAATTCCGGATAAAGAACAGCATATTCTTGTCCAATTTTAGAATTTGTTCCAATATCAGCGTTCATAAAATATAGTAATGATGCGGTAGTAGAAACCGTCACTAAAAAGACAAATGCTTTTACGGCATAAAGAATATAGTAACTATATTTAAAAAAAGGTTTAGAATTAAGTTGATTTGTAAGAGAAAAACTAGACACAATTACTATGGCAACATAAGAAAAAATAATTACTAGTCCACTAAGTAAAAGCATTTGAATCGTATAATTAAGATTGAAAGCTCTAAAAGCAACCAAACTCGCTATTATATAAGTTGTCAAAGAAAGCATAACGAATTCTTTTAAAAATAATTGTCTCCCTAATTTATAAGCACTTAGACCATTTAAGCGATAAATGGAAATTGCTTTGTTATTAGACAAAAGCCATACAAATAAAAAAATAGCAAAGAATATAACCGAAACACTTATGAAAAATACGAGATTGTTACTATTTAGACTTTCAAAATCTGTGGCTGTCATTTGAGAAGAATTAGCATGAGGAATTATTAACTTACTTACGTCTGTATTTACTTGATAATTTGTTTTTATGGCATTAGAAAGTTCTTGAATAGCTTTTTTGTTTTTCTTGTTTTGAACAAAAATATCACTATTTTCTAATTGTACATTAGATATTTCAGAAGAGGGTTCATTACAAAATCGGTAAGTAAAACCATGTGAAAAAATCACTTGTTGATTCGATTTTCGATAATCCGTTTTAAAAAATATTACTTCATTTTTATTTTTTAATTGATTGGCATTTCCTTTACCATCACTATCAATTCCAACATAAGAAAACCTAAAGATAAAAGGTGTATCTGTTTTTTTTGATACACCTTCTATGAGTCGAAACAATTTACGATTAGTATTGATAGATGAAGGAATGAAAATTTGTTGATAATTTTTTACATCATACAAATCTGCTATTTTTTTATCTGCGTGGCTATCTTTAACCATATTTGCACTTGAAAAAGAAATAACACAAATAAGTATGAGTAATACAAATTTAATAATTCTATTCATACTTATCCTTTTATAGTTTTACATACCAACCATTTAATACTCCATTCCAAGCACCAATAACTGTTGCTTGAGATGTTTTTTTAGCGCCTGCGGTAGAACTAAAGCCTATTCTACTTCCAACTTTTACCCAAGTATAATGTCTTACATTTAAGTTTGCATTATCATGTCCTTTGGCTTGGCCAATCGTCGGATTAAATCGTTCGATATAATTCGTATTCCAACCACCAGAAACGAAAACCTGTGCCGAAGCAAAAGCTGTTCCTGAGATAAGTGCAGTTGCCAGCACTAAAACCGATACTTTTCTCTTTAGATTTCTGCGTCTAATCAGAGCGCGTGTCATTGTAAGTTCCATTGTGTTCCTCCTTCAAATTGTTTATAAGCTAGCTAAAATATCTATCAAAGTGCTAGTACTTTTCTTCTGATATGATAGAGTAATACTATTTTGTCAACGCTTTCTTGAAAGTAATTATACTCGGATTTAATTTATTTGTCAAAATTTTAACCTTAAAAAAACTTAATTTAACAAAACGTAACTTTAAGATTTACATCGTACTCTTTTGAATGTTTTTACTAAACAAAAAAAGACCAAAATGGTCTTTCATTATCATCAAAACAAATGTAAAACAAATTTCAAAATAAAAAGTAAAGGAATAATAAATCCCCAACCCACCTTATAAATTAACTTCAATGTCCGTTTGTCATCAATTTCATGTTTTGCTTTTTCTTCCATCTTTTTGTCACCTTTGAGCAACGTGTCCAAAGAACAATCGAAAATTTCACTAAGTAAGATAATTTGGTCTGTTGTTGGTAGTGATTTTCTTGTCTCCCATTTTGAAATTGATTGACGAGAAATATGCATTTTTTTCGCCAATTCTTCCTGACTGAGATTTTTCATTTTACGATTTTCTTTGATTATCTGAGAGATTTCCATGTTGCCTTCCTTTCATGCTTTAAGAGTATCGTTTTTTATTCTTCAACTCAAGCATTTTTAGGTTGCAAAAATGCACCGATTCGGTGCATTTCTTCATTTCATTTACAAGGTTTACACGTTGAAACGGAATTCCATAATGTCGCCATCTTGACCAACATATTCTTTTCCTTCTTCACGCAAGCGACCGGCTTCACGAACAGCTTTTTCTGAACCGTATTTAAGCAAATCATCATAAGACATAGTTACTGCGCGGATAAAGCCTTTTTCAAAGTCTGTATGGATAATTCCTGCCATTTGTGGAGCTTTCATTCCACGTTTGAAGGTCCAAGCACGGACTTCTTTTTCACCAGCAGTAAAGTAAGTGGCCAGGCCAAGAAGGTGGTAAGCTGCACGAGTCAACATATCAACACCAGATTCTTTTAAGCCAATTGCTTCCAAAAATTCTGCTTTTTCATCATCTTCCAACTCTGAGATTTCTTCTTCAACACGAGCAGAAATCACAGCAACTTCAGCATTTTCAGTCGCCGCAAACTCACGAATTTGTTTCACGTATTCGATATTATCAGGTTCGCCTACTTCATCTTCTGAAACATTAGCTACATAAAGAACTGGTTTACTTGTCAATAAGAACAAGCTTTTAAGAACCTTTGTTTCATCTTCGTCAAAGTCAATTGTTCGTGCTGATTTACCATCTTCAAGTACCGGTTTGAGCTTTTTCAAAACATTAAATTCTGCGACCGCATCTTTATCTTTTGCCGTACGAGCAACTTTTTCAACACGCGCATAACATTTATTGACTGATTCTAAATCGGCCAAAATTAATTCAAGATTAATTGTTTCAATGTCTGCCATTGGATCAATAAAAGCATCTTCACGATTATTTTCACGCATTACATTTTCATCATCAAAAGCTCGAACAACGTGAATGATGGCATCTACTTCACGAATATTGGCAAGAAATTTATTTCCTAGACCTTCTCCGCGTGAAGCCCCTTTAACAATCCCAGCAATATCTGTAAATTCAAAAGTTGTCGGAACAGTTTTCTTAGGTTTAATCAACTCTGTTAACTTGTTTAAACGTTCATCCGGTACTTCTACCATCCCAACATTTGGGTCAATTGTTGCAAAAGGATAGTTTGCAGCTTCTGCGCCTGCTTTTGTAATTGCATTAAAAAGAGTTGATTTACCAACGTTTGGTAAACCAACGATACCTGCTGTTAAAGCCATGTTTTATATTCTCCAAAATTAAGATTAATTAGTTCTAATTATACTGTAAATCGCCTAAAAACACAATAAAGGCAAGGAAAATCATAGAAAATCTCTAAGTTTACAAGTTTACACAAGGCTCGTAAACAATAGAGCATGTCATCACTAGCCTTTATTTTAAAGGCTTGCCACAAAATGTTACCCTAAAATACCACCTATGTTCTTGCTTTTAACTTCGCTTTAGTTGATAATGAAATCAGAAACAAATCACTAAATCACCCATTTAAATTTAAGGAGAAAAAATGCTCGGAGAAAATTTACAAAAAGCTCGTCTTGCCCAGAAGCTCACACAAGAAGAAGTTGCAAAAGAACTTTATTTTAGTAGACAAGCCATTTCACGTTGGGAATCCAATAAAACTGAACCAAATTTTGAAACATTGATTGCCCTAGCCGAATTATATGAATCAGATTTATCAGCTTTTGCTCAAGGAATTGAACCACAAAAAAGAAAGAAACATATCAACCTATTTGCTGGTTTTGGCTTAGTCTTTTTTAACTTCGTTCTTGGTTTCTGGTTGATAATTACTACTGCTTTGATTCTTTTGGCTCTCTATGCTATTATATTAGCTTTATTCCTTGCTCCATTTATTATGATTTTCGCTGTTGCTACTCATAACCCACATATTACTTTTGGGAATGCGAATGGAGCAACAGGTTTTGACTGGTGGTACTGGTTAGTTGCGATTATCGCTTGTTCGCTGATGGTTCTTGTTAGCCCTTTGATTTGGCGATTTACAAAGTTACTTTACTTTTGGCTTATTAAATACCTCAAATTTAATCTCAAATCGGTTTATAATTAAAAAAAGGGCTCACTTGAGTACCTTTTTTATTTTTTTATTAAAGTCAAAACGACTCATCATCACTTCATGATTGCAGTTTGTACATCTTATCTTGATATCTGCACCCAATCTAGTGATTTCCCAAGCATTTGCTTTTTTACCAGTCGCCTTAACAGTGCAGGCATGAGGTTTCTTCATCTCGACAATTGAACCTAATTCATATTCCAGCATTATCTATCCTTTCTATACAATCCCTGTCATTATAATCTAATCATCTAGTTTTTCAACAAAAACTTGCTGAGGGCCTCCTAATAAAATGAGATACTTGTCAACTTGGTTGACATCGTAGGCTTTTTTCAAAGCCTCACTATAAAGATTCATCTGATCTCTATAACGCTCTTTTATTTCAGAAATAGCTGAAGAACTTGTAAATCTATCCGTCTTATAATCAAATAGAACGATTTTATCAGTAAGTTTAACAAATCCATCACAAATTCCCCGAACAATATACTGCTCTTTAGCAAATTCATCTGTTCTCAACATTGAAAATGGTGCTTCTTTAACTGTTTTATCAACATTTTCCGATAAAAACTGACCGAAATCTGTATCAAACAAAGTCAAAATTTTAGCAATATCAATTTGATTTTTTATTTTTTCATCAAATCCCATTTCATCAAGTGTCGCTTGAAAACTAAATAAATCTGCTTGAGAAAAATCTGCATACTGCATAAAACTATGAGTTGCCGAACCGATTTCTGCAGCAGTAACTTTCTTAGGACCAAAATCAGAAAAATCTAGCTTTTTGACCCGAGTAAATTCACTTTTCGGTTGAATTTCACCCACTTTTAATTGTTTTTCGTAGCTTCGTTTTTTAACCTGACTTGGTGTTTGAATACTTGAAAGCTCTGTTGCTGCTTGATGTGGATATTCATAATTCATAATTTTTTGAGCTTTTTGTATTTCATCAGAATAGGCCATGATATTATCAAATTTTTCCGATTCTTCGACCAATTTTTTGAAATCAGGTTGACTTGTAAATTCAAGTTTTTCTGCTTCCAACTCTTCTTTTGTGTAGACATTGAGTTTCATCGGAAGTTTTGTGGCATTTTGAAGCGCCAATATCCAGTGTTGAAAACCGCGACTTGAATTACGAAATTTATCTTCTAAAATCTTCCCTTCTAAACTTGCATTATCATAAAGGTCAAGTCCTGATTTTTTATCTGTTTCTTTTATTTTTCCAACAAGATAAAGTTTTTTCTTTGCTCGTGTAAATGCAACATATAAAACACGCATTTCTTCTGAGAGAGCTGCTCTTTGTTTTAAGTCTTTATTCACCATATAAGGGAATGTTTCCATTTTCACTAAAGCATAAGGGAAATCAGTTATAACATCTGCTTCATCCTTTAAATCAGCAATAAGCTTCATTCCTAAACCATTTTCACGACTTAGGATAACATCTTCTTTCAAATCACGATCGTTGAAACGAGATTGTAAATTCATTAAAAAGACATAATCAAATTCTAATCCTTTTGATTTATGGAAGGTCATCACTCGAACAGCATTTTGAGGAAGTTTTATATTAACAGAAGCTAAATCATTATTTTGTTCCATAAATTTGTTGATTAATCTTACAAATTTAAATAATCCTTTATAACCAGAACTTTCATATGATTCTGCTCGAACCGCTAAGGCTTGTAAGTTCGCTTGGCGCATTTCACCATTTTTTAAGGCACCAACATAGTCAAAATAGTAGGTTTCGGTATATATTTTCCAAAGTAAATCATGAATTGCAACTTGGTTTACAAGTTTACGCCACTCTGTAAACTTCTTATAAAATGCTTTAAGCTTGTTCTCTAAGGAAGGATTGATAAGTTCTGGATTTTGTCCTTCTTTATTAAGTGACAAAAGAATTTTATCCCAAAATCTAAGGTCATGGCTTCCTTGAGTACTGATTCTAGTTAATTCATCTTCATTAAATCCAAATAACGGAGACCTTAACATCGCAACCAATGATAAATCATAGAGTGGATTATCAATTGCTCGTAAAACGTCTAGCATAATTAAGACTTCCATTGATTTCAAAAAATCAACTCGACCTTCATCAAGAACGACCGGAATATCGTAACTAAGCAGAATATCCTCAATTTTATTATTATTTGATTTAGAACGAACCAAGATTGCTATATCTTTTGGTTCAACTCCAGCTTCAATCAATTTTTTTATTTCTTGAGCTGCTCCTTTAATCTCTCCATCCGAAATTCTTACTTCGGATTCATCTGTTTCTTCATCACTTGTATTTTCTTTGTATAAAAGAAGTTCTGGATAAAAATCTTTCTCAGATTCAACTGGATAATCAGTAATATTTCCTTGAACTAATGCTTCTTCTTTGCCATAAGTCATCTCACCTAATTTTTCATCCATCAGGTGTTTAAAGATATCATTTGTAAATGTTAAAACCTCACCACGTGAACGAAAGTTTTCTTTTAAGCGAATTAGTTGATTTGGATTTTCTGTCTTGGCATAGTCTTTATATTTTTCTAAAAAGAGGCCAGGGTCAGCTAAACGAAAGCCATAAATTGATTGCTTAATATCACCAACCATGAAGAGATTATGTCCATTCGATAAAAGCTCCAGCATTCGCTCCTGAGTGTGGCTGGTATCCTGATACTCATCAATCATGATTTCATCATAATGTTCTCTTAAAGTTTCACGTATATCTGGATTTTCCTCTAAAATTTCGATGGCAAAGTGTGCAATATCAGAGTACTCAAAGGCATTTTCATTCTTTTTACGTTCTAAATAACTTTGGTAAAACTCAATAACAAATTTTTGTAAGTTTTCTGCGATTTCAAATGCTTGATTTTGATATTTTTCAATCAACTGACCATGTTTTATTTTATCAACAAACTTCCGAATTTCTCCAGGTTTGGATTTCGAGCCCACTAAGTCTTGTTTTTGTGCTGAAAAATCTTTTTTCAGAGCCGAAAGTATTTCATCTTTTGAAGAACCCACTCGAATATCTGTATCTATTGATAAAAATAGTTCTGTGAAAGTTGCAAAATCTTTAGTGGTTATTGCTTCTAAGAGTTCATTTTTATTATCTAAAATAAGATTGGCCTTATCACGTCCAGCCCCTTTTTTAGCAATTACTCCATTGGTTAATGAAGTTTCTAGAAGTTCAAAAAATATCAGTAAATTCTCTTTTATATCTGCTGAAAAATCTGCAGACAAGTCTGTCAGTGATTTATATGTTTCAAAACCTTTTAAAAATTGATCTTCTAACCACTTTATTGGATTTTCAGTTGCTGAAGCAAAACGGTAAATAGTGTAAACTACTTTTTGAAAACCAGCAATATTTCTGTCTTTAGAAAAATTTTTTATAAGTTCTTCAAATTTTTCTTTTGAAATATTCAATCCATCATCTTCTGATAGATAAGACTCAACCAATTGTTCAAAGACTTCTTGTCTAATTAAATCACTCTCTGTTTGATCAGCTAAGATTCGGAAATTCGGGTCAATATTTACTCGATTGAAATTCGTTTTTGTCAATTTTTGTGTGAAACTATCCATAGTTCCAATATCAGCATTTGACAGGTTCTGTAAAGCAAGTGTCAACCTACGAGCTTGATTTTCATCAGAACTTTCTTGTCTGGCTTTTTTCAAATCTCGCTCAAGCCGCATCCGTAATTCGCTTGCTGCTTTTTTTGTAAATGTGGAAATGAAAAGTCGATCAATTTCAATTCCTTGTTTGACTTTCTCGACAATTCTTTGAGCCATAACAAAAGTTTTTCCGGAACCAGCACTCGCTGAAACTAGAATATTCTTACCAGAACTATGAATGGCTTCATTTTGCTCTGGAGTTAATTTTACTTCACTCATTTCGCCCTTCTCCTTTTAATTCTGCTAAGATTTCTGCTTGGGATTTTTGACCAATTTCACGACTATGCTCATTCATGTGTACATTTGCTTCAAATCGACAAATAGATTTAAGCGGACAGTAGCGACAACCTCGAACATTACCTGTTTGATCAATCCCTTCGGAGCGTTTCATAATTGGATTTATTGCAATCTGACCACTCTTAAGTCGCTGACCAGCATGCTGATAATGATTTTCATTCAATTTTAAAAGCTGTTCAAATTCTTCTTGATTGTAAATATTAGATTTTTTTACAGTAATATTTTCTATTGCTTTAATTTGGTCAGCTGCCTCTTCCAAAACTAAACCATCATAGCGCATTGATTCTTTCAATAAGCCAGCAATCTCTGATAAATGATTGATTTCTGATAAGTTAATTGGTTGATTTTTAAATTGTAAATAAAGAGCACCCCATATTTTTTGATTAGGAAAAGCTTCTTTAATCACGTCTAAATAGGTCATAAATTGTAAACTCAGACCGTCATAAGCATCCTGTAATTTAAAGGAATGAGCACTTGATTTGTAATCTATAGCTCCTAAATAATCAGAAGAAAGTTGGTCCAAACGGTCAATTCTTCCTCGTAAGTAAATATCGTCAACAGAAAAATTACCTAATTCACTTTTTGGTAAGCCAAAACTACTTTCTGTCAGTAAAGTTTTAAGTTCATCAGTAGAAACTGTTTCCTTTAAAACTGTTGCAGTCTGTCTAACAATTTCTTCTAAATTGGTCCAAGTAAATCTTGCTGTTGCATCCTGAGTAAAATAACGAGAGTAATTACTGTCAACATCATGTAAAACTTTTGTCAATTTTTCATCAAAATTTTCAGCTGACAAAGCTTCTTCTTGCATGACTTTTTCAAAAACTTCATGGAAAAAGTTACCGACAATTTTGGAATTTATATCAATATTTTCAAAAGTTTCCAGACCCAAAGTGGTCTCTAAAAAGTACTGATATTCACAGTTATAAAAGCGTTCAAAAGAACTGACAGAAGCATAAAGTTTATCACCATAAATTTTGTCTAAGATTTCTTTTGATAAGTTGACCGTATCAATATCTTTAGCTAAATCCAATAATATTTTTTGAAAATCAGGATTTGACTTAACTAAGATTCGGAAAATACTAGACCAAAAAACTCTTTTGTCATCATTTTTTTCTTCAGTTTCAACAAGTTCACGCTCAATTTTTCCAATCATAGAAATCACTGAACGACTGTTTCCAATGTGCTCTAAGCTTTCAAAAAGATTGACTTCTTGAATTTTTTGAAGAATTTTTTCATCCGAATGATTCAAAAATAATTGGAAAACTGGTGAAAATTCTCCTTGCTCATTTGCCATAATTTGTGGCATGGACAAAACTAAAGTTTCTTTTGCTGAATTCACTAAAGAAAGGACTGTAAACTGATTTTTTTGATAGTTGACAACATTCAACTGTTCAATAAACTGATTTTCATCAGTTGTTTGATTGATTTCTAGTCGTTCTTCATCGGATAAAAGTGTTGAATTTTTCTTTATTCTTGGAAAATTGGTTTGACTCAAACCAATGGCATAGATATATTTATTAGTTTTAGGTTCAACAAGTTCATAATCTTTGATGTTTACAACATCAACGTTTGCTGGAATTTGTCGATATTTCGCATTTTTCAATCCTGCTAATAAAATATCTAAAAACTCCACACTTTTCAATTTTTCATCAGAAAAAACGGCCAAAAACTCATTCAATATCGAAATAAGCATTTGCCAAACTTGTTCATGTTTATCAGCCATTTGGTGCTTATTTTCAGATTCTGCTTCTGAAAAATAAGTGTTCATATTGGCCATTACATTTCCATTTTCAAGTAAAACTTGTAAATCAGAAACCCATTTTTTTCCTGTTTTTTGCCGATTTGTCCCCAAAAAGGCTTGTAAAGGAGAATCATTTCCCAATAAGTTTTCGCGAAGTTGATTCACTAATTCAATTTTAGAAAACTCACTTTCATTGAATGCTTCCGTAAATTTTTTTCGACCAGAAGTCTTATATTTTTGAACATAGTATTCAAAGTAATCAATGACTTCTTCATCTAGGTTGACATCAGTGTAAACCTTACTTTTTAGAAGATTGACAACATCATCTGTCCGATAATTATTCTTTTTAATTGAAAGTAAACTTTCAAAAAAGATAACCAAAGGATGCTGACTCATTGATTCTTCTTGGGCGTAGAAAAATGGAATCTCGTAAAGTTCAAAAATTTCTTTCAAAGTAATTTCATAAGCAGCTGGATCGCCTACTAAAACTGTAAAATCTTTGAAAAAAGCCCCCTGACTTATTTTTTGTCTAATTTCCTTTGCGACACCTTCAATTTCAACTTTTTGATTTTCGGCTTCCCAAATTCTGAAATATTTTGCATCAGCAGAATTTATTTCAATATTTTGATCAGAAATGGCAAATCGTGAATCCAAATCGAGTAATTTTGTCAACTTGTTGTAAACTTCATTGACAGATGAAAAAGCCATTTTTCTTAGTTCTACTGGAAATTTACTGCGAAAACGCCCAATCATTTGACTCGTACTGATATAAATTGTTTCAGATCCGGTTGTCAGTGAATTTTCATCACTGTAAGTTCCAATGACAAAACGTGCCACTCTATCTTGAATACTTTCAATAAAAAGCTCTTCTTCCGCAGAAAATCGAGTATATCCATCAATGACAATTGTCACATCTTTGAGTTGAAAATCAAATTCCCCATCAGCAAGACGACTAGTAAAATCACCAAATTCTGAGTAGTTAGCATAGTCATTTGCTAATTTTTCTTCAAATCTACTTAAAATCTTTTTTAATTCTTGATTTTTAGGGCTGTCAGGTAAATTTTCTACTGACAGATTTGCTGTCAGTAACTCTGTTCTTAACTGAATTAGCATTTCCAAAAAACCAGCAGAATCCTGTAGAGAAAAATACAGCGGAATTTCTTCTTTTGAAAAACTCCTCAAAACACGTCGAAAAAGCATTGAAAGGCCTGCTGTGCCTAACTCTGTCTTTGCTGTCGCTTTTTCCCGCTTATCAAAATAATAAGGCAATTGCTTAAAACGAGTGACGAGTAAGTCAAAAACTGCTGCATCACTTCCCTTAGCCAAGCGCTCTAAAATTTCTTTCTCCTTCTCAAATGACATTGAAGAAGGCACAATGTAATAAACTTTTCGATTTTTTCCAAGTTCTTCAAGAGAAATCTCTAATAGTCCCTCTGTTAAATCTTGTGTAATTTCAGTATATAAAATTTCCATAAAAAATAGACCTAACTTTCGTTAAGTCCATTATAACAAAATCTAAATTTACTGACAGACATTTTCGTCAGTAAATCTAAGCTGACAAAAGAGCTGTCAGTAAAATTAATTTGTACGTACTGGTGTAATCAATTGAACAAATCCAGATTCTTCATTACGTGGTTGTAAAGTGAACGGACGAACATTAGAAATAAAGCGAATACGAACTTCTGGTGCTTTAATCACTTTCAAAGCATCAATCAAATATTCAGGATTAAAGCTGATTGCTAAGTCATTTCCTTCTTTTGATAAGGCCGTCAATTCTTCATGGACAGAACCGACCTCAGGAGAGTTGGCTGTAGTTACTACAGAATCACCAGAAACCGTCAATTTTACAGTTCCATTAGTTGTCATTACTGTCAACAAACGCGCACGATCCATTGTATGACGCAATTGCGCAGCATCAAAAACTAAATCTAAAGTATAATCAGCTTCATTTGGAATTAAACGATTAGTATCAGGATAAGATCCTTCAATCAAACGACTATAATAACTAATTGTTTCATTTCTAAAAAGCATTTGGCTTCCACTAATGAAAATTTCAATCTCTTCTTCATCATTTGTGAAAACATTTTTAAAACTATTGATTGATTTACTTGGCAAAATAACATCAAATTTTAATTCTGAATCTTCTAAAGGCAATAAACGTTGACTCATCCGATGTGAGTCAGTTGCGACTGCTTTTAATTCTCCAGTTGATAAAGTTTCTAAATGAACACCTGTAAAAATGGGACGATTTTCTTGAGTACTTACAGCAAAAACTGTTTCTGTAAAAATTTCTTTAAGTACTTTAACTTTCATTTTCAATGAAGAGCCTTCGGAAATTTCTTGTAAATGCGGATAGATTTCTGAATCCAGGCCTTTTAAAGTAATTTCTGACTTACCAGAAGTTAACAAAACTTGCTTTTGTTCTTTTTCAGTAAATTCAAGAGTGACTTCTGGTAATTGACTTACCACATTTTCAAAGAAAGCAGCTTCTAACAAAACTGAACCCGTTCCTGAAATAAGCATACTTGCATCTTTATTATCAACAGGTAAAAAATTCTTAATTGAAATTTGACCATTTGAACCAATTAAAGTAATTCCATTTTCTTCAACTTCAATTTTTAACTTTGTTAAAGCAGGAATTGTTACTTTAGAACCAATTGCTTGTTTGGTAATTCTCAAAGCATTTTGAAACGCATTTTTATTAATTGAAAATTTAATCATGAGATTCCTTTATAATTTCTTTTTATAAATATAATAGTAATAGTAGTAGGTCCTGTGGATAATCTGTATAAGACAAATCCACTTAGAAGTATAAGCTTTTCCCCTGTGGATAATTAAAGAATAAGCATTTTATAAGTCCTTGAGTTTTCCACAGGTTTAAAATTTACGTTTAATGCTGTCGATGTCTTTTTGAACATCCATATCATTTTTCATCTTATCCGAAATTTGTTTATAAGCATACATTACCGTTGTGTGATCACGGCCGCCAAAAGCAGTTCCAATTGCCGGAAGACTTGTACCTAAAAGTTCTCTGACAAGATACATCGCAATCTGTCTTGGAAAGGCAATTTCCTTAGGGCGCTTAGGACCAACAAGATCTGAAAATGAAATATGATAATAATTAGCAACTTCATCTTGAATTTTTTTAATAGTAAGATTTGATAAAGATTGCTGAGTTGCATTTTTTAAAGAACGCAAAGCCTGACTTGCTGTCTCAATATCGACCACCGCAATGCCATTTGCTCGAGCCACAAATTCGACTCGATTTAGAGCGCCCTCGAGTTCGCGAACGTTTGAATCAATCTGACCAGCAATATAAGATAGAGTTTCACTCGGAAATTCTAAACGACTTGATTCAGATTTAATCAAAAGAATAGCCATCCGAGTTTCATAGTCAGGAGCCGTAATATCAGTAGTCAAACCCCAAGAGAAGCGTGAAACCAAGCGATCTTCCAAATTATTTAATTCTTGCGGAATACGATCAGAAGTTAAAACAATTTGGGAACCTTTATCATAGAGTGCGTTGAAGGTATTGAAAAATTCATTTTTCGTCCCCTCTTTATCACTGAAAAATTGCACATCGTCCAATAGAAGTAAATCTAAATTACGATAAGTATTTTCAAAATTCTCCATTTGGTTTTTTCGCGTTGCATTAACATAGTCGTTAACGAAATTCTCCGAAGAAACATATTTAATTCGAGCAGTCGGATTGTCAGTCAAAATCTGATTTCCAATTGCATGCATTAAATGCGTCTTACCTAGACCAGCTCCACCATAAATAAATAGTGGATTATAGGTATCACCAGGTTTATCAGCAACAGCAATTGCCGCAGCCAAAGTCCAACGGTTACCAGGACCTTGCACAAAATTTTCAAAATTATATTTCTCGTTGAGACCACTAACCAAAGGAGAAGCGGGTTTAGCAGTAGAATGCGGCTGCTCTTCAATAGAAGATTGATTATTTAAACGATGAAGTTCCAGTTCAGTTAACTCATCATTTGCATAGAGTTCATAATCAATCATCCGACCAAAGACCTCAAATCCCGCCGTTGTGATCAAATCGGACTGTTTTTTCCAATAATCTTTTTTCATTCCACTATCAAGCAAGATATTGGCAGTATCTTGCTCGACAGACATTAATTGAGCAGGCTCAATAAAAAAATCATAAGCTTGTTTACCGATACTCTGCCGAGCTAGTTCGGTTACACGGGCCCAAAATTTTTGATTTTCATTAAGAGATGCCATATTACTCCTTTACTTTTTAGTTTGTTGATAACTCATTATATCATTTCACATTATATTTTTCCACAGTCTGTTGAAATTAACAAAAGAAAGTTTTCCACCATAAGAAAAAGTTATTAACAAAACTGTGGATAATGTGTAAAAGTTTTTTTATCCACAGAAAAAAAAGAGTAATATCAAATGCATACAGACTTATCCACAAATCAAAAAAAGTCAAATTTATAGATTATTTACTGTGGAAAAAGAAAAAATTAAGAAAAATTTACCACAGCTTTTAGACAGTCAGTTCTATCTTTGGGGATATTTTATCTCTAATGTAATAAAATCCAAGAATTTGAAAATAAAATGTTAAATTTTAAGTTTTCTACTATATAAAGACGGAATATAGAGACGAATTATTTGCTACAAAATAAAAGAGAATTCAATTTTCTATTATTTATAATAAAAATTTAGTTAAGCTTAAAAACATCATTTCTATGTGAAAAATCAAAGAATTTTATTCTCAGAAGGTAAAGAATACTAAAATAAGCACCTTATCTTATTAAAAAATAAGAAAAAATATAAACTAATGAAAATCAATGGTGGCATGAAATAAAGCGAATACAGGAGAGGGAAAAAGCGAACGTAAGATAAAAAAAGGTATAAAAGTCACAGTTAATTCTTGACAAGTTTAGGTAGGTTTGATAGAATATAATAGTT
>NZ_JAALEQ010000020.1:0-12135 GCF_011800585.1 Lactococcus sp. EKM203L
TTTCAAGAAGGTGGAAATGTTAACATTTGGTCTATGCCAGCATCAACTAGTGGACGTTATGGCGGTTTTGAAGAAAGCTACCCTTTGGGATAGAAAGTAAATAGAAAGCAGGGGTTATGGAATTAAAACAGCTCGTAGAGCAGCATGAGACTAAACTCAAACAGCACGATAAAGAATTATCTCGGCTTAATGATATGTCAGTCGAAATGCAAAAGCAAATGAATGACGGTCTGACTCGTGTGGATGAATCAAATCGCTTTTTAAGAGAACAGAACACTCGCCAATCTGAGCAGAATGCTCAAATACTGCAAGCTGTTATCAAAGGTAATGAAAGCTCAGATGAACGACAGTTTCAGTTGAAATTACTTGATAAAACAAACTTTTGGAAGTTAGCGCTTGGAATCGGAGGTTCTGCAGCAGCAATTTTTGCAGCATTAACTGAAATAATCAAAGTATTTTTTAAATAAAGGAGAAAGAAAAATGAACAATAAAACTTACGACGCTATTAAATGGATTGTTGTCACAGTATTGCCTGCTGCCAGTGTTTTTGTCGCAGCGCTAGGTCATATCTATGGTTGGGGAAATACAGATGCAATTGTAGCAACATTGAATGCTGTAGCTGTGTTCTTGGGTGCAACAATGCATATTAGTACCGCTAGCTATAATAAAAAAGAAGGAGAATAAATGACACTAAAATTTGTGGACGTTGCGTCACACCAAGGGAACTATATTGTTGGTTCTAATGGTGAGGATGGTGTTATTGTCAAAGCAACACAAGGAACAGGTTATGTTAATCCAACCCTTGACTTTGTTGCTCAACAGGCGATTTCAAAGGGAATCCCTTGGGGAATTTATCACTACGCTGGGGGAGAAGACCCCAACGCAGAAGCAGACGCTTTTATCCAAAGTGTGCAATGTTATCTGAATGTGAGCAATCCTCCTAACTTAATCCTTGACTGGGAAGAGTATCAAAACGCAGCTTACAGTAATGGCGGTTGGGCAGAAACCTTCTTGAAGCGCATTAAAGATAAAACAGGGGTGCAAGCTGGTATTTATGGCAACTCAGGCGATCTGTCACAAATGACTCAATGGGTTGTTGATAATGCTTGGGTTTGGTTTGCGGGATATCCGTTCGCCGCAGGAACAACCTCAATGATTCAAGATTGGTCTTATCCAAACTTCCCTTATTCATCAGGTAAATTCAAAACTATCACTGGCTGGCAATTTAGTTCGCAACCACTTGATAAATCAGTATTTTATCTTGAAACTGCAGACTGGGCTAAACTGGCCAATTCAGACAAGGTAAATCAAACAAGTAATGGAACGTCAGCTCCAACTCAAACAAATTCAAACAACAAAGAAAGCGAAGAGGAAGAAATTATGTTTTTTGTAGAAACAGTCGAAGGAAAAGTATATCAAATTATCAATGGAATGTATTCTTACGTTCCTACGCCAGCACTATATAAGAACTTGAAAGCAACATTCCCTAGTGCGAAAACGATAAAAATGTACGAAGGTGAAATGACGAAAATGTATCGTAAAAATGTTTAAATTAAAACCCTGACTTTGGTCAGGGCTTTTTTTGATTTGCAAAAAAATCCTACTAGCAGCTGACTAGTAGGATGATTTTAATAATGAAGGAGGTGGGAAGTGAACCCACTAAATAAAAATATTCTCCCAACCATTTCGGGTTTCCTTCTCAATTGATAGTTTAAGAATACCAATAAAAGATAGCGTTGTCAAAAGAAATGCTCTAAGCGTTATTGGCATATTTTCTTTTTGTTTGATTTAAGAATGAAGTACTATAATATAACTATTCCAAAAATAAATTTTTTCATAAAGTTTATCCTAAGCGTCCCTCTCCTAACTGGGGCGCTTTTTTTGTGCTATAATATTAGTGATAGGATAGCAGTACTAGACTGTTATACGGAGTGTACGGTAAATGCGTACACTTTGGTTCTTTAGCTTAGTTGGTAGCTAACCGTTCGGTCGCTGGTTCGAGTCAGCAAGAACCATAATGCCCCTTTTCATCCCCTTTTGTAAAAATGGTGTTCATAAACGCTGTTATATAAAAATAGTTGATTATTTTACATATAAAATGATATAATCATTAAAGCAAAAAAGAATGTAAAGTAGTTCACTAACTTTCATTTTATTTGTCAGAACAAGGTTTTTGATTGATCATTTTTTTAAAATTAAAAGTAATGAATAATTAAATTTCTTTTATTGACAGGAAATGTGATTTAAATGAAAAACCATTATTGCCCTACTGTCCGCTTTTTTAAAGCAAGAGTTTAAAAAGAAAAGGAAACTCAAATGGCTCAAACAAAAAAGGCAAAAGTCAGAAATCTGATTATTGCTGCGATGCTAACTGCACTTGGAATTTTAATTCCAATGATTATGCCGGCTAAAGTTATTATTGGTCCTGCATCATTCACGCTTGCCTCACATGTTCCCGTAATGGCTGCCATGTTTTTCAGTCCATTAATGACCACTTTTGTTGCTCTAGGAACTACCCTAGGATTTATGATTAGTATTCCGGTACCAACTATTTGGTTGCGTGCCCTTATGCATCTCCCTGTAATGACAGTGGGTGCTTATGTCCTAAAGAAACATCCAGAACTTGTTCATCAAAAAGTTAAAATCCAAATTTTTAATTTTATTCTCGGTATTTTTCATGCTGGTTTGGAAACTTTAGTAGTTTATGTTTTTTATTCTTTAGGATTTGCAAATATTGATCAAGCTGCTCTACTTAATCTTCTATTATTGATTGGTTTTGGTGGTCTTGTTCACAGTATGATTGATTTCAATTTAGCGCTTGGTTTGTGCAATGTTTTGAGCAAAGCCTTCCCAATTGATATCTTCGATAAAGCTAAAGGTTTCTTGAATAAAAAGAAAGTTAAAGCCGAAATTTAAGACAAAATTGTCATCTTTAATAGAAAATGATAAAATAAGGATATGATAAAAGAAACTGACCTTGAAAATATCCCAGATTTGCTGGTTAAATTTAATGAACCATTATCAAAATATACTTATACAAAAGTAGGTGGACCAGCAGATATCTTAGCTTTTCCAGCTACAATTGAAGCACTGACAGAATTATTAGTCAAAGCAAAATCAACTGACACAGCAGTTACTGTGCTTGGAAATGCTTCAAATTTGATTGTGCGTGATGGTGGAATTCGTGGCCTTGTGATTTTACTTGAAAAATTAGAGTCAGTAAAAGTGGCTGGCTATACGATTGAAGCTCAAGCTGGTGCAAAATTAAAAGAAGTAACACAAGTGGCACAAGCAAATTCACTGACAGGTTTTGAATTTGCCTGCGGAATTCCAGGTTCAATTGGCGGTGCTGTTTTCATGAATGCTGGAGCTTATGGTGGCGAAATTTCTCAAGTTTTGGTAAGTTGCAAAGTTATGGATACTGACGGAAACATTTCGGTTCTGACTGCAAGTGAAATGCAATTTGGCTACCGTCATTCTGTCATTCGTGACAAAAATTTGGTTGTTTTGTCAGCAAAATTTGAACTCCAAGCAGGTGATCCGACTCAAATTCAAAATGAAATGAATCGACTCAATTTCCTGCGCGAAAGTAAGCAACCCTTGGAATATCCAAGTTGCGGTTCAGTTTTCAAACGCCCAGTCGGCCATTTTGCTGGACAATTAATCCAAGAAGCTAATCTACAAGGCGTACGCATTGGCGGTGTTGAAGTTAGCAAAAAACATGCAGGTTTCATGGTTAATGTTGCAAATGGAAATGCGACAGATTATGAAAAACTTATCGCACATGTTATTGATAAAGTGAAAGAAAACTCAGGGGTCACTCTTGAACCTGAAGTTAGAATAATCGGTGAAAAATAAGACAGGATTTTCCTGTCTTTTTCAAATTTCAACTTGATAAATCATCTAATTTAAGCTATAATTAATGATGTTCTGTGCATATACAGAAGATTTGACCGCTCAATTTTACTGACGAATAAGCCGTCAGTAAATTAGACCTTTCTATCTGCCAATTTAATGGTTGAATTCTGGATTTAATTTACTGATAGAAATTTCAGCAAAGCTGAAACTTCCCTTATCCACGGATTCAATGACTTCCTTTGGTCGCATTGAACTGACGAAACTAAAAATTTCTCAAAAGTACTTTTCGTCAGTAAAAATAACATCTCGTCAGTAAAATATTGACGATTTGTCAGTAAAAATTGAGCCAAGGCCAGACGGACAGCCGGGTCAAAAGCCGAAATTGGCGACTTTCGTTGCCTTATTGATTAACTCTTTTTAGGAGTTATGGGGAATATAAAAGCCCCACCCAAGAAAAACACGCTTTGGCGCATCAATAAGAGTATTAAAAGTTCTTCTGCTGTATAGACTCTGCACTAGATTTTTCTGTTTTTCCTTTTGGAATCAGAAAACTTAAATTGATGATGAAACCAAGCGTTGGCTTGGTTTTTTATATTACTTACAAGCAATTTTACGGCTTATCACATCTTTATATTCAAAGGAATTAAAAAATGTCAAAAACAATTATCGAATTTAAAAATGTCAGTAAAACTTATGCTGACACTGATACAACCGTTCTTAAAGATATTTCATTTGAACTAGAAGAGGGAAAATTTTATACTCTTTTAGGCGCGTCAGGTTCAGGAAAATCAACAATTTTAAATATTATTGCTGGGCTTCTTGATGCAACCGATGGTGATGTTATTCTTGATAATAAAAGAATTAATGACTTACCCGCAAATAAACGAAATGTTCATACTATTTTTCAATCCTATGCTCTTTTTCCAAATATGAACGTTTTTGATAACGTCGCTTTCGCTCTTAAAATTAAAGGGGTAGATAAAAAGGAAATTGCCAAGCGTGTCTCTGAGAGTTTAAAACTCGTGCGTTTAGACGGCTTTGAAAAGCGTTCAATTACTAAATTATCAGGAGGGCAAAAACAAAGGGTAGCTATTGCCCGTGCCATAATTGATCGCCCTAAAGTTCTCTTACTTGATGAATCTCTTTCAGCACTTGATATGAAACTCAGAAAAGATATGCAATATGAATTAAGAGAGTTACAACAAAGTCTTGGAATTACATTTATCTTTGTTACGCATGACCAAGAAGAAGCGCTAGCGATGTCTGATTGGGTCTTCATCATGAATGAAGGCGAAATTGTGCAATCAGGGACTCCAACTGATATTTATGATGAACCAATTAATCATTTTGTTGCTGATTTTATTGGTGAATCAAACATTCTAAACGGAAGAATGATTGAAGACTACCTCGTTGAATTTAATGGTCAGAAATTTGAAGCTGTCGATGGTGGGATGCGTAAAAATGAACCAATTGAGGTTGTTATTCGCCCTGAAGATATCTGGTTTACACTTCCTGACGAAGGCAAATTCAATGTAAAAGTAGATACTCAACTCTTTCGTGGCGTCCATTATGAAATTGTAGCCTACGATGAATTTAATAACGAATGGCTCATTCATTCAACACATAAAGCCATTGTTGGAGAAACAGTTGGACTCGATTTTGACCCAGAAGCCATTCACATCATGCGTCTTAATGAAACCGAAGAAGAATTTGACGCACGTATTGAAGAATATGTTGAAGAAGAAGAAACGGTCGGTTTAGCTAATGCTGTCGAAGAAGAAAATGCCGAAGAAGAAGCTGCCATTCAAGAAGCCGTTAAAGAAGCGCTTGAAAACACGATGGAATTGACAGAACTTGCTGAAACAGTGAATGAAATTTTACAAAAGCAAGAGAATGAACCTGAGTCAGAAAATAAAGAAAGTGGGGCCAATAAGTGACCAAAAGAATTTATTCTGTTCCCTATTTTCTCTGGATTCTTTTCTTTGTTATCGTCCCTTTGGCCATGCTTTTATGGCAATCATTTTTTGATTTAAATGGTCACTTTACCCTTAACAATTATATCCTCTATTTTTCTAGCGGAACTTACCTCTTAATGACATGGAACTCTATTCTCTACGCACTGATTATTACTGTAGCAACCCTTGTCATCTCCTACCCCGTAGCTTATGTTTTGACCAAACTAAAAATGAAACAATTTTGGCTCATGCTTATTATTTTACCTACATGGGTTAACTTGTTACTCAAAGCCTATGCCTTTATTGGAATTTTTGGTAAATATGGTTCAGTTAATAACTTTTTACAGTTTTTGGGAATTGGACGGACACAGATTCTATTTACTGACCTAAGTTTTATTTTGGTCGCATCATATATTTCCATTCCCTTTATGGTTTTACCAATTTTTAATGCTTTAAATGATTTAGATGATAATTTGGTAAATGCGAGTGCCGATTTAGGCGCCTCACGTTTCCAAACTTTTACTCAAGTGATTTGGCCACTTTCATTAAACGGTGTTAGAGCTGGAGTGCAGGCTGTCTTTATTCCCAGTTTGTCACTCTTCATGTTGACGCGTTTAATCGGTGGGAATAAAGTCATCACACTCGGTACGGCCGTTGAAGAACACTTCCTAACGACACAAAACTGGGGAATGGGTTCAACCATTGCTGTTGTCTTAGTTGTAGCCATGTTGATTGTCATGAGAATGACGAAAGAAAGGAGAGATTGATTTGCGAAAGAAAAATTCACTTGGTAAAGTTTACCTCACCTTTGTCCTCATCATTTTATATGCACCTATTTTTTACCTTATTTTTTACTCATTCAACTCCGGAAGTGATATGAGCAAATTTACAGGTTTCACATTAGATAATTTCAAAACATTGTTTTCTGACAGTCGTCTAATTCTGATTGTTGTTCAAACTTTCTTTCTCGCCTTTTTAAGCTCACTGATTGCTACAGTTATTGGAACAATTGGTGCTTTGAACCTTGTTAAATTCAAGAGAAGACGTCGTGAAACTTTACTGGGCTTAAATAATGTCTTAATGGTTTCCCCAGACGTTGTCATCGGTGCTTCCTTCCTGATTTTATTTACAATTGTTGGAATGAAACTTGGTTTTATGTCTGTTTTACTCAGTCATATTGCCTTCTCTATCCCTATTGTGGTTCTGATGGTAATGCCGCTTTATCAAGAAATGGATAGTTCACTCATTGATGCCGCAAATGATTTAGGGGCAAATTCAAACCAAATAATGCGTGAAATTACCCTGCCCTATTTAACACCAGGAATTATTGCTGGTTTCTTTATGGCATTTACTTATTCTTTAGATGATTTTGCTGTCACTTTCTTTGTCACAGGAAATGATTTCACAACCCTATCAGTTGAAATCTATTCCAGAGCTCGCGCCGGAATTTCTTTAGAAATTAATGCCCTTTCTACTCTTGTATTTCTCTTTTCAATTCTATTAGTTATAGGATATTATTATATTATGAGAGATTCAGAAACTGTTGGAAAATCTTCAAATCTGACTTAAAACTATTTTACTGATACTTTGTAGCTCAAAGTATAGAAAGGAGAAACTTGAAAAAATTATCATACTTCTTTGTAGGAATTTTGATTATTACTGCCTCGTTAGGACTGATTACTAATAGAATGAAAGCTGCTGATGGAGTCAAAACTCAAAATAATAGCCTGACCATTTTTAACTGGGGAGAGTATATCGACCCAGACTTGATTAGTAAATTTCAAAAAGAAACAGGTTATAAAGTAAACTATATGACCTTTGATTCCAATGAAGCCATGTATTCAAAAGTCAAACAAGGAGGAACAGCTTATGACCTGATTGTTCCTTCCGATTACATGATTGAAAAAATGGCCAAAGAAAATTTGCTCTTTAAGCTAGACCATAGTAAGATTAAAGGTTTAAAAGATGATGACCCTAAACTCCTAAATCCGGCTTTTGACCAAGGAAATCAATATTCTGTTCCATACTTTTGGGGAACATTAGGGATTGTTTATAATTCAAAAACAGTAACAAGGCCACCAAAAACGTGGAATGATATCTGGTCACCAACTTACAAAAACTCAATTTTACTGACAGACAGTGTGCGTGACGTTATGGCAATGGTCCTTAGTAAACATGGATATTCATTAAATACAACCAACCAAAAAGAGCTAGATATAGCCTATCAAGATCTTCTAAAACTTACGCCAAATGTAAAAGCAATTCTGGGTGATGAAATCATGAATTACATGATTAATAATGAAACACCTTTGGCCGTTGTTTATAGCGGACAAGCAGCAGAAATGACCTCTGAAAATAAAAATTTGAAATACGTTATCCCTGAGCGGACAAATATTTGGTATGACAATTTAGCCATTCCAAAAACAGCTAAAAACGTCAAAGCAGCTTACGCATTTATCAATTTCATGCAAGAACCCAAAAATGCAGCCCAAAATGCGCAGTGGATTGGTTATGCAACTCCAAATTTGAAAGCCAAAGCCCTCTTACCTAAAGAAATTCGAGATAATAAATCCTTTTATCCAGATGAAGCAACCATCAAAAATGATGAAGCCTACAAAAACCTCAATCCATACTGGACTGGAATTTATAATGATTTATATTTAGAATTTAAGATGAATAAATAAAAAGAGCATTTAACCCTAGCGGTTACGCTCTTTTTTCTTTGTTGTGGCAAATTTTATATCATTATTTATTTTACTAAAGATATTTTTAACTTTTATATTCTTAAACTTTTTAGCTCTTTAGAATATGGAAATACATATCGAGTATTATGGATATATTTGAATGTCCTATTTTTTTAGAAATAGTCATAATGTTAACTCTTTTATAAAGAAGTACAGAGGTATGCGTATGTCTTAATTCATGTGAAGTTATATGATGGTCAAGTCCAATTCGTTACAGAATTTCTTTAGTGCTTATTTGCTTCTAAAATTACAATTATTCCTCTGTGTTGATGCCAGCAAACTAAATTATTAGGGTTAGGATTTGTGAGTTCCAAATCTTGGAACAACTTTTCTTGGCGATGTTTATATCTCCAAAGAATAATTTTTTTAAAATTTTCATCTAATCAAAAAAATGCTTCTGAACTGATTTCTATCAGAAATACAAATATGCTAATTGAATTGGAGTGAAAAAAGACAGGAGAGTAGAACGTGGACAATATCTACTTAATTTACAACAAATACATGGGAAAAATAGAAGAGCGCGTGTTTACTCTTAAAGAAGCTTTTGATATAGCACAGGGGGAATTTAAAGTTTGGGAGGTTTGTTGATATGAATAACATTGGAGAACTTTTGCAAATAAAGCAGGTCATGATTGTTAATATTTCTGATAAGATTCTTATTATCCGTACCGATTTTGAAGAATAGAAGAGTTAAAAAATCTAAAATTGGGAACTGGTGGAACACTCTTGCCGAATTCTATGAACAAGCACAGGTATCGCCTAAAGCAATGGCAGATATATTAAATTTGAATAAAAATAACCCTGACTTCGGCCAGTTTTTTACAATTTTGTAAGTGTTACACTTACAAAATGTTATACTTTAAGTATCAAAACATTTTGAGGAATAAAATAATGAAAAAAATATTTTTTGGTTTAGCTACTGTATTATTAGTAATCCTTATCGGCTCTGGTTATACTTGGTATAAAGTAAATTATGGCGGTACAGCCTACTATGTTCAGATTAATAAAAATGGTAAAGAAGAGGAAAAAATTACGTCCGACTCAAGTGCAAAATATAAACAATATGCTTATGATATAGATTCTTATCAAAAAGATGGAAAAGTAAAAAGAGTTGATTTCAATACGGACCATAATCTTCGAAAAGAAGCATATTTGAAATTAAAGGTTAATTCTACTAAGGGAGTAATTTCTTGGGAAGAGGTTAAAAAAAGTGAAGTACCAAAAGCAGCATTGGAAAAATTAAAAGAATAGATTGTAAACTAATATCCTGACTTTAGTCAGGGGTTTTTTTGATATAATAATATCAAAGAAAGTGAGGAGTTATGATTCAATCAATAGTGCATATTGCGTTAGTTGTTAATGATTACGATGAGGCAATAGATTTTTATACTAAAAAGCTTCATTTTGAATTAGTGGAAGATACATATCAACCTGAGCAAAATAAAAGATGGGTGGTAGTATCTCCTCCTAGTTCCAATGGTACAACTATTCTTTTGGCAAAGGCTACAAGGAAAGTCCAAGAATCATTCATAGGAAATCAAGCAGGAGGGCGAGTATTTCTTTTTTTGGGAACTGACAATTTCGATAGAGATTACTCAGAGATGGTAAATAAAGGTGTTGAATTTGTTAGACCTCCAAAAGTCCAAGAATATGGAAAAGTTGCAGTCTTCAAAGATTTATATGGTAACTTATGGGATTTAATTGAATTTGTTCCAGGTCACCCGATGTTTACTCGTGTTAAATAATTTATCCCGCTTCAGCGGGTGTTTTTCTTTAAAAAAACCTAATAGCAGCAGACTAGTAGGATAGTTTTAATAATGAAGGAGGTGGGGATTGAACCCACTAAATAATTATATTCTCCCAACCATTTCGGGTTTCCTTCTTAATTGATAGCTTAAGAATACCAACAAAAGATAACGTTGTCAAAAGAAATGCTTTATAGAATTGTTATTTATAATACCAGAGTATATCATTTTGTAAACGTCAACATATAAGTTATAATAGCAATAGATTGTTTCGAAAGTACTCTAACTGTCATTAGAGTACTTTCTTATTTTGGTTTTAATATGTTATACTGTTATCATTATATTTTAATCGGAGAGGGACAAAAATGAATTTAGGTTATTTATTTTTAGCGATTGCTATTGTTTCAGAGGTTACTGGTTCAAGTTTAATTAAGTATACAGAAGGTTTTACAAAACCTCTTCCATCAATATTTTGCATGGCTTTATTTGGGTTTGCAATATTTATGCTTTCAAAAACAGTTAATTATATTCCTTTGTATATTGCGTATGCTCTTTGGGGGGCTCTTGGAATCATATTGGTTACGCTGATTTCAATATTTGTGATGAAAGAATCAGTCAATATAGCAACAATTTTAGGGTTGTTTTTTATTGTAATAGGAGTAGTATTGGTAAATATATACGGTTCATCACATTAAACTTATATAATTGTTCTAAAAAGAATTTAGTTCTTAAGAGCTAGGCTGAGATTATTATTCATTTAAGAAACAAGTTATATAATAAGATCATTCCAAAAAATAACTTTTTCATAAATACTCCTAAGCGCCTATGAATTTAGGTGCTTTTTTATTCAAAGAATTTCTTGTAATAATAGTAAAAATTGGTATACTTGCTCTGGTGAGTTTGATTGAGCTCTTTTCTTTCTAACATGAGTCACCCTCCCACATTTGGGGTAGCTTTTTTAAATAATGTGTAACTATAAACAAAAATCAATTTGATAATAAGAGTAAGGAGCATCTAACGAATAAGAATAAAGATAAAAGGGTGATCATAGGCCTACTGTTTTTCGAGTTTCTAGTAAGTATTTTAGTGATATATCTAGTGATAGCTTTACTAATGTGAGAATTAACTTGGTGTTCGGATAAGATAATACATCTTTAAAATAATTTATGAATCCAAAGGTTAAATTGACTTTAACTGATATTAGTGTTATAGTTAAAAAGCGAGATGGAGCAGTTAGGTAGCTCGTCGGGCTCATAACCCGAAGGTCATAGGTTCAAATCCTATTCCCGCAATATTTTAAGGGCTTTAGGGAGTCCTTATTTTTCTTATAAAAACTCACCCTTAAGTAAAAATTTTTTCGTGAAATAGGCAAAACCTAGAATGGAAGTGAAAAATGAAAACAGGAGATAAAATTACATTATCAAATGGGGAACAAGCAACGGTCGTTTCTGGAGATATTAATCTCTATAAGAATGCACTAATTGTTGAATTAGAAAACCATGATGTCAGGGTTGTTGATAGAGAAACCCTGACACTTGCTAAAGCAAATCCGCATGAAAATCTGGGGAATCACAAGAAGATCAATAAGTATTAAATAGACCAATTTGACTTTAGTAATAATAGGTGTTATTATCATGAGGTAGGTTTTGTCTCGAGTTTAAATGTTTTAGGAATGCACTTTTTCGCAAAATGAGATTTACAATTTTGTCGAAAGGAAATAAATATTATGGCAAATGGAACAGTAAAATGGTTTAATGCAGATAAAGGATTTGGCTTTATCACTTCAGAAGAAGGCAAAGATTTGTTCGCTCACTTCTCAGCAATCCAATCTGA
>NZ_JAALEQ010000021.1:0-11084 GCF_011800585.1 Lactococcus sp. EKM203L
ACCCGATTGGGTTCTGATTTTGGAAGGGAGACCATTTTACATGAGTTGGAAAACCGAGCAAGACAAAACGAATTTAGCGCTGTTGAACAAGGAGAACCAGCGATTACTCCGCTTGAGCGAGACACTCAACAAAGAGAATCAGAAATTGTTAGCCTTGAACAAGCAATTGAACCAAGAAAATCAGAAGCTCTCAAGCGAGAATCAACAATTAATCGATTTATTGACACACTCAAACAGTTTGCAGGACGAGTACCAGAACTTACTCAACGCGTTACAAGAAAATTAAAGCAAACAAAAGAGAAAATCCTCGATGATTTTGAACGTCGCTTTTCAAAGGACATGAAAAATTACGAGCAAGAACAACAGCAAAGCCTAGAAAAACAAGCGAATAGAGACGTACAGTCCGAAAAGAAACCAACAAAAGATCATGATCGGGGGATGAGTCGATGAATAAAGATGAACAACTCGTTGTTCAAGTATTAAATGCTTATAAAAATGGCAAAATTGATTTCAGTAACGTTCCAGAACTAGATCGCTTAGTCCGTCAAGAAGTTAATAAAGACTTTCAGGACTACCAAGAAAAAATAGAAGCTGTTGCGAATCAAAAAATGGAGTCTGCCATTCAAGAACAACTCCATCGTTTAGAGGCAGAAAACTTAAAAGCGACCTTACTGAAAGACATTCAAGTTGAAAAACAAGCATTACTCGCTTTGAAAAAAGAACTGAATGAACAAAAAGAGCAGATAAAAGCAGATCGCAAACGTGAGATTGTCGAACGTTACGGTATTCTGATTGCGAACATTGTCTGCCTGTTCTGTTTCTTAGTTGTCGGTATTCTCATCGGACGATGGATTTATAAAGGTATCTGGGATGGTTGGGGTTTGCATATTTTGTATGACACAGTGATGGAAATACAGCCTAAACATCCTTATGGGGCAGTCGTTCTTGGATTAGGTGGTTTTGGTTTAATCGGTGCTGGCATCTATGGCAGTTTTCGATTAATGTATACCGCTTCAACATGGTTTGATCAACGTCCAAAAATTTTCAAAAGAATCTTTCCGAAAAAATAGAGAGTGAGGTAATCCTGTGGTTTTAGAAAATAAATTAGGGTTAACCAATTCAGCAGAATTAGCTAAACAAGAAGAGTTATTAACGAAAAAAAGAGCCAAAGAATTGTTTGAGTCTGGCAAAATAGAGGATCTGGAAATTGGGACGTTTCAAGGCTTATCTGATATTCATCAGTTTTTATTCCAAGATATTTACGACTTTGCAGGAAAAATTCGAGAAGTGAATATTGCGAAAGGAAACTTTCAATTTGCGCCACGTATTTTTTTAGCGCAAACACTTGAATATATTGATAAATTACCTCAAGAAACATTTGATGAAATTATTGATAAGTACTCGGATATGAATGTGGCGCATCCTTTTAGAGAAGGCAATGGACGAGCCACTCGTATCTGGTTGGATTTAATTCTTAAAAATAAACTACACAAAATCGTCGATTGGAATCAAATTGATAAGGATGACTATTTAAATGCCATGATCCGTAGTACAGTCAGCACCAATGAATTAAAATATTTGATTCAAAAGGCATTAACCGATGATTTAGGAAAAGAACAATTCTTTAAAGGAATTGATGCGAGTTATTATTACGAGGGCTATTATGAAATAAAAACAGAAGATTTATAAATAACCGATACAAACAGACTGATCAAATTCTATATTGATTCGTCTGTTTGCTTACGGGATGATTTTGACTTTTGATTTTAAATTTTTGAAAAAAAATAAAAAAAGGCGAAGCCTATTATATATTTATCTTATATATTTTAATCTTTTATTCTTTTGCGTACCCAAAAAGTCAGCAATAGTAAGGCTATGCAGATTTTTATAGCAAGAAAAAACTGTGTATATAGCAAGAAAAAACTGTGTATATAGCAAGAAAAAACTGTGTATATAGCAAGAAAAAACTATATAACCTTGCTATATTATGATATAATAAAAGCATAGAGAAAATTCACGACGAAATGACTTCTCTATGCCACCTTAAAATCACTCACAAAGGAGTAACTTTCTATGTCTAGTATACCAGAAAAACAAGAAAATCAAAAGCAGGTGCTGACCTTGAATGAACTGTCAAAAAGAAAAGTGGTAGAGCATAACAGCTTGATTACGTCTATTGCTAAAATGGATAAAACCCCACTGAAAATGTTTGAGTTAGCGGTGTCTTGTATCAATACCGAAGAGCCACCAAAAGACAATATTGTTTATCTCTCAAAGAGAGACCTTTTCGCTTTCTTTAAAGTATCCGATAATGACAAGCATAGTCGCTTTAAAGAAGCGATTGAGAAAATGCAAAAACAAGCCTTTTTTCAAATCAAAGAAGAAGCAGGCAAAGGTTTTAAATTTAAAAGCATTGTTCCTATACCTTACGTGGAATGGACAGATTATCATGATGAAGTAAAAATTGAATTTCATCGTGAAATTATGCCTTACTTAATCAATCTTAAAAAGAATTTTACACAACATGCTTTGTCTGACTTAGCAGAATTAAATAGCAAGTACAGCATTATCTTATATCGTTGGTTATCCATGAATTATAACCAGTACGAGCATTACAGCGCTAAAGGCGGACGGCGAGCCGAACAAGTAGAAAGCTACCGAAATCCGTCTATTTCAATTAAAGAATTGCGTATCATGACTGATACTGTAAATGATTATGAACGGTTTCAGAGTTTAGAAACATGGATATTAAAAAAACCGTTGGAAGAAATCAACGCCCATACGTCTTTTAACGTGACTTATGACAAAATCAAAAAAGGACGGAGCATTGACTCTATTGTCTTTCATATCGAGAAGAAACGGTGTGCAGACGATAATAGCTACAAACTCAATGATAAAATGTATCAAGCAGAACAAGCAAAGAAAGAAGAAACAGAAGATAGGCTAGCTATTGAAGCAATGAAAAATAAATATACTAAGCTATTACTCGATAATATGCTTCTAAATTCTTATGAAATGACAGATACAGCAATTATGGCAGGATTACAGCAACATGTTTATCCTCTCTATGATGAGTTGAAAGACTTACATGGAATGAAAGCAGTTCAAGACCATCTCTCATATGTTGCTAGTAAGCAAGAAGCTTATTCAAAACGGAATATTGCTAAATACCTTAAAAAAGCGATTGAACAATACCTCCCAACAGTTAGAGGAAGTGACATAGAAAATATGGCAGACCTATTGAAAAAAATAGAGGGTAAAGCATGAGTGAAGATTTAAAAACCATAAAAGAACTTGCAGACGAATTTAACGTATCGAAACAAGCTGTCAGGAAAAGATTAACCGAAGAATTTAGAGCAAACCATGTGGAAACCGTTACTAGTAACGGAGTGAAAACTTTAGTAGTAACCTACACTGGATATATGTTGTTAAAACAACACTTTACCACTAGTAACGCAACTGGTAACGACAAGGTAACCGATACTAGTAACCCCACAACTGGTGATTCATCTGTAGTTAAAATACTAGAACAACAGTTATTTGTTAAAGATAAGCAACTAGAAAATAAAGATAGCCAAATATCGCAAATGCAAAATCTCTTAGACCAACAACAACGCCTAGCTTTGCAGGATAAAAAATTGCTAGAAGAATATAAATCAGAAATCAATGAATTGAAAGCTCTTAAAATGCCTCAGGAGGATATGCAGGAGGATATGAAAGATGGATCGTCGATAAGGGGTGAGGTGCAGGAAGAAATTGAACGACTAAAAGCTCAATTGAAGTTATCAGAAGAAGAACGAAACAAGGCAAAAGAAAAAGATCCGGTAAAAACAGAATCTAAAAAATGGTGGCAACTATGGAAATGAGGGGGGGCTCAAATGAGTCATTCGGAACAAATGATTGAAAACCAGTTCATACAGATCTTAAGTGAGAAAGAAAATCAGTGGACTTATCGTCCGGACTTGAAGTCGGAAGAAACACTTTGGCAAAACTTTAGAGGCCATTTGAACCGATGAGCTTATCGAAAAAGAAATGCTTAAAATACGTCAAGAACATGCCAATGCAGGTTATCGTCCAATGAGTGAATGACTTAAGCAACGTGGCTATCACGTCAACCACAAGAAGGTACAGCGCTTAATGAAGAAGCTAGGGCTTCGTGTGACGTCTTATTGGCACAAATCACGTAAATATAATTCATATAAAGGAAAAGTAGGGAAGGTAGCTGAAGCAGTTGAAGAGCTCAAAGATTACTCAAATAAACAATTTCAAGGCTAGAGAACAAAAGCAAGAACAAACAATAGCTTTATAAAGAGAAGAAGAAAAATAAAGGAGAGTGAGCTATGAATTTTCTACAAAATAATTTCCAAACTTTATATTTAGGTGCAGCTGCAGGAGATATTCAAGGAAGAATTTCCGGAGCATTAACAACAGTTCAATCCGTATTGACAGGTATACAAGATCGTCAAAAAGTATTTAGATGAAGCGGAAACAATCGTGATTGCGACCGACAGCGACCGAGAAGGTGAAGCAATCGCCCGCTTGATTATCAACCTTTCGGGAAATAGCGGGAAAACCATTAAACGTTTATGGATCAACTCGCTTGAAACTAGCGAAATGAAAAAAGGATTTCAAAATCTGAAGGACGGACAGGCGTTTTATTCCACTTACAAAGAAGCAGAAACCCGACAAATCGCTGATTGGCTGGTAGGAATCAATCTCACCCGTCTTTACACGCTTTATATGCAGAAAAACGGCAGTATGCGCCGAAACTCTTTAGCTTGTCTGATTTACAATCTTTCGCGAATAAACGCTTTAAGTACAGTGCCGACAAAACGCTTTCGATCGCTCAAAAACTCTATGAAAAAAAGGTGCTTTCTTATCCAAGAAGCGATACCAATTATATTGGTATCCCCGAATTTGACTACCTGAAAAGCAACCTCTGTCGGTATCTCGAACTAGCAGGAGTGGGCATTTCCGAACCGCAGCTAAACGAAAATAAACGGTATGTAGATGGAAGCAAAGTACAAGAACACTATTTGGTAATTGAAGAATAACAAGCAAAAAAATAGCAGTCAGGTCTCTTGACAAAGTATAGTTGCTATTCTTTTTTTAGGCCCTACTTTAATGAAATTTTTGTTTGGAGGGAACGACTTCATTCCTTTGATTATTTCAGTTGAATTTAATAGAGAAGCCTGGCGTCTATTAAGAAGTACTTTTCTTGATGAGCGTCAATTTTTTTAACGGAAATCTATCCTATACTAAATTCAGTAAAGAAAAAGGAGGAATCAAAGAAAGCTATTTTAAACAAACCAAAATTATAGGAGGAATAAATCATGACTGAAAATAAAGCTACTCAAGAAAGAACACCCCAAGAAAGATTGCAAGAAGAACAAGAACACAAGGAACATGTTCATCATACGAAAATTAATGCAGCGGCCATTGCGGATCATCTTTTAGGCAACATGCATACATTACATGTGAAACTGCACCAATATCACTGGTATGTAAAAGGAGCCAATTTCTTTACGTTGCATGAAAAATTTGAAGAGTTGTATAACGAAAATGAAAAATGGTTCGACAAACTTGCGGAGCGTCTAATTACTTCTGGGCATAAACCTGCTTCGACAACGGTTGAATTTGAAAAATATTCGATGCTTTCGGAAGATGCAGTTAATAAATACGCTAAAGCAGAAGACATGGTTGAAAATATTATCGAGGACTTCAGAAGCACTCGTGACCTAACTATTCGCGCGATTCGTTTAGCTCAAGACGAGGGTGACGATGCTTTAGAAGATACATTGATTGCTTTTAAAAATGACTTAGACAAGAACATTTGGATGCTGCAAGCGTTCATTGGTAAAGAAGCATTAGAAGATGATGACGCTCTTGATGAGGATGAAGATTAAGCTAAAAGTAGAAGCTGATTTAGGGATTGGAATTCTTTCCAGTCCTTTTTCCATTTTCTTGATGTGCATCAATTTTTTTGTAGTAAGAGACTTATATAATAAAAGCAGCGAATATAAACAAAATAAATAAAGGGGGAGAATGAATTGACTAAACATACCCATCATGAAATTGGCGACCACGCAGCCTGTATCCGCTTGGTTCCAATATTCAATCACTTAGAGGATAGCGCGATGAATTACATTGCTGAAAAAGCCCACACGAAACAGTATCAAAAAGGAGAGTTTCTGTTTCGTTCACAAGAAAAAGAGAATACTTTATATATTATCAATCGTGGGAAAATCCGTATTTATCGATTGGCAGACTCTGGCAAAGAGCAGCTAGTGCGGATCTTGAACCCTGGTGATTTCACCGGAGAATGGACCTTGTTCAACCCGGATGCAGTACACGAGGAATATGCCGAAGCGACCCGGGATACCGTTGTCTGTATGATTCAGCAAAAGGATGTCCAGGATTTTCTGGAACAGTACCCCGCTATTTCTCTAAAACTGCTGGCTGAAATGTCCAAGCGGTTAGAAAATTCCGAACGCCAAACCACACAAGTGGCGGTAGAGCATGTAACTACCCGTTTAATTTTATTTTTGGCAGAAAATGTGGAACCTGAAATGGGCAACTCTCCCACCATTACCCTGCCGATGGCAAAAAAGGACATTGCTTCCTATTTAGGAACGACACCTGAGACCATCAGTCGCAAATTTGGAGAATTGGAGGACGAGGGATTGATTCAACAGCTGTCTGGGAAAAGGATCAAGATTCAGGATTTAGATGATTTATTGCTTTACGGCGAATAATCGGACACACTTTTTTCTACACGTTGGTGTTCTGTCGCTCTTCATTAACAACGGGACAGAACTCAGTGCTTTTGCTTCCATCTGTCCGTTTTTGGCTTTTTTAAGACAGAACGACCTTCATTCATTGGAAAAATAAAAGCACAAACATGGTAACCCTCAAGTTTTTTTGTTTTATTTTTCTTTAAGATAGGGTTGTCGAACAAAACGTAAAAATAAGTAGGGGTGAATGTGCATTATTTTTGGGTGATAGTTGCCATCACGTTGTCAGCAGCGGGTGCATTCTTTGTCGTCCCTTTCACCAAGAACACGATTGGCGGCGAAGCAAAAACGTCTAACGTTGTTGAGGCAGATAGGTTAGCTATGGAAAAAGAAGAGGAAGTTGTAAAAGGAGCCGGCGTAATCGGACACGGAAAAGTGGCGTATTACGAAGCGAGTGACCAGGGAGATAAAAGTGTATTCACTGTTTGGTTTCCATGGAGCTTAGCCGGAATCTTGTTCAGCATCACCATGACTAGAATGACGCGAAAAATTGAAGAAATGGAGCAAATAGAATGGGATTCGTATTAGGCGTTTTGAATCCCCATTTGGTGGAGATTGGTTCTGTTGTGATTCATTGGTATGGAGTCATTATTGCAGCGGGCATATTAGCGGCTCTCCAGTTGAGCACCAAGGAAGCAAAGAAAAAAGGACTGGAAGAGGATACCATTATCGATATGGCCTTATGGGCAATTCCGAGTGGACTCCTCGGCGCTCGGCTTTATTATGTGTTATTTGAACTTGGTTATTATCTGCAAAATCCAGGACAAATCCTTGCGATTTGGAATGGCGGCATTGCGATTTATGGGGGATTGATTGCAGGAGGGGGTACGCTATATTGGTATGCAAAGAAAAAAGGTACTTCTTTGGCACTCGTTCTTGATATTTTAGCGCCCAATGTATTGTTAGCCCAGTCCATTGGTCGTTGGGGCAATTTTATGAATCAGGAAGCTCATGGTGGACCGGTTACTCGTCAATTCTTGGAAAATCTTTATTTACCTGAATTTATCATTGAACAAATGAATATCAATGGTACCTACTACCATCCGACTTTTTTATACGAGTCATTGTGGAGTTTGTTGGGCTTTGTCCTCATCGTCACTATACGGAACCAAAAACAGCTTTTGCGTCAAGGAGAAGTCGCTTTGAGTTACGTTTTGTGGTACTCAGTGGGTCGGTTCTTCATTGAAGGTATGCGAACGGACAGTTTATGGATTGGCGAGTGGATCCGCGTTTCGCAAGCCTTGTCTCTGGCCCTGTTTATTGGCGCGATTGTAGTATGGTTTATACGCAGACAAGATTATCCACCAATTTCTTATTATTCTGATGGCAATAAGGGGCAGAAAAAGACTATTAAGATGGTGAATTGAGCAAAAAGATAAAAAGAAGTGCAAAACTTGATATGCGTCAATTTTCGTTTGCTAAAAGTGAGCTATACTACAGTTGTAAAGAGGAAAAGGCAGTGTTCATTAATCTGCTGCCGATAAAATAAAAACACATAAAGGAGATAGGAATTATGGAAAAAGCTATATTGCAATTAGAAACGTTGTCTTGTCCAAGTTGTATGCAAAAAATTGAAGGTGCCTTGAAATCAGTTAACGGTATTGATAAAGACAGCATTAAAGTATTATTCAACTCCAGCAAAGTCAAAACCAATTTTGATTCAGCTGTCACTTCGATTGAAGAGATTCAAAAAGCTATCGAAAACGTAGGCTATCCGGTCCTTAAAGCAAAAGTCAAGGCCGCTTAACAGGTTAAATGAACTAGGCAATTCTGGAAGAAAAACTATTTTTCCAGGATTGCTTTTTATGTTGCAATCCGATTCGAGGTGCTTAGAAACGATAAAAGAGAACTTTCTAAACTTGATGTCAGTCAATTAATTACTTGGGCAATTATCTTATACTGTGTTTATCAATAAAAGAGAAATTAAATTTGGAGGGAAAAAGCATGCAACAATATATATTAAGCAAGAAAAATGTTATCACCGTCATCAGTGGATTGTTAATCGTACTCGGTTTCTTCAGTCACTTTGTTTTAGAAAACGTAGGACTTTCAGAGTGGTCTTTGATCATCGCCTCTGTCTTTGGGATTATGCCAATTGCCATTCAAGCGTTTCAAGCAATGAAAGTCAAAGTCATCAGTATTGATGTCTTAGTCAGTATTGCAGCGATTGGTGCGCTTTTTATTCAAAATTATGAAGAATCGGCTATTGTCACGTTCTTATTCTTATTCGGACACTACTTGGAACAACGAACATTGAACCAAACGCGATCTGCTATCAAAGAATTGACTGAAATGGCACCCGAAAGCGCCTTGAAACAAATGGATAATGGCGAATTTGAAGAAGTAGAAGTGGATGATATAGATGAAGGGGATATCTTGCTCGTTAAAACGGGTGCGAAAGTTCCAGTAGATGGTATAGTCCTTACGGGTGAAGGGCATATCAATGAAGCTAGCATTACAGGTGAAGCTGTTCCGGTCAACAAGCAAGCTGACGCAGAAGTTTTTGCAGGAACCATTTTAGAAAACGGAACGATTCAAATCAGAGCTGACCGAGTTGGTGAGGACACCACATTTGGAAAAATTATTGAACTTGTGGAAGAAGCACAAGATTCTAAATCCGAAGCGGAACGGTTCATTGATCGCTTTTCTAAATACTACACACCAGCTGTCTTGGTTCTGGCAATTGTTGTATGGGCATTCAGTCAAAATATTGAGTTAGCAATCACCATCTTGGTTCTAGGTTGCCCAGGCGCATTAGTTATCGGAGTGCCTGTCTCAAACGTTGCTGGTATTGGGAATGGTGCTCGTAACGGTGTTCTTTTAAAAGGGAGTGAAGTCATTCAAGACTTCAGCAATGTGGATACAATTGTATTTGATAAGACAGGTACTTTAACTGTCGGAAACCCAACCGTTGCAGCGACTGAACTGTATGAAAAAGATTCTGCTGAAACGCTTGGCTATCTGGCCAGTGTGGAACGGGAATCAGATCATCCATTAGCAAAAGCGGTCTTAAATCAAATTGGAGAAACAAATTTTTATCCTGTTGAAGGAACTGAAGTCGTGAAAGGCGGCGGAATCGTTTCAAGTGTAGCTGGACATAGAGTGGCTGTTGGGAATGTGGCCTTGATGGAAAAAGAAAATGTCACTCTCAGCAAAAAAGTGCAAAAAGATGTCAAACGGTTTGAACAACAAGGGAACTCTCTCGTTTTGACAGCGGTCGACGGTGAATTAAAAGTACTGATGGGCATTCGCGATCAAGTCCGTCCGGGTGTGAAAGCTAATTTGCAGGAATTAAAAGACTTGGGCGTGAAAAATCTAGTCGTTCTTTCAGGAGATAACCAAGGAACCGTTGATGTGGTCGCCGGCGAACTTGGTTTGACCGAAGCTCACGGCCACATGTTGCCGGAAGACAAATCGGCTTATATCGGAAAACTTCAACAACGTGGTCAAATTGTAGCCTTTGTTGGAGATGGCGTTAACGATAGTCCGTCCTTAGCTTTAGCAGACATTGGAATCGCAATGGGAAGCGGAACGGACGTAGCGATTGAAACATCCGATGTCGTTTTAATGAACTCGAACTTCAGCAACTTGCCTCACGCATTAGGATTAGTAAAAGCCACCGCAAATAATATGAAACAAAATATCGTGATTTCAATTGGAGTAGTGTTGGTCTTGTTGACCAGCGTCTTCTTCAGCGAATGGATGAATATGTCTATCGGAATGTTGGTTCATGAAGGTAGTATCTTGGTGGTAATTTTCAATGGCATGAGATTAATGAAGTATAAGTTGAAAGGTCGAAAAGAACAAAAAGAAGTATCAGCACCTGCAGAGAAAGTAAAAATATCTTAAGAATAAATTAGAAGAGGCTGAGACAATAGTCCATCCTTGAAATGACAGGTTCTGTTGCAAAGTTTTAAATAAAGAATAAAATCCCTTACGGTATCTATGATTTAAGCTGGGATTCCCAATAATACCTTGATTTCAGTAGACACCGAAAACCCGAAGAGAGTGCCTTCTTTTCGGGTTTTCTTATATAATCCTCGAATGGCTTCCATGCCTTTAATCGTGGTAGAGGCAGTGCGTAAACTTCGATAGAATTTATTGCGTCTCTTTACTGGACGATGGTCTTGTTCAATCAAATTATTCAGGTATTTAATGGTACGATGTTCTGTCCCTTGATAAAAGCCGTATTCTTTTAGTTTCTTAAAGGCATTTGTAATAGCGGGGGCTTTATCTGTGACTACAACCTTCGGTTCATCAAACTGCTTCACTAACCGCTTAAGAAAAGCA
>NZ_JAALEQ010000022.1:0-7083 GCF_011800585.1 Lactococcus sp. EKM203L
TTTTAAACGTGAGTTAGTAATAATATAGAAAAAGCCCTTAAATAGGCTTGTATGTAATTGACTAAAACGTACAATTTCAGCTTTTAAATATGACCCTTATTTATGACCTGCTCTAACCTCACTATTCATCTGCATTCAAAAAAGAGCTCACAACTGTTAAGTTATGAGCTGGTTTTATTATATCCTTGACTTTTGTTCATAATATATATTTAAATCATTCACTCTAGAAATTAAATTTTTCACCATAAATTTGTGCACGATTTACACCACCATTCATTAATAATTTTTTAGTTCCTCTCATCATTTGAGGAGATCCCCCAATAAGATAGAACCCTTCTTTACTGTATAGTTTTATGATTTGTTCAGTAGTTAAACGCCCAATTTGAGAATGGTAAATAAACTTTGTATTTTTGTTTGCGATATTTATTAGTTCCGCTTCATAGATTAAATCTTCTTCTTTACTTGCAATTCTTATAAAGGTAATCGGCCTGCTATTTTGCAAGTTAATTGCTAGAGATATTAAAGGAACAGATCCAATTCCTGAGCCAATTAGAATTAAGTCGTTTGACTCATGCTCCTTCACTGCATGGTAGAGTCTACCATACGAACCATCAATAATTACTTTGCTTCCCAGTTTAAGGTGATTAATATTTTTTGTAAAATCAGCTTGATTTCGTATTGCAAACGTTAAAGTTCGCTTTTTGGAGTTATAATTAACAATTGAAAACGGATGAGGTTCTTTCATTCCTGAAACCTCTGGGAAACTAATAAATGCATAATCCCCAGCTTTAAATGAAGCACGATGTGTAATATGGATCCTTAATTCAGTGATATTATGAGAGAGTTTTTGATTACCAATTAGCTTTCCTGAATGATACAGTACTTTCTTGATTGTTTTCATATAAATATAAACACACGCAGTGAGGATAGAGTAGAGATAGAACCAAAACATGAATGAAGAAATAGAACGGATATAATCAATTAAGATGACATGACCAAAAACAAAAAGGGTAGCGACTAGATTTAGTTTATGTATCCAGACAGAAGTTTCATATCTGAATATTTTTTCTAGCTTTTTTTTAATGTGCCCCAGTAGTGAAAAATGGGAAGTTATCCAACCAGACAAAAAAATGATGGAATACAAAGCAATACCTATAAAGAGGTATAAAGCAATATTTCCAGTTAATGCAATAGCCCCATAAGAGTGAAGTAATTCTTTATGAATAAAAGAAAATAAAATAGCAGTACATCCCATTACTCCATGCGTAAAATACATTTCTGGTAATCCTATTAATGAGTCCAACCATTTAGGTTTTTCAGAAACCATAATTGAAAATAGCATCCAAACATAAGCAATTGAACCGAGTTGAGAAGCAAAAAGTTCTGATTGATTAATTGTTCCAGAGAGACCATGAGCTAAGGTAATGATTAATGGAAGTGGCAAGATAAAAATAGTAACCAACCAAAACAAACCTAGCCAATATTTATGAGATTTGAGCATGCTTCCGTTCCCCCTCTCTATCAATGATAATACTCTGAAACTTTTGTGGAAGAGCTAAGTTTGGATTAATCATCAAAGCAGTCGCATAAACATCTACAACTTGTAAACTCTCTCCAATAACAGTAGTTTGTACCAAAGAATTGTCCGCATTTTCAATATGATGCCCTCGTTCCATAATTCCTGAAGTCGCAATAGCTCCAGACTTCATTTTAACCTCATAGATGGCTTTCTTTTTATCAAAAGGATCAACAATACCAATGGTAAATGTCCAGTTGGAATCCTTTCTTGTCTTCATTTGCATATCTCCACCACCAATAAGGTTAACTGCATGAATTAATGGATTGCCTAAAAGAGGAGCTAGATATTGTTGGAATGCGGTTTCGATTGCCCAACCTTTAACAAAACCAGTTGTATCCAGAACCCCTGAATAATAATGATCAAAGGCATGTTCTGTCACACTTTTTGCTTGTTCACAAGAAGCAATCACATAACGCATCTCCTCTGATAAACTAAACCAATCTAGCTCCCCTCTTCTAAATTGATTCAATTCAGAATTTGCTTTGAAAGGGCTAAACTTTTTATCTATCTGATCTAAGTAGGATGATAAATTTTGAGAATTTTTTTTGAGTTCAGGATAAAGTTTTTCACTTGTTATCCTTTCTACAACTATTTGAGTAGTGAATGCAGTACCCATGGTAAATTTAACAAATGTTATAAGCTCCTTGTTGCTATCAATTAATTGAATTTTCTTTTGTCCCATTGTTATACCGCCTGATCTAGTGCTGCTTGGAGAGATTCGGTGTAACCATTATAAGTCACTGTTGCACCTGAAACAGCTTGAATATTGGCAGAATTTGCTTGTTTAGCTTCAGAAATGTAGATGGGCTCTGCTTGTACATCAATTTCTTGACTTCGAGACTCTCCATTTTCAGAAGTGCTTTTCAAAAAAGAGGTATCTGAAATTTTTCCTCCTGAAATTTTGATTTGTACTTGGACGTCCCCCCATCGAGTAGAGACAGTAGAGCCACTATAAGTACCATCCTTATATTCTCCGCTTGAACTGGTTGAAGAAGTAGAAGAACTGGAAGCCTCAGAAACTGCCGAGGTTGATGAGGTAGACGAACTAGAAGTTGAAGCTCCTTGTGACTGACTTTCAACTGTTGTAGTTCCTTGAATTTGTTTTGAATTTTGAGTGAAGAGATAATAACCATCTAATCCAATCGCTCCAACTATTCCTATTGAAGTAATGAATGCAAAAAATTTTTTCAAACCTATACTCTCCTTTTTTAACTTTTACTTCGTGCAATTACCATCCCCTTCTCCATAAAGGAAGATGCATCAAAACTTTCTTTTAAATTGACCATTGCTAATATTCCAATAATACTAAGATGAACATTTGTTAGTTAATACAATGAAAGTATCTATCGATCACTTTGAACGGAAAAAGAGAGAGATTTTATGATAATATACCATAAAAAAGTTGCAATTAATCCTACTTGAACAGCTGAAAAAACTTTCTTTAACAGTTATTCATAAGATTTTAGTAATTTCATAATTCGTTATTTTTAAACTGGTAATATTATTTTACTAGAAAGTTTTATAAATAACATTATATTTTAGTTGTTTTTTACTGAGAATTTCTCATACTCGATAGTGACGTTAGGTCAAGTTTTTAGAGTAACAAACGTAGAATTTTAATCTATTTATTTTAAGCACTTACCTTTTCAAATTGATTAGGTGTAAGATACCCTAAACTTTGATGGATTTTTTGGGTAGAAAATTCTACTTTTCTACTTTTCTAGTTCAACAGATTTTGACTACCAAAAAAAGAGAACAGATTTTCTATTCCCTTTTATCTTAGATATACTTCATGTTCTAGTTGATTGATATCATTTAAAATTCAATGACGCAACTGATTATTTTCTATCTTTCAAGGCTTTCAAAGCATAGAGGATAGAGACGGTATCGATGACTTCTTGGAGCAAAGCACCGATGATGGCTGGTAAGACACCGGTTGAAGCAATTAACATGAGCGCAATACTGATGAAGATGCCAATCAAAACAGCTTCTTTAGCGACTTTCATCGTTTCACGAGAGATTTTGATACTCTCAGGAACGAGATTTAAGTCATTTCTTAAAACGACAACGTCAGCACTCTCACTGGCAACCGTTGAGCCACTGGCCCCAAGGGCAATCCCGACATCTGATAAGGCAAGGGCGGGGGCATCATTGACACCATCTCCGACCATGACCATGGGACGGTGCGTTTCTGGCAATTCTTTTAAGATGCCAATTTTTTCACTTGGCATCAAACCAGCGTGCATTTCTGTAATGCCGAGTTCGCCTGCGACGAGTTCAGCTGTTTTTTGATTATCACCTGTCAGCATCAAAATGTGTTGCACATCTTGTGCTTTCAGTCGTTCAATCACGTGTTGAGATTCTGGCCGGATTTTATCTTCAAATAAAATTTTACCGATAAAGACCTCATCTTCACTGATAAAAACAGCTGTGCCATTCACTTTTGCATCTTCGGCATTGGCAAAGTTAGCCCGACCAATTCGATAGGTTTTAGTTTGGATAACACCACTTAAACCAAGTCCTGTAGACTCTCGTAAATCTGTTACCTCTAAAAGTGCTAAGTCTTTTTCTGCTGCACGTTTCACTAATGATTTCGCTAAAATATGGTTACTACCAATTTCCAAAGAGGCTGCGATTTGAAGCAAGTCATCTTCTGAATGCGTGGCCGTTTCAGGGGCGATAGACTTGACTTGTAAAATCCCTGTCGTTAAGGTGCCTGTTTTATCAAAAGCGACCGTTTTAGCGAGCGATAGTTTTTCGATGGTTGTGCCATTTTTAACGAGGAGGCCATTACGGGAGCTCCGACTCATGCCACCCACAAAGGCAATCGGTGCTGCCAAAATCAAGGGACATGGACTTGCCACAACCAAAACTTCAGCAAAACGGGTCATGTCACCCGAAATAAGCCAGGCGGCACCCGCAATGAGCAGCGATACAATGGTAAACGGCACCGCGTAACGGTCTGCTAATCTGACAAACTGGGCAGGCGTTGCTTCACTTTCTTTGACCAACTGAACGATTTTTTGGTACTGACTGTCGGATGCTTTTTTGCTGGCCCGAATCAAGACGGCTGTTTCACCGTTGATACTACCCGATAAAACCTCATCGCCAATAGCTTTCGTCACAGGTTCTGATTCACCAGTTAAGGATGATTCGTCAAACCAGCTATCACCTTCTAAAACGACACCATCAATCGGGACGACTTCGCTTGCTTTAACCAGCAAGACATCGTCAATGTCAATGTCATCAATGGGTGTATCTTCATAGCTATCGCCAACTTTTTTGTGGGCGAAAGTTGGTGAATTTTCTAGCAACTTATGCAGTTCACGACTGGCACGGTGTGCGGCATAGTCTTCTAAAGACTCTCCGCCAACAAGCATGACAACAATAATCAAGCTTGCCCAGTATTGACCAACAATCAAAGTGGAAGCAATCGCGATGATGGCGAGTAAGTCGACGCCAAAACGTCCGCTGCGTAGCGTTTTAATCATCTCAATAAACATCGAGATGGCTAGGATGGCCCCAGTCACTGTCACAAGTAAACGTGTCAAGGTTGGTTGCTTAAAGCCAAAATCTAATATAATCGCAATGATTGCGATCATAAATGTCAGGGTTAGTTTTTGCCAATTTTTCATAATTTGTCCTATATCATTTCTAAAAATCTCTTAGACTAGTATAGCACAAATGCCCTGAAATTGGCAGTCTAAAGCCTAACTTATGGATTTCTAGAATAAACGTCAAAACGTTTTGACGTTTTCGAAAAATAAGTCAAAACACTTTTACATTAAAAAACATACCAGCCTTAGCTCGTATGTTCTCTTTTTTTGTTAATAAAACAATTAAATGGCTTGTGTCACAAATGAGCGACTTTCTAAAACTTTTAACATGGCAGCAATTGATGTTATCCTTAAATCTTAGAGTCACTATTGTATAATTTAGACAAAGGACAAAATGGACTATTATCAAATAAATAGAAATAAAAAAGAAAAGCGTTCTAATCGTTTTTCCTTTTTTATCAGATGTCCATAAAATGGTCATTTTCTGAACACTCTTCTTTTCCTATTAAATTTCTCAAAATCATTTACATTTAATGTTTATTAACCCGTAATTTATTCTATGTTCATTTATATAAGTGCTTTCAAGTTATGGTACAATAGTATCAATGGAGGAATAAAAATGAATATTGGATATGCCCGAGTTTCAACTGGACTTCAAAATTTAGATTTACAAAAAGATAGCCTTGAAAAATATAATTGTGAAAAAATATTTACTGACCATATCTCAGGAAGTAAAAAAGAAAGACCTGGATTAAAATCCGCAGTTGAATTTTCCCGTCCTGGGGATACGATTGTTGTTTGGCGATTGGATCGATTAGGTAGAAATATGGAAGATCTCATTAATATTGTTAATTCTCTTAATAATAAGGGGGTAAGTTTTCATAGTCTACAAGAAAATATTACAATGGATAAATCAAGTTCGACTGGACAATTGATGTTTCATTTGTTTGCGGCTTTTGCGGAATTTGAGCGAAATCTTATTTTAGAACGTTCTGCCGCTGGTAGAGAAGCCGCACGTGCAAGAGGACGGCTGGGAGGAAGACCTGAAAAATTTTCGGAGCAAGACGTAAAACTTCTTAAAACCTTGGTAGAAAGTGGTACGCCGATTAAGTCGATTGCGGATTCTTGGGGAGTGTCAAGAACAACGATTTATAGATATATTAATAAGTTTTAGAATAAACTTAATACAAAAAATCAGATTATCCGCATAAATACAGTATTTAAGGACTATTCATCAATCAAAAAAGCAATTATTTTACCACGAATTTACCATGATTGAATGAGCCTTGATATGACAGCAAAAGAACAAGGGAGATTGCACAAAAGCGTGTACCTCCCTTTTCTTATTATTTGTATGAACCTTTATTTCTACATTTTTTTCTCAAGCACACTACTGATAATGATTAAAATAATCGGCTGGATTGCAATTTGACATTAGTCCACCCCTCATTTCCATAGTTGCCACCATTTTTTAGATTCTGTTTTTACCGGCTCTTTTTCTTTTGTCTTGTTTCGTTCTTCTTCTGATAACTTCAATTGAGCTTTCAGTCGTTCAATTTCTTCCTGTGCCTCACCCCTTATCGACGAGCCATCTTTCATATCCTCCTGAGGCATTTTAAGAGCTTTCAATTCATTGATTTCTGATTTATACTCTTCTAGTAATTTTTTATCCTGTAAGGCTAGACGTTGTTGCTGGTCTAAGAGGTTTTGAGTTTGCTTCTGTACTTCGATTAAATTATTTGCTTGGTTTTCATAATTCTTTATCTGTTGTTTTAAATAGTCTATCTGGTTATCTTTTAATAAATTCTTTTCTTCTAAAAAACTTATTTCTTGCTTATATCTTACCGCTGTGTCTGACTTACCACTTACTGCTGTGTCTGACTTACCACTTACTGCTGTGTCTGACTTACCACTTACCGCTGTGTCTGACTTACCACTTACCGCTGT
>NZ_JAALEQ010000023.1:0-6833 GCF_011800585.1 Lactococcus sp. EKM203L
TCCCCCTTTTCAAGCCACATTGTAATACAAGAACGAAGTGTTTTGTATTACAATGTGATAGCTTGCAGTATTTATGGTTTTATATTTTCTATTTTGTTGTGAGGATTGCAACGGAATAGGGCGCAATCCTTATTACAAAATCAATGACAAAGGGCGATTGACTAATGAGCGCTGAGGCATTTTATCTTTGAGGAAGTTCTTGATGGATCAGAAAAATGTATCACAAATTTAAACAAAGACTCACTCATTTAAGAGACGCTACTAGCATGAAATTTTGTTGTTGCGATAAGCAACTTCTGATACACGATTTTTAGCCATTACATCACTCGTTTTTAGAGTGATGTGTAAGTGCGCATTGCACTCTTTTTTAACGAAACGAGCCGACCAGCGTTTGACACTTTTTAATTTTTTATCTTATTTTAAAACGCTCTAAAATTCGATTTAAGCGATTTTAATTCGAAAACGTCTATTTATTCAAAGAAAACGCTAGGACGTCTTAAAAGAGCTTTTAAGTGGGTTTAAATTGATTTTGAAATGAATGTCTTGTTAAAAGTTGCGAAAAAAAGTGAAACAAATCATAGGTTTTAAATTTAAGGGGTGTTAGGGCTTGCCCTGACCGTCTGTAAGACGCTTGATTGCAAAGTATGAGTATTTAGCTAGTCAAACAGTTAAAACAGCGTATACGAGCAATTAGAGTGAATCCAAGAAAGTCCTAAGAGAGGGTTTGATCTTTTCTTTTAGCGAGTGCGAGTGAACGCTGCAAGTAAAATGTGAGCGTGGTTTTCGCTCACTCCTTTTTTTGATGATTTTGACTTTGGATTTTACATTTTTGAAAAAAATAAAAAAAGGCGAAGCCTATATTAATTTATCATATATATTTTAATCTTTTGTTCTTTTGCGTGAGGAAGAAGTCAGTTTTTTCAAGGGTATACAGATTTTTTAGGAGAGAAAAAACTATGTATAAGGAGAGAAAAAACTATGTATAAGGAGAGAAAAAACTATGTATAAGGAGAGAAAAAACTATCAGTCCTCTCTTTGTTATGATATAATAAAAGCATGAAGAAATTCCGTCTAAAGAATTTTTCTTCATGCTTAACCAAAATTACTCATAAGGAGCAACTTCTCATGGAAATTATAACAAAAAACGACCGAAACAGCAATGAAAGGACAGTGTGTTCTTTGAAAGAAATTGAAAAACGCAAAATAGTGGAGCATAACGACTTGATAACATCCGTAGCCAAAATGGATAAAGTCCCTTTAAAGATTTTTGAGTTGGCGGTATCCTGCATTGATACGGAAAACTTACCCAAAGAAAATACAATCTATCTTTCAAAATCTGAACTCTTTTCTTTTTTTAAAGTGGATGACAGTAATAAACATCATCGTTTTAAAGAAGCAATAAAGGTTATGCAAAAAGAAGCTTTTTTTGAAATCAGAGAAGAAGCAGGCAAGGGTTTTAAATTTAAAAGCATTGTTCCTATCCCTTACGTAGAATGGACAGATTATCATGATGAAGTGAAAATTGAATTTCATCGTGAAATTATGCCCTATCTGATTGAGTTAAAGAAGAACTTTACGCAGTATGCTTTATCTGATGTTATGGAATTAAACAGTAAATACAGCATTATTCTTTATAAATGGTTATCCATGAATTATAACCAGTACGAGCATTACAGTGCCAAAGGCGGACGGAGAGAAGAACAAGTGGAAAGCTACCGCAATCCGTCTATCACCGTCAAAGAATTACGAGAAATCACTGATACGATTAATGAGTATAAAAGAATGCAAGATTTTACACGTTGGACATTAAAAAAACCATTGGAAGAAATCAACGCTCACACTTCTTTTAACGTGTCCTATGAGAAAGTCAAGAAAGGGCGTTCAATTGATTCTATTGTCTTTCATATCACGAAGAAACCAGTTGCTAAAAATGAATATTATAAGCAAGAAGAACAAGACCCTGTTTATCTTGAAAACAAAGCAGACCGAGAAGTCAAACAACAAGCATTATTTACCGAAGCTATGCAAAGTCCTTACACCAAGTTATTAGGCGAAAAATGGCTAATTAATGTTGCTGATATGCAAGATATAAGTACCATGACAGGACTTGCAGAAAAAGTTTACCCACTATACGATGAACTCAAAGAAGCAAGGGGCTTAAAAGGGGTAGAAACACATCTATCATACGTTGCAAGTAAGCAAGAGGGCTATTCTAAACGAAACGTGGTTAAGTACCTTAAAACGGCGATTGAGGGCTATTTACCGACCGTTGCCTTGCAAGATTTAGAGCAACCAGAACGAGCCAATTACAAAAAGCCAAAACCAAGAACGTTAGAAGAAGTGGCAAAAGACTTTCTGCCAGAATATGAGAACATAACGACTGAAACTGAAAAAGAAGAATTAAGACAAATGAAAGCAGAAATCGACAAAAAGTTACGTGGCGAGGGTTTAGACCATGAGTGAGAACTTAAAGACGATAAAAGAACTTGCGGACGAATGGGGAATCACAAAACAAACTATTCAATATCATATAAAATTTTTGCCGACAGAAAACAGACAGAAAAATGATAGTGGAATAACTGTACTAACGCTTGAAGAACAAAGGATTATAAAAAAAAGGGTTAAAAGAAAAGATAAAAATAAACAGACAGAAAACAGACAGAAAAATGACAAAAAACAGACAGAAGACACACAAGAAAAACTAACTGTAAATAGTGTTTTATTAGAACAAGTATCTGATTTAAAAGAACAGAATAATGATTTAAGAAAATTGTTAGACCAGCAACAACGATTAGCCTTGCAAGATAAAAAGTTGCTAGAAGAATACAAAGCAGAAAATGACAGCTTAAAAGCTCTCAAAATGCCCTCACAGGAAACAGAATTCAAACACTTAGACAATCAATATAAAGATGAAGTGAACGCTCTTAAAGAGTATTTGGAAACTTTGCAGGAGCAAATCAAAGATCAAAAAAGGATAGAAGAACAAGAAAAACCAAGAAAATGGTGGGAACTATGGCGAAAATAGATGATTCAGTTAAAAAGAAAGTTCCAGAATTGCGATTTAAAGGATTCACGGATGAATGGGAAGAGCGTAAGTTCAAAGACATTCTAAAAACACACTCGTTCCGTTCGTACTTAGCTGGTGTTTCAGAGAATGGTGAGTACGAAGTTATTCAACAAGGTGATAAGCCAATTGTTGGATATTCTGATGGTGAACCTTTTACTGATTACAAAGATGTAACTCTGTTTGGGGACCATACAGTTTCATTATATAAGCCCAAAAGCCCCTTCTTTGTTGCTACTGATGGCGTAAAAATTTTAAGTGCAGATAATTTTGAAGGTAATTATCTGTATACAACTTTAGAACGTTATAAACCTGAACCACAAGGATATAAGCGTCATTTTACAATTTTGAAAAATCAAGATGTGTGGTTTACGGAAAATATGGAAGAACAACAAAAAATAGGTTCATTCTTTAAACAGCTAGACGAGACTATCGATCTTCATCAACATAAGTTAGATTTGCTCAAGGAACAGAAAAAAGGCTTCTTACAAAAAATGTTCCCTAAAAATGGGGCTAAAGTTCCTGAATTGCGATTTGCGGGGTTTGCTGACGATTGGGAAGAGCGTAAGTTAGGAGACTTAGCTAATATTGTTCGTGGTGCAAGTCCAAGACCAATTCAAGACTCCAAATGGTTTGATAAAGATAGCGATATCGGATGGTTAAGAATCTCAGATGTAACAGATCAAAATGGTAGGATACATCATCTTGAGCAGCGTATATCCAAATTGGGGCAAGAAAAAACAAGAGTTTTAAAAGAGCCACATCTATTATTAAGCATTGCTGCAACCGTTGGTAAACCTTTGGTTAACTATGTAAAAACAGGGGTTCATGATGGGTTTCTAATATTTTTGAATCCATCATTCGAAAGGGAGTTTATGTTCCAGTGGCTCGAAATGTTTAGGCCGAATTGGAAAAAATATGGACAACCAGGCAGTCAAGTAAACTTGAACTCTGAATTAGTTAGAAATCAAGAAATTCCTCTACCTAGTATCGAAGAACAACAAAAAATCGGCTCATTTTTCAAACAGTTAGATGACACTATCGCTCTTCATCAACGTAAGTTAGATTTATTGAAAGAACAGAAAAAAGGCTTTTTACAAAAGATGTTTGTATAACATTATAAAGAAAGTGATCAGGTATATTTATGACAAGGGAAAAAAGTTTTTCTGATTTAGAAACTCAATTTAGAATACAGAGAAAAAGGAAGCTTATTATTATAAATAAGAAAAAGGCTCAACGCCTTTTTTTAACTAAAAATTATTTTAACTTTATTAATGGGTTTGAAGACCTACTGTTAAAAGATAATAGCTCTAATTCAAAAAAATATAGTAACTTTAAAACAATTTCTGATTTTAATAGAATATACAAATTGGATAAACAAATTTCTAAATCACTTTTTTATCAGTTGTCTAATGTAGAAATTGAATTAAAAAGTAACATAGCCTATTATTTTTGCGAAAAATATTGCAGCGATGGTGTGATAGATAATTTAAAATACGAAGATATCAGTTGCTATACTATTCCTGATAGTAATTCTGGATTAAGTCAATATGTTCATTATTTTTATAAAACTGATTCCAGAGGAAGGTTAAATAATAAAAAAACACATAAGTTATTTTTAAAACATACAATACCTATTCATACAAATAATTTAATATTTAGTGGAATTATTGAACCAGATAACAGACCTCAGTATCCAAGTAAATTTTATCTAAAGGGAAGATTCACAGGTAGTCTAAAAGGATTAAGAAACAATGAATTTGAAGGTACATTAATCATTGATAGCCAGCAAAATAATATCAATTCCATTAGTGATAGCCAGCAAAATAATGTAACAATATCATTAAATGATGTTGCTGGAAAGTTTATTGATTTATCATATAGTGATTATTGTAAAATTAAATATCCACATATATCTAGTTATAGAAAACCACCATTTTGGGTTATTATAAACACGTTGATGTTAAATGATTTAATCATCCTATTTCATGGTTTGGATAGAGACATTCAGAATAGTATAGTTAAAAAAATGGGTAACTTTGATATTAATAATGGCGGTAAAGAAGAATTTCTTAACGCTTTAGATATAGTGAAGCAACTACGAAATAAGGTTGCCCATCATGAAATAGTCACTCGATTTAAAACTGATAACAGCATACCGATAAATGCAGGATTAATAAGTAGATTAGATTTAAGAACCAGGACTGCAAATTTGGAAATCAAATTGTACGATACAATCATTGTTCTAAACGAATTTTATTCCTTTAAAATGACAAGCGTTAAATTTAAAATCCGATTATACATGTTATTTAACATGATTTTATTAAATAATGATATCAATAAAAAATTCAAATCACAGATTGGGTTATAATGATTTTTAATTGTTATTTGTAAAAACGATTTTATTTTGGTATATTATATATATAATATATATAAAAAAATTTAGAGCCACGACGGCGTGTATACTTTGTAAGAGGTGTACTAAAGTCAAAAAGAGAGAGCAATTGCTCTCTCTTTTTTATTTTTAAATACCTCATCATAAAAGGGTCTATAATTAGATAATAACCCCTATACAACGCTATTAAAACAACCCCCGTTATCTATTGGACAGGTAATAGGGGTTGTTTTTATGTTTTTTTATATAATAGAACCAAAGATGGAGGGATTATTTGGGATGGTAGGCATGCTTTTACGCTACGATAACGCCTGTTTTAACGATTATGCCGATAACTGAATGAAATAAACGCTAAAAGCTCCTAGAAACGATTTTAAGCACTTTACAGACGTTTTGAATAATTTCTAAGTAAAAATCCCCGTCTGGTTAGTCAAAATCGCTTAAAACGCAAAATATGACGTTCTAGAACTATTCAAAACAAAAAGAGGACTAAACAAAAAAGTTTAGTCCTCTTTTTGTTTTCCTCATCGGTCTGCTCGATGACAGGAGCAGTCAGATTGAAAATCTGAAATATATTCAAATTATTTTCCTAAGGGCGCACTTATATACCATGAAAAATCATGGTATAAAATGCCAATATTTTAGATTAAACGTGTTGGAAAAAATCGCTTTGCTCATGTAAATAAAAACGTTATAAAGTATTATAGCGAGCTTAGTAAGTGGATATACACTTACGGTAAAAAGGGTTCTGTTTTGAAGTCAAAGATTTATACGAAGATGTCTTAAAAGAATTTGAAATTAATTTTCCAAAAAATATAAATCATGATAATTAATTTTTTTCAAAAAGGGGGATTGGGGGACACCACCAAAAATAAAAAGATTCGTCTGAAACGAGCAAAAATAAAATTGGAAATTTTAGGTTTTGTGAGTGAAAGATGAATACTTTTTACTGTAAGTGTAGCCACACTTGCTAAGTTCACTAAAGACACTAACCCCCTATTTTGGGCTTTTAGAGTTGACAGTAGTTTGAAAGGTTGACAAGATGAAAAAAATCAAAAATCGTGAGCGAAGTATACAGAAAAAATTCTTCGTAAATGAAAAAGAGAACGAAAGAATTAAACTGATGATGAAAAAAACTGGCATCACTAATTTTTCTGTTTTTGCTAGACGAGCTTGTTGTAATAAAGAGATTTTTACTCTTGATTTTTCAGAATATAAAAATATTATTTCTGAAATTTCTTCGACAAAATCTGAACTAAAACGTATCGGAAATAATATCAATCAAATTGCTAAACACTTAAACGAAAATAAAAATAATCAGACAAAAGAATGGATGTCTGATTATCAAAAGCAATTAGAAAATTTGGAAGATAA
>NZ_JAALEQ010000024.1:0-6288 GCF_011800585.1 Lactococcus sp. EKM203L
GTAATAGAGGGGGCTTTATCTGTGACTACAACCTTCGGTTCATCAAACTGCTTCACTAACCGCTTAAGAAAAGCATATATGACTAATCCAATCAGCAACGTAAGTTTCGGTGAAAGCTGCGATAACAATTAATGGGATAACGTACTTAACATACGAGATTAATATTAACTTGAATTCATAAAATAACTCAGTATTTGTTTGTTTGTTCCTAGATATTTTGTATCTAATCCATTTGTTAAAACGATCAAGAGCGACCATCCATAAGCAAAATGCGAATATCTCTAATAATATATGAGGTAGCGAAGAAATTAATATAATAAAAGCTTTTGCAACCGAGTATCTAAATGCTATCCCAAATAAAATTCCAGGTAATATAGCTGTAAAAAGTGGCTGAATCCAATATAAAAATCGGAGAGGTATAATTGAAAAAATTAACATCCCCATTGGGACTTTAAATCCATTATTAAAAATATAAGCAACAACTAAATTTAATCCTGATTTCTGTGAGACCGATTTGGAAATATTACTTGATACAGAATTTAATGTATCTGAGAAATTAGGATTGATAATATAAGTTTTTACAGCCGAGATAATAATAACAAGCATAATGATACTTAAATACTTAATGGGTTTAAAAACATTATTCATTTGCTTACTCCTTTTAGAGTTATTATATCATTAGAACAAAAAAATAGCCCCCAAGATCTAAAAGTTAGATCTTAGGGGCTATTTTAACGGGATTTATCAGGGGTTATTATATAATTATAGACCCTAAACAAACATCTTTTGTAAAAAGCCTTTTTTCTGTTCTTTCAATAAATCTAACTTACGTTGATGAAGGGTGATAGTGTTGTCGAGTTGTTTGAAGAATGAACCAATTTGTTTTTGTTCTTCCACATTTCTGGTAAAACATAAATCTTTATTTTTCAAAATTGTAAAATGACGCTTATATCCTTGAGGAGCTGGTTTATAACGTTCTAACGTTGTATAAAGGTAATCACCCTCAAAATTATCTGCACTTAAAATTTTTACTCCATCAGTAGCAATAAAGAATGGACTTTGTGGATTATATAACGAAACAGTATGGTCTCCAAATAGAGTTATATCTTTGTAATCAGTAAAAGGTTCACCATCAGAATATCCAACAATTGGATTATTACCTTGTTGAATCACTTCGTACTTACCATCATCTGAACCATCAGCTAAGTACGAACGGAATGAATGTGTTTTTAGAATATCTTTGAACTTACGTTCTTCCCAATCGTCAGCAAACCCCGCAAATCGCAATTCAGGAACTTTGGCACCATTTTTAGGGAACATTTTTTGCAAGTAGCCTTTTTTCTGTTCCTTGAGTAAATCCAACCTACGTTGATGAAGAACGATAGTGTTATCGAGTTGTTTGAAGAAGGCACCAATTTGTTTTTGTTCATCCTTGCTTGGAATTGCAAAATCTGTGGAAGAAACGTTTTTCCAATCAGAACGCGGCATCTTTGTACCTGAAGTATCGTTTGCAACTTTTTGATAATTATCTGATTGAATTAGGTAATAATCAAAGGACGGAACGCTAACATCAGTAGCTTCAAAAACCCAGAAATCACCTAATGCAACACCTTCAAAATCAGAGAATAACCAATTTTTCAAATACGGACGAAGTTTCCCATACAAAATATTTTCAGGTTCAAACAACGTGCCTTTTCGACTATCAAATTTTGATGAAATATCTTTGTTTAAGCGACCTTCTCCTGAAACAATATCCTCAAACTCAACTTTAGGTAAAACATCAGAATTAGAAGATTTATTCACTCGGTTCACAATTTCAGTTAACTTACGCTGTTCCCAATCGTCCGTGAATCCTTTAAACCGCAATTCTGGAACTTTCTTTTTAATTGAATCATCTATTTTCGCCATAGTTCCCACCATTTTCTTGGTTTTTCTTGTTCTTCTATCCTTTTTTGACCTTTGATTTGTTCCTGCAAATTTTCCAACTTCTCTTTAAGAGCGTTCACTTCATCTTTATATTGATTGTCTAAGTGTTTGAATTCTGTTTCCTGTGTAGACATTTTAAGAGCTTTTAAGTCATTGATTTCTGACTTATACTCTTCAAGTAACTTTTTATCCTGCAAAGCTAGGCGTTGTTGCTGGTCTAAGAGGTTTTGAGTTTGTTTTTGTGCTTCCACTAAACTTTTTATTTGTTCGTCTTTAACTGCTAATTGTTTATCCCTATTTTTCTTAACTTCTTCAATTTCATTTAACAAATATTGATTAATATTCGGTTCTTTTTGTTTGTCTGTTTGTCGCTTTTTTGTCGATTCATTTGTCTTGTTTTTGTTTGTCTGTTTGTCTACTTTACCCCTTATAAATTCTTGTTCTATCGCAGACAAAACCGTTACACCTTTGTCGTTTGTTTGTCGGTTTTTGTTTGTCAATGATTTTATATGATATTGAATAGCTTGTTTAGAAACACCTAACTCATCCGCCAACTCTTTAATCGTTTTTAAATTCTCACTCATGACTTGCACCTTTACCTCGAACCTTTGCACGTTCTGGTTGTTCAAGGTCTTGTAATTTTACAGTTGGTAGGTATTGTTCAATGGCTTTCTTCAAATACTTGGCTACATTGCGTTTTGAATAAGCTTCTTGTTTGCTGGCTACATAGCTTAAATGGTCTTTGACCCCATTCAATCCTCTTAATTCCTTTAACTCGTCATACAACGGATAGACGTTCTTTTGCAAACCTGCCATAAGTGCCGTGTCCGTCATTTCAAGAGGGGATAAGAGAAAGTTTTCAATCAATAATCGTGTGTACTTGCTTTCCATTGCCTGTTTTAATAAGTCAGCTTCATTTCTTGATTTTTCCTCTTTGTCGGATTGATAATCTTTATCTTTTAACTTATAGCTGTTATCATCTGCTCGACGTTTTTTTGTGATATGAAAGACAATAGAATCAATGCTTCGTCCTTTTTTTATCTTGTCATAGGTCACATTAAAAGACGTATGGGCGTTGATTTCTTCTAAAGGTTTTTTTAATATCCATGTTTCAAAGTTGTCGATTCTTGGGTAATCTTTTACAGTATCTGTCAATGCTCGCAATTCTCGGATGGAAATGGTAGGGTTTCGGTAGGATTCCACTTGTTCTTCTCTCCGTCCACCCTTATAACTATAATGCTCATATTGGTTATAGTTCATGGATAACCAACGGTACAAGATAATAGAGTATTTGCTATTGAGTTCTGCAAGATCGGATAAAGCGTGTTGCGTAAAATTCTGTTTTAGGTTGATTAAATACGGCATAATTTCAGGACTAAATCGGATAGTGACTTCATCATGATAATCCGTCCACTTTACATAGGGAATCGGCACAATATTTTCAAATTCAAAACCATGTTCTTTTTTTTCTTTGATTTTAAAAAAGGCTTGTTTTTGCATGTTCTCGACTGCCTGTTTAAAACGACTGTGTTTGTCATTATCAGACACCTTAAAAAAAGCAAAGAGTTCGTTCTTCGATAAATAAACCGTATGATCTTTTGGTGGTTCTTCGGTATCAATGCACGATACGGCTAATTCAAACATTTTCAATGGCGTTTTATCCATTTTGGCAATGCTGGTAATTAAAGAATTATGCTCTACTACTCTTCGTTTTGATAATTCGTTCAAGATTTGCACCTGCTTCTGATTTTGTTCATTCTTTGGTATAATAGACATAGAGATACGCTCCTTTGCGTGTTCTAGAGTGGGCATAGAGAGACTCATTTAGACGTGTGATTTCTCTATGCTTTTATTATATCAAAATACTCCTAGTTAAAAAAGTTTTTTCTAGGAACATACACAGTTTTTTCTAGGAACATACACAGTTTTTTCTAGGAACATACACAGTTTTTTCTAGGAATAAAAATCTGAAATCCTTTGAAAACACTCACTTTTTTTTGACGCAAAAGAATAAAAGATTAAAATATATAAGATAAATATATAATAGGCTTCGCCTTTTTTTATTTTTTTCAAAAATTTAAAACCAAAGGTCAAAGTCATCAAAAAAAGGAGTGAGCGAAAACCACGCTCACATTTTACTTGCAGCGTTCACTCGCTAAAAGAAAAGATCAAAACCACTTTTAGGAATTTATTGGATTCCCTCTAATTGCTCGTATAAGCTGTTTTAACTGTTTGACTAGCTAAATACTCATATCATGGAATCAAGCGTCTTACAGACGGTCAGGGCAAGCCCTAACAACCCTTAAATGGAAAACCGATACTTTGTTTAACTTGTTTTTTTACAACTTACAACAAGATATTCAACTCAAAATCAATTTAAACCCCCTTAAAAGCTCGTTTAAGCCTTCTTAATGCTCCCTTTGAACAAATAGACCGTTTCGAACTAAAGTCGCTTAAATCGAGTTTTAGAGCGTTTTAAAATAGAATGATGAAAAACTAAAAAGTTTCAAACGCTGGTCGGCTTCTTTCGTAAAAAAAGAATGCAATGCGCACTTACACATCACTCTAAAAACGAGTGATGTAATGACTAAAAATCGTGTATCAGAAGTTGCTTATCACAACAGCAAAATTTCATGCTAGTAGCGTCTCTTAAATGAGTGAGTCTTTGTTTCAATTTGTGATACATTTTTCTGATCCATCAAGAACTTCCTCAAAGATAAAATGCCTCAGCGCTCATTCCTCAATCGCCCTTTGTCATTGATTTTGTAATAAGTATTGCGCCCTATTCGGTTACAATCCTCATAACAAAATAGACCATATAAAACCATAAATACTGCAAGCTATCACATTGTAATACAAAGCACTTCGTTCTTGTATTACAATGTGGCTTGAAAAGGGGGAAGTTTCACTTTCCCCTTTTATCCCCTTTGGATTGTGTCGATTTGCTTTACGCAAACGCCACCTACCCATTTTATTTTTATAAAATGGGCAAAAGATCTTTCTTTTTGTCATACAAAAAGAAGAAAAAAAATAGACGATTTTCTTCTTCCGAAATCGTCCCTCTTTTTTCTAAAACCATGGATGGATGGATGAACAAAAAATCTCTCGTATTTTGTTTGTTCATCCACTAAAAATATGCGAACAGTATGGCTTCATTCAATCCTGTTCTTACAAGTCAAAACCATCGAATCGTCCAAGGACGATTCAACAAAAAAAGTAGTCGTTTTTGGACGACTACTAAGTTCTAAACATTCATTACCCAAAATCAATTTGGTCTAACATCGTTTCTCGACTAGCTTGATCTAATCCAAGATACGTTAAGGTCATAGCTTCACTTGAATGGTTTAATAAATGCATCACTAAACCAATATTATAGTTTGACTGCGTATAGACCCGATAAGCGCCTGTTTTACGCATGGTATGCGTTCCTAGATAGTTAATTCCTAAAAGATCACCAACTCGTGCCATAATCTTATAAAATTGCTTTTCAGTGATATGACGCTCTGGGCGAGAGGTTGATGGAAATAACCATTCAGAATTCATGTTTTGTTGGATGAGCCATGCATGATAAAGCATTAAATCTTGTTGGACAGGTTTTAAATATAACGTATTTCCCTTACCTGTTTTTTGATCATGAATAAATGCAGTTTGTTTGACTGTTCCATCAAGATTAAAGACATCTGTTTTTTTTAATTTCATGACGTCACTCACACGTAGCAAGGTCGCTTTCCCAACTTGGAAAATTGTATAGTTGCGACGACCAGCACGAAAACTATCAAGTAGTGTATCCTGCACCATTTTTAAGATATTTGAATCTTTGATGGGTAGAACGATTTGTTGAACCATATTAGTACTCCTCCTTTAACTTAATAGGCTGCTTGTGTGTCCCGTTTTTTACGTAACCAAATATCCAAGGTTAAACCATCTGCATCGATGGCTCGATACAAATAATGCCATTTTCCTTTAATTTTGATGTACGTTTCATCCATTTTCCATGAATAAAAGGATTTTTTATTTTTCTTTTTCCAAATTTGATAGAGTAGTTTGCCATATTCTTGCACCCAACGATAAATCGTCGTATGAGAAACGTTAATGCCACGATCATATTAGATTTCTTGAACTTCACGATAGCTAAGGTTATAACGAAGATAGTAGCCCACGGCTACAATAATCACATCCTGCTGAAATTGCTTTCCTTTAAAATGATTCATCGTCATTCCTCCTGCTATCTTTTTCTATTATTCTACCTTATTTGATAGTAGATTTAAAACTTTGCAACAGAACCGCCTATTTTTATCGATTTTTCAGTAAAAACATTGTGAATATTGGTGCAAAAAGGCGTATCATTTTTAAAAAATTTTA
>NZ_JAALEQ010000025.1:0-5173 GCF_011800585.1 Lactococcus sp. EKM203L
GTAAGATAAAAAAAGGTATAAAAGTCACAGTTAATTCTTGACAAGTTTAGGTAGGTTTGATAGAATATAATAGTTGTCGCAAGAGACGAGGGTCTTGAAGCGATAAGCTAGACCATTGAAAACTGAATAAAGAAGAATGACTCATGTGATGTAGTAAGATACATCAAAAATCTGTCAATCAATAATGAAAGACAAGCCAGTCACTAAGGTGACTTAAATACTTTATTTGAGAGTTTGATCCTGGCTCAGGACGAACGCTGGCGGCGTGCCTAATACATGCAAGTTGAGCGCTGAAGGTTGGTACTTGTACCGACCGGATGAGCAGCGAACGGGTGAGTAACGCGTGGGGAATCTGCCTTTGAGCGGGGGACAACATTTGGAAACGAATGCTAATACCGCATAAAAACTTTAAACACAAGTTTTAAGTTTGAAAGATGCAATTGCATCACTCAAAGATGATCCCGCGTTGTATTAGCTAGTTGGTGAGGTAAAGGCTCACCAAGGCGATGATACATAGCCGACCTGAGAGGGTGATCGGCCACATTGGGACTGAGACACGGCCCAAACTCCTACGGGAGGCAGCAGTAGGGAATCTTCGGCAATGGACGAAAGTCTGACCGAGCAACGCCGCGTGAGTGAAGAAGGTTTTCGGATCGTAAAACTCTGTTGGTAGAGAAGAACGTTGGTGAGAGTGGAAAGCTCATCAAGTGACGGTAACTACCCAGAAAGGGACGGCTAACTACGTGCCAGCAGCCGCGGTAATACGTAGGTCCCGAGCGTTGTCCGGATTTATTGGGCGTAAAGCGAGCGCAGGTGGTTTATTAAGTCTGGTGTAAAAGGCAGTGGCTCAACCATTGTATGCATTGGAAACTGGTAGACTTGAGTGCAGGAGAGGAGAGTGGAATTCCATGTGTAGCGGTGAAATGCGTAGATATATGGAGGAACACCGGTGGCGAAAGCGGCTCTCTGGCCTGTAACTGACACTGAGGCTCGAAAGCGTGGGGAGCAAACAGGATTAGATACCCTGGTAGTCCACGCCGTAAACGATGAGTGCTAGATGTAGGGAGCTATAAGTTCTCTGTATCGCAGCTAACGCAATAAGCACTCCGCCTGGGGAGTACGACCGCAAGGTTGAAACTCAAAGGAATTGACGGGGGCCCGCACAAGCGGTGGAGCATGTGGTTTAATTCGAAGCAACGCGAAGAACCTTACCAGGTCTTGACATACTCGTGCTATTCCTAGAGATAGGAAGTTCCTTCGGGACACGGGATACAGGTGGTGCATGGTTGTCGTCAGCTCGTGTCGTGAGATGTTGGGTTAAGTCCCGCAACGAGCGCAACCCCTATTGTTAGTTGCCATCATTAAGTTGGGCACTCTAACGAGACTGCCGGTGATAAACCGGAGGAAGGTGGGGATGACGTCAAATCATCATGCCCCTTATGACCTGGGCTACACACGTGCTACAATGGATGGTACAACGAGTCGCGAGACAGTGATGTTTAGCTAATCTCTTAAAACCATTCTCAGTTCGGATTGTAGGCTGCAACTCGCCTACATGAAGTCGGAATCGCTAGTAATCGCGGATCAGCACGCCGCGGTGAATACGTTCCCGGGCCTTGTACACACCGCCCGTCACACCACGGGAGTTGGGAGTACCCGAAGTAGGTTGCCTAACCGCAAGGAGGGCGCTTCCTAAGGTAAGACCGATGACTGGGGTGAAGTCGTAACAAGGTAGCCGTATCGGAAGGTGCGGCTGGATCACCTCCTTTCTAAGGAATATATACAAAGACGTGAGCATTCAACTTTATTCAGTTTTGAGGGGTTTAGTGATAAACCTAAGCAAGAATCAAATTCTTGATTGTGGGGCCTTAGCTCAGCTGGGAGAGCGCCTGCTTTGCACGCAGGAGGTCAGCGGTTCGATCCCGCTAGGCTCCATTGTCAGACAAGACGTTAAAATCACTTGAACATTGAAAACTAAATAACAATATCTAATAACGATAAATAAACCAAAAGCTGTGAATTTTAAAGAATTTACAAACTTATACTTGAAAAACGATGATTATAAATCATCATGGCAAAGTTAATAAGGGCGCACGGTGGATGCCTTGGCACTAAGAGCCGATGAAGGACGTGACTAACGACGATATTCTAGGGGGAGCAGTAAGTACGCATTGATCCCTAGGTCTCCGAATGGGGAAACCCAGCTGCTACTAGCAGTTATTCATGAGTGAATACATAGCTCATGTAAAGGTAACGCAGAGAACTGAAACATCTAAGTACCTGCAGGAAGAGAAAGTAAAAACGATTTCGTAAGTAGCGGCGAGCGAACGCGAAGAAGGGCAAACCAAGAAGCTTGCTTCTTGGGGTTGTAGGACTGCAACGTGGACTTAAGCATTATAGTCGAATAACCTGGGAAGGTTAATCAAAGAGGGTAATAATCCCGTAGACGAAATAGCGCTTATACCTAGCAGTATCCTGAGTAGGGCTGGACACGCGAAATCCAGTTTGAATCCGGGAGGACCATCTCCCAACCCTAAATACTCCTTAGTGACCGATAGTGAACCAGTACCGTGAGGGAAAGGTGAAAAGAACCCCGAGAGGGGAGTGAAATAGCACCTGAAACCGTGTGCCTACAAGAAGTTCGAGCCCGTTAATGGGTGAGAGCGTGCCTTTTGTAGAATGAACCGGCGAGTTACGTTATGATGCGAGGTTAAGTTGAAGAGACGGAGCCGTAGGGAAACCGAGTCTGAATAGGGCGACTTAGTATCATGATGTAGACCCGAAACCTAGTGACCTATCCATGAGCAGGGTGAAGGTGTGGTAAGACGCACTGGAGGCCCGAACCAGGACACGTTGAAAAGTGTTTGGATGACTTGTGGATAGCGGAGAAATTCCAAACGAACTGGGAGATAGCTGGTTCTCTCCGAAATAGCTTTAGGGCTAGCGTCGAAATGTAAGTGTATTGGAGGTAGAGCACTGTTTGGGTGAGGGGTCCGTCTAGGATTACCAATCTCAGATAAACTCCGAATGCTAATACACATGTTCGGCAGTCAGACTGCGAGTGCTAAGATCCGTAGTCGAAAGGGAAACAGCCCAGACCAACAGCTAAGGTCCCAAAATATATGTTAAGTGGAAAAGGATGTGGGGTTGCACAGACAACTAGGATGTTAGCTCAGAAGCAGCTATCATTCAAAGAGTGCGTAATAGCTCACTAGTCGAGTGACCCTGCGCCGAAAATGTACCGGGGCTAAACATATTACCGAAGCTTTGGATTTAATTTAATTAAATGGTAGGAGAGCGTTCTTAACCGCGATGAAGGTATACCGTGAGGAGTGCTGGAGCGTTAAGAAGTGAGAATGCCGGTATGAGTAGCGCAAGATAAGTGAGAATCTTATCCACCGTAAGACTAAGGTTTCCAGGGGAAGGCTCGTCCGCCCTGGGTTAGTCGGGACCTAAGGCGAGGCCGAAAGGCGTAGTCGATGGACAACTGGTTGATATTCCAGTACTAGATATGATCGTGATGGAGGGACGCAGTAGGCTAAGAGATGCCAGTTAATGGATTCTGGTCTAAGCAGTGAGGTGTGAGATGTGTCAAATGCATTTCTCTTTAACATTGAGCTGTGATGGGGAAGCAACTACGGTTGCGAACTCTCTGATGTCACACTGCCAAGAAAAGCTTCTAGCGTAAAGTCATATCTACCCGTACCGCAAACCGACACAGGTAGTCGAGGCGAGTAGCCTCAGGTGATCGAGAGAACTCTCGTTAAGGAACTCGGCAAAATAGCCCCGTAACTTCGGGAGAAGGGGTGCTGGTGTAAAAGCCAGCCGCAGTGAATAGGCCCAAGCAACTGTTTATCAAAAACACAGCTCTCTGCTAAACCGCAAGGTGATGTATAGGGGGTGACGCCTGCCCGGTGCTGGAAGGTTAAGAGGAGTGCTTAGACGTAAGTCGAAGGTATGAATTGAAGCCCCAGTAAACGGCGGCCGTAACTATAACGGTCCTAAGGTAGCGAAATTCCTTGTCGGGTAAGTTCCGACCCGCACGAAAGGCGTAATGATTTGGGCACTGTCTCAACGAGAGACTCGGTGAAATTTTAGTACCTGTGAAGATGCAGGTTACCCGCGACAGGACGGAAAGACCCCATGGAGCTTTACTGTAGTTTGATATTGAGTACCTGTAAGTCATGTACAGGATAGGTAGGAGCCATTGAAATAGGGACGCTAGTTTCTATTGAGGCGTTGTTGGGATACTACCCTTGACTTATGGTTACTCTAACCCGCTGGCATAATCGGCCAGGGAGACAGTGTCTGACGGACAGTTTGACTGGGGCGGTCGCCTCCTAAAGAGTAACGGAGGCGCTCAAAGGTTGGCTCAGATTGGTTGGAAATCAATCGTAGAGTGTAAAGGTAAAAGCCAGCTTGACTGCGAGAGCTACAACTCGAGCAGGTAGGAAACTAGGACTTAGTGATCCGGTGGTACCGCATGGAAGGGCCATCGCTCAACGGATAAAAGCTACCCTGGGGATAACAGGCTTATCTCCCCCAAGAGTTCACATCGACGGGGAGGTTTGGCACCTCGATGTCGGCTCGTCGCATCCTGGGGCTGTAGTCGGTCCCAAGGGTTGGGCTGTTCGCCCATTAAAGCGGCACGCGAGCTGGGTTCAGAACGTCGTGAGACAGTTCGGTCCCTATCCGTCGCGGGCGTAGGTAATTTGAGAGGATCTGTCCTTAGTACGAGAGGACCGGGATGGACTTACCGCTGGTGTACCAGTTGTTCCGCCAGGAGCACGGCTGGATAGCTATGTAGGGAAGGGATAAGCGCTGAAAGCATCTAAGTGCGAAGCCCACCTCAAGATGAGATTACCCATTCGTAAGAATTAAGAGCCCAGAGAGATGATCTGGTAGATAGGCTGGAAGTGGAAGAGTTGCGAGACTTGGAGCGGACCAGTACTAATCGCTCGAGGACTTTACCAAAAGAGTCAAATATAATATGCTTATGGTTTAAAAGTTAGAAGAATTGTTATTTAGTTTTGAATGTTCAAGGTAACATTTAATGATTTGGTCATCATTGCGATGGAGATACACCTGTTCCCATGTCGAACACAGAAGTTAAGTCCATCTACGGCGGAAGTACTTGGGGGTTGCCCCCTGGGAGATAGGCGAGTGGCCAAGT
>NZ_JAALEQ010000026.1:0-5109 GCF_011800585.1 Lactococcus sp. EKM203L
AAAACCATGGATGAACAAACAAAATACGAGAGATTTTTTGTTCGTTCATCCACTAAAAAGAACTCCCTAACGGTCGTAGTACCCCCCCCTGTTTTCCCCACATTCCAAAAATTCGAAGAATTTTTTCCAGCGCTACCGCTCGGCAAAACCTTTACAAAACTTCTTAATAAAAATAACAAAAAACGCTCAAAGAGCGTTTAAATTCAAACAGAATATTTTTTCAAAAATTTTTCTTTAGATACAACTTTACGATTAGTAATATCCAAATAATCTCCAATATCTCCCATCACATAAACATTGTTCCCAGCTAATCCACCAGCTAAACTTCCAGCAACCGAACCTATAACTCCTAATTTTAAAGAACTTTTAGCTGATGGTTTAATGCCATTCATTAGTATTTTTAATCTATCATCATACCAACAAAGATAATTTTCTTTAAAAGCATTTTTTACCCATTCCGGTTGTTCATTATTTTTACTTATTTCCCAGACATCTACAGTCTTATTTTTATAAATTGCTTTAATCGTTATACCTCCTGTTAAGTTAGAAAAATTAAAAATAATCTTACTTTTTAGTTAATCATTTGGTGTTCCACCACTACCATAAGGATTATGATTATAAGCATGAAAACCTGTTACACCATTCAATTGATTAACTACCTGTTGAGCAGTTTGCCCTGGATTAACACCAATACCTCCAAGCCAACCTGCGAAAGCAGAACCCCATCCACCTCCACCATTAACTTCTAGAAGTTCTTCGTCAGATAATGTTTTAAATTGTTTTAAATTAAGTTCTTGATTTTTCATTTTTAAAATCTCCTTTTTTTAATTTTGTAAACAGTTTCATCATATTCTTTTTTTTTTTATAATTTCAAGAATTAAATATCCCTGTTTGCTCTTGTCGCTCCGCTTGTACACCTCGATTAAAACTTACGACATTACTGCTTTAAGGACTGGCGCAGGCAGAGCCTTTGCGGATACTTTGATTTGCTGAAACTTATAAATGCATGCCAAAACCTTTGTCTAAACCTAAATCAATTTCTGGCTCAACAAGCCCTTTTTTGACCTTAAATTCTTCAGTCAACAGCTTGCCATCTCTACTCGCCTCTTTAATTTCTCCAAGCGTTACAGAACCATCTTCAATCAAGTTATCGGTTCTGTTGCAAAGTTTTCTGATAAGTCTATTTTAGTGTAAAATGAATAAAAATGACAGCGAGGATATATCAATGAACTATTTTAAAGGTAAACAATTTCAAAAAGATGTGATTATTGTCGCTGTTGGTTATTATCTACGTTACAATCTAAGCTATCGTGAAATTCAAGAACTCCTTTATGATCGTGGGATTAACGTTTGTCACACAACTATTTATCGTTGGGTACAAGAATACAGTAAAGTCCTCTATCATCTCTGGAAAAAGAAAAATAGACAGTCCTTCTATTCGTGGAAAATGGATGAAACTTATATCAAAATCAAAGGTCGTTGGCATTATCTCTATCGTGGAATTGATGCGGATGGATTGACTTTAGACATCTGGCTACGCAAGAAACGGGATACTCAAGCTGCTTATGCGTTCTTGAAACGACTACATAAACAGTTTGGTCAACCAAGAGTAATTGTCACGGATAAATCGCCCTCTATTGGTTCTGCATTTAGAAAGTTACAGAGTAACGGTTTATATACTAAGACAGAGCATCGAACCGTGAAGTATCTCAATAACCTCATTGAGCAAGACCATCGACCAATCAAACGACGCAATAAATTTTATCGAAGTCTACGAACTTCCTCAACCACGATTAAGGGCATGGAAACAATTCGAGGAATATACAAAAAGAACCGAAGAAATGGAACGCTCTTCGGATTTTCGGTATCTACTGAGATTAAGGTCTTAATGGGAATATTAGCTTAAGAACAAGAAGGATTATAAACCTTGTATTTGATTTTTAAACTTTGCAACAGAACCGGTTGACTAAATGGTCGAACAATTCCAGATGATTCAAACAATCTAATCACATCAATTGTATTCAACTCAGTTCTTTTTCCATATGTTATCATACTGGTCTCTCCTTTTTTGTCACTTGTTCTAGCCATAATAAAAAGCTGTTCTCGGAATTGTAAGAGGAGGACAGCTTGTAAATAGAAAGGTATATATTTTAGGGGTAACTAAAATATAAAAATATTATATCATAATTAAAAAGAATATTGTTCAAAATTTAGAAAAAAAATTATATTCTGACGAATCGTGTTTTAAGTTCAGAATATACTTTTTGCTTTTGTTTAAAACACTTTAAAAATAGCATAATATTTTATATCAACAACTAAAATCACTTGCAATTTATAAGCGCTTTTTTGATTAAAAATATCCTCATACTCTCATAAAGTTGCCATAAAAATCGTTTTTTATGGTTTTTTAAACTTTTGAAAAACTAAACCGCTTAACTATGCGTTTTATGACGATTATAAGTTTTGGAATAACAAAAATTTTTCCAAAACTTATTATTTCTAGAGTGAAAATCATTAAATTCCCTTTTAAAAAAATTTTTTTTATAATGAGAAATCTCTTTCAGTCAGAAGTAAATTTTACTATGGAGATTTTAAAATTAATGACTGAGATTTTTGATGGAAATATTTATTTAAAACTGAACTCAAAAATTATTTTCGAACAATATTGTTCATTTTGTGTTTAAATATTTGATTGTAGTCCAATTGTAAGTATATATAATGAGTTACGAAGAAAAAAAAAAAATAGAGTATATTTTTCAAACTAGAAAGACAAAAAGCACCTTTTGAAAGGCGCTTTTCTAATTCAATCGTTTTCATAAACAATAAGTTCAGTACACTCCCCTTGTTTTAAATAGATTTTTGTTTTAACGCAATTTGAAGTCCGGTTGAAACTCGTGCATATCCGATATTCATTTTTTTCCTTCATTTTAATTTATTGTATCATAACTTAGAAATGTGTATATAAATAAACATAGAATAAATTACGGGTTAATGAACAAGAAATGTAAATGATTTTTGAGAGTTTTTATAACAAAAGAAGAGTGTCCATAAAATGACCATTTTCTGAACACAATATAAAAAAAGAAAAACAATTATTAACGCTTTTTTTTTATGTCTAATTATTTGATAATAGTCCACGCAAAACTGATGTTATCCTTAAATCTTAGAGTCACTATTGTATAATTTAGACAAAGGACAAAAACATGAAAAAACAAAACGTGATGCAGAAATATGATTTGATAACTAAAGAACCTATTTTTCAAAAATTTAAAGCAAATAACAAACAACTTTATAAACAAAATATTGATTTAAGAAATGCTGTTTTGAGAAAACCACTAAAAAAGTTAATTACATCAGATGAAATGATGGTTGAGCAAAACAATCAGTTTTACGGTATTACGATTAATGATATTTTAGTCGCAACATTTTCAAGTTATCCAAAAGATTCTAATACGGTTCGATTAGTATCCTTTGCTGTTGATGCTCAACATCAACAACAGGGACTGGGATCGCGTTTGTTAAGCTGGGCAATTGATGATTTTCGTAAGCAAGGATATTATCGAGTGAGCTTGTCAGCACGTGCTTCGGCTCACAATTTTTATTTGAAACAAGGATTTAAAGATACTAGAGAACCACAAATAAATCACTATCTGAATTTAGTAGACTTTGAAATGCAGTATATTATTCCAACACGGAACTAAAATGTGGGGACATAAATTTTAACTAATTGGGGTAGCGTCAGGAAAATGCGGATTTACAACGATAAGGAATTTCCAATATAAAAAGCCTGATTTCCCATCACCTAAATTGAGAAATTAGGCTCTTTTTTCGTTACTCCATAAACAGCATTCTATTACTGAATATGTAATTTACTTCGGGATAACAGGGACCCAGAGTTCGTGTCTTGGTTTATGCTTCGGACCGTAATAACATTCTATACACGGTAAATTTGCAAGTTCATACTCGGAGGTAGGGACCCACTCGGAATATAAACGTTTCCATGCATCCACTATGTTCGGAAAAACTGCCCATGTACTTGCGGGAATAATAAGCGTCTCCATATTTTCTGGGGATTCCCCATCGTATCTTACGCCCATGAAATAGGAAAATTGTTCATCTGTTATGGCAGCTTCTTTTCCGCAAACCCCCAGAAGGCTTTCAAGCGTGCATTTTGGATTTTCCCATGACATATCTACTAGTTCTTGCATAAATCCATCTTTTTTCGCAGTGTTCCAAAGCGTAGGGATTGTTTTAAATGCTCTGCTTGTTTTTACTGGCTTACTTTTTCCAACAATTCTTAATTCAAAATCAAGGTTTTCAATTCTGTACTCCATCTCGGTATCTCCTTTAATAGAAATTTGAAAGGAAATTCTGGGAAAGGCTTTTAACTGTACCCCTCTATTACGAGCATTGGAAGGGGTTACTCCATGCATTTTTTGAAAAGCACGTGAGAAAGTATCAGAAGAAACATAACCATATTTAATTGCCACATCAATGATCCGAATATCACTTTTTTGAATTTCAAATGCTGCGAGTGTTAACCGTCTACGTCTAATATATTCTGATAGCGATATACCTGAGATTGAAGAGAACATTCTTGAAAAATGAAACTCAGAACAATTAGCTGCTTTTGCAATCTCTTTGTAGTCTATTTCTTCATTCAAGCTATTTTCAATGTAGTTTAACGCATTGTTCATTCTTTCTAGCCAATCCATAAGTTTACTCCCTTTCAATATTTATTTTAAAACAAAATAGATAATAATTGCCGACATTTCATGCCTAAAAATGTTGGTATCAAAAAATAAACCTTTTGATAGAATCAGGACAAACTATTTGTTTCCTTCCGATAGCCTTCTATATAATGAAGCCCTAGACACATTAGTAATTTCGCAAATTTGATTTACAGTCATACCGCCTTCTTTATATAGTTTTACTGCATATTTCATTCCTGCGTGATTTTTATGATATTTCTTTAAACGACCCTTAAACTTCCCTTCTTTCTTAGCCAGCTCAATCCCTTCTCGTTGACGCATTGGGTATTGGACAGACCTAGCTCACAAAAAGTTTCGATTTTAATTCATTCTGAATAGGTTATACTAGACAAAAGAT
>NZ_JAALEQ010000027.1:0-4521 GCF_011800585.1 Lactococcus sp. EKM203L
GGATACTTAGCTATAACTTCTGACATTTTCATCCGTTGATCTGTACGATTGGTAACTGTTTTTAAGACTTCCGGATTATTAATTCGATAAATGGTGATATTATTCGTAGATAAATCAGTAAATTTATCTAGACTTACCTTTGAGGGGACCTTAACCCATTCTGGTAGCCCAGAATCATCGATAAGTGCTATACTACCTACGGCAGCTTCTTCACCTTTTTGCTCTAGATAACCGTTAGAGTCTGAAGTTTTGGTCGGTTGATCTGAACTATTTTTACTTGTAGGATCATTAGGAATAAATGAATTTTGTGAGGCATAAATTCCTAATGATACGATACCAATAACAATTAATATAAGTATAACAAGTACCCAAACATTATGTTTTTTATGTTTCATTTTTTTCCAAAATCATTATTTGGCCACAAAAAATAAATATTTCATATAAATTATTTGATTTTATTAGGTTATTCAGCACTACTATTTGAAATAATCACAATAAAATATTAATGGTAGTGGACAATAAGAATTATTTACAAAAAGTCTATTAGATAATTTCCTTCATGATTTCCTACTCACCTATAGTTATTGTACAAAAGATTAATCCGATTTACTCTCTAAACTCTTTTTTAACGGCTTTTAATGCTGAACCTATGACCTGATCCATATCATAATATTGATAATTACCCAGTCTTCCTCCGAAAATTACATTTCCAAATTTAATAGCCTCTTTTTTATACTTTTTGAATAAGTCAGTATTTTTTTTATCATTAACAGGATAATATGCCTCTCTCGTTCTATCCCAATCCTGAGGATATTCTTTTGTTAATATCGTATATCCATCGTCACCTTTTTTATCAAAATGTTTCCATTCCATAATTCGTGTAAAAGGTGTTTCTGAATCTGTATAATTAATAACAGCACTTCCTTGTTGATTGTTGCTCTTAAAAGTTTCTGACTCAAAGCGAACAGAGCGATATTCCAATTCTCCAAACTTATAATCAAAAAATTGATCAATCATTCCGGTATAAATAATTTTTGAAAACTCATTAAGATATTCATCTTTATGTTCAAAAAAATCTGTTTCAAGTTGTAAATCTATTAAGTCTGTTTCATACATTTTTTCAAAAATAGAAGTATATCCATCGACAGGTACTCCCTGATAACGATGATTAAAATAATTATTATCATAGGTAAAACGAACAGGTAAACGACGAATAATAAATGATGGTAAGTCTACAGCATTTCTTCCCCACTGTTTCTCAGTATAACCTTTAATTAGTTTTAAATAAATATCTTTTCCAATTAATGAAATCGCTTGTTGTTCTAAATTTTTAGGAGCTCCGCTTACATTTCCCATATCTCTTTGCTCATCAATTTTGGCTTGAGCCTCTTCAGGAGTTTTTACTCCCCACATTTGGTAGAAAGTATTCATATTAAATGGTAAGTTGTACCGCTCACCTTTATAATCAGCCACTACTTGATTAATATAACCATTGAATTCTGTAAATTGATTTATGTATTCCCAAACTTCTTTGTTATCTGTATGGAAAATATGTGCACCAAAATCATGTATATTTATTCCATGTTCTTTATGGGTTGCCATGTTTCCACCAATAGTAGCACGACGTTCAATGATTAATGACCTCTTACCACGTTTAGCTGCTTCATAAGCAAAGACTGAACCATAAGGTCCTGCCCCTACTATTAAGTAATCATAGTTCTTATTGTTAAACTTCATTTTTTACTTCCTTTTTGAAGGGATAAGCCTTCTAAATTTAATTAGTGCTCCTCCTCTTATAATAACCATTATGATATTCATTATACTCATCACAAGTAATATATTAACTAATGAAATATTGTGAGTTAACCATAAAATAATACAAAGTATAATATTAATTATTGTTGCTATAGGAAGAGCTATGTTGGCATAAAGGGACTTGTTAATTGGTGATAATGACGGATAGCCTAAAAACATGCTAAAAAATGCAAACAATGTATTAATTAATATAATTCTTAAATATTTTCCAGCTTCAGAGTATTTTGCTCCTAATAAACTTGAACAAATAGAGTCAGCACCAATAAAAATTATTGTACAACCACCTATCCAAATTAGGCCTCCATAAATAAATATTTTTTTAAAAAAATGATAGTCTTTTTCCTTAACCATATGAGGATAAATACTATCATTCAGTGGTGATAGAATATTTTCTCCGGCACTTGTTATCTTAGTAATCCCTGCTAGTATTCCTAATTGAATAGAGGAGGGAGAAAATTTTATACCTAAAAAAAAGGACCCAATAGAATTATTTATACTAACAGATAATCTTGAAACAAAGAAAAGGAATCCCTCACTTAAAACAAGATAAATGTTACTAATATTTGGTTTGAAAATTCTTACTCCTTTTCTCAACACAGTAAAGAATACTCTAAAAGTATCATCTCTAATTTCAATTGAAAACCTTGAGGCGAACGACTTTTACAACGCTCAGCTCCTAGATTTGTCAAAAAAGAGAAAACTCGCTCAATCACTTTTCTACGTTTTGAAAAATTAGGGAAAAGGATTTTCTTTTGCTTCATGTTCTTCCTGACAGGTGTAATTAGATCAATTCCTTTTAATTCCAGCCTATCATGCAGTGACTGACCTAAATATCCCATATCTCCAAGGACTGTTGGTGTCCCAAATTGACTCAACACTTCCTCGTTCATTGAACTATCAGCCATTGAAGCAGGAGTAATCACGTAGTCGATGACATAGCCTGATTCACTGACTAAAGCATGACATTTACATCCATAGAAGTACTGTCCCTTTGTAGCATTGTAGCCAACATTTTCATAATCTCCAAGAACTTTGCTTCTGAAATTACGAATAGGCTGACACAAAGGAATGGGGAAGCTATCAATAATGGATACACTCATTCCTTCAACCTCTTTAAAGACGAGTGCTTGTCGAATGACTTGGATACTCGGTAAGAGGGCATTACAACGGCGGACAAAGCGAGAATATTCTAGGAAATTAGGAAATAAACTTTGAGCAAGTTGGTGCTTAGCTTTAAGCGTTTCACTAAAATGCAGTACTTGCTGTTCAAATTATTCACTTGTATAAGTGTTAAATTAAACTAATAATAAATCTTCTGCTTATTTTGTCATGAAGTTAAAAATCAAACAAATAGTAAAATAAAATTCTACAACGACTTATATAACTGATTAAATTGGATATGTAAACATTTTTTTGTTTATAAGTTTCACTAGTTTCTGAGTATAATATCCTTGTCTGACCTTATTTTGTTGAGATTTAATGGCAATTTCTAATTCATCATACTCTTGTCGGGAAATAGATTGTATAGCATCATCCAGGCTTTCTATATTAGGAATTGTTATTCCACACTTATTATCAATAAGCCACTTTCCTACATTTGAAGCGTGATCCGCTATAGGGACAATACCCGCTGCTAAATACAAACTTAATTTGTACTGCCAATTATATTTTTCATATGACTTAAAATGTTTCCCATCGTTGTTATTATCATTGTCCCATAACAATCCATACCCACTATTTAATTTCGGAATAAGATCATCATTATCAAATTTACCCATATATCTAACGTTGTTGGGTAGTGTAAAATCTAAGTTACTACCAAACACTAGAATGTTTGGCGTATTAATGTCTCTTAGAAAACCAGCTTTAGAGAAAGAAATGTTTCCTGCAAAATTGACTATACTAGAAAAGATGGAAGAAACCTCTGGTGCTTGGGTAAGAAAATCGAATGGGCCCTGTTGGATTATTGTAGGCACAATTAGCCCCTGTTTCCTTAGTATATTTTCTGCAGCTATGCTAGGAAGCGTGATTAAATCAAATTTATTCAATAATGCCACCTCCTCATCTACACCAATTTTGAAACCTCTGAGGCTATTTATATCATGTACAATGGCGACTACCCTAATTCCCTTTTGATGTGCTTTATCTATTAAATCAAGTTCAATATGTAATGTAGTATAGATGGGAAACTGAAAATAAATTATTGAATTTGTATCTACATCTTGTATGATTCTATCATTGCTAAAGTGATAATCATCTAATTCAGAATCATACATTGGATATTTAAGTAATTTAAATGCTAACTTAGAGGATAGAATGCTTCCAATATCTAAGCGAGGCTTTAGAGACCCATCATATGTGACATTTGTATTTGGTACTAATATATAATTTTCCATGACTTTTCCTTAGGATTTTAATATTTTAAACTGGACTAAATAAATCTATAATTCAATTATACTAATGTACTGTGTAGTTGTATATAAAAGTGTTGCCTTGCTCTTATGGAGATATACTATAAAAGTAGACATAAATACGTGTGTTATAATCTATCATGAAAGATCTCCTTAGACTTATTTGACTCGGTGCTGTTGTCTAAATAAAAAACTATATAATTGAAGTCACTTACTATAAAAGCCTCATAATAGAGGCTTTTATTTCTCACGATTTATCTAGAAATTTATTTAACTCTAGCTTCTTTATCTGTAT
>NZ_JAALEQ010000028.1:0-4493 GCF_011800585.1 Lactococcus sp. EKM203L
GCTTACGGGATGATTTTGACTTTTGATTTTAAATTTTTGAAAAAAATAAAAAAAGGCGAAGCCTATATTAATTTATCATATATATTTTAATCTTTTATTCTTTTGCGTGGAAAGAAAGTCAGTGGTAGTGAGGAGTTACAAAATTTAATAGTAACAAAAAACTATGTATACAATAACAAAAAACTATGTATACAGTAACAAAAAACTATGTATACAATAACAAAAAACTTGTTAATGTTATTGTTTATGGTATAATAAAAGCATAGAGAAAATCTCTCGCAAAAAAGGTTTCTCTATGCTTAACCAAAATTACTCATAAGGAGCAACTTCTCATGGAAATTATAACAAAAAAATACCCTTATAACAACTATCTAGACAATGAAAGGACAGTGTGTTCTTTGAAAGAAATTGAGAAACGAAAAATTGTCGAGCATAACGACCTAATTACCAGCGTTGCCAAAATGGATAAAGTCCCTTTAAAGATTTTTGAGTTAGCCGTGTCTTGTATTGATACCGAAGAACCCCCAAAAAATAATACTGTTTATCTTTCAAAAACAGAACTTTTTGCTTTTTTTAAGGTGGACGATAGTAACAAACACAGTAGATTTAAAGAAGCCATAACTACCTTACATCAACAGTCTGTTTTTGAAATACGAGAAATGAACGAGCATAAAAATAAATTTGAGTATCGAGTAATTAGTCCTTTAGAAGAAACAACATGGAATGATTATAATGACATTATTTCTATGACCTTTACTAAGTCGATTATGCCTTATTTGATTGAGTTAAAAACTAAATTTACGCAATATGCTTTGTCTGACCTTGCAGACTTAAACAGTAAGTACAGCATTATTCTCTATAAATGGTTGTCCATGAATTATAACCAGTACGAGCATTACAGTGCCAAAGGCGGACGGCGAGTCAACCAAGTAGAAAGTTACCGCAATCCCTCAATCACCGTCAAAGAATTACGAGAAATAACAGATACTAAAAAAATATATGAAAATTTCCCAATGTTTGAAAAAAGAGTTTTAAAAACAGCAGTTCAAGAAATTAAAGCTCACACCTCTTTTAACGTGTCTTATGACAAAATCAAAGCAGGGCGTTCGATTGATAGCATTGTCTTTCATATCGAAAAGAAACGCCAAGCAGACGATAACAGCTATAAGTTAGAAGATAAAGTCTACCAAGACGACAAAAAAGCTAAAGAGGAAAACGAGCAGTTACTATCAGGAAAAGCATTACAAAGCCCATATACTAAGTTATTGATTGAGAACTTTCTTTTATCTCCTCTTGAAATGACCGACACCTCCACAATGGCAGGCTTACAAAAAAATGTTTATCCGCTTTATGACGAACTGAAAGAGCTAAGGGGCTTGAATGGCGTGAAAGACCACTTGTCTTATGTTGCCAGCAAACAAGAAGCCTATTCCAAACGCAATGTCGCTAAATATCTCAAAAAAGCCATTGAACAATACCTACCAACGGTTAAAAGGCAGGACTTATCATGATTGAAGAATTAAAAACAATCAAAGAGCTGGCGGACGAGTGGGGAATATCAAAGCAAGCAGTTTTAAAAAGAATACAAAAACTCCCAAGCAATAAAAAACCGCAAAAAGTTAATGGTAAGTATCTTATATCTCTTGAAATAAAAAAGGAAATGGAAAGTGAAATTAACCGAGATACAACCAACAACCGAGATACAACCAACAACCGAGATACAACCAACAACCGAGATACAACCGACAACCGAGATACAACCGACAACCGAGATACAACCAACAACCGAGATACAACCGACAACCGAGATACAACCAACAAAATTTTAGAAATGGTTGTAAAAGATAAAAAAGAATTATATTCAATAATACATGAACTAGAATTAAGATTGAAAGAAAGTCAAAATCTTTTAGACCAACAGCAACGCCTAGCCTTGCAGGATAAAAAGTTGCTAGAAGAATATAAGGCGGAGAATGACAATCTCAAAGCTCTTAAAATGCCTACACAGGAAACAGAATTCAAACACTTAGATAATCAATATAAAGATGAAGTGAACGCTCTTAAAGAGAAGTTGGAAAATTTGCAGGAACAAATCAAAGACCAAAAAAGGATAGAAGAACAAGAAAAACCAAGAAAATGGTGGGGACTATGGCGAAAATAGATGATTCAGTTAAAAACAAAGTTCCAGAATTGCGATTTAAAGGATTCACGGATGATTGGGAAGAGCGTAAGTTTTCAGACTTCACTAAATTGTCACAGGGACTACAAATAGCTATATCTGATAGATTTACAGAAGCTGGACCAAATAAAGAATTTTACATTACTAATGAATTTTTAAATCCTAACAATACAAAAAAATATTATATTGAAAATCCTTCAAAAAATGTAATCGCTAATACAAATGATATTTTAATGACACGAACAGGAAACACAGGGAAAGTAGTTACTAACACAAAAGGAGCATTTCATAATAATTTTTTTAAGATAGATTATGATCCCAAAAAAATATCAAAATTATTTTTATATTTCTTACTAACATCAATACCTATACAAAAAGAAATCTTAATACGAGCAGGTACTTCTACAATTCCAGATTTAAACCATAAAGATTTTTATAAAAATAAAAGTTTATTTACCAATATTTGAAGAACAACAAAGAATCGGTTCGTTCTTCAAACAGTTAGATGACACTATCGCTCTTCATCAACGGAAGTTAGATTTGTTGAAAGAACAGAAAAAAGGCTTTTTACAAAAGATGTTTGTTTGATATTTTGAATAGAAAAGAGAGATAAAGTGAAGTTTTTAAATTTTTTGAACTATAAATATTTAAACTGGGTATTATATGGTATTACATTATTTTTTATTGTTTATTACTTTTTTACCGATGATGATATTTTTTTAATTTTAGCAATACTTTTTCTTGTTTCATCTAATTTTAGTGATAACTTAATTGAAGTTCTTACAGAACCAGAAATTCGGTCTATGACGGATGAAGAACAACAGATTATTAAAGCTATGATTTTGGAAAATAAGAAAGACGTAGTAGTTATCAAAAAGATTAGAGAGTATACAAATTTAGGTGTTTTACAAGCCAAAAAAGTATATGAAAAAATAAAAAGGGTCTATAATTATAAATTAGATAATACATTAGAAGCTGGAGACAAGATTGTCTAGATAATGTGTGAGATAAAATTTTTGGCAGGTTATCATACATAAGACAAAATGTTTTTAAAACTGATAACGTATTTATTCCACAACAATTACGCATTTATTTTTGAGAAAAATATAAAGCAGGAGGCTTACAATGCTGAAAACTTATTCCTTAACAAAAGATACATTGTTAGTTTCGTCAGAATCAAATATCAAAAATTCTTCTGTTGTTTATGTTTATGGTGACGAACGAGAATATATCGAATCTTATGAACATAAATACGACTTTAAAATAGGCAATATACTAACGTTTGATGATCAAGTTGCATATGACACGATGATAGATCAGAACGATGAAAAAAGTTTGCTCGTAAGTTTTTTGTTTCCCGAGGTACATGAAGGTGAGCATCTAGATAATCTGACGACATCTGTTGTTTTCTTGGTATTTAAAAATAAGTTGATAATTTTTACAAAACAAAAATTAAAATTCATTCCCGAACTCTTATCCAATATGGTTTTACGTGATGTCAATCATTTCGTGGAGGAAGTACTTTTAAAGATCATGCAAAAAGATCTCTATGTGATGCTTAACGACCTTCGTGGAGTCAAGGAAAAGATTGATGATTTAGACTCAGAAATATCAACGTCCGGTTCACTCAGACCAACGTTTGGTGATTTATTGACTCTTCAAAAATACATGATAGCTTTGTCAACAACTTATAAAGCTAACCATAAAGCGCTTGATTTCATTAAAAAAAATTTCACAACTATTGACGATATTGATTTTAGTATTAAAAAAATAATTGATGAGTTATACGATACAAGTGATACAATGGATAGAATCATTTTAGGTTACAGCCAATATTTGGACAATTTGGAAGATATGATAAACAATATGATTTCGTATCAGCTAAACATGATTATGAAAACCCTAACCGAGATATCAATTGTTTTGACTATTCCAGCAGTTATTTTTGGCTTTTGGGGAATCAATGTCCATGTCCCGTTTGAAAAGTCTTCTTATGGTGTTTTAGCCGTATTGATTATCTCTGCTATACTAAGTCTAATTTGCTGGTTTTTGATGCGACGCAAAACATATTTGTAAAGTATTTGTGATACCCTAATATGATTTAAAGCAGAATTTCTTTGTTGACTTTTTAAAAGGCTGATTCCTTTCAATAATTTAATAGCTTCAGCGGCTGCTTGGAAGACTGACATATTAGCCTCGATATCATCGAATAACTAGATACAGAAAAATAGGTTCTGTTGCAAAGTTTTAAATAAAGAATAAAATCCCTTACGGTATCTATGATTTAAGCTGGGATTTCCAATAATACCTTGAT
>NZ_JAALEQ010000029.1:0-2605 GCF_011800585.1 Lactococcus sp. EKM203L
ATCGTCATTCCTCCTGCTATCTTTTTCTATTATTCTACCTTATTTGATAGTAGATTTAAAACTTTGCAACAGAACCGATCACCGAACTGTGAAGTATCTTAACAATTTAATAGAACAAGACCATCGACCTATTAAACGACGGAATAAATTTTATCAAATTCTCCGTACAGCCTCTTCCACGATTAAGGGCATGGAGACCATTCGAGGAATATATAAAAAGAACCGAAGAAATGGAACGCTCTTCGGCTTTTCGGTGTCTACTGAAATCAAGGTATTAATGGGAATAACAGCCTAAGATATTTGGAGTTCAGAGAGGGCGCGTTTGATTTTCAAACTTCGCAACAGAACCAATCTGACGGTGACTTCTGAAAATAAGAAGTATAAATGGGTTTAATAATATAGTTTTATTATAACACTATTTGGAATAGTTACTCAACAAAACAAAAATAGATGTTTTTAATAATCCCTCAACTGATACTCCCACGCCCCCTCCCTTTCAACCTCTTCTACACTACTCAAGTATGGATATTCGATCGAATGGAAACAGTATAAATCTAGCCTGTCCTAAGATCTTGCTTTCTGAAATAAAAGGATCGTTCCATTTTCTGCTGTCATATGAATGTATCCGGTAATCCCCTAGGAAAAAATATTCTCCTTCAGGCACCTTAAAACTTCCACTTTTTGTATCTGGGTACTTTACATATGTTTCATTCAATTCCTGATTGTTTACGGATACCTTTCCGTCTGAATTGATTTCAATCTGATCATTTGGCAGGCCGATGACTCGCTTCACCATTGTTTCTTTAAACTCATCCGAATAGAACACCAAAATTTGTCCTCTTTCAATGGAAGAAGTGTTATGAATCCTTGTTGTGATGATCCTGTCACCAATTTCTATTGTTGGATACATGGAAGCACTTGGTACTAGAATAATAAAGAAAACATAATTGTATAACAACGTAGTCATGATCACGACACTTACAATAAACGATAACCTCTTCAACACTTTTTTCATACTTTACCTCCTCGTAGACTAACTCTTGACCCCATTTGAATAGTGAAAAACCATCCCGTTTATAGACGATAAAACCCCAATTTAGCATAATAGCTATTGGGGTTTTATGACTATTATTTACAAAAACTAGTTTCAGTTGACTGATTTAATTGTTCGTTTGTTTTTACTTTTTTTGATCTATCTTATTTAGATGGAATGATAAATTTTTGTCCAGGGAAAATAAGGTCTGGGTTAGAAATATTGTTTACTTTTGCAATTTCTTGATAAGTTGTATTAAATTCTAATCCAATTCCCCAAAGTGTACCTCCAGGTTTTACTGTATATATAACCTCTCCATGAGTTTTTTCCGCTTCTGCAGCTGCTTTACCGTTGTTGGCTTCAGCGTTATGAGTTGCATGAGCATTATTTGCTTCTTCACCGTGAGCACCTTCAGCAGCATGCTCCTCTTCACCTTCAGCAAATTTGAAGAATTTCACGTATGCTTCAATATATTCTCTTCCTGCTTCAAGATCATTCACATCATAATCCTTTAAAGACATAACTTTTTCAAATCTCTCTTTAAGTTCAGGCATTTTTTCTTTTTCAGTCATACCTTCTAACGGCGATAAATTGCCTAGCTCAATACTCTTGTCTGCTGCTAATACTTTTTCATCGATAGGAGTTCCTGAAGGTTTCAATCCGTCAAACGGCGCACCTTCTCCTGCTCTGTGCACTCTAACCACTTCACTGAAGAAATACTGTTCGGCCAACTCCTTAGCTTCTGGACTCTGGTCTTTGACTTTCATGCTAAGATTAAATTTATCTGTTATTTCCTTTTGATATTCAGGTGCCACCCATTTCATCACATAGTTGACGTTATTACTCTCCATGGCTTTTTTTCCATCAACTACAGTTGGACCATCCATCGTGTCGCAGTGCGCACTCGCAGATAGAGGAATTATCGCCATAATAGCTGCAGATGTTAATAGTACTCCAATAGATTTTTTCATGTTTGATTTTAAGTTTAATTTTTTCATGTTATCCTCCTGATGTTTTTATGAAAATACTGAGCAGTTTGTTTTTAATCGTTCTTTCGATCTGCTCCGTTTTGATAAAAGCTTTGTCAAATTAGGCTTTTATCTTAAATAGTACTTTTCATGCTAAATGTATGCTTCTTATTTCTGTGCCTCCCTTGATTTGATAGTTTTATATTAATGGTAATCAGTTATAAGCACCTTGATAAAAATCAAGTTTTTTATTTTTTATTAAACTTTTTCTTAAACTTTTCCCGAGTCAGGGGATGGGTACCTTGACCCACGAAATAATAGATGAATAGGATTCTCTGGGGTTTATCCTTTTATTCAACTCAAAAGCGCCCTTTTACTTCCGAATTGACAAGTGTAACTGAATGGAATGCAGAGCCAGTTCCGTTTTTGTAAATGCTGCTATCGAAAACTTAGTTTTGGAACTAATCTTTGGGTCAACGGACCTGTCCCTTGATAAAAGCCGTATTCTTTTAGTTTCTTAAAGGCACTTGTAATAGCGGGGGCTTTATCTGTGACTACAACCTTCGGTTCATCAAACTGCTTCACTAACCGCTTAAGAAAAGCA
>NZ_JAALEQ010000003.1:0-215748 GCF_011800585.1 Lactococcus sp. EKM203L
GCATATTGCTGTGAGCTATTATTTGCCTGTTTAAGCTGTTCGTTTCGGTCTAGCAAGCGTTGTTTCAAGATAGAGATATTCTGTTGCACAGCGACCATATTTTGATGTCCTGCCCATGCATTAGCTGCATAAGCTCCAAAAGTTGCTGAACCAAAGATTCCTGCTGCGACTACTGCTGTTGTAATTAATTTTTTATTCATTGTTTTTCCTTTATTTAAAGACGCTGTCGTCTTTTCTTGAGTTTTCGATTGCCATTTGTGCTCTGATATTTCTTCGCAATCTACGTTCTTCTTTTGTTTCGTGCTTTCTTCGGTCACGATCAGTTATTTCATCAGAAGTCTTAGACTTTGAACCGCCATAAGGTTTCCAACCGGGATATTTTTCCATCATCGCTTTTTCATTTACGACTGCGATTTTGACTGCGTTCTTTTTTGGAGAATTGTCTCTTCCATTTTTAACCCATCCAGCGACTGAATGAGGTGAAACAAGAAGCATTTTCGAAAGTTCTTTTTTTGTACCAGTTCCCGTTTTTATCCCATTGAAATATACATCATAAATTTTTTCTAACCTTGCCATCTCCTGCCTCTTTCAATCCACTTAGTTTATTTTTCCATTGCTCATGAAACCATTCATCGTCTTTGTCAGCGACTTTATGGTTCTTCAAAATATCCTTATCTTTAAATTCCAAAACATTCTTTTCTTTTTGCGTTGTCATATTAACACCTCATATTTTAGCTTCTAAGCGCTTTTAGATTGTTCGTGATAAATTATCCATGAAATGGTTTAAGCGCTCAATGTAACCGTAATTTTCATGAATTAGAGCTATTAAAGTTCAATTGCTAAACCTGAAATTAATTCTTCAAGTATTTTGTATAAATCTTTCCATTTCATTTGCTTTGAATGGTTATATTTATTGCAAATATCCAAATAAAGCTGAGAAAGTTCGTGATTATGCTTAGTTCGACCGCTGATTTTTACAGATAAGTCTTTTTTAGTGGCTTTGAAATTATTATTTCTTGCTAATCCATATAGCTTTTTCAAAGTGACAAAATTTGTTTTAATCATGGTTTTCTCCAATCGCCTCGAGTGCTATTCCGTCAATTCCTTCTAAAAGTAATGCAGTATCTACGCTCAAATCATAAATTTGGTTATGCTCTTCGATATTTTCTCTGATTTCTGTCAGTACTTTAACCTTGCTGTTAAGCTGTTCTTGGAGCTTTTCAATCATTTTTTCGCCAGTATTATTTTCAAGATAATTAATCACTTCTGATAAAAATTTAAAGGTTATTTTTAGTTCATCATCATGATCAGGTTCAACTGGCTCAGGATAAAAATTATCCCTAATTACTTTAGTTTTTCGTAAAAGCTCTTTTGCTGTTTCAGTCATATCTCGCTCTCCTCGAACATATTCATTCTCGCTACTTTCTTAGCAATTGTTATTGGAATTCCATATCTGTTAGCAAATAATTTTGCTTTCATTTTAAATTCAGGTAGGACCATACCTTTTACATCGACAACTTTGATAATCTCGTTAGATTCATTTCTGAAAACAAAGTCCGCTTTATAAGCTATTTCTCTATAAAGTTTTCCGTTCAATCTGAATTTATCCATAAGAACAAACTTCTCTTGCATGGTCATCCGCTCATCATTTTTATGTTGCAAATAGTAGATTGATTCAGCTTTGCTATCGAACACAATACCATCAACCGTTGTTTTCTTTGCTCCATATTTTGACTTTTTAGTTTGCTGGAATTTCACTTGCTTCTCCAAATCTAGCAATTGCAGGAATTACTCCTGAATCTGTCAGTTCTTTATTTTTTTCAAAAAATATTTCGGTTGCTTTTTCATTGTCAATACCTTTAACTATTGCGACAAAAGTGATAGGACTTAATACTATTTCCTCTTCATAAGCTTTTTCAACATATCTGCAGTATTGTTTATGGGTAATCCCAGGAATAAAGCTACGGTAATATTCTGATAGCCCCTCATCAAGAGCACGTTTTTTAAGAGTCCAAGCCATTCATATATTCCTCGAATTCTTCCGCTGTCAGCGTTTCTTCGTCTTTTTCAAATCTTTGATTAGACCAGTTAGGAGCAGATTTGACAACTTTGCTATTTTTAAATCCTTGAATAGGCGTTAAATCATAGTCATCTTCCCAACCTTTGCCGTTAAACCATGTGCTACCATGCTTTATATAGTTCTGTTGGGTATTTTTTATTCGTATTTCTGACAAATAGTTTTCAAGACCCGTTTTAATCTCTTCGTCTGTCGTTCCAGATTTTACAGCTCTTTTATAAGCTAATAGAGCTTTAGGTTTACCTTTTTTGTTAGGATATATTTTCCAAAGATTGTTAAATCTAGTTTCTAAATCAGACTCTTTATCGGACTTGTCCGATATATTATTATTTGATATATTAATTGATTTATTAGTTGATATATTATACTTACGATTCTTCGGTATACCCTCTAATGATTCTTCGGTAGGGGTATGCGGATTCTTCGGTATACCCCCTACCGATTTATCAACATAGGGATAAATATATCTCTTTTTAACTTCTCCATTTTCAAACTCATATTCTAATTTAATGTATCCTTTTTCTTCAAGACGCTTCAGATTAGCTGAAACAGTTCCTTTTGTCTTGCCGTATCTTTTAGCAAGATAAGCATTTGAAGGAAAGATACTTCCAAATGAATTTGCCATCGTGTATATTTCACTAAAAAGAAGTTTTTCAAAATCATTTAAGTCATCAGCTTCCACAATTGGAACTGGGATTTGATTGAAGAATTTTGTACTTTGTTCCAAACTTTCTCCTTTCTTCTATATTTATTTCAATTTTTATTTTTCAATTAAAAGCTGGCGATGAGTGGTTATGTGTAAACACTAAATACTCATTGACTTTACGGCTCGTTCCGCCACCCTCCAGCTTTGACTAAATACGAAACTACCGCCCAAGGTAGTCTTGCTTAAAGTTGAATTATTTCTAATTCTACTGCTCAGGATTAGTGAGGACTGCAGTTTGCTCATAGGTTTAGTTTTGGCCTACTGGAAATAATTCATCCACAATTGGTTCTTCTTCACCAACGACTGACTGAGCGGATTCTTTAATTCGAATCCAATCGGCAATAGACATAATCGCTTCTGATGGTTCCATATTTTTCCAATACTCAATATCTTTATCACTTGCATCATGAGATGCTGCAGCCGCAAAAGCTTTATCATATTGCGCTTTTAATTTATTAGCTTTTTCTTGTACCTCTTTTTGCTCTTTTGGGTCAATTGCAGGTTGAGGGATTTCGAACGGTTTAGAAATAATCTGTTGGAGTGTTTCCTTAGTTTCTTCATAACGCAGATTAGAAATGTCAAATTGTCTATTATGATTTCTATCAAAATAGGCACGGATTTCAACATCTTGGTCTTTTAATATGATGTTTTTCATCGCTCGGCGTAGCGCTGGAGTATATCCAATAATCTCGCCTGATTTTTTATCAAACTCTTCTACGTCGCGACTAAGTAAAATAATCGTTTTTTCTCGAAATTTACTCATTAATAAACTTTGCATATCTTTAAAAAGACTGTTTATTTTCCCCCAAGCTCGTTGTGCTGATTTTTGATTACTAAATTCATTGCGCAATAAACTTTGAGTTCGTTCGTCAAAATCCTCAATTAAATCAATAATGAGAACTTCCCAGCTATCAGAACTTTGTTCTGCTATATTTAATGCTTGAAGAAAATTAGTAACAACTTGTTCTGCTTTTTGAGGGAACTCGAAGTCAATTGCCATATATCCTTGACGATTCGCATTCCCGTCTGTGCTAATGAACAAAGCTCGTTCTGGGCTACTTGCGAACTTGGCTGCTAAAGTCGTCTTACCAGATCCGCCGCAACCTGAAATCAATATGCGATTCAATTTAGGCTTTCTTATTCCTGCAGGTTTAATTTGCATTACCATACTTCTACCTCTAATTCTTCATATTTTTTGTTTTGGATACAGCAGTCACAGTTATGACAAAAGTATCCATCCATTCCCTCATGATCAATACTATGAGCGATATTATCCAACTCTGCTAACACAGTTTGAACAAGAATTTTATCTGAAATATCAGCAAGTTTCCCAAAATCCATCGTAATTGTCTTGATATTTACTGGAAGTTTTTTGGTAAATCCGACAATTTTCCCAACTACTCTATAATCAACTTTTGTATAATCAGAGAATTCTTGAGCAACTAACCATGCGTATAAAGCTAACTGCTCTCTATAATGGCTGTACCATTCCAAATAAGCTCTGATATTTTTATCAAATATATCTTCAAAACTTGCGGCTGTTTTCCAGTCGATGATTTCAATCGTTTTGTTTTCATGGTCAAACCTTAAGACATCAATTCTTCCACTAATCACAAAATCATCATAATCTGCTCTGATGTAAAGTTCTTTGTGAGTATGCAAAGTATCAAAAGACTGATAAGTTTCAGTTTTTTTAACTTCATTAACTGCCATCACAATATCTTTAAAAACTTTTTTAATGGCTTGATTCTTCTTGCCAATATTGCCCATCATATCCACAGAATGCTCTTGTACAAAGTCATCAGTACTTTTATCTCCCTCAAGCATTGCATGAGCATAAAGGCCAACTAGCATAGCTTCCGTAGGAGATTCAGCATATCTTTTTGCTTTTCTTTCCCTTAATCTAAACGGGCATTCCTGAAAAGTTCTAATATCAGAAAAACTAAATCTTGGTTTTTCTTCGGTCATTTAATGTTCTCCGTTTCTGATTTTTGTTGAAACGTGATATAATCTAGGTATTAAAATATAAAGACACATCACGTCTTAGTCCGCATTCCCGTGCGGTCTTTTTTATTTTGCTACTGTTAACTTCTGACGAAATTCATCATTCTTACGACGAATAATTAATTCTGTTTCAACTGCTTCAAGTTTAGCTTCAATGGCTTTAGCGTAATCCATCCACTCATTACGATTTTTTTCCATCGCTTTATCATGAGCTAGCAAATCTTTATTTTCAGCTAAAAGTCTGTCATAATCAGCTAACTTAGCTTTTTCTTCTTCTGTTTTAAATCCGAACATTTTTAATGTCCTTTCTTTTTAAATTGATTTAAGTCAATATCAAGTACTTCAGCTATCTTAATGACTATCTCAAAGCTAGGTTTCTTAGATTGACCAAGTTTGATAGCAGATAAGGACTGCGTACTGACTCCTGACAATTTGGAAAGTCTGTATATTGACATGTTTTTTTCTTTAAGTTTTTCTTCAATGATTAACCACAACATCTTGTGTCTCCTTTGAAATGTAAATACTTTTTGACACAATATATTGTATCTTTAGTTTGTGTAACAAAATGTATTTTGATATAATATAGTAGAATGAAATACCGCGGCTAGCTGTTTTTATTCAAAATTTTATTGAAAGGAGTAAATATTAATGAAACTTATTATTGATTTTAAAACTGGTTCAGATGAAACAATATCTGAATTTGAAAGTGTAAGTTACGTAGCCAACGGAAGTCGTAAAACTCTAACAGATGATTTATCAACTTTTTCCATTGCCGATGGTAGAACATATAACTTTAAAGGGCGTTATCAACTATCAGTTAATGGTTCAGAAATAAAATCTATAGCTTTGATAAACGATTAGAAGTTCTTTCAATTTTCAACAGTTCAGTAATGGCTGCAACCATTTCTGGGCTGTTTTTTGTTTCGTCAAGTTGTAGTACTTCAATTGAAAATTTTGTAATTGCTTCTGCTAATGTCATTTTGTTCTCTTTTCCAACTTTTACATCTTCTGGATTCATAAATTTCTCTTTTCTAGCGGAGCACCGCGTTTAATTTCTTAGCAATGAGCTTGATTGCTCTGATGTTTTGTGTGATTAAGTCGTGGAATAGGTCAAACAAGATTTCGCCCGTTTCTGGGTTGACTATGTATGTGTAGGTCATAAGTACCTCCTAACTCACTTTTTAGATTTAGGAAGCAAACCTTTATTTTCTAAATCTCTTTTTTCAATACGGTATTCCGGTGTGTGGACATATCTAAGAAAATCACATAGTTCTTTATAGCGAATTTTACGACCTCCGAGAAAAATACCTGAACTGAAACCTTTCATAAGTTGCATTTCCTTTTTTCTGGTATAAATTGTTCTGGTTGTAACTCCAAACTCAACTGCAATCTCTTTTGTTGTCAGATAATCATCTGGTTGATAGCTCATTAGATTTCCTTTCTAAGCAACATCTTGTTCAACAACTGGTAAATATCCAGCTTTTTTAAGCTTACGATATAAGAATTCTCTACCTTTTTGAGTCCAGCAAGTATTGATTCGTGTGTGTTGCTTTTTGTCAGATCCGATATAATTAAATGTACGGCTCTTGATATATCCTTTACCTTGAAATTTTGAATAAAGAATCCATTGATTATTTTGCTTATATTGAATTCGTAGTTTATTCAAAATTTGATTAAACTTAACAGCACTGATTCCGTAATCCTGAGCGATTTGTTTTACAATTAATTCATCTGGACTATCAAGAATCAAATCAAGGTATCGAGTCTTTTCAGTTGCTTCAGCAAGTTCAAGACTGAGCTGACTATTTTCTTTTTCAAGTTCAAGACGTGCTTCTTGCTCATCTTTGAGTTTAGTGGCAAGCTGGATAATGAAGTCCGGACTTGTTAAAGTTTTTTCAATGACTTCATTATTCATATACGCTCCGTGCTTGCGGATAGACTTCAAGATTTCTTTTACTTTTTTCTTGAAAACTTTCGCTTGTGGTTTTTTAGATGACATGAGAACTTCATAAAGCCCATCTTCAGTTAAAAACCACATATTACGATTTTGACCTGATGCAAGGATTGGTTGCATCAGCTTTTCATCATCATCAACTGTTTTTAGCATTTCGGATGCTCTTGAGTGTTCAATGAGTTCTGCAATATCTTTTGCGAGGAATAGAGGATTTTCTGCTGTTCCGTAAATTTTTGCATTGAAGCCATCAATATTTTGTAATTCGTTCATTTCGAATCCTTTCTATGTTTTAATTCTCCGAGTGCTATAATATTGTTGTAAATATTTCTCAGATATTTACTTAATATTATGGAAAGGAGAAATAAGTTGTGGATGATATTCAATTAACTAAAGACTCTAAACAATTACTTGCAATAATTTATAAAGAGTATCTTAGTAAAATTAATAATGGTGTTTCAAAAAATTCTGCAAAGCGGATCGGACATATCTCAGATATTTGTGAATTAGTACCTGATTGGTTACCAGATGATGTTCTGGAAACTATGAATGAACTATCTAGGTCTGAGTATGTTTTTAATAGATATGGTAACAACACTATTATTGATTCGTATTTGCTAGATAAGACGATAATATATTTTGAAAACAAAAATATTAATACCGTCAAAGAAATTGCGGATTGGGTTTTTAAATTAATATAATTCCCAATCATCTCTTAAGAGGTCTTCAGCTTTAGGGTTCCAAAACTTACAGGCTGAAGCCCATTTTTCTTTATAAATTCCTTCAACTTTTTCAAGACCAGGGTGTGTTGGTACAATAACGATACCAAGCGGCATTGAATTTGTTGGAACAAAAACAGTACCACGTTCTTTGTCTTCAGGAGTTGTAATTGCCTTGTTTTCTTTCAAAGCTTTTTTTGTCGCTTCAATAATGTTCATGCTGTAATTTCCTTTCTTATCGTAATTTGAAGTCATCAATAATTCTAAGGATGACTTGATGTGCTTTAGGTGATTGAAGGTGTCCTGAAAGGATATCAATCATTACATTTTTAGCTACTCCGTACTTGGCCGCTAAACTCATTTTTTCAATACCTGTCTCTTCAATGAATGAATTAACAAGTTTTAGTCCATTGTCACTTGTTGGCATTTTTAAACCTCCGTATATAATTTTGTATAAGAAAAAGTTAGCGTTTCTGTATTTAATTCTTGATTTATTTTAGCGAAAGTGATACTATTTAAGCATAGTTAAAACACCTAACAAAAGCTTTATAAAACATTCTTGGCGGAGCGTTTAAAGTGCTTTTTATAGGTCTATTTGCTAACCGAAAGGCTAACTAATCTTTACAAATTCAATTATAGCACTTTCGGTAATTTTGTCAATGATAAAGTATCGTTTTCGGTAATTTATTTCAACATTTATTTTGAAAGGCTTGATATGACTACATTTGAAAGAATAAAATCTTTAGCAGATAAACAAAAAATAAGCTTAAAAGAGCTTGCAATAAAGCTTGGATTTAGCGAAAATAATATTTACCGCTGGAAAACATCTAAACCTAAAGGGGAAGATTTAGCTAAAATAGCGGATTATTTCCATGTTTCTGTAGATTATTTGCTAGGTAGAGAAGATATAGAAAAAATTAAAGAGCCTGTTGATTTAAAAGATATTGTCAGCGACCACGTTAACTTTGAAGATGTTAACTGGGACGAATGGCTGTCATTTGGTGGCAAACCATTAACAGAGAAAGATAAAATGCTTTTATTCGCAACTTTTTATAATCGTGATGAAAAATGAGGGTAAAGCATGGAACAAAAAGAACTTATTAACTTTTTTATCAAAGAAATAGAAAATCTTGGATATGATATTCAATTTATTCCTATGTCAAACAAAGTTATAATAAACACTCATACTCTTCAATGCGCTATAAATCCTTCATTAGTTACTCCTTTTTCTTTAGCTCATGATCTTCACCATGCATTGAATAAAGACGATTGTAGGCTTAGACAATGCGATACTGTTAGCCAACATGAATCTAGGGCTAACATTGGGGCTATATTAACTCTTTGGGAATTATGGCTAGATAATGATGGGGATTATGAACACTTTGATTTGTTTTGTGATGTCACAGGATGCCCTTATGAGCAAAGCTGGATAGTCGTTAAATCAAAATACGACGAATATTATAATACTGCAATTTAATTAAAAAAACGAGCAATGTCTTGATTCTCATAAAAAGCTAGATTAGGAACCTAAACATTATGGAAAATGGAAAAACTCCAAAACCACAAAAACCAATCTATAAAAAAGTTTGGTTTTGGCTTTTAGTAATTGTCGTTGTCGCTTTAGGAATGCACTTCACTGGTGGAGCTAAGGGTGGAGATGGCGGAGACTCTTCTGATAGCACTAAGGAAAGTCAATCAACAATGACTTCAAAAGAAAAAGCAAGTTCTGAGGCAGTTGAAGCTTCAAAAGCTAAAGCAGACGCTGACCAAGCTGCTAAAGATAAAGCTGAAGCTGATGCTGCGGCGGCAGCAAAAGCTAAGGAAGAAGCTGATGCTAAAAACCCGGCTACTTATCCAACATTGACATATGATGAAATGGCAAGAAACGGTAATAAACATAAAGGGGAAAAACTTCAAATTACTGGTAAAGTCATTCAAGTAACTGATGGTGATGATGGTACTGCTACGTTAAGAGTTGCAACAAATGGTGATTATGATGATGTTTATTTAGCTCAAATTGACTCTAGTGAATGGGAAAACCATAGACTTTTAGAAGGTGATCAAGTAACGCTATATGGAAAAGTATATGGCTTATATACTTACGAATCTACTATGGGTGGAAATATAACTGTTCCAGCACTCGCTGTAGTTTTCTATTAGAAATAAAAAATCCGCCCAAACTTTGGACGGCAAGGGCGGATTTATCATGAATGTAGTAAAGCACTTCTATCTGGAAGGCTTTTACTATACCATTTTATCAGAAATGAGGTATAAAAAGCAAATGTGGGTAGAAGATTTGCCTAATGGTAAATATAAGTACTGTGAGCGTTATACAGATACTAAAGGTAAGTTAAGGAAAGTATCAGTAACGCTAGATAAGAATAGTTCTAGGGCACAAAATGAAGCTTCTAGGCTACTGTTTAATAAAATAGATGCAAAACTTGAAAAAGAAAAGCAAAAAATTGAAGATGAAAAAAATAAAATAACTTCTATCACTTTCTGGGAAGTCCAAGATGAGTTTCTAACTGTATACAACAATACGGTTAAAGCTCGGACTGTTACAGCTAGAATTTCCGCAAAAAATAAAATTAGGGAAATGATTCCTGAGAAAACTCTTCTAACAGAACTTACTTCGAATTATATCTTGTCTCTTCTTGAAAAGTTATACTATGCAGATAACTACTCATACCCCTATATGATTTTAATCAAGTCTAATATTAGTATGGTTTTAGATTACGCTATTTCTAAAGAGTATATAGAAAATAATCCATCCTCTAAAGTTAAAATAAAAAAGAAAATTGAAACCTTTGAACAGAGACAAGCGAAAAAAGATAAATATCTTGAACTTGATGAGCTGCGGGATATCTTGAATCAACTTAGGATTATAGATAAACCAACTGCACTAATCATTGAATTCATGGCTTTAACAGGTTTGCGCTACGGAGAATGTGCTGCATTACAATATAAAAATGTAAATACTAACACTATAGACATTACTGGCTCTTTTGACCCTACCACACATTCTAAAACAACACCAAAAAACGTTCATTCAGAAAGAACAATCGCATTATCTGAACGAGCAAGGAAAATACTTGATGAACGAATCAATTTGAATAGTGAAATGAATATTAACAACGGGAATCCAGAAGACTTTATATTTGTAAATAGGCACAATTTCCCTGAATATATCGAAACTGTGAATAGTCGTCTAAAAAAAGTTAAAAGTGATAAAAAATTAACGACTCATATATTTCGCCACACTCACATTGCTATGCTTACAGAAATAGGTATTCCTTTAAAAGCCATCATGGAAAGAGTAGGACACACTAATCCTAATACAACACTATCTATTTACTCGCATGTCACAGATAAGATGAGTAAGAACATTGTAGAAAAATTAAACAAAATAAGCCTGTAAAATTGCAGGTTTTTTTATACAAAAAAGGGGCAGAAAAAGGGGCAGAATTTCTTCAAAACTTTTCATATTGCTTCAAAAAAACGAGATACGAGAAAATCAAAAAGCCCTTTATAGAGCCTTTTGTTTCAACGTTTTTCGGATATTTTCGTTGCGCTTCTTGCAATCTGTTATTATATGTAAAATAATCAAGAAAAAAAATCTGTATTTATAATACAGATTCTTCTACTTGTAATCCATTACTGTCAACTTCCAAGGAATAAAGTTGACCAGATAAATTTTGCTCATTAATTTTTTCTGTCAGTAAATTCAGCTTATCATCGGGTAAAAGGAGCATTACTGTTGGCCCCGCCCCAGATAAATAAGTTCCATAAGCACCAAATTCATGACCAATTTCTCGCAAAATTTTCAGTTCAGGAACTAAAGAAGCGCGATAATTTTCATGAAAACGGTCAGACTCTATCATTTGCCCAGCAACTTTTAAATTTTTTGTCAAAAGACTGGCCGTCAGTACATTTGCAATAGAGCTGGCAGCAACGGCCTCTTTGTAAGCCAATTCCTTAGGTAAAACTTTTCGACTTTCAACAGTTTTTAACTCATAGTCTGGAACAAAAGCTAGAAGTTTACATGAAGGAAAGTCTGAGCTAACATAATTCGTTTTGTCAGCAACAGTACTTGCTATAACTAAATTTCCCAAAAGTGCTGGTGCAACATTATCAGGGTGTCCTTCAATTTCACAAGCAAGTTCAAGTTTTTCTTCTGTTGTCAAATTTAGCTTTGCTAGTTGATTAGCTAATTCAATCCCAGCAATAATGACTGAACTTGATGAACCCAAACCTCTTGCTAAAGGAACTTCCGAAGTCATTTTCAAATGATATTTTACTGACAGACTACTATTTTTAGCTTTCAAAACTGCTGACAGCGTGGTCAGTAATAAATTTTTTTCGTCAGTAGGAATATTATTTCCTAAATCATGGTCAATTTTCCAATCATTACTTTCTTCAAGTACTTCCACTGTCAAATACAAGTTGACCGCAATACCAATTGAGTCAAAACCTGCGCCTAAATTTGCTGATGTCGCTGGTACAATAATTTTCATTTTCCTAGTCCTCCAAAACTTTAAAATAATTAAGTAATTTAAAATCTACTTCTTCTTTTAATTTATCTTGAATGGCCAAAAGTTGAACGCGGTTAATCTGATGACTGATAATCACAACAACTGCGCGATGTCCATCACCTTTTTGTTGTAAAACTTGTTCAAAAGAGACATCTTCACTTGTAAATAACTCCACCAAGCGCAATAATTGCCCAGTTGAATCTGGTGTTTCAACGGAAAAATAATATTTATTTACAATATCGTGAGGATTAGCTAAACTCGTTGGACGTGCGTATTCATTAAATGACTTCCCAATTGTTCCATCTTTTACCCGCTTAACAATTCGAACAATATCAGCTAAAACACTCGTAGCGGTTGGCTTTTGACCTGCTCCCGCCCCATAGAACATTGAATCCCCAATTCCCTCTGATTCAATAAAAACAGCATTCATAACACCATTGACACTGGCCAATGGATGACTTTTGGGAAGAAAAGTTGGGCTAACCTCAGCGAAAATTCCTGATTCAACCTCATTAATTTCACCTGTCAATTTTAAAACATAGCCAAATTGTTGAGCAATCTCAACATCAGTTTTTTGAATCGTTCTGAGGCCAGATTTAGAAATTTGATCAGGACTTAGCGTCATTCCAAAAGCAAATTCACTTAAAATCGCTAATTTATAACTGGCATCAATTCCGTCAACATCATTTGTTGGGTCAGATTCAGCATAACCAAGTTCTTGAGCTTTGGCCAAAGATTGGTCGTAAGTCCATGCCTCCTCTGACATTTTCGTCATCATAAAATTACTTGTTCCATTAAGAATTCCTAAAAGATGTGTGATTTTGTCTGATGAAAATGAATTGGCTAAAGTTCTTAAGATTGGAATCCCACCAGCAACAGCCGCTTCATAATAAAGAGCAACATGATGTTTCTCTGCCAAAGCACGCAATTCAGTTCCATGAACAGCCAGTAAATCCTTATTGGCTGTGACAACATTTTTACCCGCTTTAATCACTTTCGTAATGTAGGTCTTAGCCGGTTCAATCCGTCCCATCAACTCAACAACAATTGAAATCTCAGAATCAGCCAAAATTTCTTCTAAAGTTAGAGCAAAATCATATTGATAACCCTGTGCTCTAGCTTTTTCAATTGCTTTTTCATCTCTCATCAAAACTTTTGAAATGACGATTTCTTCATCTAAAATTTTTGATAGTTTTTCTTTATTCTCAGAAATTAAAGTTGGAAGCCCAGTTCCAACTGTTCCAAACCCCAATATTGCTATATTTACTGTCATCACTTCTCCTTTTCAAACAAAAATTAAATTTTAAGATAATTCAAAAAATAACTTTCGCTCAATTTCTTAATATTATACCATTTTTATCGAAAAAAATTTACTGACAGAAAGCTCAGTAAATTTAAAAGAATAAAAATTACTGACAGCCTTGTCAGTAATAATAATTTCACTATTTTTTAAAGCAAATCTAGTTTTTTCAACTCATTATCGATTTGTCCCAAAACTTCATCAAGATGTTCAGGATTATTGACAAAATCAATAGAATCACCATCGATTCTCAATTTTGGCGAAATGTTGTAATTTTTATACCAATCAGGATATTCATCATGCACTTGAGCATAATAATCTTTTAGTCCTTCTTGATTTTCAATTTGTTCAAATGAACGTCCACGTTGTGCAATTCTTGAGAGCATTGTTTCAAATGACACATCAATATAAACCAATAAATCCGGACGTTTTTTGGGCATTCCATCAAGTTCTTCTAACATATTTGCTAATAAATCTTGATAAATTTCCAATTCAGTTTTTGTTACATTTCCATTTTTATAGTTCAAAGTTAGGAAAAGTTCATCCTCAAAAATCGAACGGTCAAGCACGTTATTATCCTGACGATAAGCCATTTTAATTGATTCAAAACGTTTATTCAAAAAATAGATTTGTAGCAAGAAAGCATACTTTTGAGGATCTTGATAATAAAGATCAAGTACAGGATTATTGTCCACCGCTTCATAAAAAACATCCGTTTTCAAATGTTCTCCTAAAGCCTTTGCTAGACTCGACTTCCCTGCACCAATTGTACCTGCTAATACGATCAAAATTGTCTTTTCCTCCTCGTCATTTCTTCAAAAGAAAGAAATGAATTTATAAATCTATTTTATTATAGCCGAATTTTTTAAATTTACAACTATTTATTAATTTTAAAAACTAAAAAATCATTTTAGTTATTACTTCTCTTTTTTCAAAAACTCACGAACTTGAGATGAGAAATAGAGAGAGCCTGTAACTAATAACAAATCATCTTCAGCTAAATTTTTTTTCGCACGAACTAAAGCTAATTCCCAACTTGGAGCCAATTCAACCCCTTCTTCTTCCAATCTTTGAAAATCTCCCAAATTCAAAGCTTTCGGATAATCAAAAGTTGTCAAAATCAGATGCGAATTTTTCACAGTTTGAAGCATTTTTATCATTTGACTAATATCTTTTGTAGTAATGGCTGAAAAAATGATTGTAATCTTTTTATCTGGAAACTCAGAGCTAAGGTTTTCAAGCAAACGATTCATCGCATGAACATTATGAGCACCATCCAGTAAAATGAGTGGTTTTTCACCCAATTTTTCCATACGAGCTGGCCAAAAAGCCTCACGAATTCCAGAGCGAATCACATCCTCAGTCAATTCAATCCCAACCTTACTTGCATAAACCAGAGAAAGTTCAATAGCCATACCAGCATTTTCTATTTGATGTAAGCCAACTAAAGATTTTTCAATATCCAATATTGCTTCTTGACCAGAAAAGAAATTGAAATGTTCGTGTTCTTCTACTTCCGTACGATAATCATATGGAAATTGATAAACACGCGCTGTATTTTTTCTAGCCACTTCCCATATAACCCGAAGTGCTTTTAATTCAATATTTCCAACAACTACTGGAATTCCTGGTTTAATAATTCCAGCCTTTTGAGCTGCGATTTCTTCAATGGTCGAACCAAGAATATCAATATGATCTAAACCAATTGTTGTAATTCCAGAAACAACAGGTTTAATCACATTTGTTGAATCAAGAAGTCCGCCTAAACCAACTTCAATAACCGCTAAATCAACCTGCTCATCAGCGAAATATTTAAACGCCATTGCCGTGATAATTTCAAATTCGGTAATTCCAGTCAGTTCAGCGTCTTTATCAAGTTCAGCAACAAGAGGCTGGATCATTTCTACATAATAAATTAATTTATCATCAGCAATCGGGAGTGCATTAATCGACATCCGCTCACCAAAAGTGGTGATGAAAGGACTTGTGAAAGAAGCAACCTTCAGACCTGCCTGCATAAAGATTGAGCGTGTGAAAGCGACTGTGGAGCCTTTTCCATTTGTTCCAGCAACGTGAATCATTGACAAAGACTCTTCTGGATGACCAAGCAATTCTAAAAGGGCCGAAACACGACTTAGGCCTGGGCGAATATTAAATTTTAAACGTGAATGTATCCATTCCAATGCTTCTTCTATAGACATTTTGTGACCTTTTCTACTTTATCTTTTGTATTGATAATATTTTTTAAATTCATCAGGAGCTTCAGTTCTATCAAGAAGGAAAAAAGGCAATTCAGCAAGGTCTGCTTCTTTTTCTTTTAGTTCCAATAGAAAACGAAAATCAATGTGTTGATGTTCTTTCTCATTCTTAATTTTGTTGTAAGGAATATTAATCAAGTTAACATCTACCACCTTGCCTGATTCTGACGCTGAAAAACCTGTTTCTTCATGGAACTCACGAATCGCAGTTTCCAATGGCTTTTCTCCTAGTTCAACATGACCTGCTGGAAGCAAAAGCTCCTTTTGATAAGGGTGTTCAATAAAAAATAGTTTATGTTTTTTAAAAACTAATGCACTTGCTGACAATTGTAAATCTGGATTCTTTTTCCCCCGAAGCTCTAAAGTCGAATTTTTCAATAATCGAATAATCTCGGAAAATTTTTCTTCACTTCCAATAGCAGATAAAGCTTGAATTTCAGCAATTAGGTCTTCATTCATTTTTAAAATTCCTTATAAATTTCAATTGCATCGAGTAAACGTTTAGTCTCCTTAACATCATGAACACGCAAAATCCGTCCCCCGTCAGCAACCATTTGCGCTTCTAGGACAAGGCTTGAAAAAAGCCGCTCATCTCCTTGGGCATTGAAGAGTTTTCCCATAAATGACTTACGAGAGATTGCAATCATAAGAGGTAAACCTATTCTGCTTAAAATTTCAGTTGATTTAACCCGCTCAAGACTATCTGAACCTGAATCTCCATTAAAAAAACCAACTCCAGGATCAATAACGATTTGTTCAGCTTTTAAACCAAGTTGAAGTAACTCTTCTTTTTTATTTTCAAAAAATAATGGAAGTTCTTCATAAACATTATCAGCATAACTAAAACCAGCTCGCCCATTATTCATAGCAACTAAAGCCGGTTGATACTTTTCTACCACTTTTAATTTATCATTTGTATCAAAACCATCAATATCGTTAATAATATCAACCCCAGCGTCTAAAACTCGTTCCATGACATAAGCTTCATCCGTATCGACAGCAAAAATCGCTTTAGGAAAGTTTTTTTTCAACTCAAGAATAGGTTCTTTCAGTCTGTTCCATTCCTCTTCTGGGCTAATATCGTCATATCCTGGTTTCGATGATTTCCCTCCCAGCTCAAGAACAGAAGCTCCATTTTCTAAATCAGCTTCTACTCTTTTTAAAATATGAGAGAGGTTTAAATTATCTGGATTTCCATCATAAAAAGAGTCTGGTGTAACATTGACGATTGAATAGACAATTGACTTTCTAGTTAAATCAAAATTGAAATTTTTACCTGACCAAATGATTTGATGACGCTTATAAATCACTTCAAGCATTTTTTTATCTTCATCATTTTCAAAAAGATTAATCAATTTTGCTAAGTCATCAATTGTTAAAACTACTAACAAGGAGTCTGGAGTCAGTCTTGTCAAACTACCATTTCGATAAAGTTCTTTTTGAAGAGAAATCATTTCATTGTGATTTAACTCATCAAATTTTAGGATAATATTTTTAAGAGAAAAAGATTCTTGATTAAGTTCTAAGATTTTCATAAAAGACTTTCTAAAAATTCCATTCTTTTTTCGTTATTTTCTTTAAATTCACCTAAAAAATAAGAAGTTTTAGTAATAGAATTTACTTTTTTTACTCCACGCATTTCAACGCACATATGACGTCCTTCAACAAGAACTGCCACTCCTTTAGGATTCAAAATATCAGTCAAAATATCTCCAATATCATGAGTGATATTTTCTTGAACCGAGAGTTTGCGCGAAACATAATCAACTAAACGGGGAATTTTTGACAAGCCAATAATTTTTCCATCAGCTGGAATATAGGCAACATGAGCTTTCCCAAAAAATGGTAACATATGATGCTCACACATTGAATAAAAAGGAATATCTTTAATCAACACGATTGAATCCGTTTTAGAAGAATCAATTTCAAAAAGTTTATACTCATTAAACTTGCTTAAGCGTTGTGACGAAAGAATTTCTTCATACATTTTAGCTACTCTCGCTGGAGTTTCAAGTAATCCTTCTCGATTTGGATTTTCACCTACTGCAAAGAGAATCTCTTTAACGGCATCTTCAATACGATTTCTCGGTGTTTTTTCTTCTTTTATCACATGGAGCTCTTGTTCACTTACTGAAAGTTCGGCTATTGCTTTTTCTATTGACGCATAATATTTAAAGTCTTTATCAATAAGTTCAAAAATAGGTTTCAAGACAAAAAGACGATTAAAAGCTTCTTTATGTGGAATAACCAAGTTTTCTTCTTGCATTTCTAAGTCGTTATAGAAAATAATATCAATATCAATTGTTCTTGGCCCCCAATGAATTTTTCGCTCACGGTTCAAAGATAGCTCAACTTCATGAATAAAAGATAATAATTCCAAAGGTTCAAGTAGCGTTGCCACCTTTAATGCCAAATTAGTAAAATCATCTTGTTTGACGCCGCCGACTGGAGTACTTTCATAAAAATTTGATACTTTTTCAATCATAATTTTAGGGTGTTTTCCCAATAAACGAATGGCTTCATGTAAATAATACTGACGGTCACCAATATTACTTCCCATGCTTAAGTAAGTTGTTTGCATAAGTCCTCCATTTAGACATAATCTTTTATGATTTTGTTTCTCTTCTATCTCTTTAAAATATTTATCTTAAAAACCAGCTTTAGCCTCTCATCTCAATTTCAGCTGAATCAAAAATTCCTTCAATCGGTACGGCTAATTTTCTAAGATGGACTTCAACCGTTGATATACGCTCTGAAGTAGCCTTTACTGCTTGAATAATTTCAAAGGCAACATGTTCAATTAAATCAGCTTTTGAAGATTCTACAACTAATTTTGTTGCCTCATAGAAATCAACATAAGACAAAGTTTCATCTAATTCGTCTTTTCCTGAAAAATCAAAATTTGTTTCCACGATTAAATCAATTTCGAGATTTTGTCCGAGAACTTTTTCTTCTGGCAGAACACCAATATGTGCCCTAAATTTTATATTATTAAGTTTTATTTTGTACATATTTCCTCTTTTTAAGTGTAGAAAAGGCTATGAATCTCTTCATAGCACTATTTTCAGAGATATCTTAAAATCGCTTCCCAAGCTTCTTCAAATCCTGTCTTATCAGTAGAAGAAAAGATAATAAAATCATCTGTACTATCAAATTTCATTGCTTTTTTGATAATAGATTCATGTTTATTCCACTTACCACGTGGAACTTTATCGGCTTTGGTCGCAACTAAAATCACTGGAATATGGTAGTATTTCAAAAACTCATACATCATCAAATCATCTTCTGAGGGTTCATGACGAATATCAACTAAGCTGACAACTGCTTTTAAATTTTCTCTTGTTGTCAAATATTCCTCAATCATTTTACCCCATTTTTCGCGTTCCTTTTTAGAAACGCGAGCGTAGCCGTAACCAGGTACGTCAACGAAATGAAGTTGATCATCAATATTATAAAAATTGAGCAACTGTGTTTTACCAGGTTGACCAGAAGTTCTGGCAAAGTTTTTACGATTAAGTAAAGTATTAATAAAACTTGATTTACCGACATTTGAACGCCCAGCTAAGGCAATTTCTGGCCAATCATTTTCTGGATATTGTTTTTTTGATGCTGCTGAAATTGTTATTGTCAGATTATTTGTATTTATGGTCATTTTTTCTTGGCCTCTCGAATCATTTGTGGCTCAGCTTTTCCGTCAACAACTGCTTCATTAATAATAACTTTTGTAATTTCTTCATGACTTGGAACTTCAAACATGATATCCATCATTACTTCCTCAATAATTGAACGAAGTCCACGCGCTCCTGTTTTGCGCTCAATTGCTTTTCTAGCAATTGCCATGAGGGCTTCATCTTCAAATTCAAGTTCAACATTATCAAATAAAAGGAGTTGTTTATATTGTTTAATCAAAGCGTTTTTAGGTTCTGTCAAAATTTGAATCAAATCCTCTTCGGTCAGACGTTCCAAAGCAGCAACAATTGGCAGACGACCAATAAATTCAGGGATTAATCCGAATTTTTGAATGTCCTCGGCAATAATTTCTTGCATATAAGAATCATCGTCATTTAATTTTTTATTATTGGCACCAAAACCAATAATTTTTTCACCTAAACGTTGTTTGACAATTTCTTCAATCCCGTCAAAAGCTCCACCAACGATAAATAAGATATTTTTGGTATCAATTTGAATCATTTCTTGATTAGGGTGTTTACGTCCACCTTGTGGTGGAACACTAGCTACTGTCCCTTCAATAATTTTCAAAAGGGCTTGTTGAACACCTTCCCCGGAAACGTCACGAGTAATTGATACATTTTCAGATTTTTTAGCAATTTTATCAATTTCATCGATATAGATAATTCCACGTTCAGCACGTTCAATATTGAAATCACTCGCTTGTAAAAGTTTTAAGAGAATATTTTCAACGTCTTCTCCAACATAACCAGCTTCAGTCAAACTTGTCGCATCTGCAATCGCAAACGGAACATTGAGTGATTTCGCTAAAGTTTGAGCGAGAAAAGTCTTACCAGAACCGGTAGGTCCGATTAATAGAATATTTGATTTTTGTAGTTCAATATCTTCAGCAATTTTACTTGCTGTAAAATTAATTCGTTTGTAATGATTATAAACGGCAACTGCAAGTGCACGTTTTGCTTTTTCTTGACCTATCACATATTCATTTAAATGGTCAAACATTTCTTTAGGTGTTTTAACTTCAAGCATTTCTGAATCTTGTTCTTCTCTTAATTCTTCTTCTAAGATTCGAGTTGAAAGTTCAATACATTCATTACAAATATAAACGTCTGAACCGGCAATCATTTTTTTTACATCATCTTGACTCTTTCCACAGAAAGAACAATGTATATTTGGATTTTGTGTATTTGACATAGTTTTTTTTCCTGATTTCACTAACATAAAAAGTAAGTATTATTGGCTTACTTAAAAGGCACTTTTTCTATTTTTTAAAATAAAGTTCCAGAAAAAGCGTGAATTGTATTTACGAGGTTCGTAAAAGCATTGAGTAAAAACAATACTCCCAGACCCCAACGTTTTTTTCTAAAGCATTGAATAGCGATGACAATGCTAATCCAACAAAGGAGAGCTGTGAAAAGCCCAAAAATTGATTTTGTCATGGTTGTTTCACTTTTTCATATTTTTTAATTGTAAAAGTATAAGAATTCCGCTCATCTTTATCGTGAAATTTTTCAGAAACTAGCTTAAATCTTCCAAAGTCAAATGTACTTGGAAAATAAGTATCTCCTTTAAATTTTTCATGAACAACTGTTCGATAGAGCAATTCAAGTTCAGATTCAAAAAGGGCTAAAATTTCAGCTCCTCCTGTGATAAATAAGTCTTTATTTTGCTTATGGTACCAATCTAGAACTTCCTTAGGGCTGTGCATGATGAGCACTTTTTCATTATCTGATTGATAAGTTTCATCGCGAGTTAAAATAATACTTATTCTCCCTGGCAATACACGTTTATTCATTCCTTCAAACGTTTTTCGTCCCATCAAAATCACTTGATTCATGGTTGTTTCTTTAAAATGTTGTTGTTCAGCAGGTAAAGACCAAGGCATTTTATCAGCTTCACCGATAAGACCTGCTTCATCTTCTGCCCATATTCCAATTATCATAGCAACCCCTCTCATTGATTTTTACTTTTACTATTATAGCAAATTTTTGCTGTTTTCGCTTTGACAAGTTTGATATTAGTCACTCATTTTTAAAAAAAAATTTCTTTTTTTTATCAAAAAAATTTAGTTTTCTCTTTACAAAATACAAAAGAAGTGGTATGATATCAATTATATTAATTTGTTTCAATCTTTCCTGTTATGATTAAAGCAAATTAGTCCCCCAACTAGACTTCTTGCTGAGATTGACTCCGAGGGGTCTAGTTTTTTTGTTTTTTACTTTAATTAATTTACTGACAGCTCTTCTGCTTATGGTAAAATGTTCTTAAATAATTACATTTTACTCATAGATTTTTTGATAAGGCTGTCAGTAAAATTTTTGTTATTAAGAAAGTGTATTTCATGAATCATATTGCTCTTTTTGAACCTCGTATTCATTTCAATACAGGAAATATCGCCCGCACTTGTGCGGCTACTAATACCGTTTTACATTTAATTGAACCCTTTGGTTTTGAAATTTCTGATAAGCATCTTAAACGTGCTGGTTTAGACTATTGGGATAAGGTAAATATTGTCTATCATAAAAATTTAGATGATTTTATGAATTCAATTAATGACGGAGGACAACTCTATTTGGTCAGTAAATTTGCTGAACATGTTTATTCTGACGTTGATTACTCCGATGATGAAAAAGATCACTACTTCTTGTTTGGCCGTGAAGATACAGGTTTACCTGAAGAATTTATGCATGAACATCGTGATGAATGCATTCGTATTCCAATGAATGACGAACATGTTCGGTCATTAAATTTATCAAATTGTGCTTGTATGATTGTCTATGAAGCTTTAAAACAACAAGATTTCCGTGGACTAGAACTCGTTCATACTTATGAAAAAGATAAGTTAAAATAATTGTATTTATAAATAGACAAACGCCCTGTTACTGACAGGCGTTTTTTTATTGTTCTTTTATTTAGCGAGTGCTATAATGAAGACAAATAAGAGGGGAGTACAAAAATAAGGAGCATTTTATGAAGGCTAAACTAGGCAACGAAATTGTTGAATATTGGCAAATCAGCCTGACTAACCCCGCAAACGAATCGTGGGTCTTAGAGGGGACAGCTCTCGTGGTCTGGTCAATTTGCAATGAATAAGGAGACCAAAGAAAAATTACTTGCTGACGGAATGTCTACAAAAAATCCAGCTGAGCATGATACCCTTTCTAAAGAAATAAAACATTTGGACTGGCTAGGGCTTTATATTTCGCCAAATAAGCTGAGTAATGCTTATCCGGATAATATTTATCTTGTAGTAAATCAAGTACGTATTCCAGCCTTTGGACGACTTGGAGAGTACCTCCTAGTAGCACCTGATGGTTCTTTTGAAATTTACTCTGAAAAGAAATTTCAGCGAGATTTAGAAAAAATTCAATAAAAAAACCACCTCAACGGTGGTTTTTATTTTATTTTGTTTCGTCAGTAACTAATTCATCTTTTTTTCCATGATTAAATACTAAATTCAGGATAATTGCTGAAACAGTACTCATCACAATCCCATTAGAAACAAAAGGTTGAATAAAGCTTGGAAGTGCTGTAAATAAGTTTGTTGAGTTAAAACCAACACCCATCGCAATAGCAACCGCAGCAATCAGAAGATTTTGATTTCCTTCAAATTCAACTTTTGCCAACATTCTAATTCCTTGTGTGGCAACCATACCAAACATAATCAACATCGCTCCACCCAATACTGGAGTTGGAATAAGTTGTGCAACAGCGGCAAATTTTGGAATAAGTCCTAATACAATTAAAAATCCAGCTGTGAAATAAATAGGTTTACGTGTTTTAATTCCTGATAATTGCACTAAACCAACGTTTTGTGAAAAACCTGTGTAAGGGAAAGTGTTGAAAACACCACCAAGAAATACAGCAAATCCTTCCGCACGATAACCATTACGCAAACGTTTTTCATCAAGATTTTCACCAGTAATATCAGCAAGAGCTAAATAAACTCCTGTTGATTCAACCAATGACACGATAGCAATAATAATCATCATTAATGAATCAGCCAAATAAAATTTAGGTGCTGAGAAATAAAAAGGTTGTGGCAAGTGTGCCCATGGTGCTTGAGAAACAACTGAAAAATCAACTAAGCCCATGCTAGCAGCCAAAATTGTTCCAGCAATAAGCCCAATTAAAATAGCAATAGAACGAATAAATCCAGTAGTAAAGATATTAATTAAAAGAATAATCACTATAGTTGAAATAGCTAAAATTAAACTTTGGATTGTTGGTTTGTCAACATTATTCCCCATATTGCCAATAGCAACAGGAATAAGGCTTAAACCAATTGTTGTAATTACTGAACCAGTAACGATTGGTGGAAATAGTTTTCGGATTTTAGAGAAAATTCCTGAAACCAAAATAACGAAAACCCCTGCAACCATTAATGAACCAAACATTGCTCCAGAGCCATGTCTTTGACCAATAATAATTAATGGAGCAACAGATTGAAAAGCAACACCAAGGACAACTGGTAAGCCAATCCCAAAGTGCTTACGTAGTTGGAGTTGCAAGAAAGTGGCTAAACCACACATGAAAATATCTGCCGAAATTAAATAGGTTAACTGAGTTGCTGAGTAGTTTAAAGCTCCAGCAATCATGATTGGAACAAGAATTGAACCTGAATACATGGCCAGCAGATGTTGTAATCCTAAAACAGCAGATTTTGAGTTACTTTGCTCCTGGCTTTGTTCATTTTTTTGAGACATTTTGATTTTCCTTAAATTTTTCTTTTTTTATTTTCTTATTGCTTAAGCTTAGTCGAAATCTTTATCATCGGCTGGGGCGAAGATGACTTTACCATCTTCAAATTTTTCAATCCGGGCAAGACTGGTAAGTTTCATTCCTTGGTCAAGAAGTTTTTGACGGCCATCTTGGAAAGATTTTTCAATCACCATTCCTAAACCGACAACTTCTGCTTTAGCTTGTTCCATTAAATGAACCAAACCAAGTGCTGCTTGACCATTAGCTAAAAAGTCATCAATAATCAAGACTTTATCGCCTTCTTCAATGAGTTTGCTTGAAATTTGGACAGTTGAAGTTAATTTTTTAGTGAAAGAATAAACTTCTGTAATCAATAAATCATCATTCATAGTTACATTTTTTGCTTTTTTAGCAAAAATCATTGGAACGTTGAGTGATTCAGCAGCATATAAAGCAGGGGCAATCCCACTTGCTTCAATGGTTACGACTTTTGTAACTCCTGCATTTGCATAAACCTGTGCAAAACGTTTCCCGATTTCCTTCATCAATTGATAATCCACTTGGTGTGTCAAAAAGCGGTCAACTTTAAGAATGTCTTGTCCTAATACTTGACCGTCTGTATGAATGCGGTCTTCTAATAACTTCATTATTCTCTCCTTAAAAAAATTTTTTCTCATCTGTGCCCACAGGTGAGAAAAACGTCTCGTTATAAAAAATAACAAGACGTTTCAAATACGCAAAAAAGAAATTAAATTTACTGAAAAATCGAATTTCCTTATTGTCTCGCATTTACGGTACGAGGTAGAAACGCCCAGCCATATTCTAGGTATAAATAAGATTGTTCTATTATAGAATAAATGCTAAAGTTTTTCAAGCATAAGTTTTGGTATTCCCGAACAATGGGAAAGAAAATGCTTACTAAATCGCATCACCATTCCAAATTGAGTTTTTAACAACAACATAATCAACTTTTGTCAGCGCAGACAAATCACGACCGCCAGCATAAGAAATTGAACTTTGGAGATCTTCTTCCATTTCTTTCAATGTATCTTTAAGTGAGCCTTTGTGAGGAAGGAGAATTTTCTTTCCTTCGACATTTTTGTGTTCACCTTTTTGATATTCTGAAGCCGAACCAAAATATTCTTTGAAAAGTTGTCCGTCACGTTCAACAGTTTGTCCTGGTGATTCTTCGTGTGCAGCAAAAAGTGAACCAACCATTACCATTGTTGCTCCCATACGGATTGATTTTGCGATATCGCCATGAGTACGAATTCCGCCGTCAGCAATAACTGGTTTACTTGCTGCTTTAGCACACCATTTTACCGCTGCAAGTTGCCAACCGCCTGTACCAAATCCAGTTTTAACTTTTGTGATACATACTTTCCCTGGACCAATGCCGACTTTAGTCGCATCTGCTCCAGCATTTTCCAATTCACGGACAGCTTCTGGCGTTCCAACATTTCCAGCAATCACAAAAGTTTGTGGCATCAAACGTTTAATCAATTGAATCGTTTTAATAACAGAATCTGCATGTCCATGAGCAATATCAATTGTAATAAATTCGGGAATGAGTGCGTCTGCTGAAATTTCACGAATAAAAGCATGTTCATCTGCTTTAACACCAACAGAAATTGAAGCAATCAGGCCTTGTTGGTGCATTTTTTTAATAAATGTCGCTCTATTTTCTGCTTCAAAACGGTGCATGATATAGAAATAGCCTTCTTTTGCAAGCATTTCAGCAATTTTATCATCAATAATGGTTTGCATATTCGCTGGAACAACAGGGAGCTTGAATGTAAAATTTCCCAGTTTTACGCTTGTGTCTGCTTCTGATCGGCTGTTAATGACACATTTATTCGGGATAAGTTGGATGTCTTCGTAGTCAAATACTGAGTTTAGATTATTCATTGCAATTTCTCCTTGAGAATGAGTAGGCTTTTATGAATTTCTAGCCTGTGAACTCATTTATGATTTGATTTACAGAAAAGACCGACCAAACCCTTCGGGTTTCACTAGTTGAACGATTATAAAATCTCTGTCTGCTCAACCTTCCTTATTCATTTTATCTCAATTAAACGGTTTTTTTAGTTATTTACTTCTATTTCTTCAAAAAACACATAACATCATTCGGAAATAGCAAACAATAAAAAAACACCGACCATTCTGTCAGTATTTTTTCTTTAAAAATAAAGTTCCACGTCTATAAATGACAAAAAAGATTAATTCATAGATGAGTAAAAAGATTAAAAAGCTATGCATGAAAAATTGCTCAGGCAAAACGCTAATAATCGGGTCTGTCGCTGGGTCAAAGAGCCAACTATTATCCCGAAAAAGCACTTCATGAAAAGCTACAAAAAATTGGTCAAAGCCAATTAGCCAAGCAATAACTCCAATTGCTAAAGGAAATAGCATAACAACTCTAAGCGCATTATGGAAAACAAGCGAAAGATTTTCTTTTATAAATCGAATAATGAAAGGAATCAAAATGATTGTCAGAAAGAAAACAAGCATAAACAAATTTTTCACTTCTGCGAAATGGTGAAGACCACTTGCTGACGAGGGGAAATCAGGCATAGATAGTTTCGTTTCCAAAGGATTAATTAAATAATTCATCAGAATTAAAAAATTATGCCATATTTTACCGGCAGTCATTTGAACTAAATCGGTTAATTGATACCAAAAAATTTCACCAAAAAATAAGGGAATCGCCAAAAAAATAGTTAAAGTTACTGACAAGGCAATAATCCATAAAATACTAAATCCAAAAATGACTTTATCTCTCATAGGCGCTCCCAAAGTATTCTAAAATTTACTGACAGAAATTAATTTTTCCGTCAGTAAATTTTTAAAAGCAATCAATTACTGACAGACCTGTCAGTAATATTTTCAAACTTCCCACTCATCTAAACTAGCTACAACATAAGTCGGAGGAACTGGAAGATTTGGTACTTCTTCAGCTCTTGTAAATCCAGTTGTGACAAGCAAGCTATCAATTCCGTTATTAATGCCCGTATGAATATCTGTCAGATAATTGTCGCCAACCATTAATAAATCAGATTTAGGAAGCCCTAATTTTTCGACCGCTTTATTGGCTATAATAGCTTCTGGCTTACCAATAATGGTTGCTTCAACTCGTGTTGCCGCTTCAAGCATTTTTATCAGCGCTCCAGCTCCAGGAGTCAAACCACGTTCGTTTGGCAAATTCAAATCTGGATTTGTTCCGATAAATTTAGCTCCTTTATGAATTGCCAGAGTAGCAAGGACAAGCATTTCATAAGTTAAATCAGTATCTAAAGCGACCACAACGTAAGCTGGATTCTCACGATCTTTTTTGTAACCTGCCTCATAAATCGCTTCTTTAAGACCATCTTCTCCAATGATATAAACTGTTTTTTCTAAGCCTAAATCATTCATATAATCAACAGTAGCAAGACTTGCAGTATAAATCGTTTCCAATGGAGTGTCAATATTAAATTGTTGACTCAAACGGCGTTGTACCACGCGCGGTGTTTTTGTTGTGTTATTTGTGACCAAAAGATAAGGTATTTTAGCCTCTTGTAGCCGATGAATGAAATTCTCGCCTGCAGGAATACGCTTATTTCCCAAGTAAATTGTCCCATCAAGGTCAATTAAGTAACCACCATATTTTTTATTTGTCATTTTATTCTCTTCTACTTTTTATCACTAAAATTTACTGACAGAGCTGTCATTAAATTTTTCCCCAGTGAATTTCAATTTGAGTACTTCCGTCATTAAAATTGTGATGACTCACTTCGTCTTCCCAAGACATTAAGGCATTAATTTCTTCACCATAAAGGACTTCATGATTATATTTTATAAATACATGTTTGGGTTGATGACTTTTACGGAATTCAAAATCCACCATATCAGCTGCCCAATCATAATATTTCGCATTATTAACATGTCCATTCATATCTAATGCTGAAAAACGGACAGGATAAACAATTTTTTGAGCATCACTAAATTCGTCAATTTTACGGAATTTATGAGGACGTGAGATTTTTGATACTTTTTCAGATTCATAAGGATCAACAATTTCATCCAATACACGGTCAATTTTTCTCGTTGCCTTATCCATCAAAACCCAAGTTGAACGAATTTCAACTAAAACTTCTCCATTTTCATCTAAAAACGAGAAATTCCGATAACAAAAAAATTTATTATAACTAGTTGCTTCAGTTTCAATTGTTATTTTTTCATTAAATTCTGGTAAACGATGAATCGTCAATTCATATTCAATAACTGCCCAAAAGAGGCCATATCTCTCAAATACCCAGACATCTGAGCGTCCAAGTGCAGTTGATTGCTCTCCAGAAATCTGTAAAGCCACAGCTAAAAGGCTTGAAATTCGAATTTTTTTAAAAGCATCACTTTCATAGAAAGGAACTTGATAATTTTGTTGATATTTTATACCCATTTTATGATAACCTCGCCTTCTATTTTAGCAAAAAAAAGAGCAATTTTCATAAATTGCTCATCTATTAGCCAGAGTTTTTAAAGTTCTCAAAGCTAATTAAATTTTTTCACAGGCGATTTCTAAAGTATCAATCAATAATTCTTCATAAGGATCTTTAGCATGGTACTCATCAATGTATTTAATTTCTTTCACACCAGCAGCAACAACTAATTTCAGGCAGGCAAGGCAAGGAAATAAAGTTGTATATAAAATCGCACCTTCAGGTGAAACGCCATGTTTAGCAGCTTGAGCAATCGCATTTTGTTCTGCATGAACCGTTGCTACACAGTGTCCATATTTATCTTCAGTACAACCAATATCTGTACAATGTGGCATCCCCGAAACCGCACCATTATATCCCGTAGAGAGAAGTTGACCATTAGGACTGACCAATAAAGCTCCTACTTGAGCATGGTTACAAGTTGATCGTTTTGCAACCACTTGGACAATTTCTTTAAAATATTCATCTTTACTTGGTCTTGTAAATTTCTCTGACATCATGAACTCCTTAATTGCTTTTTGATTTATTATAGCAAATTTATTTATTTCAGGCTTAATAAAAAAACTTCCAAGAGAATCATAAATTAACTTGGAAGAAAAATTTTATTTTTGATTTTTAAACAATTCATTATAGTTGGTTTGGTTATTAACCATATTCAAATCAACATTTCCCGAGTAACCTGGTAAAGTTCCTTGGTCAGTAAATTGTTGCATTTTATAACTTAAAGTCGTTTCTGGTGAAGCATCCCAATAACCTGTATTTCGTCCGTAGGCAGCAATCCAAATCGCTTTAAATTTATCAACTTTTATTTGATTATCTCGCAAGAACCAGTCTTGGGCATAAATACCAATGTTTTTAGCTCCTTGTTTCTCCAACTCAGAGCGAAAAGCCTCAATCCCTTGGTTCATATTTTTCATATTGGTTACCTCGACATCAAGCCAATAATAGGTCGGCTTATAAGGGCTTGCTCGACGATAAAAGTCTCTTGCTTGCTTCCTCATTTCAGAAGTGTTTTCTCCAGTCACAAAAGCATAAACCGCCGTCGGGATTCCCCGCTCTTGGAAAGCTTTAATGTGCTGTTTATAGGCAGTATCTTCTCCATCCTTGCTTGCTGAATTATCAGCATGACCATAAGAACCATTGACACGAATAACCGCACCAATCACATGCTGACTTAAGGTGTTGTAATCAATATCTTCTGGACGTTGCCAACCCGAAAGGTCAACAACTGGTTTATTCAAATCCAAAACCTTCTCATCCAAAATATGATTTACAACAATTTTTTCAGTTGCTGCTTTTTTAGGAGGTTCTACCGGTCGAATTCGTACTAAACCAAGTAAGGCGATCATTGCAATCATGGATGCTGTAAAGATAAAAGCTCCCATTTTTTTAAGTTTACGTCTCATTTTAGGTTTCATTAATTATATTGTAACATAACTTTCACAAAAATTCATCACGATAGCATTAAAAATTAATATCATCGAGCAAAAATTTCTCAAAGACATTATTCCCCAACTCAAAACCTTTGTCTGTCATATGGATTCTTTGTCTATCATTATATAATAATTTTTGATTAATAAGTTCTGTGATTTGTTCACCGTATAATTTTTCAAATGAACACTTGAATTTATTTTCAAACTTCTCAACCAAAACTCCCGATTTTTTCCGAAGACCTAAGAACATTTCTTCTTCTATTTGAGATTTTTTACTTAAAACTTCTTCATTTATCCTTTTTTCAGTTGGAGCAGCTTTAAGGTAATGATGAACTGGACCAAGATTTTTATAACGAATCCCTGCTAAATATCCTGACGCTCCAGCGCCAATTCCATAATATTCCTCATTATCCCAATAAGTTATATTATGTTTGCTCTCAAATCCTGGTAAGCCAAAATTTGAAACTTCATAGTGATCATAACCATTTTTAGCTAAAATATCCATGATATATTCATACATGTCCGCATTTTTATCTTCACTTGGCAGGCGTAAAAGACCACGACGTTGTCGATTCATAAAAACTGTATGGTCCTCTAAAATAAGACTATATAATGCCACATGTGGTAGTTTTAATTCTAAAAATTTTTCAACATCTGACTTAACCATCTCCATCGTTTGCCCAGGTAAAGCATAGATTAAATCAATCGTAATATTTTCAAATCCAGCTTTTTTCAGTCTTTCAACTGAATCATAGACTTGAACTTCTGTATGTGTCCGCCCAATTTTTTTGAGCAAAGCATTATTAAAAGTTTGGACACCTAATGAAATTCGATTGACTGCTGAATCAGCCAAAACTTTAATAACCTCATCTGATAAATCCCCCGGATTTGCTTCAACAGTAAATTCTTCCAAAACTTCTAAATCTAACTGTTCAGCAATCGCTGTCAGTAAACGTTCAAGTTGTTGGGCTGATAAAACGCTGGGCGTTCCACCACCAATATAGATTGTTCTTAATTTTTCTATCTCGAAACTTTGAAATTCTTCTATGAGCGATTCAATATAAGCATCAATCGGCTGTCCTGTCATCAGTACTTTAGCAAAATCGCAATAATAACAAATATGAGAACAAAAAGGAATGTGAAAATAAGCCGAATTAGGTTTTTGCAACATTTATAAATCCCTTCAAAAATTTTTCCTATTCAATGAAAGATAGTGAGAGGATTAACCCTAAAATTAATCTTACCAATAAAAATCACAAATACTTGACCTATTATAACACACCTATGGATAGCAATTGACTTTACAAAACGGAAAATATAGATAAAAAAGAGGGTAGCTTTAACTACACTCTATTCTTCTTTATCCCATTCCCAAGACCGTGAAAACTCCCCTCCTTTAAACAAAGAGGCAAGTCCACTTAATTGTTTGAGCCTTAGTAATTCTTCTTTATCCATTCCAATATTTGTCATAATCCACCGATCACTTAAACCAGATTCAACCAATTGTTGAACAATTTCTGTCATTAATTCTACTGAATGAGTCCCTCTGGCACGATTATGGCGAATAGTGCTGGCTATTCTATCTTCTAATGGGCGATCAATCACAGAAACGGGTAAACAGTTCCCTTCTCTTTGCGCAATCGTTTCAGAATTTTTCATTACAAGATAGCGGTGAAAACCATCCACAATCTCATAAGTATCATTTTCTTTGTCATAATAGCAGACAATTGGCATGGTATAACCATCTTCTAATATCGACCGTTCTAAAAGTTTAAATTCAGTCGGCGCAGTTTTATTAGGATTATAAGAATTTGCTCTAATCTTTTCAATTGGAACCCGTCTCACTTGATAAGCTGGACTTACAAAAAGCTCTCCCATTTTTTCATTGCCTCCTTCTTCTTTTGCAATTCATCTTTCGTTTGACCAAATCCCATATATTGACAGGAAGTATCATTTTTTAAAATGGTGATACACATTCTCTTATAAGAGGGAACTAATCTGAAATTTTTAATTGGTACATCATCAGGGTATTTTTTGAAACGAACTAATTCATATTCCTGTTTGTAATTTCGATTATTTTTTGGAGTACCTAAATTTTCAAATTGCAAATTTGTTTCTTCTAGTTCACTGACAACTTTCTGAGGCAAAGCTCCCCCATTTTTTGTCCAGTAAGTCAGAGAACTCTGGAACTTTTTCAGATAAACTTCTCGAATATCCTCTGGTAATGTCTTGAGTAAAAAGTCAACATAGGTCTCCCAAGTATACCCCTTAGGAAGACTGACTCCACGATAACCAAGAGCAATTGTCCCACCATAAATAGCCGCAAAATTTGCTCCATTGACACGACCAATCAATTTTCCCCAAGTCTCTGGCTCCAATGCTTGATACAATTTCAAAGATGAGACGCCACATTGATGAAAAGGATTGGCAACTCTCATACTTTTAAAGGGTACTCCTGCTTGAAAATATAAATCATATAAATGATTATAATCAAAAGAAAATTTAGCATTTGCTACCCAGACATCCTCAAACAACCAATCATACATCGGATAAAAATTGAAAACATTATGAAAAATTCGATGACTATAATTTGTAGTTCCAAATCTTGAAAAAGTTTCATCACGTGTCACAGCATTAAAGCGATTTAAACTTTCTTGAGCTCTGATTCCGACAAGAACTGCTGTTCTTTCTGCTTTCTTTTCTTGATGAAGCCACTGACAGAATTTGCTTTGAAAATCATAATCAGACATTCCTATTTCAAAAAATGGGAAATTGTGATTTTCAAGATGAATTGCTCCTTCTGGAACTGAATTCAACCAGAGTTCGGGATGTTCAGGGTCCCAAGGAAGCCAAGTCGATTGTGACATCGATATTCCACAAGAAGCAGAGACAGGCATACAAATATGATAATAATCAAAATCAGGATATTTCCCCATTGAGCGTTCTATATAGTCTTTGGTTTCTTGATAATTCCCCTCATAGTCAAGATAATAAACAGAAACTGCTATTTCTTTGTCAGCAAGTTTATTTTCTTCATAGTAACGATGAACAAGTTCTAGCATCAATCCAGAATCTTTCCCGCCAGAAAAGGAGACAATTAAGTGGTCGAAATAATTACAAATATAATCTAGTCGTTTATTGAAAGCTTCGTAAACATTTTCCTTCTGATATTTTCTCACATTCGTTACCTTTCGCATAACTTTTTCAACATTTCACTTATTGAGCTTAAACCATTTAAATCATATTAAAGTTTAGGTCTTCCAATTGAAACCATATTTATTATTTTAAAATACAAAAATTAAATATAAAATACGTTTATATCTTTATATTTTATTATAAATTACTTTATTTTGCAATTTTATATTAGAATTGTACTTTATCTTAAGGCTTAAATTATAAAAAAGTACTTGTCAAAGTACTTTTTTATAATTTAAGTATTTTCTTCTTCCTTCAATAAGGAATAACATTGTCAAACTAAGCAAGATGAGATAAATTGGAAAAGCAACTTCTGCGAAATTCCAATGATGAATCTCTGTAAAACTTGTTGATGCAGAAAAAAGACTACCTAAAAACAAGAAACCATTTTCTGTTTCGGGATACTTCCAACCTTTTAACATGGTAGGTAATGCGGCTAGAGCATCTGATAATATCGCAAGAGATATTGCAACATTAGGATTTTTAGTCAAATACCAAGCTACTAAGGCCAAAATAGAAACAAGGCCACAAATATAATCAAATCTTTCAATTCTCCAATAAGCTGCTTTGTTAAATGACGAAACAATAAAAACTAAAATTGGACCAAAGCCAGCCATAAATACGGGTAAACTTGCCCAAGAAACACCAGTTGATAAGGATGCTGCTGTACTAATCAATGGAGCAATTCCCCAAATTAACCAAGTAATTCTATTCGGTTTAACTCGACCACGCAGACTAGCGATAAGATAAGTAGTTGTAAAAGATATTGAAATAAGTGCGCCTAAAATAACGATGAGATGCATTAAATTCTCCTAAAATAATTTTGTTTTCATTATAACAAAATCTTAAGATTATAATTCATCTGGGAAACGATAGACTTGTATACTTAAATCATCATACGTTTGTAAGTAAAGTCTGCGACTGTTCACTTCCACAGCACTGCGATAAACAGTATAAGTCCCTGAGCGGCCTTCAGACTTTGGAACTGTAACACCATTTAAAATATGCCATGCCTCAACAATATTTTGCTGTTCATCTTTAGGATACACCGCTCTTTCTTTGTAAATAGCTGCTCGAATAAATCGAGCTGTTGGTGTGAATCCTCCAGGAAAAACTGGTTTCCCATTGAAACTTCCTGTCGAAATTTGGTTAGGATTATCATTTTTTACTGACAGATTTTCTAATGATGAATTACTATCCTCATTTTTACTGACAGAAGTATTTTCACTTTCTGTCAGTAAATTGATATCCATATAAGTCCTTAATTTCTGGACTTCATTATCAAATTTAGGAGCATTTGTAACCACACCAATTGGATTATCTGAAATGACCAATCGTCCACCATGTGGTTCAATATTAATCATTTGGCCGCTTGGATCTGTCGCAGAAAAATGTAAATCATTACGTCCAAATTTGTAGATTGCATTTTCATCAGTCATCAACTGTACATTATCAATATTCTGACGAACTTCCTCAATTGAACGGCAATTCCCCAGCAACCAAAGCAAAAACTCAAAAGCAGCAAGTTGAACTTTTCCCTTCTCTGCTTCTTTAGCATAATCTGACTGATTTGAAAAAGTTAATTTTTGCGCCGCCAAGCCATATTCATTTACACCATCTGAAATATCAGCATGTAATCTCATTTCGCTATTTCCGACGCCAAGGATGGCATATGGATTAATCATTTTTTGATTGTTATAAACACTTGTCCATTCATAATTTCTTGGTAGAACAAGGGCAGCGGCATTAAAAGTATGCCAATCCATTGTTCTAGCAAAAACCAATCCACCGTCACTTGACTTTAGTTGAAAACTGGTACACATTTTTCTCCCCTTAATTAATTTGTCATCTCTTTATTTTATCAAAAGTTTTACTGATAAAGATACTAGCAGAACTATAAACTTCAATCCTATAACAAAAACTAAAAAATGTACGAAAAAAGTACTGACAGAATCAGTACTTTCATTCAACCCATAATTATAAAATTATTTGTACATTTCAAGCAATGCAAGGAAGCTATCAGCTTCAAGTGAAGCTCCACCAACGAGGGCACCGTCGATGTTTTCTTTAGCCATCAATCCTTCGATTGTTTCAGGTTTAACTGAACCACCGTATTGGATACGTACAGCTTCTGAAACTTCTTTTCCGTAAAGTTTTTCAACTGTTGAACGAACAACACCACAAGTTTCGTCAGCGATTTCGTTTGTTGCAGTTTTACCAGTTCCGATTGCCCAGATTGGTTCATAAGCAATAACCAAGTTTGAAACTTGTTCAGCACTCAAGCCAGCAAGACCAGCTTCGATTTGACCTGAAACCCACTCAGCTGTTTTTCCAGCTTCAAAAGTTTCTAAAGTTTCACCACAACAAAGGATTGGAGTTGCTCCAGCAGCGAAGATTGCTTTTGCTTTTTTGTTGATGTCTTCGTCAGTTTCGTGGAAATATTCACGACGTTCGCTGTGACCGATGATGATGTATTCAACACCTAAATCAACGATAGCAGCTGGACTATTTTCACCAGTGAACGCTCCAGCATTTTCAAAGTAGCTATTTTCAGCAGCAAGTTTCAATTCTGAACCTTGACGAAGGTAAGCCATAGGAGCGAGGAAAAGTGCAGGTGCACCGATAACTGATTCAACATTATCAGATGAAGGCAAGTTATTTTTTACAGCTTCAACAAAAGCTTGCGCTTCTGACAAAGTTTTGTTCATTTTCCAGTTACCAGCGATAATTGGTTTACGTGACATTCTAATTCTCCTTATAGGGCGTTTAAGCCTCTTAAATTTTGGACTTCAGTCCATCTTTTACATGGTCTATTTTATCACATTGTGAAAAAAATTGCAGAAATCAACTCATCATTAATAAATTTCAATCCTGTCACTTTTTTTCCAATAATTTTATAGCATCACGTGTTTTTTCCAACTTGTCATAACTTTCTGTAAAATGCTCTGATACATACATATAAAAAAGAATGTCAACAACATAAAGCTGAGCCATCAAACTCATTGTTGCAGCAGTCCGCATTTGATAATCTTCACCCGAAACAGAATGAAGAATACAATCAGCCATTTGTCCTAAGCTTGAATTTTCCCGAGAAGTAATTGCAATAATCGGGATTTTCATATTTTTCACCACGCTTGAGAGTTCCAGAACTTCTTTTGTTTCCCCCTTCATTGAAATTCCAATGAAGATTGTTTTTTTATTAGAAACAGAAAGAGAGGAAACAAATAAATGGGCATCTTGAATAAAGATAACTTGCTTGCCAATTCGACTAAACTTTTGAAAAATGTCCTGAGCAACCATTGAAGATGCTCCAATTCCAAAAACAAAGATATTCTCAGCAGCATCAATTGAAGACACAGCTTCCATAATTTCATCATCCAATAGAGCAGAATTTGTCGTCTCTACCATATGATTTACCCGGACTTTGAGTTTATTCTTGATTGAAGTAGGCGTTTCTGAATCATTTACTTCCTTGTAGTATTCTTCATCATCAACGTGAGCGGCATAAGATGCACTCAATTTTTGTTTAAACTGAGAGAATCCATCATAACCTAACTTTCTGGAAAATCTTACTAAAGCCGCAGAGGAGCTCCCAATTTCTCCAGCCGCTTCTTGCGCACTTTTTTCTAGCATTTTCTCTCCGACTTCAAAAATATAGTCAGCTATTTTTTTCTCAACTGTCGTAAAGCTAGAATAATTTTGCCTAATGATAAGTAAAGTATCCATTTAACCTCTCCGTTCTTCTTTAATTATAACAAAGAGGTTGGTATAAACCAACCTCTAACTTTTATGCTTTAACTGTTATAATCTCTTGACCTTTACTTATTTTCCCACAATGGCTGATAATGATTTCTCGATAAGTATCAGAATTTGTGATAACCACAGGTGTAATTATAGATAAACCTGCCGCTTTTATTTTTGAAAGATCTGCTCTTACCAGTAAATCTCCTTTTTTGACACGGTCATTTTGCTTAACGAAACTTTCAAAAGCTTCACCATTTAAGCCAACAGTATCCATTCCAATATGAATTAGAATTTCAACACCGTCATCACTAGTCAAACCAATCGCGTGCTTAGTTGGAAAAACTGTAGTAACAAGTCCATTGACGGGCGAAACGACATCTCCATTATCTGGTTCAATGGCTACTCCTTTACCCAACATTCCGCTTGAGAAAACTTCATCCTCAATTGTAGAAAGTTCTTTCACATTCCCCTCAAGTGGTGATGCAATTGTTGAACTAGAAAATTCTGGAGTTGTCACAACACGTAAAGTAGGTTGAATAGTTTCCATTTGGACTGATTTTCCATAATTATCTGCTTTTTCTTTTGCATCTTTAGGAATACCAAAGAGATAAGTAGCAATAAATCCACCAATATAAGCACCCAATAGTCCAAGAAGATAAACCCACCATTTGCCATTAGCAATAAGTGGAAGGAGGGCAAGGCCTGAAGGGCCAATAGCAATGGCTCCAGCTTGACCTAATGAACCGATGATTGCACCACCAATCCCCCCACCGATACAGGCCGTGATGAATGGACGACCAAGTGGTAGGGTAATCCCATAAATTAAAGGTTCTCCAATTCCTAAAATTCCTACTGGAAGAGCACCTTTAACAAGTTCGACAAATTCTTTATCTTTTCTCAAACGAAGCCAAAGCGCAATCGCAGCACCAACTTGACCAGCTCCAGCCATTGCAAGGATTGGCAATAATTGTGTTGAGCCCGTTTTAGCAATCATTTCTAAATGAATAGGGGTTAAGATTTGGTGTAAACCAAACATAACCATTGGTAAGAAAAGTACACCCAAAACAAAGCCAGAGAAACCACCACCAACTTGAAGAATAAAGTTAATTGCCCCGACTAAACTTGAAGAAATAACTCCCGCTACCGGCATAATGGCAAAAATCTCCGCAAAACCAATGACCAATAAACCAACGGTTGGTGTCACAATAATATCAATTGAGTCAGGAATAATTTTACGTAGTTGTTTTTCTAAAATCGATAGTAACCAAACAGCGAAAATTACGCCAATAATTCCACCTTGTCCTGCCGAAAGTGCACTTCCATTAAAGATATTTTTCAATGGTGCTTCTGGGTTCATTCCTGTGAGCAAGGAAACCGCACCGATAACACCACCAAGCGAAGGTGTCGCTCCAAATTCTTGAGCTGAATTAATTCCGACATAGATGGCTAAGTAAGAAAAAATTCCAGATTGAATAATTTTTAAGACGGTAATAAACTGGGTCCATGTTGCGGCATCTAAGGTACCAGCAGTGACTAAGTTTCCTAAAACAGAGGCCAGCCCACCAATCAAACCGGCACCAACAAAAGCAGGAATCAATGGAACGAATATTTTAGAAATCGTATTAAGAACCGCTTTAAATTTTGAAGGCTTATTATACTTTTCTTTAGCTTCCGATTTTGTTTTTGCCATTAAATCATCAATTGATTGACCTTCAGCACTTGGGAAAGTTTCTCCTAACCTTACCCCAACTGTCTCAACCATTGCTTGAGCAACTTTATTTACAGTTCCAGGTCCGATGACAACTTGTAGTGTTTCATCTTCAACGACACCCATCACTCCATCAATTGCCTTTAAACCAGCTAAGTTAACTTTTGAATCATCAATAATGGTCATCCGAACACGAGTCATGCAATGAATCAATTTTTTTACATTTTGTGTTCCACCAACATTTTCATAAATCTCTCGTGCAATACGAGCTATTTTTTCTTCTGCCATTTTTGCTCCTTCTCCTACCTTATAATGTAAATTCTTAATTCAGAGTATTTTTCACAAAACCATTTGCTCTAACAAGCTTGGTTTTTCCTTCTTCTGCTGCACAATCAGTTAATAACATGACAATTGCAAGTTTAACATCTTGATCGGCTTCAATGAATTTTTCTTCGGCTTCTTCATAAGTACAATCTGTCGCTTGCATAATGATGCGTTTACTACGCTCAACTAATTTTTCATTTGTTGGTTTAACATCCACCATCAAGTTATTATAAACTTTACCAATCCCAATCATTGAAATTGTTGAAATCATATTCAAAATTAATTTTTGAGCTGTTCCCGATTTTAATCTTGTTGAGCCTGTTAAAAATTCTGGTCCACAATCAACTTCAATTGGAAATTCGGCATGTTTTGAAATTTCAGCATTAAGATTACAAGAAAGGCTTGCCGTTTTAGCACCAATTTCTTTAGCGTAATCTAAAGCTCCAATTACATATGGAGTCCGACCACTGGCAGCGATTCCTAAAACAAGGTCGTTCTCATTCAACTTCAAATCAATCAAATCTTGTCTTCCAAGTTCAAGACTATCCTCAGCCCCTTCGACAGCAACCGTCATTGCTTTGTCACCACCGGCAATTAAACCAATCACTTGGGTAGCTGGTACGCCAAAGGTTGGGACACATTCTGCGGCATCAAGTACACCTAAACGACCACTTGTTCCAGCACCCATATAAATCAAACGGCCACCTTTGTTAAAAGCTTCAATCGCTGATGAAATAACTGGTTCAATATTTGGAAGTGCTTCTTCAACTGCAAAAGCAACTTTTTTATCTTCATTATTCATTTTAATAAGCGCTTCTGCGACAGTCATTTGGTCAAGGTTAAAAGTTTCGTCATTTCGTCGTTCTGTTGTTAGTGTTGATAAATCAATCATTATTTTTCTCTTTTTCTATTTTAAATTTTTGTCCTGGGCCAATAAAAGAAATAAGTTCTAAATCTTCTTTAATAATATTTCCCACAACATTTACTTTTTTATCTGCTGGCAAATTCCTTTTAGTAATTTGAATTTCGCCCATATAACGACCATATTCACAATTATCAATAGTAATTGAGCCTTTTTTTCTCTCAATTGTATTTTCTGGATTTATTTCAGAAATTTCATTGAAGCGGGCCTGAGCGCTGCGGATCACATCTCTAGCATCATCTTGTCTATTTTCATGCTCACCGAGAACTTTAGCAAAATCACTTGTTGCTTGGGTTGCTTGCAATACAAGTTCCCTCTTTTGAAGATATTGGTTAATCTGCCAAGCTGTTCTTGCTTTTAATCCTCCATCCCCAACATAAATATGATCTATATTTATAGATTCCATATCAAGTAAGGAAGAGAGTGGATGTTGATAGCGGTGCGCTTCAAGGGTTGGTAATCCTTCATATAAAGGATGGCGTAGAGAATCATCTCCCGGAATAAAGGCCATAACTTTAAATGAATTTCTTTTCAAAAATTCATTTTTTTTAAGAAAGCTCTCCCGAGAAAGGCCTGTTTCTGGTCTTGGGTAATAGTTGTGCCAGGCTTCAAGCTGATTAAAGTTTGCCTTATTTTCTTTTAACTCGTCAATATCTTCTTGCCTAATTGTACTGGCATTTAGACTGACAGTCATTTTTTGACTGACTTTCGCAATTGTCTCATTGCTGATATGATAATCCATTCTGAGACCAGTTACTCCAAGTTCTTGAAGTTCTTCTACTCTATCAATAGAAAATCCAGCTTTTTCTAAAGCTTGACCTGAAATATCAACCATAAGTTTCAAATGATTCTTTTTAGCAGCTGTTCCTAAGTCTCTTAGCCTTTTTTTATATAGACTTGCTTCATCCTCGGGAATATGCATCGATGTGAAAATCCCTTTAAAACCATGATTAGTCATCTTGTCAATATATAAATAGTCCTTTTCATTCAAGTCCCTATTCATAAAAATTGAATAACCGTACATTTTTTATCCTTCCGAAATATTATTTCTTGATAACGTATTCATTATAACCTAAAAGAATTATTATTTCAAGTATCAATTTAATCTTTTTTTATTTTGAAATATTATTTCATTGTTTTGTATAATAAAAAGAATAAATTTCTTTATTCTTTTTATTATATTTACAAAGTACATTTTTCTTTAATTGAATCAAAATTCTCTTTAAGGAGAACCGTTGAAGCTTTAAATTTTTCTTGCTCTTCTTGAGTTAATTCTAACTCTAGGACCGCTCGAACACCTGTTCTATCAATAATTGCAGGACTTCCTGTATATAAATCGGACTGGCCATACTCTCCTGTCAAATAGGCAGAAACTGGTAGAATCACGCTTTCATTTCTAAAAATTGCTCTTGTCAAACAAGCTAATGAAGCAGCGATTCCGTAAGAGGTATTTCCTTTTTGCATAAAGATATCCAAACCTACTTCACGAATTTCTTGATCAATTTCATCGAAGGTTGGAAACTCTGGATTAGGATATTTTTTGAGCCACGTTGTTAATGGAATCGCACCGACTGTCACGTTTGACCAAGCGGCAAAACTTGATTTCCCATGCTCAGCTAAAACATATCCATGAATACTTTTAGGATTAATTTGGAGTTTTTCAGCAACGATTTGGCGCATCCGACTAGTTTCTAAAAGCGTTCCTGTCCCTATCACACGATGTTTAGGCAAGCCAGATACTTCTGCAACAACTTGGGCAAGGACATCAACTGGATTTGATGCGACCAAGAAAATACCATCAAAACCTGCATCCATTGTTTTACGGGTTATATCACGAATCATTTCGACATTATTTTCTAATAACTGTAGGCGATCTGGATTTTTTCCGAAAGTTGCTGATGGAGCATTGGCAGACAAAACAACAATATCTGCATCAGAAACATCTGAATAATCAGCAGCATAAATGTTTTTAGGAGCTGCGTTTAAATAGGGAAGCGCATGAAGCAAGTCTAAACTGTTGGCTGAAGCTTTACTTTTGTTGGTATTTATTATTGCAATTTCATCTGCTAAATCATCAACAACTAAGTTATGAGCATAAGTACTCCCGACGGCTCCAGCTCCAACAATTACAACTTTTTTGTTATTAATTTTCATCTCTTTTCATCATAAAAAAACAGCGGATGTCATTTTGACTCACGTTGTTTTTCTACTCCCTTTCCAAATCTCTTTTCCCAATTTACTTACAGTTTATTTACGCTTTGAAATCACGAGCAATTTGCTCGTCTTCTTTCATTTGTTTAATTAATTGATCTATCCCATCAAATTTAATCATATCACGAATTTTATCTAGCCATAAAACAGTCAATTTCTCACCATAAATTTCTCCATTAAAATCAAAAATATGAACTTCAACTGTTTTTTCAGTCCCGTTAAAAGTATCATTATATCCAATTGAAGCAAAGCCACGATGACGTTCTCCAGCAAAAATGACATCACAGGTATAAACTCCAACAGCTGGCAAATGAACGTAATCTTTAATTACTAGATTTGCTGTTGGATAGCCCAGTTGTCTTCCGCGGGCAAAACCATGAACAACAAGGCCTCTTGTTTCATAAGAATAACCTAAAAGTTCATTTGCTTGTGCAATATCACCTTCTTCAACTGCTTTTCTGATCCGTGTCGATGAAATTTTTCCATGTTCATCCGCTTTTTCCGGCATGATGACCACACGGTAGTCTTCCGTTGACTTGAGATTTTTCATATCAGAGCCTGTCGTATAATCAAATCCTGTAATCACCACTTTGGGATTAAATCTTTTGACGACACTTTCTGCAAATTCAGTTGAAGTTTGATGAGCAAAATTAGAAGTGAAATCTTTAAATACAAGGTAATCTACCCCATTTTCAGCAAAGAGCTCTGCTCGTTTTTCATCTGAAGTTAATTTCAAAAGCATTTCAGGCTCAAATTTGTTGAAGGTTAATGTTGGTTTTTCCGGAAAGGTAAAAACAGCTATTTTTAAATTCAATACCGCCGCAATTTTTTTAGCTTCTGTAAAAAGACTTTGATGTCCTCGGTGTAATCCATCAAAATAACCGAGGACAAGGATAAGTTCTTCATCAAATTTTAGTTCATCATTAAATTCTAATATTTCCATTTTTCTCACTTTGGCTCATATTGCTAAGAATTAAACCAATACTTTATTTGGTTTCCAAATTCCTGCTTTTTCTGGATGTTTCATGTAAACAGCAACTAATTTATCATCATAAAAGGCTGCAAATTTATCTCTTGTCAGTTCTGACAAGTCTGTCAGTAAAAATTCACTTTTATTAGACTTAATGACAGGGCTGTCAGTAGTTTCATCTGTAACCCAATCATCCTCAGCAAATTTTTTTCCAACTCGTGCCATTTCAAACTGATCAGCAGTCAAATTTACCCTTGGCAAATCACTGACAGCATATTCTGCTGGGTACATTAAGCTAGAAAGCTCTCCTGCCTCCATTGCTACTTCAATATCTGAGAGTTTGACGGCATCTTTAATCATCAGTCCATTACTTGCTGTTCTTTGCAATTTTGACATATGTCCTGCGTAACCAAGTTGCTCTGCTAAATCTACTGCTAATGTTCGGACATAGGTTCCTTTACTGCACTCAACTTTGAAAGAAAAGCTTACCAAACCTGCCGCTTCATCAGTCATCACGGGACTTGTTCTGACAAATGATTTGATTGTAATCTCTCTTGCCGGACGGTCAACTGTCTGACCAGCTCTGGCATATTCATACAATTTTTTTCCGTTAATTTTTACGGCTGAATACATTGGAGGAATTTGCTTTATTTTTCCAATAAAATTTTTCATTACTGAGTCAATTTCAGACTCTGTCAGCTCCCGTTCTACTGGCGTTTTACTAACAATTTCCCCGTCAGCATCTTCGGTTTCCGTTGAAAAACCAATAGTAACTTCACCTTCGTAAATTTTACCTGCCGCTTCCATGTATTCTAATAACCGCGTCGATTTTCCAACGGCCACTGGTAAAACGCCTGTCACAGAAGGGTCTAAAGTTCCACCATGTCCAATTTTTTTTGTTTTTAAAATACCACGAAGTTTGGCAACAACATCAAAAGATGTCCAGCCCGCTTCTTTATAGACATTTAAAATGCCATTTAAATTTTCATTCATCCTGAAAATTATAGCATTTTTTGACTAAAAAATCACTTACAGTCTTTATGATTGGTCCTTTCCATAAAAAAATTACTGACAGAATGTCAATAATTTCTCTGACTAAAAAAGACTGACCAAAGTCAATCTTTTATTATACTTAATTTCCTGTTGGAACTTTTGTGGCGTTTATTGATTTGATTTGTGAACTACCACTATTGAGCGAAGCATCCGAACCATATTTAGCTACAAGTTGCGCACCTGTCAGTGTTTCTTTAGTTTGCCATTGAACCATTGGCCATGGATCCTGTGCCATTCTTAAACCTGTCTGCGTTGGATCAGGAACTTGTAAATAATAGGTTCCATCAGCATTTTGTTGAATACGTGCTGTATTTTGTATAACATTGACAGGGTCAGAATACGTGGATACGCCATTTGAACCTACATTAACAAGATAAGTTAAGTAAGATTCTCCAGTATAAATATCAAATTTGCCTTGAGCATTATTAACCCATTGGGCATAAACTGCATCTTGCTGCTTTCCAGTTAGAGTTGACCAGCTTTTTGGAGAGTCATTACTTGAAGATGCCGAAGTCTTTGAACTACTTGAAGCGGAAGTTGATTCTTGAGTTGAATCACTCGTTGTACTAGAGCTTTGTGATTTACTACTTGTGCTCTTACTTACTTTTGTCGAGCTTGTTTGTGCAAAAGAGGCTGACTTATCAGGAGTTTTATGAGGATAAAAAACTTGATAAGCAATGATTCCGAGAGCAACTACTAAAATGACTGCCAAACTGGCAATTGCAATTACTTTTTTGCTGTTTTTTGAACTCGCTTTTGAATGTTTTGCCATAAAAAGCCTCCTTAATAAAGCTTGAAAAATACTTTTTCATAATTAAATTATACTTAATTTTCTTATCTATTTCAAAGAATTTACCTTTAATCAATCTTAATAATACAAAAAGTTACTGACAAATACTCCGTCAGTAACTTTTATTCTTAATAACTACTTATAAGTAAATATTAATTGCTTGTTTTAGCATAGGCCGCAGATTGAGTTCCAGCTTGTCGTCCAAAGATAACAATATCAGCAACAGCGTTACCACCAATGCGGTTACCACCATGGAGACCACCTGTAACTTCTCCGGCAGCATATAATCCTTGAATTGGACTACCATCTTTTTTCAAGACTTGAGTATTTGTATTAATTTTTACCCCAGCCATTGTATGGTGAATTCCTGGAGCCACTTTAATGGCATAATACTTACCTGATATTTCAGTAGTCATTCCTGTTGTACGACCAAAGTCTTCATCTTTTTTAGTTGATACAGCTTTATTCCAACCATCAATTGTTGAAGTCAGTGCTTTTTCATTAATATCGAGCTTGTCAGCAAGTCCCTTGATACTGTCAGCTTCAACAACCATATCTTTAGATATATACTGTTCAACTGCTTTTACTTTATCTTTAGTTCCTTCTCCAAAAATAACATAAGAATATTTTCCTGGTTGTTTAAGTTCAGCAGCAGAAACTTTATCACGAGTATCCATTTCATTAAAGAAACGTTTCCCTTTTTGATTTACAAGAATCGCCCCTTCACCACGAATTGATTCTGAAACAAGATAACCTGTTTTTTGGAATACAGTTGGATGAATTTGAATTTTATCCATATCAACTAATTCCCCACCAAGTTCTGAAATCATAGTAATTCCGTCACCAGTTGAACCAGCCGCATTTGTTGTCACATAATCTTTAAGGTCAGGACGATATTTTGCAATCATTTTCTTATTTGCACCGAATCCACCTGTTGTAACAACGACTGCTTTAGAAGAAATATCTTTAGTTTCACCCTCAATCTTAACTTTAACTCCAGATACTTTACCATCTTTTTCAGTAATTTTGGTAACATCACTATTTACAAATAAGGGAATATTTCGTTTGGTAATATTTTCTTCAAGACCTTTTACTAAATAACCACCAACTGCTGAACCATCATGTGGTCGGTGAGTTCTTGAAACTGACATTCCCCCTGTCGTAGTTAAATTATCTAAAACAATCCCATTTGTATTTAACCAATCAACAGCACCAGCCGAGTGGTCAACAAAATAACGAAGGAGTGCCTTGTCATTCGTACCGCCACCACCTTTGAGCGTTTCTTCATAAAATTTATCATTTGAATCGGCGACACCTTGTGCTTTTTCGACTGATGTTTCTGATGCGTTCAAACCAGCTGAGGCTTTTGAAGTATTTCCACCAGCGATGGGCATTTTTTCTAAAATGACTGGATTCATTCCAGCATCTTTTGCTTCAATTGCTGCAGTCATTCCAGCTCCACCAGAACCAACAATAATCACATCGTATTTATCACTTAAAGTAGAAGGGTCAGCATAGATGTTTGATTTACTTGCACCAGCCGAGGTTTCAACTTTCTGAGACGAACTTGATTGTCCTTTTGTATTCTTTGTATTACTCCCACAAGAAGTCAAAGAGAGGCCTACAAGCGTTAGCAAGCCTAGTTTAGTCCAAATTTTCATAAATTACTCCTTTTGTGTTAAAATTCACATAGTTATTATAACAAATTTTTAGCAACTTTCCAAATATCTATAAAATTTTTAGCTGTCATTAAAAATATTTTCAGAATAAATCACAAAAAGTACTGACAGAATCGTCAGTACTTTCCATTTTTACTTATAAAGATTTATGAGTTTGATTGTAACTTAGAATAAGGCTGAGCATGTAGCATCCAACGCACTCCGTACTTGTCAGTAAAATCACCCATTTTTCCACCCCAGAATTGATTTTCAAAAGGTAAATTAACAGTGACTGTCCCCGATTCAACAGCCTTGTTCCAAAAAGCATCTGCTTGTGAGACCGCTTGTTCGTCTTCCGAATCTAAATCAATTAAAATTGAAATGGAATCATAAACAAGAGGATCAACTTTCATAAAATTGTCTGCAGCCATAATGGTTGAACCTAGAATGTCAAATTGAGAATGCATTGTTAAATCGGAAGCCTTCTCAATTGGAACCCCAAATTGTTCAGCTTGTTCTTCAGCCAGAGGCAGTCGTGAAATATTTGTCGCTCCAAGAACATCTTTATAATAATCTAATGCTTCCTTCGTATTATTAAAAGTAAGATAAGGGTGAATATTAGCCATAATAAGCTCCTTTTCTGATAAAATTTTATAGTAATTACAGCTTTAATACTATAACCAGTTTACCACAAGAAAGCGCTTCAATCCATTAATTCTGCTTGTCTATAACAATAATCTGCGTGGTCATTAATCACTCCTACAGCTTGCAAGAAAGCATAGATAACCGTTGAACCTGTAAATTTAAAACCGCGTTTCTTCATATCTTTACTCATTTTGTCAGAAAGTTCATTTGTTGCTGGAATTTCTGACTCATCATTAACTTGATGCTGTAAAACTTTTCCGTCAGTAAATGACCAGATGTACTTATTAAAGGAGCCAAATTCTTTTTGAATTTCTAAAACTTTTTGAGCATTAACAATCGCCGCTTTAACCTTTAATTTATTTCTGATAATTCCCGCATTTTGTAAAAGTTCTTGTTCTTTATTCTCGTCATATACTGCTATTTTTTCAATTTCAAAATTATCAAAAGCTTCATAAAAATTTTCTTGTTTATTTAATATTGTTGCCCAAGAAAGCCCTGCTTGATTTAAATCAAGGACCAATTTTGCAAAAAGTTCCTGATCATTATGTAAAGGGACTCCCCAATAAGTATCATGATAATGAATCATTTTATCAGTTGACAAACACCAATTACATCTTCTTAATTCAGTCATTTCTACCTCTATCCAATCACTTTACATAATAGTTATTATGCAAAATTAATAAAATTTCTTTTTCCAATGCTCTCCATCAATCTCATAAACAAATTCTGAGTAAGTTGAGTGAAGCATCATGTCTGCCATTTCAAGAAAGCTACTTGCAAGATTCAAATTCGCTAATTGATTAATATCTTGCCAGAAAACTTTTCCTTCATCTGTTTCATTAATTAATTGACCAGAGAATTCTGTTGTTGAATAAAGAAAAACCATATATCTTCTGTTCTTCTCAGGTTCAAACCAATCCTTAACTCCACAAAGTTTTAAATTTGTGATATCAAGTCCAGTTTCTTCTTTAATCTCTCTTATTGTTGACGGAACAAGAGCCTCACCTTTTTCCAGATGTCCTCCGGGAAAAGCAATTCCAGTCCATGATTTTTTACGCTCTTGAACAAGAACTTTATGATTTTTTTCGTCAATAATGGCACACATATTTGTCAATTCGACTTGTTCTAACTCATGATAAGTCATTATTTTTTCACTACTTTTTCTATTTTTTCTCAATTGGAGCCATTGCTGCTAATAAACGTTTCATTCCGACTTCTGGGAAATTAATCTTGAGTTCCATATTTTTACCAGAACCAGAAATCCCTAATACCATACCTTCGCCCCATTTACGGTGAATCGCTGTATCGCCAATTTGCCAATCTTCTGTTTCAGAATTATTAATCGTCGCTTGAGCTGCAGTTGGATTAATGACTGCTTTTCTTTGATGAAGCGCATCTGACATCGATATCCCACTGGCAAAACCACCAGATTTATAAGAAGCATTGAAGCTTGAATTTGCTTTACGAGCAATACCAGCATATTCTAGTAATTCATCATCAATTTCCGAAATAAAACGGCTGGGACGATTATAATTCGTTTTACCATAAAGCACACGTTGATTGGCATTCATTAAGTAGAGCGTTTCTTCTGCCCGTGTAATTCCAACATAAGCCAAACGACGTTCTTCTTCCAACTCATCAATATCTTCATTTACCCGTGATAAAGGAAAAATGTTTTCTTCCATTCCAATTAAGAAAACAATTGGAAATTCCAAACCTTTTGCCGCATGCAGGGTCATCATTGTTACTTGGTCAGATTCTTCCTCATAAGCATCTGTTTCAGAAAGCAAACTAACTTCGTTAAGGAAACGGCTCAACTTATCTAAGCCAGTTTCAACAATTGGCTCTCCCGTTTCTTCATCTAGAGGAATTTCTGATTTTTCATCAAACCCTTTAGTTACTGACAAGAATTCTTCAATATTTTCAATTCGTGCTTGATTTTCGATACTTGGCATCATTTGCAAAGCTTTGACATAGCCAGTACGCTCTAACATTTCTTCAACTAATTCTGTGATTGTTGAACTTTCACTATGGGTTCTCAACAAATCAAAGGCCATTGCCAAATTGTAAATCTCACCAGCCGCTTTTCCACGAATATCGGATAACATAATATCAAAACTTGAATCTGCTAAAGAAAGTCCACGACTGTCAGCAAAACGACGTAATTTTTCTAATGCCCCCGGACCGACTCCTCGTTTAGGTTCATTAACAATTCGTTCAAAACTCATATTATCTGCTGGATTTGCTACTACATTTAAGTAAGCAATAACATCACGAATTTCCTTACGTGAGTAGAATTTAGTTCCCGCAACCATTGTATAGGGAATATTAGATTTAACAAAAGAATCTTCAATTGTCCGAGACTGAGCATTAGTCCGATAAAGCACAGCATAGTCAGCGTAAGAACGTCCGGAACGAATGCCTGATGTGATAATTTCAGAAACCTTATTTGCTTCTTCTTGTTCATTTCCAGCGCGGAAATAAACAATCTTATCTCCAGCATCATTTTGCGTCCAGAGTTCTTTTGGTCGACGTTTTAAATTATTTTTTATAACATTGTTTGCCGCATCAAGAATTGTTTTTGTTGAGCGGTAATTTTCTTCAAGCAAAACAACTTTAGCTTTTGGATAATCTTTTTCAAAGTCTAAGATATTTTGCATATCTGCTCCGCGCCAACCATAGATTGATTGGTCAGCATCCCCAACGACACAGATATTTTGAAAACGACTGGCTAAAAGTTTAACCAACTGATATTGTGCATGGTTGGTATCTTGATACTCATCAACATGAATATATTGAAATTTTCCTTGATAGTAAGAAAGGACATCTGGGTTTTCATCAAAAAGGCGCAACGTCTGCATGATTAAATCGTCAAAATCCATTGATTCTGCTTTTCGTAATTCTTTTTGGTAAATCTTATAAACACGCGCAACAACCATTTCATATGGATGTCTAGCGCTTGTTTGAGCTTCATAAGCTGATTCATCTAATAAATCATTTTTAGCATTTGAAATCGCATTTAAAAGCCCTTTGGGTTCCCATTTTTTAGGATCTAAATTAGCTTCTTTCAAAATTCGTTTCATCAACGATTTTTGGTCCCCTGGATCTATAATTGTAAAATTACGATTATAACCAATATGGTCAGCATCACGCCTTAAAATTCGTACACACATTGAGTGAAAGGTCGCAATTAATGTATCTTGTGCTCTTGGAGTAAGTGATAAAGCACGCTCCCGCATTTCTTTTGCTGCTTTATTTGTAAAGGTAATCGCTAAAATATTCCAAGGATTAACCATTTTTTCATCAATTAAGTAAGCAATTCGATGAGTTAAGACACGAGTCTTACCCGAACCAGCTCCTGCCATAATCAATAAAGGCCCTTCTGTAGTTTGGACCGCTTCTGCTTGTTTTTCGTTCATTCCTTGTAATAGTGGATTCATTTTATTCTCCTAGCTGCAAATCATTATTAATTATATCATAAGTAAATCACTTAATGCGAGCCTCTTATAATCTTCTATTTTTATGGTCTAAGCCTAATAAATATGCTAACCCCTCCATAAGCTTTAATGGTATAATAAAAAGAAAAGGAATAAATTATGATTTTTTTATCAACTGTATTAATTTTATGTTGTACTTGGTATTTTTTAAAATTTTTAGCTCATTTTTCTCGTAAAATACACGATGAGGTTCGAAAATTATCTGTCTATACTCATTTTCTTTCAAAATGGCTTCAGTCAGCCCCTGCAACATTTACCTATACCGCCATTTTTTGCGCTTTTACGCTAGTTCAAAGAACTGCACCGCAACACTTAATTAACATTCTAACGAACCATTCTTCAACAAGTATAGCCAGAGTTTCTGATAAACCAATCTCTACTTTTTTTGATAGTGCTTTTTGGGTTGCGGATAACGGAGCAGGTCTCCTCATTTATGTTGTCCTTTTTTGGACCGTTATTGCTTGGGCAGAACGAAAATATGGTTCACCAAGAATGATCGTCATCACATTGTCTGGTCATATTTTAGCCAGTCTCACTACTATTTTTCTTGAACTTTGGGCAATAAATAGCGGACGTGCTCCCAGTTCTTTAGCAATGGCAACTGATGTTGGTGTTTCATATATTTTAGTTGCTGGTTGCGCTGCTGCCATCCTTATAATGAGAAAACGAATGTTTTATATTGGACTTATAATTTTAGGACTATTTATCTTACTTCCGTTATTCGTTGAACATAGTATTTGGGATATGGGTCATCTATTTGCGGCTTTTTTTGGCTTTATTTCTGCTAGACTACTCCTTAAATTATCACCCGTGCGTACGGTCAGTTCTCCTTACGAACTTCTTTTGAAGTGCCGTTCAGAACTCTCCAACAAATAAAGACTAACCATATACCACCAAGCACCCCATTAATCTGTTGACCGAGAGGACCTACTAACTGAGGAATTGCACCCGCAATGAAAGAAAGCAAAGTTGTAATTACAAAAGCAATGGCCAAAAGGAAAACAAATTTATTTCGATAAACTAAAAGTGAAAAAATCACTCCTGTAAGAATAAATAATAAGGCTAAAACACTTAATCCGTCATGTAAAAAGACTTCAGGTGCTTTAAGAGGATTAGGAATTCCCTCACTGTGAGCAATATCAGCATAAGGAAAAAGTGTAGCTAAGCCTGTTGCTGCACCAAATCCCGCAATCGAAAGAAAAATTATGAGAAGACGTTTGTCTTCTCTTTCATTTTGTTTAAAAAGTCCCCACGCAAGTATCAAAGAAAAACAAGCGAAAAGAATATCTGTTAAGGTGAATAATTGATGATAAGGTTGATCAAGTGCAGAAAGTCCACTCAAAAGACTTGAGTTAACTACAGTTGGATTTAACCAAAATGCAAGAATCCAAGCATTGTACAATAAGGCAGCACAAATAGCAATAATGATTAAGTAATTACTTTTTTTCATTTTCTGAATCTACTCCTAAATCAGCTGCTTCAGTTGGTAAATAGAACTCTGCCATTGCAAAAGCAGGCAAACCATAACTGAGCGCTCTTTTTAACTCTGGCAAAGCATCTTCATTAGCTTCAGGGTCTGGAAAAACTTCTGATAAATCCATTAGAACTTCATCTTCAAGTAGATTACTAAGAAGGTTCTTTAAGGATTCAATTGATTGATAAGCCCATAAAACTGTTACTTTTGAATTCTGAATAGAAAATACCTTATCATATCCCGCAGCCAATGCCAAATAATCCTGCTTATCTACTTCAACAAATCTGTTTGATAGCAAATCTCTTCTAATTCTTGATAAATATTCTGTCCGTTCAATAAATTTTGTATGGTCTATTTTTTCGATATCTGTCAGTTCTCTTAGTGTTTTAGAAAGCATTTTCCATGAGTTAACCCGTAGACTCAATTCACCTGTTTGCGTGCGCATCAGCGTTCCTTTAACAAGTACTCTATCACCAACGGTCACATCTTTTTTCCATATTGCAAAATTTTCTAAACGATTTTCTAATTCAGCATATTCATTAAGAGTGTCACGTTTTATAACCAATTGAATTTTTGCTTGATTATCTGCCAAATCTGCAAATTGCATTGCGCCTCGGCCACGCAAACTAATTAACTTCCCATGAATGCTATATTCTTTTTCATCAAATTCATCAACTGATTCAAATTTATTTCTAAGGGTTTCTACTGATTCAGTTTCGCTATCGGGAAGACTAAATGGTGGAATGCCATTTTCTCTAAGATCCTTTAATTTCTTTAGATAACTGTCATCATGACCAGCTTCATTCAATAATTCCAATCGTTTATTTTCTTCAAGTCGATGAACCTTTTTGATGAAATCTGATTTTTTCCACCAGCGATTTTCTGTTCTAGGGTCATAATCTCGTGAAAAGAAACTTTTGATTTTAGAAAAGATATTCGTCGGAACAAATCCTTCAGCTTGGCCAATTGCAAAAAGAACTGAAGTAAGAGAACCGCCATTATCATAACAAATATAACGAGTTCGCCATTCTGGCAAGTAAATATCATTTGAACGATAAAGTGATTCCAATTGGTACCAACGCGAAAAGAATTTCATTACAGTTCGTGCCGCTTTATCTAAGGCATTGGCTTGCAATGTTTCTCCGTTAATGAAGAATTGCCGTGCTGCTGCAAAGTTTAAACTAATTTCGCTTATCTCTTTTTCTTTAGCTGCTTCTATCAAACTGCTAATCATGAAAGTGACAGCTCCATTCATTGCCTCAGGAGAACGTCTCATCGTATCAAGCGACAGTTTATCTGACCCCACCGGAACAAAGGATAAAATTCCTTGAACTTTTCCAGCAGCATCGGATGCTGTTACAATCATTATTTGTTGGTCTGTTGGATCACCAAATCGACTTGAAGCCATTGAATAACCACGTTCATCACCATTTCGCCATTGTTCTGTTAATTTGGTTAAATCACTAAGTTCTGTAGCAGGAATTTCAGCCTGGCGACGAATCTTGACTTGATAGTTTTCTCTTTTTGCACGACGCATAACTTGTGCAACATCATGCATGGCTGGATTTTCAATAGAAAAGTCACGAACGATAACGACCGCTTCATCCCCGAATACAGTTGCGTTCAGCCCTAATTGAGCATACATTTTTGCTCCTGCTTCAGAGGAGCCAATAACGCCTGGTGTCCAGCCCTGTGCTCGTGCAAGGTTGAGAAATGCTTCTCCCGCACTTTTCCATGATTTTTCATCTCCGATTGGGTCGCCGCTGGCTAACAAAACATCTCCAAAAAGATGATAAGTGATGGCAGCTTTTTTATTTTTAGAAAAGATAGCTTTTTTATCTCTGCGAGTCGCAAAGTAAGCAAGCGAGTCATTATCACCATAATCTAGAATTAGCTGACGGATTGCTAGTTCTTGTTTCGCATTTGCCGAAAGTTCTTTTTGAGTAGAGCGCGTAAAAATGAGAAATGCGCTGATAAAACCAAGAAGCATTATGACTGAAATCGTAGTACTGACCCAAATATTATTTCCAGAGCTGTACGGGAAAATTTCCTGACCAAAAGGAAGAAGGTAACGGAAATCACTGACAGATTCTCTAAAAACGTAAGCAATTCTTTGAGCTAAGGATACAGAACCATGGAAAGTTAAAAATGAAACGATTACTCCGCCAATAATAGAGCAGACAAATCCTACAGCCGCAATAATTATACCTTTCCACCAAGTGCCATTCACAATTTTTGTTGGGAAGGCATTTCGAGATAAAATCATTAATACAGCTGTCGCAAGAGAAACAACTACTCCCAGAATAACAAATAAAAGTGAGAAGATAGAAAATTGTGACATATCAAGTGCTTCTTTGGTCACAAGTCCAAAGAAATAGGCCAATAAGAAAATAAGACCAAATGCAACAAAAGCTAATTGGAAATAGATAATTTCTATCCAAAGTGCCAATCTTCTCCGGTGTCGAATTGAGCTTGCTAAAATAAATAGAACAATTGCATTAAAAATACTAAAATCGGTAGGAAGGGCAAAAAGATAGAGGAAACCAGATAATAGTTTTTGAACAGGAGGCATCAACCAGCCGACAATCCCAACTATTAAAGCATAAATTGAGGCAAATTGTAATAAATGCCCGAGAAGTTTTGCAGACTTATCCTGCCATGGTTTTACTCGTTTTAATCTTTGTTTTACCTTATCTTGCTTAACTTTAGCTGATTTTTTATTTTTCATAACTTCCTTCTATCAAATAACTTTTATCCAAAAATAATTAATATATGTCGTTATCATATCATTTTTTCAATAATTTTTCATCCATTTTTATATTTGGAGGATAATCAAAAACCTTGATTATTTACAAGGTTTTTTCATCTATCGTATTCTCTATTGAATCGCATCCATAAAGAAATTCATTAATTTTCATCAAGAGCAGGGGGATATTACGATTTACAAAATCTCCATGCATTTTCCCACCATAGGGCTGATAATCAAATTGTTCATCTGCCAACTTCATACGATAAGTTTTAAGTGCTAACTTCCAAGTTTTTAATTGAATAATAAATGGATAAGTAATCGGAACTTGAGGGTTTGTTATTACTTGTATTTTTTCAGCTGATAAATTTGTTTTTTCCAATAATTGATTGAGCTTATCTACGAATGAAACAGGAATACAATCAAACATTAATTGAACATCAGCAGATTGCAACCAGGGACTACGATCTACGACAGGATCCATTGATACAAGTGCATAATTTCCAAGTAATCCATGATAAAGTGCACCCATACCCCCGCGGGAAGAACCAGCACATAGTATATTCTCCCTAAGTATCCCTTCTTCTTCGGCTGTTTTTGCGATTAATTCCTGAATATTTTGTTCATAATCTCTAAAATTGGGAGTGTTGAGATAATAAGAACCATTAATTAAATTACTATCGGCAATTCTTAATACCACTGTATTTTTAGCAATAGAGCCTGTAATTCCTTCAAAAGGATTAGGAAAGAAGTTTTCCCGAGCATTCCCGTGATTGTAGCTCAATAGTCCTGGGAACCAAACCAAAAGTTTTTTAGTAAAAAAATCAGGCTGGTTTTGCGAAAGCTCTAAATCATAAAAAACTCCTTTATATTGCTTTAATCCAATTTCTAAATCTTTTCTCTTAACAGCATAAGCCCGACCGGCATAATAACCGTCAATGGTTTTATCTTCTAAAAGAAGCTGACGTAGTTTTTCATTTGCCACTGACCCTGTTTCCATACATGCTGCAACTAAATCATTTTCAATCGGGCAAAGGCTATCAAAATAATCATAACCGATTAAATCAGTAGCAATCAAAGCAACTTGAAAATGTTCCATTCCTGGACGAAGCAAATGACTTTTTTGCATTTTTTCTATCTGACCTTCAAAAATACAAGTGACGTGCCCTTGACTATCTAAAATTAATAGCCGCCCATTTTCAATTTTCCATGTTTGTTCAAAGTCACTATGCATTCCTTTTATCTTACCGTCAGGTTCAAATGACCAGATTCCCCATTTTGTATAGCTTGGCAATTGACAAAAATAAAATATTTTCCCCAGTAAAAAATTATATAATTCTTCATTCATTTTGTTTTTCCCTTTTGTTTAATTTATGATGACTGTTGCATTTGCTTTTACGATTTGAACTATAATTTTGTAAAATATATCTTCATTCACAATATGTTATTTGAATTACTTTTTTTACTTTATTTTACAATAGAATTATACTCCTATTCTCATTTTTAATCAATTACTTTGAAATAAAAAAAGTCCCGTGAGTTTCACGGAACTTTTTGATTTAGATTTCTTAAATCAGAAATTTTTAATTTGATTATATTTGGTTTCAAATGCATTTTTCATGGTATCAGTTGCTTTATCGTAAGATGTCTTATCTACAAAAGTTCCATGTACAATGATTCGATGAGTTGCCTCAGCATCAGCACAGGTTACTAAAGTGATTTCTTTTTTACCTGGACTATCATTGATTACTTCAACATGTTCTGGCGTCACTACATCAATCTTATCAATTTTATACTGATAAATATTATCTTTATCAGTCACATAAATTGTCATTCCTGCTTTTGCTTTCTCTAACGGAGTGAATAAGATAGATAAGTCAGAAGTAAATCCAGTCATATTATGACCAGCCAAACTATAGTTGCCTTCACCCATGACTTCGTCAGCTTTCATTGTTCCCGCTCCATATAAAAGTGAAGTATTTCCAACCCCTTTAAAGATAGGAAGATTGATATTTAATTCGGGAATTGCAATACCACCAATTACAGGTAGAGGTTGACTATTAAACTGGTTGGTAAGGACTGATTGAAAATCTACTGATTTTACCGCAGCAAAATCAAAACTCACATCAGCTTTTTTGTTTTTTTCTATCTTTTCTTGTGAAACATTATGAAGTTGATATTTATTACTATTTGTTGCAATCAACATGTTACGAATTGGCTTATTAAAAATTAAGACTAACCCTACTATAAATAGAAGAACAATAAACGTATTTAACAGCCAGTTATATTTTCTTCTTTTAGTTTTTTTACGCTCTGCCATTTTACCCACCTTGTCTTTTTGTGTACTCTTTTTATTCATTGTATCATGCTTTAAGTTCTGAGTCAAAAGTTTTAATTGTTTTACAAAAAAATCTTGCGTATAGCAAGATTTAAACAATTATTTTAAGTTTGTAATATTACCAACTTCAAATGTTTTTTTATCTGAAAGCTGGAATTTGTCTTTCAGTCCAGGTGTGATATAAACCTTATTATCTTTATCAACAAATACAGCCTCAACGTTTTTCAACTTTTCAACGTATTCGTAACCTTTTTTAGTTCCCATAGCGTATATCATTGTTGACAAACCATCACCATTGGTCTTATCTTTTCCTGAAATTAACAAGGTGATACTGGCAATATCATTCTCAAAAGGATAGCCTGTCTTAGGATTTAAAATATGACTGTATTTATGCCCATCAACTTCTAAATATCTCTCGTAAATTCCTGAAGTATTGACGTGCTCATTAGAAGCTTTAATAATCCCCATTTGAGTCCCAGTTGGATCATTTGGATTCTTAATTCCGATTGTCCACGGACTGTCAGCACCTCTCGGTGAATGACCAATCACATAAATCGAACTAGAACCCAAGTTGACAATCCCTGTGGTAACACCATCTTTTTTGAGTGAATCAACCATTTTCATGGCAACAAACCCTTTGACAATGGAACCCAAGTCCAAACGAGCGCCTTTTTGTGTCAGATAAATTGTTTCATTTTTATCATTAAATTTTATGTCATGATAATTAATTAAAGGCAAAACTTGATCAATTTCTGATTGAGCAGGCTTTCTAGCGTTATCCATTCCAATGTTCCAAAGACTTGTCAGTGAACCAATTGTAATATCATAACCTAAATCTTTAGCTGAATAGTTATAACCAGCTTTAACCAATTCATATACATTTGAATTCACCTTGATAGGTTTAATTCCTGCATTTTGGTTAATCTCATCAATTTGTGAACCTGATTGATTAACGGTTGTTAAATTATTGTATTCAACAGGAAGTTTTAGAGCCTTTTCTACTGCAGCTTCTTTTCCTTTGTCATAAACAGTGACTTTAATGTAAGTTCCCATTGTCGTCACGTCTTTATTAATTGGTGACGTTAATAAATTACGATTATCTTTTTGACTAGATTTTCCATTAGCGCAAGCACTTAAGCTGATTAAACTAAGTGTTGCTAGAACCCAAATTATTATTTTTTTCATTTAATTTTTACTGACAGAGCTGTCAGCACCATCTTATTCAGTCAGAAAGTCTGTCAGTAACTGGCAGACTTTCTTTTCAATTATTCTTCGTTATTGTCAGTAGAAATTGTTTCATCAGTAAGTTCTGGCGCATCAACTTCTTCATCTTCAATGACTGGATCTACAAGTGCAAAAGTTACAATTTGTGCTTCATCATCAAGTCGCATTACTTTAACCCCTTGGGCAGCTCGACCAGTTTGAGAAATGTTAGCCACATTTGTACGGATAATAACCCCTGTATCTGTAATAACCATCAAATCTTCGTCACCATTGACAGCAGTTAAACCAGCTAATTTACCAGTTCTTTCTGTGACATTCATGACTTTCATCCCTTTACCACCACGGCCTTTTGTTGGATATTCCGAAGCCTGAGTTCGTTTACCAAGACCATTTTCTGAGATAACAAGGACTTCTTGACTGTCATCAATTCGTGAAGTTCCGACAACATAGTCGCCTTCTCTGAGGTTAACCCCTTTAACACCGGCTGCTGCACGTCCCATATCACGAACAACTGCACCTTTAAAGCGAACTGAGTATCCCAAATGAGTTCCGATAATCACCTCATCTTCACCCGAAGTTCTAAGCACATTAATCAGTTCATCACCATCTCGGAGTTTCAAAGCCTTCAAACCATTTGTCCGAATATTGCTAAATTGACTGGTTGAAGTTCGTTTAACAATTCCGTTACGTGTTGTGAAGAAGAGATATTTCGCCGCTTGGTCACGGTCAACATTGATGATTGTTGCAATTTTTTCACCGTCATCAAGCTTGAGGAGATTGACAATTGGCAATCCTTTTGCTGTCCGACCGTATTCAGGAATTTCATATCCTTTCATTCGGTAAACACGCCCAAGATTTGTAAAGAAGAGTAAATGATCATGTGTTGATGTAGATACCAAATGTTGAACAAAGTCATCACCAGACATTCCCATTCCTTGAACACCACGTCCACCACGATTTTGGGCACGGAATTCGTCATTAGCTAGACGTTTGATATATCCTTTATTTGATAAAGTAATCAATACATCTTCTTCCTCAATCAAATCTTCATCTTCAAGAGTAAGAACTTCACCAACTAACAATTCTGTTCGACGTTTGTCAGCAAATTTACGTTTAACTTCTTCTAATTCTTCACGAATAATTTTCTTAACTCGTTCAGGTTTTGCCAAAATATCGGCTAAGTCAGCAATCAAAGCGACCAAATCTTGATATTCTGCCTCAATTTTATCACGTTCCAATCCGGTCAAACGACGCAAACGCATATCAAGAATAGCTTGCGATTGTTTTTCAGAGAGGAGGAATTCATCCATCATTGTTTTTTGTGCAATGGCATCCGTTTGTGATTCACGGATAATTGTAATGATACGGTCAATATTATCAAGAGCGATACGTAAACCTTCCAAGATATGTGCGCGTGCTTCTGCACGTGCTTTATCAAAGGCTGTACGACGTTCAACAACTTCTATTTGATGTTCAATATAATCAACTAAGATTTCTTTCAAAGAAAGAATTTTAGGAATTCCTTTTTCGATAGCCAACATATTGAAACCAAATGAAGTTTGCAAACTTGTTAGTTTGAACAGATTATTTAAGATAACGTGTGCTGATAAGTCACGACGAACTTCGATAACCACGCGAATTCCTTCACGGTTGGATTCATCACGAACCGCAGTCAATCCTTCAATTCGTTTTTCATGGTTTAAACGAACAATATGTTCAACCAAACGCGCTTTATTGACCATATATGGTAGTTCAGTCACAACAATACGTTCTTTCCCACCAGCCATTTCTTCAATGTGGGTTTTTGCACGTAATGTAATTGAACCTTTACCAGTTTCATAAGCACGGCGAATACCAGATTTACCCATAACCAAAGCCCCTGTTGGGAAGTCAGGTCCAGGAATCACAGACATTAAATCAGTAACTGATGCTTCTGGATTTTCCATGAGCATATCTACTGCATCAATTGTTTCACCCAGATTATGTGGTGGAATGTTTGTTGCCATCCCAACGGCAATCCCTGTGGTTCCATTAACTAAAAGGTTTGGAAAACGAGCAGGTAAAACGAGCGGTTCACGTTCAGTACCATCGAAATTGTCCATGAAATCAACGGTATTTTTGTTGATATCACGCAACATTTCCATGGCAATTTTACTTAAACGAGCTTCGGTATAACGCATCGCTGCGGCACCGTCACCGTCCATTGAACCAAAGTTACCGTGTCCGTCAGCAAGCATATGACGATAAGACCACCATTGAGCCATACGTACCATTGCTTCATAGATTGAACTGTCTCCGTGTGGGTGATATTTACCCATAACTTCACCGACAATACGTGCCGATTTTTTATGTGGTTTATCTGGAGTATTTCCAAGTTCATTCATTCCGTAGAGAATACGACGGTGAACGGGTTTTAAACCATCACGTACATCAGGAAGTGCCCGTGCAACGATAACTGACATTGCATAGTCACGAAATGACGTCTTCATCTCCTCAACTAAATTGACATTGATAACATTTTTGTCTTGCATGTTTGCCTTGTAAAATCTCATTAAAATGAAATTTTACTTTCCTTTCTTGCTTTCGGAAGAGTTTGCCCCAATTGACAAACAGATTAACTATATTATACCAAATTTCACACGAAAAGTCAGCTTTTCTCATAGATATAGACTAGTTTTTACAATTAATCCTTAGATATTTTTAAGAATACTTATCCTTTTGTTTTATTCTAAAAAAAAACATCAAAAAACCCTGAAAAAATCAGGGATAATCTGGCTTTATTCCACATTGAGCGAATTTAAATCAAGACCATTTGTTTTGCGTTGTTCACGACGGGCAATGAAAGGTAAAAGCATACCAAGTAAAATTAAAACAATTGGTGTCAAAATATTCGATGCAAGTTGGAACCACCATGCAGATGGATTAGCAGCATAGTCCAATTTTGGAACCATCCCTAACACGCAGGCGATGAGTGTAAAGAGGAAACACCAAGCACCAGCAATCATGGCTAGACGTTTTTGTTTGATAAATTTATATTCAGATTGAAAATGTTTTACTGCCCGATTTAACATAATGAAGGCAAAGAAGACCCAAAGATAACGCATTGGCATTACAACTGAATTTAAATTAGTCAACCATTTGACCAATTCGTTCATATCTCCGATTCCAAGTAACGGTAAAAGAATAATGATACTAACAAGAATCCCTGTTAATGTATAACCATTTTTAAGCGTTCCTTTGTTCGTTTTTTTACGCAACCATGCTGGAACGAATTCTGGGTCAGCATCAGCAAGTAAAATGCGTAACGGCGCATCAATAGAGAAAGCTAAGGCAGCAATTTGTCCTACACCGTTAGTTAAAGCATAAACAATCATTAAAAAGTTTCCGACACCAAAGTGTTGACCTAAAATTTGGAATGCTGCATATGCACCATTAGCCATCAAGTCATTTGGTAAATTACCGCTTGAGAAGATCATTCCCATGGCAATCGAACCTAAGACGGCACAGATACCAACCATTCCAGCAAGTAAAAACATCCCTCTTGGAAATTCTTTTGCTGGGTTTTTCGTTTGATTAACATAAGGAGAAATTTTTTCAGCACCACCGACAGCAAAAACCAGCATTGAGATAGTTGTGAAATAACTGAAGTCAAATTTAGGGATATAAGTTTTAATATTTCCCATGTCAGGCGTTGCAATGTGGAAATCTTTTGCGATAAAAGGTGCTCCAATCGCCATGACAATGAAAAGTAAACTCATAACAAACATTGCTGTTCCCGCAAGTCCTCCAATCACTTTCAGAGTGTTTAACCCTTTTGTTGACAACCATAAGAAAGCTAAAAAAATTGCTAAGGAAGCCAGAGCAACAGCGGTCATTGACATCTGATTAACCAGATTTCCGTTTCCTTGACCCACCCAACCAAAAGCAATCAAAATCGCTTGTGGTTTTTGAGCCAAATAAGGAATGTGAACTACCCAATAAGTCCATGCGGCATAATAAGCCAAGCGTTTTGTACTGGTATTTTCAACCCATGAACTGACCCCACCTTTACTATCTTTAAAAGTTGAACCCAGTTGACCAACAATAAGTGCATAGGGAATAAAGTACAAAGCCAAAATTAACAGCCATGAGGTAACAACAGTAATTCCTTGTTGGGCAAAGTTATTAACAACATTCCCCATCCCCCAAACCATGTTAAAGGCAATGAATGCGACGGTAAACCATCTAATTTTTTTTGTGTCCATAAAACTCCTTAAATTTTTTTGAATAAATCGCGGACATTGACAATTTATTGTTTAGCGCTTTCTTTTAAGCGTCATTAAAATTATAAAATATTACAGACTCTCCTGTCAATTTTTTACTGTAATCAAAAAAGATACTTAAATTTTTAAGTATCTTTTAAATGTTAAGAAAAGTTTAAAGACTTTCAAGAGCTTCTTTAATCGCCGTTTTTCCATTGTGCATTGAAATGACTTTTCCAATTGAATGATCGGTCATCACTAATTCTTTGATAGTATCTGCCACATCTCCTATCGTGTTACTTGCAGAAACCTCATCATTAATATCAATCAATCCTGTTGCCTCTTCCTCTGTTAATGCTCCAGGTTGAATGATTGTATAATCTAAATTTGTTTCTTTAGTAAGATATAAATCAGCAAAATGTTTAGCAATATAATAATCTTTTAATGCATCAAAGCCGGTACCAATCCATTTTTCTGGTTGAAGAGAAAAAATCGTACTTAGTAAGATAAATCGTTTAACTTCTGCTTTCTCAGCTGCCTGCATGAGTTTGACAGCCCCATATAAGTCAACTTTCAATAAACTTTTTCCACCTGAGCCTGAAACATTAATAATAGCATCCATTCCATGTAATTGTTTGGCCATTTCCTCTGGTGTCCAATCAACATCAAAATGAACCGCTTTTACATTATTATATTGAGGAACTTGCTCAACTTTTCTTGCTCCAGCATAGATTTGATGGTCCGTTGTTGAGAGAGATTTAAGCAAACTTTTACCTACACGTCCGGTACTTCCAACGATAAATATTTTCATTTTCTACCTCTTTTCTACTTCTTTTATTGTAACAAAAAACCACCTTGATGGTGATTTTAAGATATTTTATTCTTCATCCATTGAGAGCACAGATAAGAAAGCCTCTTGAGGGACTTCTACTGAACCAATGGCTTTCATCCGCTTTTTACCGGCTTTCTGTTTTTCAAGGAGTTTTCGTTTACGGGAAATATCTCCACCATAACATTTGGCCAATACATTTTTACGAAGAGCTTTAATATCTGAACGGGCAACAATTTTATTTCCGATAGTCGCTTGAATTGGCACTTCAAATTGTTGACGTGGAATGAGTTTTTTAAGTTTTTCAACAATGACTTTTCCGCGTTCAAAGGCAAAGTCTTTGTGGACAATGAAACTTAAGGCATCGACTTTTTCGGCATTTAAGAGAATGTCCATTTTCACAAGATTTGATGGACGATAATCAGAAATCTCATAATCAAAGCTGGCATAACCTTTAGTTGATGATTTAAGTTTATCAAAGAAATCAAAGACAATTTCACTCAATGGAATATTATATATGATATTGACCCGATTTGCGTCTAAATAATCCATTGTTAGGAAAATTCCACGTTTCCGTTGAGCTAATTCCATAACCGGACCAACGAAATCATTTGGTACCATGATTTGAGCTTTAACAAATGGTTCTTCGATGTTTTCAATGCGCGTAGGATCTGGGAATTCTGATGGATTGGCTACTTCAAGGGTTTCACCGTCCGTTGTATTGATATGATAAACAACGGATGGCGCGGTCATAATCAAATCAATACCAAATTCACGTTCTAAACGCTCTTGAATGACATCCATATGCAAGAGACCGAGGAAACCACAACGGAATCCGAAACCAAGCGCTTGCGATGTTTCAGGTTCAAAACGAAGACTAGCATCGTTTAATTGAAGTTTTTCTAGGGCTTCGCGCAAGTCATTGAATTTATTTGATTCAATTGGATAAATCCCCGCAAATACCATTGGATTCATTTCTTTATAACCCTTTAGGGCCTCAGTTGCTGGATTTGATGCGAGGGTCACGGTATCTCCGACACGTGTGTCCGCAACGGTTTTAATAGATGCTGCTACATAACCAACATCTCCAGCCATCAAGAAATCACGAGAAACAGCTTTTGGCGTGAAAATACCAACTTCTGTGACATCAAATTCTTTACCGTTACTCATCAATTGAATACGGTCCCCAACTTTAAGCGAGCCGTCAATGACCCGAATTTGAAGGATAACGCCTCGATAAGCATCATAAACTGAGTCAAAAATCAAAGCCTTGAGCGGAGCGTCAACTTCACCTTGAGGGGCAGGAACTTTCTCAACAATTTGTTCAAGAATTTCTTCAATACCAATCCCAGCTTTGGCTGAAGCAAGAATGGCTTCAGAGGCATCTAAACCAATCACATCTTCAATTTCTTGACGGACCATTTCTGGGTCAGCAGCTGGTAGGTCAATCTTATTGATGACTGGTAAAATTTCAAGGTCATTATCCAAAGCAAGATAAACATTTGCAAGGGTTTGGGCTTCGATTCCTTGTGCGGCATCAACAACTAATATTGCTCCCTCACAGGCAGCAAGGCTTCGTGAAACTTCATAAGTAAAATCGACGTGACCTGGTGTGTCAATGAGGTGGAAAATATAAGTTTCACCATCTTTGGCTTTATAATTTAACTCGATAGCATTTAATTTAATGGTAATTCCGCGTTCACGTTCAAGGTCCATTGAGTCAAGAAGTTGGGCTTGCATTTCTCGTTTTGAAACAGTTTCAGTTTGCTCGAGAATACGGTCAGCAAGTGTTGATTTTCCGTGGTCAATATGGGCGATAATCGAAAAATTACGAATTTTTTCCTTACGCGCGTTCATTTCTTGTAGATTCATTTTGATTCCTTTATAAGAGTTCTTGTGGACCTAAACTGGTTTGAAATTTACTTTTCATCCACTGAACTTTCTTTTTGCTTTTTTATAACTAAAAATCAGTTAGAATAATTATAGCATATTTTGCAATAAAAAACCGCTCTTATTATGTAGAGAGCGGTTTTGTGAGAGCTATAATTACTTTTATTTTATAGCAAAATATTCTATAAATTACATTTTAATCAAATTACTGGGTTCTCAATTGAATAGTAATGAAATTCGAGAACTCCGTCTTCTATATCAGACAAAATTATTGAAATAAGTGCTGGTCAAAGTTTTCATCATCGTCAGGAAATTCTTGGTCAATTTTGGTTATTTTACCAATTTCAATCTCAAGGTTTTCTGTAATGAAATTTTGGACATGTGCGGTAAAAGTTTTATCATCACTGACAAAATGTAAGTGAAAACCAAGACCAAAAAGGTCAGTCAAATGTTTTGGCGCCCAAACTCCAACCATAGTTCCAGAAATATTTTCTTTTGTAAAATAAGGTTGGTCAGCCATAATTTCGTCATAAGGACGAGTGTTATTGGCTGGTTTGCTACTGACTGTCACTTCTTTGAATTGACCAGTCATAACAATAGTATAAGCGGTATTTGCTGTTGGAAATCGCTTGGTCAGTGCTGACAGAAAATCTTCTGAATTACTGACAGAGCTGTCAGTAAACTTTGCGATTGGCCGATGTTCGACCATTGCCACATAAGGCATTGTCTCATCTTCTTCAACTAATCGGACATGATTTTCTGAGTCCCCGTGATAAGCGATTCCATTGATAATGGTCACTTCTCCATTTGCAGTATCAAGTGTGCCGATACCGACTGATCCGTGTTCTAGTGCTTCTTTGAGGGTAATCGTTCCCTTGTAAAAACCACTAGAAAGTGTCGTAAAAGTATTGTGTTGGAATATTCTGCTATTCATAATGATATTATTTTATCACTTTTTTTTGTTAGTAGTATCAAATATGTTTTATAAATTTTTTTTCAAATTTTATAGAGCAAAAAATCCCTGTATTTGGTATAATATTGCTTATGACAATAAAAACTTCATTTGCAAAGTTTGCTGGTAATTCATCGCGCTTTGTCTTGGAAAAATTTTTCAAGCGCGGTTCAACTTTACCAGGAAAAATTGCTTTAAAATTTGATCCTGAAATTCTTAAATCACTGACAAAAAATTATGAAATCATTGTTGTGACTGGGACAAATGGAAAAACATTGACCACAGCACTGACCGTGGGAATTCTAGAAAAGGCTTTTGGACCGGTTGTGACAAATCCAACTGGGGCTAATATGATAACGGGGATTGTATCCACATTTTTGAAAGCTCCCAAAGCGAAAACTGGCGAAAAGAAATTTGCTGTTCTTGAGATTGATGAAGCGAGTTTGCCAAAAATCACTGAATATATCAAACCTTCGTTATTTGTGTTTACTAATATTTTCCGTGACCAAATGGACCGCTATGGCGAGATTTATACAACTTATGACTTTATTGTCAAGGGTGCGGCAAATAGTCCTAAAGGTACGGTTTTGTTAAATGGCGATAGTCCACTTTTCAACTCAAAAAAATTAGTTAATCCTGTAAAATACTATGGTTTCAACCATGAAAGCCATGAACCTACTCATGCTCATTACAATACTGAGGGGATTGTTTGTCCCGTTTGTCATCATATTTTGGCTTACAAGATGAATACCTATGCTAACTTAGGAAATTATATCTGTGAAAATTGTGGCTTTAGTCGTCCAGAATTAGATTATCAACTGACAGAATTATCAGAGATTACAAATACTTCTTCTAAATTTGTCATTGATGGGACAGATTATAAAATTAATGTTGGCGGACTTTATAATATTTATAATGCTCTTGCTGCTGTATCTGTCGCTGAATATTTCAATGTGCCAAAAGAAACAATTGCGGCTGGTTTTGAACTTTCCAAAGCAGTTTTTGGTCGTCAAGAAACGCTTGAAATTGATGGGAAAAAAGTAACCATTGTCTTGATTAAAAATCCAGTAGGTGCTAATCAAGCCCTTGAAATGATGAAATTAGCCAATTATCCTTTCACTTTAGTTAGCCTTTTAAATGCCAATTATGCTGACGGAATTGACACAAGTTGGATTTGGGATGCTAATTTTGAATTAATTAATGATATGGAAATTGACCAAATTATCACAGGTGGTGTTCGTTCATCTGAAATGGCTAGAAGAATGCGTGTGACAGGTTTTAATGCCGAAAATATTTCTGAACGCAAGGAACTTTCAGAAGTTTTAGAGGCAATTAAAGAGAGTCCAAAAGAGCATGTTTATATTTTGGCAACTTACACTGCCATGTTACAAATGCGTGAATTATTGGCTGAGGGCCATTATCTTGGAAAGGAAATGCGTTAAATGGCTTATATCTCTTTAAAATCAAATCTTGAAAATCCAAAGTATTCCCTCAATGTGGCTCATCTTTATGGTGATTTAATGAATACTTATGGTGATAATGGAAATATTCTCATGCTCAAGTATGTCGGAGAAAAATTAGGGGCAGAAATGACCTTCAATATCGTTTCTTTAGGTGATACTTTTGCAAAAGAAGATTATGACCTTGTTTTCTGGGGTGGTGGTCAAGATTATGAGCAAGAAATTATTGCTGACCAATCATTGCTTGACTTGTCAGCACCTTTAAAAGATTACATTGAATCTGAAAAACCACTTCTTGCAATTTGCGGTGGTTATCAAATGCTCGGTCAGTACTATGTTAATTCCGAAGGGACAAAAATTCAAGGAACGGGAATTCTTGGACATTATACTGAAAATTTACGAACTGACCGTTTTATTGGTGATATTGAAACTCACAATGAAGAATTTGGTGAAACTTATTATGGTTTTGAAAACCATTCAGGAATTACCTATCTGTCTGATGACGAAAAGCCACTAGGAACCGTCGTTTACGGTGGTGGAAATAATCCAGATGACCAAACCGAAGGTTTAATTTACAAAAATACTTTTGGAACTTATTTCCATGGGCCAATTCTTTCAAGAAATGCACGACTAGCTTATCGTTTGGTGACTACTGCTCTTTACCAAAAATATGGAGAAGAAATTCTACTCCCTGCTTTTGAAGAGATTTTAGCTGACGAAGATAAAGGCCAACAAATTGGTGACCTCAAACGTAAAGTTGAAAAATAATAAAAAAATTACTGATGAAATTTCTGTCAGTAATTTTTTTATTTCTTAAAAAGCTGCCAGTAAAATTTTTAATGATTAATCTACTGATTTCAAAGCCCCAAGCATATCCACAGCTTTTAATTTGAAATGAACAACAATAGCTAGCAAAAGAGTAGTCGCAAAAGTAATTGCTGCCGATAATAAAAGATTTGTCCAAAGTAATCCCGGTGCAAACATAATTTGGTCAGCTGACAATTGGTTCATAATAACCTGATGGAAATAATCCCCCAAACCAAAACCAACCAGAATTCCTAAAAAGCTTAATAAAATCGTTTCTCGATAAATATAAAGTGTGACTTCACGGTCATAGAATCCTAAAACTTTGATTGTGGCTAATTCGCGAATTCTCTCGGAAACATTGATATTTGTTAAATTATAGATGACAACAATCGCAAGTAAAATGGCACAAGTAATCAAAACAATCATGACACTATTAATGCCATACATAAAGGATTCAATCACCTTTTTGAGATCACTATTTTGTGAAACTGCTTGAATTCCGTCTTCTTGCATAAATTGAGCTGACATTTTTTGAATATTATTTGTAGACGCATTTTTCAACTTAATCAATTGGGCATTTGCCACAAAATCTTTTTTAAAAACCTTTTGGTAAACCGATTGATTCATGAAAATATAATGGCCCATATACATTTCAGTAATTGCTGCTACTTTTATCTTATGAGGCTGATTTTCACTATCTTTTAGTGTCAGAGAATCACCAACTTTAAGGTCTAAAAGTTCAGCAAATTTTTCTGAAAGGACTGCTCCAGAGTTATTTAATTCAATTTTTTGACTATTTTTACGAGATTTTAAGCTAATGTATTTTGATAAATCATCAGAACGATTTGTCGCAATTAAGTTAACCTCTTGTTTTTCTAATTTGCCACTGGCTTCTTTTGTCAAATTTTCAAAGGCAATCGGCAAATAATTCTCAATTTCTGATGAGGCTAATTCTTTATCTATCTCTTCTTTTTCTTTGTCATTTACTTTATTTTTTTCAATAGTAATCATGTCATAGTGCAAAATTTGACCAAATTGTTTATTTGATAAACCAGAAATGGAATCACGAATTCCAAATCCCATGACAAGTAAAGCGGTACAGCCAGCGACACCAAAGATAGTCATTAACATTCTCTTTTTATAGCGAAATAGATTTCGAGCCGTCACTTTATAAGTAAAACTCATTCTTTTCCAAATAAAATTAATTTTCTCTAAAAGAATCCGTGAGCCTGCTTTTGGTACTTTTGCTAAAAAGAGACTGGCTGGTACTTCTTTTAGTTCCATTCGGACAACCCAATATGCTGGAAAAAGACTACAAGCAATAGCTATCGCAAAAGCAACTATTGTCCATAAAGGAGAGAATGTTAACCGTAAATTGCTAAAGGTAGATGAAGCTGTGTAAGCATTAAATACCGCTATCGGCAAAAAGGTATGTCCAATAATTGTTCCTACTAAAGCTCCTAAACCGCTAGAAACTAATCCATAGACCATAAATTTCTTACGAATATCACGGTTAGAATATCCCAAAGCCTTCAGTAACCCAAGATTTCCTCGCTCTTCTTCCACAAAACGAGTCATTGTTGTCAAACTCACTAATAAAGCAATCGCAAAAAGGACTACTGGAAAAATATTTGAAAGACTGTCAATTCTTGTTGAATCATCTAAAAATGTCTTGTAACCCGGATTTCCTTCTTTACGATTATTAATTTGATAAGTCGGTTTTTCAAGCTGGTTTAGGGCTGTTTCCTGCTTTGCAAGCTCTGCTTTAGCTTTAGCAATCTTTTCTTTTCCATCATTAATTTGATTTTGGCCTGCATTGATTTGCTCAATCGCTTGAGCGGATGCATTTTCCCCAATTTGATTCTTTTGAGCAATTAATTGATTTTCTTGCTGAGTGAGTTGATTTTCTTCCTCAACTATTTGACTTTTCGCTTCATTAATCTGTTTTTCTGGGCCAGTTTTCAGTGCTGCCAAGCGTTTTTCTGGTTGATTCTTAAAAGTATTTTCTAAGGTTTTTTGTTCGGTTTTTAAACGGCTATCATATTTACTATCAAAAATGGAGATATTTTGTAAGTTTTTATAGGATAGGCGAGCAATCATATAAACATCAGAATCAAAGGCCTCCTTGGTAACAAGCGCATACCCATTAAGTTTACCCGTTCCGACTGTCGTTGAGCCAAAATCACTTTTATCGACATATTCACTTGATTTCACAAATCCAACAATTTTAAAGGAATGATTTTTTATCAAATCAGAATCCTTAGATTTGGGAGGGGTAAAATCAATGGTTTGTCCTATTTTATATTGTCCATCATATAAATAATCTAAAGCAATTTCTGAATCTTTTTGAGGCAACTTGCCTGACATTAACTCATAAGTTGACAATTCATCTGGTTTAGAAAATAAACGCAGACTATTTTCTTTTCCTTTGATTACCAAATCTTGAAAATAGCCAAATTCTGCTTTTTTTACACCCTTGGTTTCGTTAATTAATTGCTGGTCAGAATGGTCCAATCCCAAAGTTGAAGTTAGCGTCAAATCTGCTAAATGATGTTGAGCATAAAAATCTTCCGCTGTCCTTCTCATATCGGGTCCAGAAACTTTTAGTCCGACAAAAGCGAAAGTCCCTAACAACATCAAGGAAAAAATAGAAATAAAGCGACCTAATGAACCCGTAATTGACCTGCGAATTTCTTTATTTAAAGTTTTTTTTCGCATAGCTCACCACTCAATTCTATCGATATCTTCTGGTTGGCTATTATTATCAATTTGTTTAATTTTTCCATCATGCATTTGAATGACACGGTTGGCAATTGGAGCAATTGCAGCATTATGGGTGACAATAATAACTGTTTTTCCTTCTTTTCTGGCCATATCTTGAAGAATTTTCAAGATTTGTTTTCCTGTATGATAATCCAAGGCACCGGTTGGTTCATCACAAAGCAAGATTTTTGGATTTTTGGCTATGGCACGCGCAATCGCTACTCTTTGCTGCTCGCCACCAGAAAGTTGCGAAGGAAAATTATGAAGCCGATGTTCCAGACCGACACTCTTCAGCACTTCTTTAGCATCAAGAGCATTTTCGACAATTTCAGAAGCTAATTCAACATTTTCTAGTGCTGTCAAATTATTGACAAGATTATAAAATTGAAAAACGAAACCAACGGCATAACGTCGGTAGGTAATCAATTCTTTGTTTGAAAAATTAGAGATTTTTTCCTCATCAATAATAACCTCTCCCTCATCATTTGTATCCATTCCTCCTAAAATATTTAGGACTGTTGATTTACCTGCCCCAGAGGAACCTAAAATGACAGCCAATTCTCCTTTTTCAATTTCAAAATTTACTTGGTCATTGGCATAAATCTTCTCTTGTCCTGATTGATAGATTTTAGACTCATTAATCACTTCAATAAATGTCATCTTATCCCTCCTTTTTGTTGTAAACGTTTTAATTAATTATATCATAATTACATTTTACTTCTTATTCAAGTCCTCATCATTTTTAATAAAAAAATTACTGACAGAAATCCTGTCAGTAACTTTTTGTTTTTATTTCCAAAAATCATCAAAAACACTAATTGGTAAGTGACGTTTATGTTGTGTTTTATTCCACCATGCTTCGATTTTAGCCTTAGCATCCTCAGAAATCACTTTACCTTCTGTGTAGTCATCAATATCATTGTAAGTCACACCTAATGCAATCTCGTCAGCAAGTCCTGGTTTTCCTTCTTCAAGGTCTGCAGTCGGAACTTTTTCGTAAATGGCTGGGTCAGCGCCAAGTTCAGCCAAGAGTGCTTTTCCTTGGCGTTTATTCAAGCGGAAAAGTGGGAGCAAGTCTGCTCCACCATCACCAAATTTTGTGAAAAATCCAGTAATATTTTCTGCTGCATGGTCTGTTCCAAGAACCGCTCCTTGATATTGACCAGCCACAGCATATTGCGTAATCATACGTTGACGTGCCTTAATATTTCCCTTGTTGAAATCTGATACTTCAATTCCAGCTTCATTGAGGGCTGCCACTTGTCCTTCAACAGCAGCTTTAATATTTACTGTCAAACTGACATCGGGTTGAATGAAAGCAAGCGCACGTTGGGCATCTTCTTCATCAGCTTGAACACCATATGGCAGGCGAATTGCTACAAATTTATAAGTCTCATCAGCAGTTTCTTGACGCATTTCTTCGATAGCAATTTGAGCCAGACGACCTGCTAAACTAGAATCTTGACCACCAGAAATCCCTAATACAAAAGACTTAATGAAAGGATATTTTTTTAGATAATCTTTCAAAAAATCAACTGACACCCTAATTTCTGCTTTAGGATCAATGACTGGTTTCACACCAAGTTCTTTAATAATTTCATCTTGTAATGTCATTTTATCTTCCTTTTACTGACAGTTTCTATATTTTACTGACAGCTCTGTCATTAACTATTTTTAATCTAAAATTTTACTCATATAGAATTCATCAATGTATTTTCCATCAACACACATTGACTCACGGCGAACGCCTTCTATTGTGAATCCATGTTTTTGAAAAAGGGCAATCGCAGCATAGTTATTAATCATTACCGTTAATTCTAAGCGTTTTACTGCTTTTTCTTTTGCCCATCTTTCTAATTCCTCAAAAAGTTGAGAACCAATTCCTTGGTGTTGAAATTCTTCAATAATTCCTACAACAACATAGGCCGTATTTCTAATTCGATTAGCGTTTCCTCTTTTGGCTGACAGAAATCCAACAAATTTTCCATCAACATCAGCACCAACTAAAAAATCAAAACGTGAAATTCGACCAATTGTTCGGCTAAAATCAAATCTTCGCTCCTCTGGTTCAAGCATCATGAACTTACTTTCTGTATCCAATTGCTTTTGGACATCCCAGAAAAGTCTTGCATCACAGAGGTCTATTCGTCTTATTCTCATCATTCATCATCCAATCTCGTCATTGATACTGTTGTACGCACCTGTGAAATTAGGCGCATTTTATGATTCCATAATTCTTGTGACAAATCTACTGGATAAGGTTGAGGATTCAAATCACGTTTATATTCATCCCAAAGTTCCTCAAGGTTTTCACGAGCAAATTCTTTAATTTCTTGCAAGCTTGGCAATTCATAAATCAATTCGCCGTCCACAAAAATATCTTTCAAAAGTGGATTGGCATTGAAGTCTCGCACATTTTTATTGATGTAGGTATAAAGCGGGTGGAACATGTAAATTTCTTCTGCTACATCTGGGCGTTCATCAGAAAATGTAATATAATCCCCCTCTGATTTGCCATCTGCTTTTTTGGTGATTCGCCAAACTTGTTTTTTACCTGGTGTAGAAACTTTTTCAGCATTACTTGAAAGTTTAATGGTATCCTGCATTTGACCACTTTCATCTTCCATAGATACTAATTTATAAACTGCACCAAGCGCTGGCTGATCATAAGCCGTAATTAATTTAGTTCCAACTCCCCAAACATCAATTTTTGCTTTTTGCATTTTTAAACTTAAAATTGTGTTTTCATCTAAATCATTTGAAGCGTAGATTTTTGCATCAGTAAATCCTGCTTCATCAAGTTGCTGACGAACTTTTTTCGAGATATAGGCCATATCTCCAGAATCAATTCGTACACCTTGGAAATTAATTTTATCGCCAAATTCACGCGCCACTTTAATCGCTGAAGGAACTCCAACTCTTAAAGTATCATAAGTATCCACAAGGAAGACACAATCTTTATGTGTCTGTGCGTATGCTTTAAAAGCCTCATAATCATTTCCATAAGATTGAACCAAAGCATGAGCATGTGTTCCACTAGCCTTCAAACCAAAGATTTTAGCTGCACGAACGTTTGATGTCGCATCAGCACCACCAATAATTGCTGCTCGTGTTCCCCAAATGGCTGCATCCATTTCTTGAGCGCGTCTTGTCCCAAATTCCAACAAAGGGTCATCCCCAATTACAGATTTGATACGAGCAGCTTTAGTAGCAATCAAAGTTTGGAAATTTATAATATTAAGAATAGCTGTTTCGACCAACTGACATTCCGCAAGCGAACCTTCAACTTGCACTAAAGGTTCGTTAGCAAAAGCAAGTTGTCCTTCTTGCATCGCTCTAACTGTTCCTGTAAAACGCAATTCTTTTAAATAATTTAGAAAATCTTCTGGATAATCTAATTCGCGCAAATAGGCAATATCTGTTTCCGAGAATTTAAGATTCTTTAAATAATCAACCATTCTTTCTAAACCAGCAAAAACAGCATAACCATTTTTAAAGGGCATCTCACGGAAAAAAACCTCAAAGACCGCCTGACGCTGATGTCGTCCAAGCTCAAAGTAAGTTTGCATCATATTAATTTGATATAAGTCCGTATGTAATGTAAGACTGTCGTCTTGATATAGATGTGGCATAATTTTTTCTCCCATATTCACTTCCGCTAATCATACCGATTTTAACGCAATTCTAATCTTTATTTTATCAAATTTTGCCCTAAATTTGTACTGGGAACCCTTTATAATTATACAATAAATTATAATTTAAATTTCGCCATGTATTTTATATAAAACTAGTCAATTTTTTGCTCCACTTATGTTTTTTGTACTACAATAGAAGTAATGGAGAAAGGAGAGGATTATGATTAGTTATCTAAAGAAACTACTTAAACAAAATGATAGTGTAAAAATCCACTTAATAGACGGAAGTGTCGTCTCTGCCTTACATTTCAAGAAAGGTTACAGCAACGGAAATTGCCTTGTAATTGATGAGGATAACACCGAGCATTATATTAACAGTAGATACATTGTCCAAATCGAATCTTAAATTAAAGAACTCCCTTGAGGAGTTTTTCTTTAGTCTTATAGATTGCGATGAGCTATGGTACAATATAAATTGACTGATTCAAAATATTGGTAGATTAAATAATTTCAAAAATTAAGGAGAAAGCCCCCTTATGGATAAAGGGAACAGAAAAAAAGTAGGTCTATTAGGAGGAAATTTTAATCCAATTCATCATGCTCATTTAATGATGGCTGACCAAGTTGCCCAACAAATGAATTTGGATAAGGTATTACTAATGCCTGAAAATATTCCACCTCATGTCGATGAAAAAGAAACCATTTCTGCAAAACATCGAGTTAAAATGCTTGAGTTAGCAATCAAAGAAAATCCTAGACTCGGTCTTGAGTTGATTGAAATTGAACGTGGTGGAAAATCTTACAGTTATGACACGCTCAAACTCCTGACTGAAGCTAATCCCGATACCGATTATTATTTCATTATTGGTAGCGACATGGTGGAATATCTTCCCAAATGGTACAAAATTGATGAACTCCTAAAACTTGTGACATTCATTGCCTTAAGAAGAACGGATACAATCTCCAAAAGTCCTTATCCTGTTACTTGGCTTGATGCTCCCTTGTTACCAATTTCTAGTACAATGCTAAGGGAAATGTTTGCCAAAAATATTGAACCCACTTACTTCTTACCTCAAAGCGTTATTGATTACATTAAAACTGAAAAATTATATAAAAAAAGATGACCCAGATAGGTCATCTTTTTATTTAAACTTCCAAATTTAGAACTTCTTGCGCATAGATGGATGAATTTCCATTCAAAACGTAGGCAATTGTCATAATTGGTAGGATATATTGAACCGAACCAAAGCCAAAGACCTCCGCAGCAATAAAAATTGGCCCAAAATAAGAGTTTGTTGCGGCTGAAAAAATTGAAACATAACCCGCAGCAGCCACAAATTCGACAGGTAAACCAAAGAGCATAGCCAAAGCTGCACCCAATGTTGAACCAATAGCAAAGAGTGGTGTGACTTCCCCACCTTGGAATCCAGCAGAAATTGATAAAACCGTAAAGATTAATTTTAATATCCAATCATATCCATTGATATGTCCACTATTAAAACTTAAAGAAATCAAATTTGTCCCAAGACCAGCATAACGGTCCAAATGAATAACAAGTAAACCAATTGAGATGACAATTCCCATCAAAATAATTCTATAATAAGGATTAACAATTCTTTTAGCGACGGTTGCTTTCATAAAAGCTAAAGATTCCGCAAAAAATCTTCCTACAAGTCCAAAACAAACGGCAATGACAGCCAATTTTAAAAGAACCAAAGGGTCAATATGAATGTTAGTATTGATTGCGAAAGAAAATTTTTCTAATCCCAAACTGCTTGAAGTCCAACTTGCAACATATGAACCAACCAAAGCTGGGATTAAAGCTCTATACTCAATTTTACCCAACATTAAAATTTCAATAGCAAAGAAACTTGCCGCGATTGGCGTTTGAAAGAGCCCTGCAAAACCAGCAGCCATACCAGTAATCAAAAGTATTTTTTTAGCTTCTTTTGCTGAGAGTTTTTTACCAATCGCATGTCCAATCACACCACCAATTTGAACTGCAACTCCTTCACGACCAACACTGGCACCAAACAAATGAGAAAGCCAAGTCGAGAAAACAATCAGCGGAACAAGACGTTTTGGAATATCTTCTCGCCCATGATTCCCCGCTTCAAAAATTAGGCCCATTCCTTTTTGGCTGTCTTTACCAAAATTCTTATAAATATAAACGATTAAGAGACCGGCTAAGGTTAAAAATGGAATTAAATATAGGGCATGACTGTCTCTAAATTCAGTAATATAGATAAGCCCTCGACCAAATATAGCATCAACAATACCAATTAAGCTCCCAATAATTACAGCTAAGAAGACATATAAAATTGCGCTTCTTGAAATTCCTACTTTAAAAAAATTCATTTTTGAAACTCCTTGTTTGTGAGTTTAACTCACTTTATAATATTTTACAAAACAAAAGGCGCTACAAACAAGACTACTTGGAGATAGCCTTTTGTTTGTAGGCGCCATTAGTTTTAAGATTTTATTCTTAAAGCGGTTTCGGGTGTGCACCATACCCATCATTTATTAATATTTATTTTAACATTTTATGAAATATTTGCAAGAAAAAGCTCAGTCGCGCATCCCATTCTTACGTTGAATTTCTTTAAGTTTATCCGGAGTAACATCTTCTCCTGTTTTTTCATCAATAACTTTGATGGTTTCAACTTGTGAGCGGAAATTTGCTTTAACACTATCGAGATAAGCACGACGTAAAAGGGCTTGTTCTTCAAGCTCAGCTTCTGATAATCCTTCTGCTTTCTTCTTACGCGCTAATTCATTAATACGTTCTACTTGTTCATTTGTAATTGCCATTTCTTAGTTCCTTTCTTCATGAATATTGTTAAAATTACTGACAGAACTCAAATTTTACTGACAGCTTTTTAGAGTCATAAATAAACTTTCTGTCAGTAAATCTATCAATTTTATTTTGTATTAATCAAAGAAAAATCAGCCATAACACTTGTTAATGCAACAACTTCTGACAACAACGCAATACGATTATCACGAACTGATAAATCTTCAGCCATTACCATTACACTTTCAAAGAAAGTTTCAATTGCAGGTGCAAGTGAATGAACAATTGCTCTGAATTTTTCTTCACCAGGCATATAAGTCCATTGATTTTGAAGAGAAATAACAACGTTATAAAGAGCTTCTTCTGCATCTTCTTCAAAAAGTGTTGGATTTATTTCTTTAATATCTTTTGCTTTTTTAACCAAATTAATTGAACGCGAAACATTTTCAATTGCTGGTTTAAAAGGTTCGTGAAGTTTGTGCCCATCAATGACAAAAGCCGATTCCATCATGTTTGTAATATCAAAGCTTGAACTATTAATTGCCGCTTCAACAATATCATGACGATCGAGTTTTTCAAGCAAGAGTTTTTGAATACGTGCTTTGACGAAATCCAAAATTTCAAGATGATTTTCACCTTCAAATTGGTCGATAAATAAAGATAAATCGAAATGCCAATTCATTTTTTCAATAATACGAATCAAGCCTTGTACTGCTCGACGTAGAGCATAAGGGTCATTTGAACCAGAAGGAATTAAACCAACATTAAAGAAAGAGAGGACTGAATCAATTTTGTCAGCTGCTGCAAGCACAGAACCAACTTTTGTTTCAGGCAATTCTCCCTCGGCTGAAGTTGGCATATAATGTTCACGAATTGCTGCAGAAACATTTGCATTTTCACCAGCTAAAAGCGCATATTTTTCACCCATTACCCCTTGTAATTCATCAAATTCTCCAACCATTCCTGTCAAAAGGTCAAATTTATAAATTTCAGCACTACGAGCAACGTCTCTTTTTTCTTCATCTGTCAAACCAGCAATATCAGCTAACTTAGCGGCTATTTCTTTTGTTCGCGCCATGTGTTCAGTAATTGAACCAATTTTAGCATGGAAAGTTACTTTAGCAAGTTTAGCGACCAAATCTTCAATTTTAAGTTTTTGATCTTCTTTCCAGAAAAACTCTGCATCTTCAAGACGAGCAACCAAAACTTTTTCATTTCCAAGCACTACATTTTCAATATTTTCAGCGTTCCCATTACGGACAGAGATAAAGTTTGGTGCGAGTTGACCTTCTTGGTTATAAACTTCAAAATAACGTTGATTATCACGCATTGATGTCACTAAAACTTCTGCTGGAACAGAAAGATATTTAGGATCAAATGAACCAACAAAGGCAGTTGGATATTCAACAATATTATTTACTTCTTCTAATAAATCTTTATGCAAAGTAACTTGCCATTTATTTTCAGACGCAAGAGCCAAAATTTGAGCTGAAATTTCTGCTTTACGATGTTCAGCATCAACTAAAACAAAGTTTTCTGGCATTTTGCTAGCATAATCATTTGCATTTTTGAGTTCAACCTCAACATTTGCCAAGAAACGATGGCCTCGTGAAAAACGATTTGCTGTTACGTCCAATAAATCAAAAGCAACAACTTTATCTTCTAGAAGTGAAACAATCCATTGAATTGGACGAACAAAGAGAAAATCATTATTTCCCCATTTCATATAAGTTGAGAATGTCATTTTTGCGATGACTTCATCGCCAACTTTAGACAGAATTTCTTCTGCTTTTACTCCGTCAATATGTTTTTTAGCATAATAATAATCACCCTTAAGTATTAAATCATCTGGAGTAGCTCCTTGTCCTCTTGAGAAACCTTGAATCGCTTTTGACCAATTCCCTTGCGCATCTTTAGCAATTTTAGCAGATGGGCCTTTAACTTCTTCATCAATCGCTTCTGACGCTTCTGCCAAACCTTCAACAATAATTGCTAAACGACGTGGAGTTGAAAATTTAATAATTTTATCAAATTCTAAACGATTTTCTTTAAGAAAAGTTTCCATTCTTTCGACTAATTGATTGATTGAAGGAGTCACCAAATGTGCTGGAATTTCTTCCAAACCAATTTCAAGTAAGTAATTTGTCATTATTTTTCTTCTCCTTCTACAATCTTAGTATATTTTCCTTTTTTACCAAGGTATTTTTCACGCAAAGCTTCATCTTTTAAGAGCGGGAAACCAAGTTTTGCACGTTCTTCAATAAAAGTTTTTGCTACCTTACGTGCCATTGTACGAACTCTATGCATATAGCCTGCACGCTCAGTTACAGAAACTGCTCCACGTGCATCAAGTAAATTGAAGGTATGCGAAGATTTCAAAATATAATCATAAGCTGGGTGAACCAAGCCTTTATCTAATAAATCAAGCGCTTCTTGTTCATATTCTCCAAAAAGTTTAAGTAAAAGCTCTTGGTTTGATTCTTCAAAGGCAAATTTAGAATGTTCGTATTCAGGTTCTTTGAAAATATCACCGTAAGCTACGCCATTCCCCCATTCAAGGTCATAAACAGAATCAACCTCTTGAATAACTGTCGCAATACGTTCCAAACCATAAGTGATTTCTGAAGTTACGGAATCAACTTCAATTCCTCCGACTTGTTGGAAATAAGTAAATTGAGTACATTCTTGCCCATCAATCCAAACTTCCCATCCAATACCGGCACATCCCATTGAAGGATTTTCCCAGTTATCTTCAACAAAGCGGATATCATGCTCTAAAGCATCAATTCCAAGTTCAGCTAAACTTTGAAGATAAAGTTCTTGGATATTTTTTGGAGATGGTTTTAATACAACTTGGAATTGGTGGTGTTGGAACAACCGATTTGGGTTTTCACCATAACGACCGTCAGCAGGACGACGTGAAGGTTGCACATAGGCGGCTCCCCAAGGTTCAGGTCCGTTTGAACGCAAGAAAGTGTAAGGGCTCATTGTTCCTGCTCCTACTTCATTATCATAAGCTTGCATCAAGTTTGCCCCTTGTTTAGACCAAAAGCCTTGTAGGGTCAAGATAATATCTTGAAATGCTAGTTTTTTATTTGCCATTATTTTCCTCCGAAATTCAAAAAACCGCAATTCACACACTCATCAATCCTCGAAAAAATCCGAAAAGAGACAAAGGGTGCAAATGCACGGTTCCACCTTTATTTTTTACTTTATTTGTGTTCATTACAGTTTTAAGTTAAGCCATTATTGTTCTCGAACTTTCACTATCTTCGAGTCGCTACCTATAAATTCTAGCTCTATTTTCCCATTTTGTCAAGGCAAAATAAACTGATGACCTTACTTCTGTCTTATTTGGTATCAATTTTCTGGTTTATCTATCATATTCAAACATAATTATTTTCTTGAATAAAAAGTAAATTGCCTTCGTCATCAATATTGATTTCAGATTCTATAAGAGAATAGTTATCAGTTTCAGATTGAATAATGAGTGTATTTCCGCATTTTTCAACTTTTTTTCCTGATGTCCCTACGGGTTTATCGATAATAATATCAATTTCTAAAAATTGTTGAGCTAACATTTGGTTCATTTCTTCTCCAAGTTGACTTAATAAAATAATAACATCAACTCCAAGGTTCTTTAATCTTTTAACTATAAAATCTGCCTTATCAAAAGGGTTAGAAAAGATAGTCTCCGCACTCGGATGTGAGCGATAAACAATATCCATTGTTGTCAAACCAAATATTCCTATTTTCTTACCTGATGTTGTATTTTTAAGGAGATAAGGAATAAATTTTCCTTCTTTTACTAAAGGATTTAAAAGTTTATCATCTTCAAAATTAACATTAGCGGCTAAGATTGGAAAATTTATTTTATTTAGATTTTCCACTATTCCTTTTGAACCCTCATCAAATTGATGACTTCCCAATGTCGTCGCATCAAAAGGAAAGGTATTCAGGAGGTCTTGCTCATCATTTTTGTGCTCAATGTTATTAAAAATGCTATTTCCATCTCCTAAAACTAAAGTTTCTATGACTCTTTTTTTATTTTCTTCTTTGATTTTATTAATTAAAGAAAAAACCTTATCAAGGGTGAGATGAGTATTATTTATATGTAAAATGCTAAGTTTCATTATCACAACCAAACCTATATATAGTATTTAATATCTATATTTTATCATAAAAAACACAATATATTGTGTTTTAAACTTTTTTTCTAAAAATAAAAAGATGACTTCCGTCATCTTTTTAATGATTTCGATTATAAATCACACTCGAAATAAAGGAAAGAATAATAAATACAGCTCCTAGAAGTCCTGTAACAACCTCACCAATCTCCCATTTGATACTTGCTAAAATTAAAAATGCAAGCGTGAGAATGGCCCAATGTGCTCCGTGTTCAAGATATACAAGGTCATTCAATGTTCCTTTTTGAACAAGATAAAGCGTAAGACTTCTTACAAACATCGCTCCAATCACACCTAATCCTAAAAGAATAATAATCGGGTCTGCTGTAATTGCAAAGGCACCTATTACCCCATCAAAACTAAATGAAGCATCTATTACTTCCAAATATAAGAATAGAGCAAGTCCAGCCTTACCAGTCGCAACCACACTACTTGTTGTGTTTGCAGCTTTGCTATGACTCATCGTTTCTCCAAAACCGTCAACAAGCATGAAAATTAGGATTCCTAAAATTCCAGCAAATAAAACAGTGTGAGCATCTTTAGCAATAAATTCCGATGTGATTAAAAGCAAAATAATGGAAATAATTGCATTTGCTGCCGGAAAATTTCCAATTTTTTGAAGGATTTTCTCTGGTATTTTAAGCCAAGTATGTGCCCGTTCATCAAAGAAAAATCCTAAGGCTAGCATCAATAGAAACATTCCACCGAAAGCTGCGATTTGTGGATGAGCATGGTGCAAAATATAACCATAGGTTCCTACTGTATTGGGATTTCCCTTTTCTAAAGCTAATTTTAAAGCACTGATAGGGTCAATTTGGGCTGACACTCCAACAATCAAGAGTGGAAAAATCAAACGCATTCCAAGAACGGCAATCAAAACTCCTAAGGTTAAGAAAACTTTTTGCCATGCAGAACTCATTCGTTCGAGAATACGTGCATTCACAATAGCGTTATCCATAGATAAGGAAATTTCTAGAACAGCAAGAATAAGCGTAATAAAAAGTCCATTCCACCCGGCATAAACAAATGCGATAATTAGGGCAATTAAACTAACAATAAATGAGCCTCTGAATATTTTCATAGGTCTCCTCTTCTAAAATAATCTTCTCATCTATTCTAACATACTTTTTACACTCTCACTGTGCCTAGAACTATGCTTTGCCTGATAAAGATTATCGTAAAAATGAGCAAAATCGTAAAAGAAATTGTCAAAATAAGGTCGACTTTTGCTTTTGAAAAGACTTTTATGAGTAAATAATAGAAACTTATTCCAAGTAAGGCTCCAAGTGAGTTAGTGATGAGGTCGGTAATATCCGTTGCACCAATGGCAAGAAGATATTGTAGACTTTCAAATGAAAAACTTAATAAAATGGAAATTGCCAATTTATTTAAAAAGGAGATTTTTGGTGCATTCATAGTCAATAAAATACCAAAAGGAATAAAAGCTAGAATATTAAATAAAACCTCGCGACGACCGCCGGACATGGCTAAAGGTGTCAGATTAAGACTTCTTGTATTCGTCATTTCAAGAAAAGCAAGTGGATGAAAAGAAAGTTTAAATAATACCAGCCAAATCAGTCCTAATATATAAATGAAAAATAAAAGCTGTGCTAATTTTTTTGTCATTTTTCTCCTTTCTTAAGAAAATAGGTTTTCGATTGTTGTTCTTTTAGTATTTTAACTGATTTAACTTAAACAGAAACCTTTATCAGTTATGATATAAATAAAAAGGGAATTCTCCCTTTTTAAAATCAATATTTTATGACAGGAATTCAACTTCTACTTGTTGACTGTCCCCTTTTTTCATGATTATTTTTCCATTAAAAGTTTCTGTCAGTAAATTCATGACTTCGTCAACCTTTTCTTCGTCAATAAAACATTTTACTTTGATATCCGACAAAAACTCACTATCCGAAATTTTGATTTTTTGGTCAATTAAAAAGCGCTGTAAGCTGTCATAGAGGCTGTAATCAAGATTTAAAATAAGCTCACGTTGATTGATAAATTCAACTAAACCAACAGCTTCGATGGCATGATTTACACTGCCCGCATAAGCACGAATTAAACCACCAGCACCTAATTTTATTCCACCAAAATACCGAGTAACAACGGCACAAACATTGATTATTTCTTTTTTCTTTAAAATTTCAAGCATCGGAACACCAGCAGTCCCTGACGGCTCTCCATCATCACTTGTTCGTTGAATTTCTTGACGGTCACCTAATGTATAGGCCGAGCAGTTATGATTGGCTTTCCAGTGTTCTTTTTTGATTTTCGCAATAAAATCACGCGCTTCTTCTTCAGATGAAATTCTTTTCAAATGGCAAATAAATCGTGATTTTTTGATTTCCTCTTCATTGATAAAATCAGTTTTTATAGTGATAGTCATGCTACTGATTTTAACAAATTTTGTTACATTTTAACAGCATTTTCGTATAGAATAGTATGAGCACTAATCAAGAAAAGTTATTTGGCCGTTTATTATTAAAAAATGATATTTTACAACTTATAAAAAGTACTGACAAGATTTCTGTCAGTAAAATTTTTAGTAATTTTTTGTTAGAAGCGAAGGTGAATCCAATTTTGGGAATGACTTCAATTTCTTCCAATAAAATAAAATGTAACCGTTGTGGGACTGTTCATATAAAAAATTCTGTCAAACTTCCAATTGGTGTATTTTACTGTCCAAGTTGTATTCAATTAGGTCGAGTCCGCTCCGATGAATTCTTGTACTTTCTGCCACAAAAGAATTTCCCAAAGAAATCATATATAAACTGGTCGGGAAAACTGACAGAGAATCAAAAATCAATTTCAAATGCCCTCTGTCAGGAAATTAATTCTCATCAGCAAATAATTGTCCAAGCTGTGACTGGAGCTGGAAAAACTGAAATGATTTATCAAGTCATTGAGCAAATTTTAGAAAGCGGTGGAGTGGTTGGTCTAGCTAGTCCAAGAATTGATGTTTGTCTTGAACTTCATCAGCGATTATCACGTGATTTTTCCTGTAAGATTCCACTCTTATATCATGATGGCGACAGCTATTTCCGAGCTCCATTAATAATAATGACCAGTCATCAGCTTTTACGTTTCAAGGAAGCTTTTGATTTGCTGATTATTGATGAAGTTGATGCCTTTCCCTTTAGAGATAATAAAATGCTTTATTTTGCGGCAGAAAAAGCAAGAAAAATAGAAGGAAATTTAATATATTTGACCGCAACTTCTACTGACAAACTTGAAAAAGATATAAAAAAGCAAAAACTCTATCCTTTGTTTCTCCCGCGTCGTTTTCACAATTTTCCTTTAGTCGTGCCTAAATTTTTTTGGAAAAATAAATTTGATAAGAAATTAATTGAGCAAAGAAATAGTGGCTTTCCTCTTCTTATTTTTGCTGCTGAAATTGAATTTGGACAAGAATTTGCAAAACAACTACAATTGAAATTTCCTAAAGAAAAAATTGCTTCCGTTGCTTCAACAACAAAAGATAGATTGGAAATTGTTAAAGCTTTTAGAAATAAAGAAATTACTATTTTAATAGCGACTTCAATTCTTGAACGGGGAGTCACTTTTCCAAATGTTGATGTTTTTGTCATCAACAGTGAGCACCCAAACTTCACTAAATCCGCACTGATACAAATGGCTGGACGTGTGGGTCGTAGTCCTGAACGTCCAACAGGCTTAGTTAGTTTTTTTCATTACGGAAAATCCAAAGCAATGTGTCAGGCAGTTAGAGAAATCAAAAAAATGAACCAACTGGGAGGTTTTTCATGATAAAGTGTTTGCTTTGTTCAAGAAATATTGCTCAAAACTTTCTATTTAGTGAACTTTTCCTACTCAAAAGTCCTCAAAATCTTTTATGTTCTAAATGTCAAAAAAATTTTGAAAAGATCCCTGAAGCTCACTGTCCTCGCTGCTGTAAGCCAAATGTCCATGAGATCTGTACTGATTGTCAAAATTGGGAAAAAAGAGGATACAAAATCAGACATCAGGCAATTTTTCACTACAATCAAGCAATGAAAGATTATTTTAGCCAGTATAAATTTGTTGGAGATTATCGATTATACCAAATTTTTGAGCCCTATTTTAAAAGTATTTCCCCAAAATCTCCTTTGGTTCCAATTCCTATTTCACCAAAAAGATTAGAGGAACGTGGTTTCAATCAAGTGACTGCTTTTCTTCAACAAGATAATTTTATTGAACTTCTTGAAAAAGAGAATTCGGTCAAACAATCTAGCCTTAATCGAAAAGAACGATTGGAAAGTCCAAATCCTTTTCGATTAAAAAAAGGGCTAAAAGTCCCTACAAAAGTTATATTAATTGACGATATTTATACAACAGGTACCACCTTATATCACGCATCACAAATTCTAAAAGAAGCTGGTGTTCATGAAATAAGGAGCTTTTCTCTCTGCCGTTAATCATTAAATCAAATAAAAAAGCCTTTCAGCTTTTTATAAATTCTTTATTTCATCTGACCATTCAATAATCTTTAAATTACTAAATCTTTCTTGCCACCTAGCAACCTTATTTTCATAAAGTATTCGATTATTATCGACATGATAAATTGGCCGAATTGTTTTAGTAAAAATATCTTCTAAGCCGTAGGGAGCAAAAATTTCAATATTGCTTGAATTACCACTTATGCCTACAGCATGAACCGTAGCAATCCAACGCTCAATCGCATTTTCTGTGTTTTTATACGGTACTTTATTTCCATTATGCCAAAGATGCATGTATGCTTCATTATGAATATCAAATTGATAGGGAAATTTTTCAGATAAAACTTTTTCTAACTTTTTATCATTTTTAGCAGAGCTGTCAGCAGAAATCTCTTTATCAAAGTACACAATATCAATATCGTGAATTCCTGTCATTAAATTATTTCCGTCAGAATAATTCCAAACCGTTTGAAAGACACTTCCTGCGGCTAGATAATAATTAGGCAAATTTAAAACAGAAACTTCATCCAAAATGAACATCAATTCGGAGTTCTTTTTCAATATTTTTAGAAAATCATTTTTTCTATCCATTTCCGCTTATCCTCTAAAAGAAAAGATGCCAAATTTTAGGTAAAAATACAATCAGACCAACAATCAATGCAAATCCCGAAATAACTAAAACTGCCCCAGCTGCCATATCTTTGGCTCGTTTTGCACGCATATAAAATTGGTAATCTGATGCTAAATCCACCACATTTTCGATAGCAGAATTAAAAAGTTCTGCCATAAAAACTAGAAAAATTGACAACAACAAAAAGAGCCATTCAAATTCTGAAATTTGAAAAACGAGACCAAAAACAATGGCTAAAAAGGCTGCCAAAGCATGTTTACGCATGTTACGTTCTTCTTTAAAAGCTGTCCAAATTCCAGACAGTGCAAAGTCTAAACTCGAAAGCAAATTAGGATTTTTCCAACGGGCCCTATCCTCTTGAACAGGTCTTTTACCATTATTAAAATCCTTTTTCTTAAAGAGTTTTACATCTTTATCTTGTGAGTCCATAGGCAGTTAAAATCTCCTCTTGCAAACCAAACATTTCTGACTCTTCTTCTGGTGTGTAGTGGTCATAACCATTGATATGCAAAAAGCCATGAACAGCTAACCAACCATATTCACGTTCAATCGAGTGACCATAATCAGCAGCCTGTTCAGCAGCCTTGTCTATTGAAATAAACAATTCACCAATAAATGGATCCATTTCTTCCAACAATTCCTCTGGTAATTCCATATCTTCATCAAAGAAAAATTCTGATTCATCAGGTTTATATTCTAATGAGATAACATCGGTTGGTCGGTCAGTTTCGCGATATTGCAAATTCAACTCATGTGAACGAGCATTATCAACAAAAGTTACTGACATTTCTGTTGATTCTTTCAAGTTCAGTTTTTTAGCAGCAAAAGCTAAAACTTCTTTGGTTTGTTCAATAATCTCACTTGGCACTTGGCCTGTTTCATCAACTAATTCTACGTACATTTTTTTCCTTATTTAATTACTGACAATAATTCATAAAATAGCCCTAAGTAGCTCAATATTCTAGCTATTTCTATTATTCTGTCAGTAAATTTTAATGACAGACAGAACTGTCAGAGAATTTCTCATTCAATCTGTCACTTACAATCAACAATTACTTTCTGTCAGCCTTTTTTGCAACATTTCCTTACAAAAGGACAAAATGGGACCTCTTGTGGCAATTAATATATCTTCTGGCAGATTATCAAAGGCAAACCATTGACAGTCAAGAACCTCTGATTCTTCTAAAAGAATCTCTCCAGAAAAATCATTACAAGTAAAAACAGTATCAACAATATGAACTTCATCCCCATTTGGATAGAAAAAGTGTTGTTCTGTCCCAGAAGCTACAGTATACAATTTTATTTTTCCAGCTTTTAAGCCAACTTCTTCATAGAGTTCACGTTTCGCTGCTTCTTCAACCTTTTCATTCGGTTCAACTGACCCACCATGATAACACCATTTCCCATTATCTGCCCGTTTTTGAAGTAAAATTCCTCGATTTTCATCATAAATAATCAAGCTTGCACATGCAATTACCATTGGGACATGCCCAATTTTTTTGCGCAAATCCATGACATAACCTTCGGCCATTATTGTTTCCTTCTTATCTAGAAATTTGATCAATCTGACATTAACAAAAGTCCCAAACTATTCATCACCATAGGCTTTGATAATTTCAGCAACAACTGGATGTCGAACGACATCTTTTGCCATGAAATAAACAAAATCAATTGATTTCACATGGCTTAATTTATCTTTGGCATCAATCAAACCTGATTTTACTTTATTAGGTAAGTCAATTTGTGAAATATCTCCATTAACAATCATTTTAGAATTAAAACCAAGCCGAGTCAAAAACATTTTCATCTGCATCGTTGTTGTATTCTGTGCTTCATCCAAAATGACGAAGGCATCATCAAGCGTACGACCACGCATGTAAGCAAGCGGAGCAATTTCAATAATTCCTCGTTCCATCATTCGCTCAGTTGCCGTCTTTCCTAAAATTTGGAAAAGGGCATCATAAACTGGTCGTAAATAAGGATCAACCTTTTCTTGCAAATCACCTGGTAAGAACCCAAGACTTTCACCAGCTTCTACAGCTGGTCTTGTCAAAATAATTCGTTTCACCTGACCATTACGTAATGCTTGAACAGCCATCACAACAGCTAAAAACGTTTTCCCTGTTCCAGCTGGTCCAATTCCGAAAACAATATCATGATGTTTGACAGAATCAACATAAGTTTTTTGAATCAGATTTTTTAGTCGAATTGACTTGCCAGCTGCATCTTTCGTCAGTTCAACTTCATAAAGTGCAGTGAAATTTTCAATATCATCATTTAAAACCATTTTTATTGCAATAATGACATCTGACGCATGAACTGGAACTCCTCGCCCTACTAGTACCTGCAGAGCTTGGAGGGCTTTACGAGCTCGCTCTCTTGTCAATTCATCCTCAGAAACGATTTGAACCGTTTCGCCACGATAATTAATCTCAACCCCTAGTTGAGATTCAACTAACTTCAAATATTTATCTTGTACCCCAAAAAGCAGACTTGCATCTTCTGGATTTTCTAGTTTAAATTCAATTGAATTTTTAGTCAAATACACAATCTCCATCAATCATTTTCTTACATTATAGCACATTTCATATTTTAATTTAAATCACACCTTACTGAATATAAAGAAAAACTCTATTTTAAAATAGAGTTAAATCAATTTTAGTAAGCCATCATTTTTTTATTTCCTCGATAAAGTTCTACGATTGTCCAAATTAATAAAAAGAGAACTCCCAAAATAAGAAAAACAGAAATAAGATGAGATAGTCCAAGATTATGAGGTATAAAGTTGGCAATTTGATCTGGCAAACCAATCAAATTAAGATAGGTCAAAGCAATAACTGAAAACCAACCCAAACATTTAATAATCAAATTATTTTTAAAATCACCCATCTCCTTTTTACTATTAGTCAACATCAACAAAGGAATGATTGAAAAAGGTAGAGCAAAGGCTAGAAAAACTTGAGAATTATTCATCAAATTATTAATTGCTTCATGCTGTGCTTTCAAAGTTTGTCCTTTTGTCATAGAAACACATATCAAAACCGGAACAACTGAGAGTAAACGTGTTACTAATCTTCTGGCCCACATTGGCATTCTCATATGGATAAAACCTTCCATAATAACTTGACCAGTTAAAGTCCCTGTAATAGTAGAATTCTGTCCTGAAGCAAGAAGAGCTACGGCAAACAAAGTGGATAAAGCTCCTGTTTTTGCTGCATCGGCAAGCAGTCCATTGCTTAAAACAGTTGGATTAGAGAGGGCATCATATAAACCAAAGAATGATGGATCATCAATCACGCCCGTTTTGAATACGGCAACTCCCATGATTAACAAGAGGGAATTCACAACAAAAGCCACTGTCAATTGAATATTAGAATCCCATGTTGAAAATCTCACCGCTCTAGCAACATCTGCTTTATCCTGATGATTGATTTTTCGGCTTTGTGAAATAGAAGAATGGAGATACAAATTATGAGGCATAACTGTAGCACCAATAATCCCTAAGGCCCCTGTTAAAGGAGACATCCCTGCCACTGTTGGTGAAGAGGCAAACGTCCGGCTATTGGGGATAAATCCCTCAATAATTCCTTTCCAATCTGGATTTGATAAAGCGACTTGATAAGCAAAAATGACCAAAATGACTAAAATCAAACAGATAACAAGGGCTTCAATTTTTCTAAAACCTACTCTCGTCAATAACAAAAGCAAAAAGACATCAAGAACGGTAATAAAAACCGCTAAGATTAATGGGATATTAAATAAAAGATAAAGAGCGATAGCAGCACCAATTACTTCTGCAATATCCGTTGCCATTATGGCAAGCTCAGTTAATATCCATAAAACAATTCCTAGAGATTTACTTGTTCTTGCTCTTATAGCTTGAGCCAAATCCATTTGACTGACAATACCCAATTTTGCCGACATATATTGAAGAAGCATTGCAATTAAACTTGACATCAGAATGACTGAAATCAGTAAGTATTGAAAGTTTTGTCCGCCAGTTATTGAGGTTGACCAATTTCCTGGGTCCATATAACCAACTGCAACTAAGGCACCCGGTCCTGAGTAAGTTAGCAACATTTTGAAAAAGCCAACATTTTTAGGTACTTCTACTGTCCCATTTATTTCCTCTAAGGATTTTCCATTCGTATGATAAATCAATCGATGACGTTGATGTTCTTTATCATTCATTATTTCTCCTAGCTCTAAGTTGAATAAAATTCAACAACCATTATGTTAAGTATATTTTTATAGTAATTAAAATAAATCAATTATCGATTTAAGAAATTATCAAACTTTTTAATCTATAACTGATAATAAAAATATTATAGCACCACCTTATCTTTTTTTCAAATATCTTAGCATATCTTTATAAATATATTTAAAAAGATAAAAAAAAGCCCTCAAGAGGACTTTATTCATTAATATATAATAAAAAAAACCTGTCAAAGACAGGTTTCAAAATTCTTATTTAGCCACTACTGGATAAACTGATACGTGTTTTTTACCACGTTTCATTTCGAATTTAACAGTTCCTTCGATTTTAGCGAAGAGAGTATCGTCGCCACCACGGCCAACGTTAGTACCTGGATGGATATGTGTACCACGTTGACGGAAAAGGATTGAACCGCCGCTTACAAGTTCACCGTCAGATGCTTTAGCACCGAGACGTTTAGCTTGTGAGTCACGTCCATTGGAAGTAGAACCCCCACCTTTTTTGTGGGCGAAGAGTTGCAGATTAAGTTCAAGCATGTTATTGCCCTCCATTTTCAAATTTAAGTGTAATGTACTGACCATAGCTTTTCTCAACTGCTTTCATCGAATTTGCAAAAGCTTCGAGCAAAGTTTGAGCCAATACGCCTTGTTTTTCAGGTATGCTCAAAGGAATTTCAACATACAAGTAACCATCTTCCATCTGAGTCACAGGTTTAATGCGAGCCATCTCGTAGATATTATTTGCAGTTGTAATTGATAGAACGCTGACCGCCGCACAAACCACATCGTGTCCATACTCGCCAGATTCAGCATGTCCTGAGATTTCATAAGAAACAATTTTGTCTCTTTTTGTCCTGATACAAGCTTCAATCATAATTAAGCGTTAACTGATTTGATAACAACTTTAGTGTATGGTTGACGGTGACCTTGTTTACGGTGTGAGTGTTTTTTAGGTTTGTATTGGAAAGTAACAACTTTCTTTTGCTTACCATGTTTTTCGACTTCACCAACAACAGTTGCGCCTTCAACGAGTGGTGCACCAACTTTAGTTGTTTCGCCTCCGACAAAGATAACTTCGTCGAAAGTAACGGTTTGACCAGCTTCAACATTGAGTTTTTCAACGTAGATTACTGAACCTTCTTCAACTTTAACTTGTTTACCACCAGTTTTGATGATTGCATAGTTTGACATTGTGATTCCTCCTTGTTAGATTTCATCGCTTTTAAGTCAAGCGACTGTTAGACTCGCCTTTGTTCGTGGGCGTATGCCACTTAATACGAAACTTCGTGCGGTTGCACTTTATGAGACTTCACAAAGACAACTATATTATTATACTACTTCTTTTTCTACTTTTCAAGTCTTATTTTTCACTTTTTTCTTCTATAGAATTAAGCGAGACTTTATAAATCTTTTTCGTATTCCAAAGCATATTAATCAAAGTATTTACCAGTAAGAGTAACCAAGCAAAAGACAAGCTAAAAGAAAGAATTTCAAAAGCCGTTAATGTCAAATAATGAATAGGATGCCATAAAACATAAGAGATTAAGATAAGACCCACAATAAAATAAGACATACGATATAAATTTGGATCAGCATTTGGTAAAAACCAACGAATTCCTAGTATCGAAATAGCCATAAATAAGACTATTAATTGAGCAACAATGTCATGAGCAATATGCATCCAGCCTGGATCATTGGGAATTAATCCAACTAAAGCAATTGAAATAGCACAAAGTGTCAATAAAACTTGCAAGATATTTTGTCGATAATGACTGCCCGCTTTTTGCCTTAATGAAACAAAAATATAATCAATTAATGCTGCAAATAAGGCTGCCGAAACAATTAACGTCAGATTAAATTGCCAGCTTGAACGTGAAGCCTGAGTTCCAAGCAAACTAAAATTCCTTTGCCACCAGTACTGATTTCCATTGGTGGCCATACTTGAGACGAAACCACCAATAGAAACCACTAAAAGCATTGTTACCATCATATTAATCGAAAAAGTATCTACAACAAAAATCATGACATAATTAATGATTCCAGAAAAAATAGTAAAGATTAGGGTGGAAGTAAAGAGTCCAAAACTTACACCATAAAAAATTTGACCTAAAAACCAAAAAAGGCCCATCGATGCTAAAATGACGATAAGTAAAACAGATAAAGTGACTGTGGCAAATGTCCGCCAGTAACTTCTTTTGGTCATCTGTTTATAAAATTCTTTTCTGCGAGAGAAATAAGCAGAAATAAAAGTCAGCATCCCTATTGCATTAGCAATTGTAATAACCGCCGTTGCCAAAGATTCATTTCCAGAAAGCGCGATAACATGAGGATGCTTTAGGACAAAGGCAAAAATAATAAAGATAAATGCAGAAATAATCGTTGGAATAATAAACCACTTGGGCGCCTTATCTGATTTTCTGGCATTGATTTTTCGAATGGTAAAACTATCAGCCGCTAAATCGACGATTTCAATTTCTTCGTTTTCTTTAAGGTCTAATCGTTCATATATTTCTTTAGGTAGATGAATTTTATCCATTTGTTTCTCCTTCCACACTTTGCTCTCTCCAGTCAATTCTCAAATGATAATCGGCTATTTTTTGGGCACCTTGCGAAAGTTGGTAATTAATTTTAATTGTCCTGCTCTCATGATCAATGCTTAAAGCACTTGTCAGAATTGATAATTCTCCTAAACCTTCATATTCAGTTAAACCTGGAATTTCTGGATGAAAATGCATTTTGATAGGTCGCTTTGCAAAGCGGGTCATTATCACTTCTTTTTCATCAAATTTAAGTAAAACTTTTTCATTTGCAGCATTTTGATACTTGAGTAAGGTCTGATGTTCTCCTTTTTTCAACTCTCCCTGATATATTTCTTTGACCAACTCTTCTTGCTGGTCAATTCTAATTCTATTCCTAATTATAATTTCCATAATCATATTTTACTATAATTCCTTGAATATTAAAAACATAGTCTGTGCTAAAAACATTAAGGTGATGAGGGTCTGCATTTTAGGAGAAAATAGGGTATAATTAGTATAAAATAAGGGAAAATCTGATTTATTTTTAATAGAGAATAGACCTTAAATTCTAGAGGGGGTTTTATTTTGGAAAAAGTCTTTCGTGACCCAGTTCATGACTATATCACAGTGAATCATCCTGTAATTTCAGAATTGATTGATACTGCTGAATTCCAACGTTTAAGACGAATTAAACAACTTGGAACATCAAGCTTTACCTTCCATGGAGCTGAGCATACCCGTTTTTCTCATTGTTTGGGTGTTTACCACATTGCCAAAAGGATTACTGATTATTTTAGTCGGAATTTCCCTTTGGAATGGAATCCTGATGAGAATCTTTTAACTCAGTGTGCAGCCTTATTACACGATGTTGGACATGGTGCTTATTCACACACTTTTGAAGGTTTATTTAATACAGACCACGAGGCGGTCACTCGAGAAATAATTACTTCTCCTGATACAGAAATTAATGGAATTTTACGCAAAGTCTCTCCTGATTTTCCTGAAAAGGTAGCTTCTGTTATTTCTCATGAATATTCTAATCCTCAAGTTGTTCAATTGATTTCAAGTCAAATTGATGCTGACCGCATGGATTATCTCCTTAGAGATGCTTATTTTACTGGTGCTGTCTATGGACAATTTGATTTAACTTGGATTTTAAGAGTGATTGTTCCTACGGAAAATGGAATTGCTTTTAAGTACTCAGGAATGCATGCAGTTGAAGACTATATTGTCAGTCGATACCAAATGTATATGCAGGTTTATTTTCACGCTTCTTCACGCTCAATGGAAGTTTTACTGCAAAAGTTACTCGCACGTGCTAAGTTTTTATATGCCAGTCAGCCAGACTATTTTGCGATATCAAGTCCTTGTCTCGTTCCCTTTTTCGAGCAAAATCATAATTTACAAGATTATTTAAGACTTGATGATGGCGTTATGAACACTTATTTTCAAGTTTGGATGAGTCATGATGATGAAATTCTCGCTGATTTAGCTTCTGCTTATGTCAATCGTCATTTACTCAAATCAATTACTTTTGACCCCAAGACTGTAGAATTAGAAGATTTAGAAATTTTATCTTCTTTGGTTGAAGAAGCAGGCTTTAATCCTGACTATTACACTGGTATTCATAGTAATTATGATTTGCCTTATGATTTCTATCGACCAAGTTCTGAAAAACCGCGGACTGAAATTAATATTTTACAAAAAAATGGTTCGCTTACAGAGCTGTCAGTACTTTCTCCACTTATTAAAAGTTTGACAGGTACAATTCATGGAAATAGCCGATTCTATTTTCCAAAAATTATGCTAGAAAATCCTGAATTTACAAAGTATATTGTTAATGACAGCTTGGTGATTAATCAAAATTTTACTGACAGAAATTCTACTGCCTCTGAAAATACTGACGACTCTGTCAGTAAACAATTATCACTTGATGACAACCTATAATTGCTAAATATTTAATAAATTGAAAGAAATAGAAAGAGAAATTCTTATGATTAAACTTGTTGCTATTGACCTTGACGGAACTTTACTTGACCCTAATCGCCAAATTACTGCCGAAGTAAAAACGGCTGTTAAAAAAGCTAAAGCGGCTGGCGTTAAAATGGTCATTACAACTGGCCGACCTTTACCTGGTGTTGTTGATATTCTAAAAGCACTTGAATTAACTGACCAAAGTGATTATGTTATTACTTATAATGGTGGGTTGGTTCAGCGAGCAACTGGTGAAGAATTTATCAAAGAAACTTTGAGTTCTGAAGATTGGCTTGACTTAGATGCTGCTGCTCGTAAAATCGGACTGCCGATTCACGCAATCACTCGCGAGGGAATCTATACTCCAAATCACGATGTCGGAAGATATACTGTCCAAGAAGCCCAAATGGTTAAAATGCCACTTTATATTCGCCAACCCGAAGATATTGCTGCTTTAGAAATTGCTAAAGTAATGATGGTTGATGAACCGGCGGCTCTTGATGACGGAATTGCATACCTTCCCTTTGAATTCTTTGAACGATATAATGTAGTGAAATCAACACCGTTTTATTTAGAATTCATGAATAAAAAAGCAAGTAAAGGGTCAGCAGTTCAACATTTGGCTGAGAAACTTTCTTTTGACTTGGATGAAGTAATGGCTATTGGAGATGAAGAAAATGACCGTTCAATGCTTGAAGTTGCAGGTTGTCCTGTTGTGATGGAAAACGGAAAATCGGAATTGAAAAAAATTGCTAAATATGTAACTAAATCAAATGCTAAATCAGGCGTTGCTTATGCGATTAATGAATGGGTTTTAAAAGATTACCAAGATTAATTAAAAATTTATGAGCATTATTGTTCCCTACTGAACTTTTTAGCGTTATAATATAAGTGTAAAAAGATAACAAATAGATGAATTTACAAGTCATCACTTGATATATAGTGGAGGTAATAAGATGAAAATTACATTTGATGAAAAAACAGCTGATAAAATTAAAGCATTTGGTGATGTTGATTTAGTTTTTGATTTTGACCATACTTTAAGTGAAGTCAATACTGAAGTTGACGCTTGTGCTGGTGGAATTTCTCGCTATCGTATTGTTGCCGTAGAAAAAGGAAATGTTCCTGAAGTCTTTGATGCAAGTATTGATTCTGAATTTGGACCAATTTATTATAAAGGTTATGGTTCTTACTTCTTCCAAGATGAAATGTCTACCAAAATCAATCCTTCATATAATTTGATTGAATTGCGTAGTACAGCTGAATTGCTCAGCCCTAACCTTTTAATCGTTGACTTCCGTGGTAAACAAAAAGCTAGCTAATTAGTTCCAACCAAAAAGACCCTCCAAGAGGGTCTTTTTTATATGTCATAAAATGGATTTGTCTTTTCTTGGCTTTCATAAATCTTGACACCCATATCAAAAGAACGAAGCTTGTCAGCAACTAATCCAATAAAAGCATGCTCAATATAATGACCAGGGTCTATTCCTAATAAACCAGCTGAAAGCATATCATGACCAACATGATAATAAATATCTCCTGTTATGTAAATATCTGCCTTTTTTTCCAAAGCTTTAGGCCATAATTTTCCACCTGAACCGCCACAAATTGCAAGTCTTCGAATTTTTTGAGTCAAATTATGGTCATAAGTGATAAGACGTAATCTATCTAAGCCAAATGCTGATTTCACTTTTTCTGTCAGCACTGATAATTCTGTCAGTTCAATGTTTCCAACACGGCCCAATCCTTCTTCGCCATCTAGCACTTCAATATCAGTCATTCCAAGTAACTGACTGAAATAATCATTTAAACCACCAGTAACCACATCAATATTTGTATGGCTGGTATAAACAGCAATTCCAGCTCGCGCCAAGTCCAAAACTAATTTTTCCTGATCATTCATTGAAGTCAATGCAGAAAGGGGGCGGAAAATCAAAGGATGTTTAGCAATAATCAGATCCACACCCAGCGCTTTTGCTTCTGCCACTGTTTGCTCACGAATATCCAAGGTTACCAAAACTTTTGTTAGTTCATCGTTTGGGTTCCCAACTTGTAAACCTACAGGATCACCTTCAACAGCTAATTCTTTGGGGCAAAATTTTTCGTATTCAAGCATAAAATCAGAAATTTTCATCGAAGCACTTCCTCAATTCTCGCAATTTGATTTAAAACCTCTTGACGTTTTTCAGCTTGTTCTTCAGGCAAACGAGCAATAATTTTATTCAAAGTATTTAATTCCTTTTGCCATTTTTGTTGAAAAACAGTTGATTTTTCTTTAGATAAAAAAGGGCCAAATGTTAAATCATTTACTGACAACTTTTCTGTCATTAATTTTGAGAGTGGTTCGGCAACAATAATCTCGTAAAACTTACCAGCCTCCAATAAAATCTCTTCTTTTTTAATGACAAATTGATGATTCACTAACCACTGACGGAGGCTTTCCTCATGATTATTAGGCTGCAAAATCAAACGTTTAACATGGCCTAACTTTTCTTTACCTGCCTCTAAAATTTCGGAAATTAATATTCCTCCCATACCAGCAATCACGATTGTATCAATCTTGTCAGTATTTTCAATAGCACCTAAGCCATTGGCCAATCGAACCTCAATCCGATCACTTAAATCAGCTTCTGATACATGATTTTTAGCAATTTCAAAAGGCCCTTTAACTACTTCTCCCGCTACCGCAAAATCAATCACCAATTTTTGCATCAAATAAGTTGGTAAATAAGCATGGTCTGAGCCGATATCAGCAAGTCTTGCTCCATTATCAACATAGTCAGCTACTGCTTTTAAACGTTTTGAAAGTTTAATTTCATTCATTTTTTAAATATTTCTTTCCAAATTTACAATAATCTAAAACAGGACAGTCTGCACATTTCGGCTTTTTGGCTGTACAATGATAACGCCCAAAGAAAATGAGATGGTGATGTGCTTGTACCCATTTTTCTTGCGGAATCAGCTTCATCAACTTTTCTTCAACTTCTAAAACTGTTGCTTTTTGGGGAACGATATCCAAACGTTTAGAAACTCGTTCAACATGTGTATCAACCGCAATCCCCGGAATTCCGTAGGCTTCTGCTAAAACAACGTTTGCTGTTTTTCGACCCACCCCCGGTAAAGTTTGTAAAACCTTTTTATCCTTTGGCAAATCAGGCAAAAGGTCCCCAAAGTCGGTCACTAACATCTGTGATGTCCGTAAAATATTTTTAGCTTTAGTCTTGTAAAGACCAATTGTCCGAATCAGCTTCTCAATTTCTTCCACTTTTGCCTGTGACATTGTTTGTGCATCTGGAAAAGCGGCAAAAAGAGCCGGCGTTGCCTTATTAACTCCTTTGTCAGTTGCTTGGGCAGATAAAATCGTCGCAATCAATAGTTGAAAAGGAGTTTCCCACTCTAATTCTCCGTGAGCTTGCGGGAACATGTCTTCAATAATTTCTAAAGCTTCAAGATATCTTTTTTTACTTAACATCGTGCACGTCCATTATCTCTATTAACTATTCCATGGTCCATCCAAAGGAATATAAAAATCTTCTTGTGGTTTCTTTCTCTTAGCTTCTTCGCGTTCCATTTGTCGACTCTCAATCGCTTGAAGAGAATTCACCCCATCATTTTTCCAATTTCGTAAAATAGCTTTAATGTAATTTAAAGATACCTTACGATTGAGGACTGCTTCACGCAAAGCTTGTTTAATCAACGAAAAGTCATAACCATCTTCAAACAGCCAAGCTCTCAATTCTTCCATTTGTACAGGAGAAATCATGCCCATTTCTGCTTCAAACATGCTAACTAATTCTTTAAGCTGCCCCTCTTCTTGAACTTTTTCATTCTCTGGAGTTGAACTCGCAACAGCACCACCCAAAATTTCATCTAAGTGCTTAAAGGCCGGGCTAATATCAAAGAAAGTTTCCATTTCTCCATCAATTTCAATTAAAGTCACCTTCATTGCTCCAAATTTGGACAGATTATCAATGGCCTGATTGACCTCCGATAATTTTTTACCTGTTTTATCAGCAATTTCACTAGGTGCAATATCTTGATTTTCAAAAAAGTATAGCCAAATCAAAAAATCAAAAGCAGAAGGGAAAAGCTTACTAAAATGTGCTAAAATCACATTTGGTAAGACAAGATGCCCTTTGCTATATTCATCGTAATAATTCATAGAACTATTATAGCATATCGCGTCATTATGGTTCAATGAACTTCACATAAAAACTACTTAAATCAGTTAAACTTTAGAAAATTTTTAATCAATTATTTTATACTATTTAATTTCAGAGCTTAATTTCCTAAAGTAATTATTTTCTTCAATTACATTTTTGTAAGAATTTAGCAAGCAAATCCTTGATATACTATACTTATAAACAAAAGGACATTTGAAAGGAAATAAACAATGAAAACACAAACAGAAAAAATTACTCAAAAAGTAGAAAATGAAAAATCAATCAAAGATAATTTAGAAATTATCCACTCACTTAATGACTTACTCTACAACGGTTCTTTATACTGATGTAAAGTAACACAAAAAAAGGACCTATGAAAATTAATTTCTTATGGTCCTTTTTTTTATTATTTCGCTTGATAGACTATTTTTCCATCACATATTGTATATTTGACTTGCCCTTGAACTTTCTGTTTAATAAATGGAGAATTGGTCGCTTTGGAGTCAAATGTTTCACCGACCTGATAGTCATTTTCAGCGTCAAAAACGACGAGGTCAGCTGGTCCATTTTCTGCGAGGTAACCTGCATCAAAATTATAAAGTTTAGCTGGATTAACGGTCATTTTTGTCAGTAATTCACTGAGTGTCAAATGGCCTTTTGCGACTAAGTTTGTCAAGCCAAGTTGCAATGAAGTTTCTAATCCAATCATTCCTGAAGGCGCCTTATCAAGGCTGACATTTTTCTCTTCATGAGTATGAGGGGCATGGTCTGTGGCGATGACATCAATCGTTCCATCTTTCAATCCCTCAACTATTTTATCGATATCAGCAGTTCTACGCAATGGTGGGTTGAGTTTAGCATTTGTCCCCTGCTCAAAAATCATTTGTTCTGTAATCGAAAAATGTTGTGGAGTCACTTCTGCTGTGATTTTTGCTCCTAAATTTTTGGCAAATCGCACCACTTCAACAGATTCTCCAGCTGATAAATGTTGAATGTGCAAGCGAGCGCCTGTTTCGTAAGCAATCATGGCATCACGCGCCATCATGCTGTATTCTGAAACAGTCGGTGCCCCTGTGAAGCCACATTTATGAGCCACTTCGCCATCATTCACTCCTAAAGTTCCAATCAAATTTGGATCTTCTTCATGAATTGAAATCAGGCTGTCAGTTAATTTCGCTTTTTGCAGAGCTTTACGTAAAACGCCAGCATCTGTCAGTGGAATACCATCATCAGAAAAGCCGATTGCTCCTGCTTTAATGAGTTCATCAAAATCTGTTAAATGCTCTCCATCAAAATCTTGCGTAATTGACCCAACTGCATCAATCTTAATATCTTCTTTGTCAGCAATTTCTAAAGTTTCTGTCAGTACTTTTGGCGTAGATAAAATAGGTTTTGTATTTGCCATCATAACTACTCTTGTAAAACCACCAGCCGCAGCTGATTTTGCACCGCTATGAATCGTTTCTTTATGTGTTTGTCCTGGTTCACGAAAATGAACATGAACATCAATTAAACCAGGGGCAACGACTAATCCCCTTGCATCAACAATTTCTGCATTTTCTACTGACAAATTTAAGCCGATTTTTACTATCTTGTCATTTTCAATCAGAATATCTAACACTTCATCTCGATTTGATTTGGGGTCAACAAGTCGTCCATTTTTAATTAATAAAGTCATTTTCTTCCTTTCATAAATTACTGACAGAACAATCAGCTTTGCTGACTTGTTCATTTATCCTCCGATTCAATGTCTCCTTTTGGTCGCATTGAACTGACAGCTGTTCCAGAACCTAATTATTTACTGACAGGCTCTTTGAATTTCTGTCAGTAAATTAATTTTGCCAAGTTTCTTGATTTTCTTTGAACTTTTTAAGTAATTCTAATTCTTTTTTTGTCACATAACCCGTTTCTTTAGCAATTTCAATCAACTCAGAATAAGTTGTCAATGTGGCTAATTTAACACCAGCATCAGCAAATTTACTGTTCGCTTTTTCTAATTCATAAGTGAAAATTGCAACCACACCAAGAACATCAGCACCTTCACGTTCTGCGGCTGCAACAGCTTCTAAAACAGAACCACCAGTCGAAATCAAATCTTCAACCACAACCATTTTTTGGCCTTTTGCCACACGTCCCTCAACCTGATTTCCTGCTCCATGGTCTTTTGGTTTGCTACGAATATAAGCAAATGGTAATTTAAGATAGTCAGCAATAATTGCACCATGAGGAATTCCTGCTGTAGCAGTTCCTGCAATGACTTCAACTTCTGGAAATTCCGCTTTAATCAATTCTGCAAAAGCACCTTCGATTTGGCTTCTAACTTCCGGATAAGCTAAGGTCACCCGATTATCAGTATATATTGGCGACTTAATTCCTGAAGCCCAAGTAAAAGGTTGACTTGGTGAAAGACTGACCGCTTTAATTTCTAATAAATCTGCAGCAATGGCTTTTGATATTGACATAATTTCTCCTTCTAGTTTACTGACAGAACCATCAGCAAAGCTGACAGTTCATTTTTCTACCGATTCAATAATTCCCTTTGGTCATGAACTACGGTAGCGAGTATAGATAACGTGCAACCCAATCCTGGTAGTTGTCAGCAATAAAAAACACTTGCCAAGAATCCTAGCAAGTGTAAAAAGTATCAAAACAAATTCATTTTTACTGACAGAAAATTCTGTCAGTAAAAATAGAATCAATTTTTCCTGATTTCAACCTTGCTAGCCTCTCTGGACTAGTTTAAAAGTTATATTGTTTATTAGTTTAACAAACTTGAGCCAGATTTGCAAGTCTTATTTTTTCGACTTATGATAATTGGAATCAAAAAACATTGTAATAATATTGAATGCAACCATAGATAAACCAACCCATTTCATTTTATTATCAGCCGAATAGTTTGTATAAAAATACCAAGCCAAAACCATAAAAATAAATCTTAAGATAACATCTGCTAAAAATATAAATTTTTTCATTAAATTCCCTCAATGATTGAAAGCAAATTCTACGTCCATAAGCTCTTTTCTCTTTTCTTTTATTTAGATTTCCTATAAGCTTTAACTGCTTCTGGTATGATAATAAGAAGCAGAACAGCAATATAAAATATTTGTACTAAAATATTTTGATGAAAGAAAAATATACTTATGCTTGCACTTATCACAAGCACTCCTTTAAAAATTGGTAAGATTCTTTTCATAGCTAAACCTCCAAATGCTTATTGGAATCGAACCATTTCTATCACCCCTCAGCCCTAACCCCTATCATTTATTTCTATGAAAAGTTTGCATGATAAGACTTAAAATGCTAAGAATTACTGCAATACTTGCAAAAATATATTTAAGTATGCTATGGCCATTTGGAAAAATAAAAATTAAAACACCGAGTATTACGGCAAATATACTACTCAGATATTGTACGATTCTTATACTCTTTTTAGTAATCATTGCCATTCAAACCCCCAGACTCCTCCACTGAAATCTTAGTTATTTTCTCAAACTCTTATCAAAGAAAGTTGAAACTAAAACAAACAGTGCAATTACAAACCCTAAAATATAACCAATGCTCCATTTCTCGGAATTGTTAATTAGAATAGCACCACCTAAAAATAAAATTGTACGAACGAGAGCTATAGCAACAAATCTTTTCTTGTTATTATTTTTCATCATAAACCTCCTTCATTGCCATCCCCACTTAGTTGGAATAAGTCCCCAGTCAATCCAGATTCCTCCATTAACACTTGACATCCAACCACAAGCTGCAGCGGCTGATGCTGCCAATTTAACCACCCAAGTTGTTGGCATCCAAATCGTCGCAATTGAAACAGATGTAGGACCATACTTCAAAATTTTATTTACATCATTTTTACTTAAAAACAAACGCACACCATACCAGTGAAATTCAACTTTTGTTACTCCTACATGTTTAGTAGCCATAGAAGTAGCAGAATTCTTCAAAGTCGTTGGGTTTTCAGCTAAAATAATGGAATTTCCTTTTTGAACAACCTTAACATCAATATCAGATTTTTCGATTTTTTGAGCTCCAACGATAAGTTGTTGATTTGCAATTTTAACTGATTCATTTAATTTATTTATTTCTTCACCACTTGTATTTTGAGGTAACACATTATGATTTACAACATATTTCCCATTTAAAAGAGATATAGCATTATCAAAACGATTGATAAAGTATTGATTAATTTGACCATTATTCGTCGTTGGCGTAGTTGGTTGGCTTACTGTCAACAAGTCAATATCACCAGAATAGTTTGAAACTTGATTTACATTTTTAGCTTCGAGTTTTTGTGATGAAACCTTATTGTGTGTAGATTGGGCAAGCCCAAGACTTCCACCCGTTACGAGTAAAATTGTTAGACTTGAAAATACTAGATTATTTTTTAAATGTGACATATTTTTTCTCCTTTTTGAGATGCGGTGCAAATCAATAGAGATTTTGCATCACTGCTACGGTGACATTTCTTCTTTCAAGATTTTTAATCTCCTTTTACCATTCTGAGTGAGCGACACTCAAGATTCATGAATCATTTTCTAAAATGATTATATCAAATCAAAATGCCCCAAAAGGCCTTTTCCGAAATCTCGGAAAAATTTTTTATAAAAAATAAAAAGGGAACTCAAATCCCTTTTATATCTCACTAGTTTTTTACAGATTCATCAAATATTTTTTGATAATAAGCCTTCATCTCTGGCAAACCCAATTCATCAAAAAGACGGATAGAACTCTCCATTTTAGCTTTCCCATCGACAGTTTTGCCTGATTGATGAAGCAATAAGCCAAGAGTAAAGCGAGACATATTACGGCAAAATAAATCCTTTTTATAAGGTATTAAAGCAATATTAACATCTTCCAAGAGTTTTTGAGCAATGGAATATTTATTCTCACTAATATACTTTACAGCTGCTCGGCAAACAATTTGGACAATTTTTTCCCGATATTTTTTAACTTTGAGATAATGCAAATTTTCTTTCCAAAAGTCTTTCATCAAAGAGAGAGTCAAACGGGTATTCAAGTGTTCTACAACAAACGAAAGAATACTTAACTCAAAATATGACCAAACTTCGATATTAAACATTAAATCAGTAACTTCAACTTCTTCTCGCTCTGTCAATCCATAAAGCAAATTTTGAGTCGCTAGAAATATCATTCGATTTCCTTGTTCATTATCATATTTTCCAGCTTCACTATTAATCGCTTTTAATTTTACAGTATCTTGCATATAATTCGCATCTTCAATTTCATCACAAATCTCAACAAAATAATCAGAATGGTAATTGTTAAAAAAATATTCAAACTCAGAAACCTCAATATGCATTAATTCTAAAGCTGCATCTAATTTATCAAATCTAAGAATAGACTTTCCACTTTCAAAATCTGACAGTGATGATTTTGACAAACCTACTTTTTCAAAGTCAGTTAATCTAAAGTTTCGTTGTGTTCGTAAATCATAGAAAATTTCTCCCATCAAAGAGATTGTTCTATTGCTTTTTACCATTCCACATTCCAGCATTTCAATTTATTTTGATTAAATTGTACTACTTTTTAACAAAAAAGCAATGATTGTTTCGCTTTATTTAAATATAGGATTTTTAGATTACAAAATAAAAAACGCAAAGCTTTCAAGCTTCGCGTTTTAGCATATTTACACTAAATTCTCTTCACAATACTTACAAATTTTCTAATTCTTCCATCGCTTCTAAAAGAGTCATTTCTATCTCATCTTTTTCATCACTAAAGAGGTCAATTTCAGCTTGTAATTCTCCTAATTTAACAAAATCAGCGGTATTTTCTTGCATTTCCAATAATAGAGCTGCAATTTTTGCTTCCAAATTGGATAAAAACAAAATTGTCACAAAACGGAGTTGCCCTGTCGAAAAGTAATAGATGTCTTAAAAAGAAAATTCACACTCGAAATTTTATCAGAAATCCTTGATGGAAATTTTCTCTCCGGTTCAATTGATGAGCAATTCTTCTAGTGAAATTTTTTGTGAATACCACAAATATATCTTTTCACGGTCAAATATTGTAAGATGAGTATAGGGATTATTCATCATTTCTGCAGTTTTCAATAGTCTAACAAAACTTATTATACTGGATTTTATAAATTATCTTTTTTTGTTGCAGTTAAATTATAAATTCAAGTTATAAAAATCCCTTTCTTATTAATTAGAAAAGGGTATTCTGGATTCAATATTCTTGCCTAAGTGTGCCAACTAACTTCTTTTTGTTTACGCAAGATGTTGTGTAGCTTATTGCGTAAATTCTTGTGTCTCAAAATTCAGGACAGATAAAAAAGCCTGCACATCACAAAGTGCAGGCTTTCTGAGGGTGTTTCATTAAAATATAGATTTGCATTTTTTCTGTTCTTTATTGATTCTTATCGTCTTGAATCATTTGTCTCACCCAAACTACGACTAGCACAATACCCACAAGAACAAGCAGACCCCAAACGAGTACATTGAGATTGAAGACCACTTTTTGTTGCCAGAGGATGAGTAGCGGAAGCCCAAAGATAATAAGACTAATGAAAGTCGTCAAAATGCGTTCTTGTTTTCTGATTGCTCCTGTTAGCAGGCCAAGCACTAAGACGCCGAAAAAGGTGTAGCTCAGGTTAGATGCGGTAATTTCAATCGTATGGCTTCCAGATAAAACTTTTGGAAGTGCAGCCAATCTGGGGACGAAAATCGCCCCAGCAATCCCAAATAGAGATGTAATAAGGTGTTTTTTTCCATATCATTCTGTTTTCCATTCTGTATATGTGATATTTTGAGCGACTAACCCGTTTTTGAAGGAAGTATCCTTTTTTCAACGTTGATACAGGCCAATCCAACCATTATGATTTTTATCTAAGTAGTTTGCAATTCTATCCCCAAAACCTGCCGTATTCAAAGCGAGTCCCGCAATAAAACCGTTGGCTACTTTAGCACTAACTCTAAAAATAGTCGCAAGCTTGCTGACTACGGCTTGAGGGCCTACCCAATCCAGGGTAAAAGCTAATGCACTCTTCCCAATCGCAATATTCGTGTATTTCCATGAGCCATAGGTTACTTTCACTGTTTGGATGTTTGAGTTTCCAACTCCTAAAGGGACTTCCGCAACTTTGGTGTCATACTTTTTGCTTACCGTGTTATAAACGGTCTTGGTTAAAATCAATTTATTGCCTTCATTAACTAAGGTGTTGCTTTCATTAGTATTTGTGTTGGTTGTTTCAACTGCAACAACTACCCCATTATTCTTTTCCGAAACTGTCGTCACTTTTTCGTTGCTTGATTTTTGAACCTGGGTGTCTGTGTCCCTTCGTCCAGCTGCTTAGTCAAAAGCTGATGTAGCTTGCTTTTTGTCAACATTCGCAAGAACTTGAATGTTTTGGTTATCCGACCGATTTAATTCTGAGTAATTTGAAATTGTCAAATTTATTGTCGGTTTACTAGAAACTTGTGGTGTTTTTTCAAATAATCTTCCCGTGCTCCAGCCAATACCGATCAACAGCAGCAAACTGCTCGAAATCAATACCTTTGATTTTAAATTTAACATAAGAATTCTCCTTTCTTGATTTGAGTGAGCGACACTCATTATTCATGAATCATTTTCTAAACTGATTATATCAAATCAAAATGTCCGAAAAGACTTTTTCCGAAATCTCGGAATTTTTTTGATAAAAAAACGCAAAGCTTTCAAGCTTCGCGTTTTAGCTATTTACACTAAATTCTCTTCACAACACTTACAAATTTTCCAATTCTTCCATCGCTTCTAAAAGAGTCATTTCTATCTCATCTTTTTCATCATTAAAGAGGTCAATTTCAGCTTGTAATTCTCCTAATTTAACAAAATCAGCGGTATTTTCTTGCATTTCCAATAATAGAGCTGCAATTTTTGCTTCCAAATCGGCTAGTTTCTCTTCACAAGCCTTGATTTCGCGCTCTACTTTACGTCGATTCTTTTGAGCTTCTTTCTGAGCTGTAAAATCTTGTTGAGCTAAACTTTCTATCGGCTCCCCATTTTCTGAAGAATTACTCTCAGCTTGTACTTCTTCTTTTTTCTCGACATAATAATCATAATCTCCCAAAAATTCTGTACTTCCTTCGGGAGCAATTTCTAAAACTTTGGTAGCTACTCTATTGATGAAATAGCGGTCATGAGAAACAAACAAGATTGTTCCTGGAAAATCAATCAAAGCATTCTCCAAGACCTCACGTGAATCAATATCCAAGTGATTGGTTGGTTCATCTAAAACTAAAAAGTTATCGTGATCCATTGCTAATTTAGCAAGTAAAAGACGGGCTTTTTCACCACCCGAAAGCATCCCAACCGTTTTCTTTACATCATCTCCACTAAAAAGAAAGGCTCCAAGCATATTGCGAATTTCAACTTCATTAAGTAAGCGATGCTCATTCCATAATTCGTCTAAGACAGTATTGGAAGCTGTCAATCTTCCTTGTTCTTGGTCATAATATCCCAAAGTAACATTGGCACCCAATTTTGCTTGACCTGCTAAAAATGGAATCTGTCCAACAATTGACTTAATCAATGTTGTCTTACCTACTCCATTTGGTCCAACAATAGCAAGGGACTCACCTTTACGCTCGTCAATGTTAATCGGACCAGAGAGACGGTTATCTTCATAACCTACCGTTGCTTCTGAAACGGTTAAAACAACATTTCCAGACGTTTTTTCAGGAGTAAAAGTAACATTGGCCGATTTATCATCACTTGTTGGTGCGTCTAAACGCTCCATTTTCTCCAACTTTTTACGACGCGATTGCGCCATTTTAGTCGTCGAAGCCCGAACTAAATTTCTGGCAACATAGTCCTCTAATTTAGCAATTTCTTTTTGTTGTTTTTCAAAATTTTTGAGTTCTAACAAGAGTTTTTGCTCTCTTTGTTCAACATAGCGAGAATAATTTCCAGAAAAACGAGTCAATTCTCCTCTAGATAATTCTAAGACTTCATTAACCACTTTATCCAAAAAGTAGCGGTCATGACTGACAATTAATAAACTACCTTCGTAATTTTTAAGGTAATTTTCAAGCCAAGCTAAAGTTTCAATATCCAAGTGGTTAGTTGGTTCATCCAAAATCAAAAGTTGTGGTCTTTCAAGCAACATCTTAGCAAGAGCCAAACGTGTTTTTTGTCCCCCCGATAAACTTGAAATTTCTCTTTCCCACATTGTTTCATCAAAGCGAAAACCATTTAAGACAGACTTGATTTCCGATTCATAAGTAAATCCATTTTTCATCCGAAATTCTTCTGATAAAGCATCGTAACGTTTCATCAAAGCTGTCAATTCATCCCCAGCAAGTTCTCCCATTTGCAATTCCATCTGGCGCAATTGTTTTTCCATTTGGCGAAGCGAATCAAAAACAGAGAGCATTTCGGCAAATATTGTCCTTGAGGAATTCAGCCCAGTATCTTGCGCTAAATAATTCATTGTCAAATCTTTGGTCTTGGATACAGTTCCGCGACTCGCTTCTTCAACTCCAGCAATAATTTTAAGCAAGGTTGACTTACCAGCTCCATTTCGGCCAACTAGGGCAATTCTTGAATGGTCTTGTAAACTAAAATTGATATTTTCAAATAAAACATCGCCACCAAAAGTGCGTGCAATTCCATTCCCTTGCAGTAAAATCATGATATTTATCCTCTTCGTTAAATCTCAAAGCATATTTTTAATACTTCGTTTTTCCTTTTCATATGATAGAAAAGCAGTCCTTCTATTATAGCATTTAAGGCAAGCTTTTTGTAGTTCTTCCAAATTTTTGAAATTAAAAAGCTTACCAAATCTGATAAGCTAAAATAAAATTAATATTAGACTAAAATTAATCTTTCACGCAATTCAATTCTCCTAACTTCTGGTGGAATAAACGCTCTGATTCCATCCTCGTTAAAACCAATCAATAGACAGTCCTCGTCAAAAATTAATGGTCGTTTTAGAAGACGTGGATTTTCCTGAATTAATTTAAATGCTTTTTCTAGTCCTAATTCATCGAAATTATAATTTAAAGATGCATATGTTTTCCCTCGGGTCGCAATTATATCCTCAAATCCGTTTTCAGTCAAGGATAAAATTTTGATTAAATCATCTTTTTCCATAACATCTTTTGATAAATTAATTTCTTCAAATTCAATGTGATGTTTACGTAACCATTTTTTAGCTTTTCTACAAGATGAACATGAACCACTAAGATAAATTTTAATCATATTTTCTCCCTATCTATTTTTTCATATTTCTATTCTAACATGAAAGCGCCTTAATTCAAAGGGTAAAATAAATATTTTTTTAGAATTATAATCAATTTCTCATTTTGCGTGAATATTCCATTCCTTTTGTTTGATAATTTCACAAATTTTTGATAAAATTATCACAAAGAAACTAAATATTAATTAGTTTTAATAAAATCGAATTAAATTTTTGAGGTATAACAATGACTGATCATAAACCAAGCAAAAGCTTGCCTAAAGCAACTGCTAAACGACTGCCACAGTACTATCGACTGTTCAAAAGTCTTGTCGAAGAAAATGTGACACGCACAAACTCACAACTTATTTCAGAAAAAATTGGAGTAGATGCTGCCACAATTCGCCGAGATTTCTCTTTATTTGGCGAATTAGGCCGACGTGGATACGGCTATGAAACGAAAGTGCTCCGTGATTTCTTTGGAGAACTTCTTGGCCAAGACCAAGAAACGCATATCGCTCTGATTGGTGTCGGAAATCTCGGTCGTGCATTACTTCATTATCAATTCCAAGATAGAAACAAAATGAGAATCACGCAAGCCTATGATATTTCTGGCAATCCCTTAGTTGGAACACAAACGGATGATGGAATTCCAATTTATAATATTTCTGATTTAGAAAAAAATGTTAAAAAATCGGATATCAAAACAGCAATTCTCTCTGTTCGCAAAGAAAATGCCCAAGAAGTTGTTGACACTCTAGTCAAAGCTGGTATCAAAGGTTTCCTAAACTTTGCCCCAATTCGTTTGAAAGTCCCTTCAGATGTGGTTGTTCAATCAATTGACTTAACTAAGGAGCTGCAAACACTACTATTTTTCATGGGAGCTCAAGAAAACTAAATTAGTACAAAATAAAAGAACAGTTTTTATTGACTGTTCTTTTTCTTTTCTTTATAGTTGAGAAGTGATTGTTTGTTATATAATCCTTCATTTTCTGATCTCTTCTTCCCGAAAACTAAAATAATTACCAGCCCCTACAATAATATGGTCAATAAAATTGATCCCCACATCCTCGCAAGATTTTTTTATTTTGGTAGTAAATATTTTATCAGCTTGACTTGGTTTTAAATTTCCTGAGGGATGATTATGTGCAACTAACAGTCCTACTGAGAGATTTTTTATTGCATGATAAAGAATTTCTCTAGGGCTTGCAGTTGCATGATTAACCGCCCCTATAAAAATTGTCTTTTTTTCAATAATTTTATTTTGGCCATCTAAATAAGTCGCCACAAGATGCTCTTGCTCAAAATTTTGCATTTCAAAAGCAAGACTCAAGCCATATTCTTTGGAACTCAAAACTTGACCGTAACGTTTTCTATTAGTGGTCTGTATCCTTTTTCCAAATTCAATCATTGCTCGAATTTCAATGGATTTCGCCAGTCCAATGCCTGAAATTTCTCTGAGTTCATTAATCGAAGCTTTGCGCAAATTATCCAAAGTTTCAAAATGTTGAAGAATTTCCAAGGCCAAATTTAATGATGAGTATTTTTTTGTCCCTGTTCGCAATAATATCGCTAACAGCTCAACATCAGACAAGCACTCTTCTCCTAAAAATTCTAAGCGTTCCCTAGGTTGCATCGGATACGGATTTTCTCTTAGTTCATACATACTATTATATACGGAAAAATCTGGTCTTTGTAACTGACAAAAGATTAATTAACCAAAAAAGTTCTGATGAATCTCAGAACTTTTTATTTTTAGTTATCATTTTACTGACAGAAATTTCTGTCAGTAACTTTTATTCAACTGTTACTGCTTTAGCTAAATTACGTGGTTTATCAACATCAAGTCCACGTTGCATTGACGCATAATAAGCAATTAACTGTGTTGGAATAACCATTGAAATTGCTGACAAATAAGGATGAACTTGGTTGACAACAATTGTATCATCTTCACGAGCCACTCCTTCTTCAACAATTGTGATAGCTGAGGCTCCACGAGCCACTGTTTCCATTACATTTCCACGAGTATGAGCTGCTACTTCTTCATTATTAGAAATTAAAGCAAGTACTGGAGTTCCTTTTTCAATCAATGAAATCGTTCCATGTTTTAATTCTCCAGCAGCAAATCCTTCACATTGAATATAAGAAATTTCTTTTAATTTGAGAGAAGCTTCCATTGCTACATAATAATCTTGTTTTCGACCAATATAGAAGGCATTGCGAGTAGTTGGCAATAAGTCAGCTACAATTGCTGCAATTTCATCCTTTTCAGATAAAGTGGCTTCAATTGATTGAGCAACTAAAGACAATTCTTTACCTAAATCAAATTCTTTTGCTTTAACTTCCCCTTCAGCCTCACCAACTGCCTTTGCAAGAAAAGCCAAAGTTGCAATTTGTCCTGTATATGCTTTGGTTGAAGCAACTGCAATTTCTGGTCCAGCACCGATTAACATTGTATAAGTTGCTTCGCGTGACAAAGTAGAACCGGGAACATTTGTAACTGTTAAGCTTGGAAGTCCTAATTCATTTACTTTTACTAAAACCTGACGGCTGTCAGCCGTTTCACCAGACTGTGAAAGGAAAATAAAGAATGGTTTTTGGCTCAGCAAAGGCATATCATAGCCCCATTCTGAAGCAAGACCAAGTTCAACCGGTGTATTTGTCAAAGACTCAAGCATCATTTTTGCCCCAAAACCTGCATGATAAGACGTTCCGGCGGCAATAATATAAATACGATCAGCCTCTTGAATTCCTTTGATAATGTCTTGATCAACTTTCATTGTTCCATCTTCATTTGCATAAGTCGCAATGAGTTTACGCATAACTGCGGGTTGCTCATCAATTTCTTTGAGCATGTAGAAAGGATAAGTTCCTTTTCCAATGTCAGATAAATCAAGTTCAGCTGTGTATGACTCACGTGAAAGTACATTACCTTCGTAATCCATAACTGTAACATTATCTTTTGTTAACACAACAAGCTCTTTATCGTGAATTTCCATAAATTCAGACGTTTCACGAATCATCGCCATAGCATCTGAGCAGACCATGTTGTAGCCTTCGCCAAGGCCGATTAATAATGGTGATTTATTTTTGGCAACATAAATCACTTCTGCATCTTCGCTATCCATAAGAGCAAAGGCATAAGAACCTTTAATTAAGCTTAGAGCTTTTTTGAATGCTTCAAGTGTTGATAGTCCTTCTTCTTCAGCAAATTTAGCAATTAAATGAACCGCAATTTCAGTATCGGTTTGTCCTTTAAAAGTATCATTCATCAAAAATTCGTTTTTAAGTTCAACAAAATTTTCAATCACACCATTATGTACTAAAATAAAGCGACCTGATGTCGAAGTATGTGGATGAGCATTTTCTTCCGTTGGTTTACCATGAGTAGCCCAACGTGTGTGACCAATGCCGGCTGTTCCTGAAACATCAATCCCTAACTTTCCTCTTAAGTCTGCAATACGTCCGACAGATTTAACTAATTTTGCTGCTGTTTCTTGACCATTTACAAAAATACCTGCTGAATCATAACCACGATATTCAAGTTTTTCTAGTCCTTGCATCAAAATATCAGTTGCATTTTTACTACCTACAACACCAACAATCCCACACATAATAAAGCTCCATTTAACTCACCTTTAAAATTGGTATAGTTAATTATTTTTCTAATATTTATTTATAAATAGCATTATATTACACTTATTTGTCGTTGTCAAGTATAAAACTTCTAATAAAACTCAAAAAGACGATAATTGGTATAATTTATTTTCAACATTAATAAAAACCAATTGATATCAATTGGTTTTTTTAGATTTTTCTTGATACTTAATATATGTGGGGTAAGTAAGTAATAGAATACTAATTCCTTCGAGAAATCCGCCGATTGTATCACTTGGATAATGTACCCCTACAAAAATTCTTGAAAACATTACTAATGCAATTAATATAATACATAAAATGCCTAATAAAATTTTAGAAGAACGATTTTTAAGTTTTCCTAGACAGATAAAGAAAATACTTCCAAAAATAATTGTTGCAAAAATGGAATGTCCGCTTGGAAAACTTTTCCCAGCTTCATTGGCAAAAGCCGCTAACCGATGAATATCAGGACGTTCTCGACCAATAATTACTTTAATAACAGTATTTAAAGCAAGGCTTAAAACAACTGTTGTCGCAAACCAGATTGTCGCTTCTTTCTGTTTAAAGAGAAGATATAAAACCAAAGCAAGTAGAGCTGCGACAATTATTCCACCTTTATCTCCAAAAATATTTGTCATATGAGAGAAAAAGTAAGTGAGTCCTGAAGAGCTTTGTAAATGAAAAGCCCAAGTTTGAATTGGTCGATCAAAAGGAAATGGACCATGAGTAAAATCAATTTTAACAAAGAGCGCTAAAATTAAAAAGGCAAGGGTGGTAATAACACCCGAAATATAATAGATTTTTTTATTCATAATTAATTAGTTTTCTATAGACTCCATTAGGAGATGAAAAGTTGACCCTTTCGGAGAATTATTTGAAACAAAGACTTTGGCATCATTCAATTGTGCATATTCCTTCGCAATTGCCAAACCAAGTCCTGTTCCAGGAATTTCACTTGAACGAGATTTATCAATTCGATAAAATCGTTCAAAAATATTATCTTTTTCTTCTTCTGGAACGCCAATACCTTCGTCAGCAACCTGAAAATCAACTTGATGATTTTCCAAAGTAATATTTATTGTAATTTCTGAGTTGGAAGGTGAATATTTTCCAGCATTTTCAAGAAAGATAATAATAATTTTGTATAGCGCCATTTTATCCATGCTGACAAATAAATCTGTTTGGATATCAAAGTTTATTTTTTGTCTTAGCGCGAGTTGAATTTCACTGACCACTTTGTCAGTAAATTTACTTAAGTTAATTCTTTCTTTTTTTATTTCTAAATTATTTCCTCTAGAAATGGTCAGTAAATTTTCGATTAAAACTTTCATTCTCATTGATTCTTCATCAATATAAGAAAGTGACTCATCAACAATTTCCGGATGTTCATGCCAACGTCTTTTGAGTAAATTCACATGTCCGCGAATTGCAGCAACTGGCGTTCTTAGCTCATGTGAAGCATCCGAGACAAATTGTTGCTCATTTTCAATTTTTTGATTCAGTCGATTGAGCAAACGATTGAAACTTTGACTTAACTGATGAACTTCAAGAGGATTTTTACTGACAGGAACTTGTTTAACATCCTTTCCATCAGTTGCCACCACAATATCTGTCAAAGGCTGACTAATCGTTCTGGCTGCTTTTTGAATTAAAATCAAAGCAAGGAAAAAGAGGAAAATCATGACAGCAATAATAACTAATATAGCTCTAATCATCGATTTAACTACAACATTTATATTCAACCATAATTCGGCTTTGGTTCCATTTTTAGAAGTTTTTGAACTATATAAAAAGATATCATCTCTTAATAGACTAAAATTTCCCCAAGATTTTCGTGATTTTAAAAAATTTGTTGTTCCTTGACTCTCTTCTCTTTGACCTGAAGGACTTGTCAGTCGAACAAATGTAGCTTTTTCGTCTTTTTCACTATCAAGTTTAAATTCATCCCAATTCACTTGCCCATTAGTTGCTGCCGTTTGAACGGAATTTAAAAGTGCCGCTCCCTCACTCTTACGGATTTGTAAACTTGTAAATGCAACAATTCCGGAAACAATGATTGTAATCAACAGACTAAAAATTAAGAAAATACGGACAAAAGTATCGGTAATAATTTTGGCACTTGTTTTTGATTCTATTTCTTTCATTCGCTAATTTACTTTACTATTTTTTAAGGAAGAGTATGAGCCCTCTTTTGAAATATGTGCTTTTAACTTACGGTATTCTAATAAGGTTAAAATAATCATCAATACGTCAACCGCACATAAAACGAGCATTGAAATTGACCCATGATTAAAAAATTCAAAGATTTGATAAAGAATAAAACCAACTAAAAGTAATATTGATAAGGGGTATGACCATAGAATCTTTTTCCAGAGCAGAGCCAACGTCACCAACTTTAGTGCACCATGTAAAAGTAAATATACAATAGCAAATAAAGTAGCATCATTGGTCAGCCTTTCTCCTGCATTTGTAATCATCGTAGAGAACGAGCTTAGAGAAATAGCCAGTGCAAGATGGTGAATAGTTGCTTTAATTAAATCAAGTGGAACAAAGATTAAAAGTAAACCTGATATAAATTCAACAAAAGCAAAAATACTTTTACCCAGAAGCATTGTGTTAAAACTAACATCTAATAATTCTTCTTTATTTTTCACTTTATTCATGGCTACCTCTTTTCCTCTCTCAGTTTTCGTTATTTAAACGATAACCTATACCACGAACGGTTTCAATGAGAGATTTATGATTTGGCAAATCAATTTTAGCACGAAGGTAGCGAACATAAGCATCCACGGTATTTTCCTGACCGTCAAAATCCATGCCCCATACATCATCCAAAATATCTGCTCGACTTACCACTATACCACGATGTTCTAAAAAATAGCTTAACAAAGAAAATTCTCTTTGGGTCAAATTGACTGTTTTACCAGCCACTTCTGTTGTATGAGCACTTAAATCAACTTTTAAGTAATCAAGTTCATAAACCTTGGAAGAAGAATTTGACCATTTCCTAAAAATCAACCTCAGCCGAGCCAATAGCTCCTCAATTTCAAAAGGTTTAGTAATATAATCATCTGCTCCCGCATCAAGACCGGCGACTTTATCCCCAATATAATCACGCGCTGTCAAGAAGATAATTGGTGTATCAGGCTGAATTTTTTTCATTCGACGTAACACTGTCAAGCCATCTAATTTTGGAATCATCCAATCAAGCAAAACAACATCAATAGCAGGCTTAGCAGTTTCAAATATTTCCAAAGCAGAAAGGCCATCAAAAGCGGTTGAAACTTGATAATCTTCAAAAATCAACTCTTTTTTGACATAATCAGATAGACTCGGTTCGTCTTCAACAATCAAAACATGGTAGCTCATTTGGCACCTCGCCTTTCTTTAATTGCAAATGTAATCAAAAATTTTTATTTACTTGCTCATTATAACAAGCTTAAAACAAAAAAACCATACGGTTTTTCTGAATAATTAATGATAATTTATCATTTTTAATCTTCGTTAATGAAGTCTTCAATCAAATAACGAGGACGTTGTTTAACTTCCAAGAAGATTTTTCCGATATATTCACCAATTACACCTAGAGCTAATAGATTAGCCCCACCAAATCCAACAATAGCCAGCATTGTCGAAGCCCAACCTGCAACGTCAGAACCATTAATAAAATGGCGAGCAATAATATAAATTGCTCCTACAATAGCTAGCAAAAACCAAATTAAACCAATCCAAAAAATCAAACGCATCGGTGCAGCTGATGTTGAAGTAATTCCATCCAGCGCAAAACTAATCATTTTTTTCAAAGGATACTTACTTTCACCGGCAAAACGTTCTCCACGTTTATAATAAACGATATCAGATTTATAGCCAACCAAAGGAACCATTCCTCTTAAGAAGAGATTTTGTTCAGGAAATTGAGCTAAACCGTCAAGGGCACGGCGACTCATTAAACGAAAATCAGCATGATTAGGAACACTTTGGCTCCCCAAACCTTGCATTAATTTATAAAAAGCTCCAGCAGTTCTTCTTTTGAAAACTGTATCAGTGTCCCGATTATCCCGTACACCATAAACGATATCACAGTTCTCATTTTCAAATTTTTCAAGCATTTCATCAATTGCATTAATATCATCTTGCAAATCTGCATCCATTGAAATAACGCAATCTGCTAAATTTCTCACGGTCATTAAACCAGCGAGCAAAGCATTTTGATGTCCTCGATTTCTCGAGAGATTAATCCCACTAAACATCGGATTTTCATTATGTTTTTCTTGAATTTTTTCCCAAGTCTTATCTTTTGAGCCATCATTAACATAGACAACTCTACTTTTTGGACTAATAATATTATTTGAAATCAATTGTTCATATTTAGCCTTGAGACGTTCGGAAGTTTCATCAAGTACCAGTTCTTCATTGTAACATGGCACGACCATATAAAGAATCTTAGTCATATTCACTCCTTAATTTTTTTCTTTTTAAACTGCTTATCTATTAAACCTAAACTTGCTAAAGCAATCATAACAGGGGCAAATTGATAAAGGTAACGTGAATTTGTTTCCCATAGAATAAGGAAAAAACTCAATCCAACAAAGGCCAAAGCTGGAATAAACCAGGGATTTGACCAATTTCTCTTGCTGATTAAAATTCGCCAGATTTGACGCCACAGTAAAACAACTAAGCCAATCCAATAAAGGGTTTGAACAGCCTTTAGCATAAACCAACCTGTTATATTACCAGGGCCATCCAAAGAAAATGAGGTTCCTGATAAATAATCAAAGTAACGATTAATAAATTTATTTTCATGATGATAAGTATAAAACGAACTGTTCAAATCACCATATAACCAAGTATAGGCCAGCTTACGTCCAATTTGTCGCACAACTCCGACAGGTCCCATCTTCTTAAGATTGTCTATGAAGAGTTGTTTATCAGCCTCTTTTTTCGCTTCATAAGTTGGGAAAGATTCAGAATAGAGCCTCACTTTCTTATTGAATCCACCCGTTTTATTAGTTGGCGACCAAGACATAGCAATCCAGTGCATCATCGGAAGATTACGACGTTCATTAGCCTCTTGAGAAAAAGCTGGCTCGGTCGCAATAGTTGCTTTAACCATGAAATGTCCCCCAACAAATAAAATAGCAAACATTGGAAGTAAAAGCAAAAGTTGTTTCCATTTTTTATTAAGTCCAAGGAAAATCAAAACAGCAATAAGCACAATTAACACCGTTGGCTTAAATTCATAACCTATAACTGCCAATACTGTTGCCAAAAAATACCATAGAACTTGTTGAGTTATTTTTTGTGATCTAATGGCATATATAAAGAACAACAAACTAAAGGATACAAAAGGAAGTGTAATCGTATCACTATAGAGTTGTGCACCATAAACGTAAAAAGGTAAGAACCCGAGAGCACAAACATTGTATAAGAGCGCATGTCTTTTCCCGCTCAAAGCCTTAACACTTAAGGTTCCAGCTAAAACTCCGAGACTTGTCAACAGTGCAGACACTGCTGTCACAACCCACATTTTTAGTTCAACACTTCCTGCAAATGGAGAGAAAACTTGATTAAATAAAATCCCTAAAAATTGATTATTTGGATAACGAAGAAAATATCCTAAACGCGAAGCAGTTTCAGGTAATAGTCCAAAAGATTGACCATGGAGTTCTGTTGTAGAATTAAATATAACGAAATAGTCCCAAGCATGCTTACTATCAGGCACATGAATCATAAAAAGAAACGGCAAGATAAAAGTTAACAAAGCTACTACCCAAAAGCTTATTCGATAATATTTTGTTACTGACAAGTCTGTCAGTAACTCAATTTTACTGACAGACTTGTCAGTAGTTTTATTTTTATCCTTCAAGTCAAAAAGTTTTTTCGATAATTTATAAATTCCAACAAAATAAAAATAGGCTGCTATTAAAAGAATATTTCCTAACAAAAGCGCAATGATGTGATCTGCGTTCCACACTTGCGTCAAAGAAATAGCAATCCCGTTAATTAAAAGAAAGAGTCCTATCATTAAGGCAAGACAGAATCCTTTTTTATACTTAATAAATACTATATTATTCATATTACCATTTTACCATAGCTTGGCTTTTGTTTCTTACAATAACCTTAATTTTTAGATGATAATTTCTCATTTTTTACTTCGCATTTATAAACTACACTATAGTTAACGCTTACGACTCTGATTGCAACAGAATTTTTTCTTAATTCATTACTAAAGCAACAATTATTCCTAAAATTGTTCCACCCATCACTTGAATTGGTGTATGCCCCAATAATTCTTTTAAATTTTTATCTACTTTGATTCCGGCATTTTCGACATTTTGTAACATTCGATTAATAATTCTGGCTTGATTTCCTGCCTGTCTTCTAATACCTTGGGCATCATATAAAACAACGAAGGCTAAAACAGTAGCAATAGCAAAAAGCGATGAATCAAATCCTTGTCTCAATCCAGTAGCCGTTGCCAAAGCAACAACCAATGAACTATGAGAGCTGGGCATTCCACCTGTTGCAAAAATTAATTGCCAATTAATACGATGTGTCCGAATAAGTTCGATAATTATTTTAATTAACTGAGCCAGAGCCCAACTCACAATGGCTGTCATTAAAATTTGATTATGAAAAATCTGATTAAAAAAGTTCATAATAGTCTCCTTTTACTAATAAAAACCTACTAACTATCAGTAACTCTATTATACATCATCTATCTTTTATTGATGTCTGATTTGCTGACAAATACAGAAAGTCTGTCAGTAAATATAGTTCTTTTTTAAATACAAAAAAAAACAAGTTTAAACTTGTTCTCTAAGCTTTTCTAATTGTTCATTGAATATCTCAGGAGCATCAACTTGGAATTCCATAAACTCACCAGTTGTTGGATGGTCAAAACCTAATGTTTCAGCATGCAAAAATTGCCCTTTATTAGGTGTCAATGTTTTATTTGGCCCATAGAGTGGATCACCAGCCACAGGATGACCAATGTAATTCATATGTACACGAATCTGATGTGTACGCCCAGTTTCCAAGCGCAATGCAATCAAAGTATAGCCATAAAATCGTTCTAAAACCTCAAAATGAGTCACGGCTGGTTTTCCGCCAGAAACTACGGCTTGTTTTTTGCGATCTTTAAGATTACGACCAATTGGCGCTTCAATTGTCCCTTTATCATTAGCAATTTCACCGTGGACAATCGCTAAATAACGACGTTTGCTAGTCTTATCTTTTAATTGTGCTGCCAAACTTTCGTGTGCTTTATCATTTTTGGCAATCATCAAAAGACCACTCGTATCCTTATCAATACGATGCACAATTCCTGGACGAATTACACCATTAATGCTTGAAAGATCTTTGATATGATACATGATTGCATTAACCAATGTCCCTGAAGCATGACCGGCTGCAGGATGAACTACCATTCCTTGAGGTTTATTTACTACTGCAACATCTGAATCTTCATAAATGATTTCTAGTGGCAAATCTTCAGCAACAATATCAAGAACTTCCACTTCTGGAATTTCAAATTCAATCCTGTCCCCTACTTTTACTTTATACTTTGCTTTTTTTGCTTCACTGTTAACAAATACTTTATCATTTTTGATAAGTTCTGTCAGTAAGCTCCGTGAGTATTCTGTTTGATTGGCAAGCGCCTTGTCAAGACGTAAGCCTTTGTTTTCTTCGTTAATTTTTATGATAGGCAAGTTTGTTTTCCTTTTTATAAATGTTAAATAAAACTTTCTGTCAGTGATTTTTTAATCAATTTATTTTGTTTCTTTGTCTGTCAAAATTGCAATGAAAAGAAGAACAAAACCAACAGATAATAAGATATCCGCAATATTAAAAATTGGAAAATTAATAAATTCAGTTTGGAACATATCAACAACAAATCCTTGATGAATTCGGTCAATAAAATTTCCCAAAGCACCCGCAATAATTAAAGTTAATCCAATAAAATACCAGTTTTGTGCCATTTTTTTCCATAAAAACCAAAGGGCTACAACTAAGACGATCGGTGTTAAGACAAGGAAAAACCATTGTTGACCTGAAAATGAAGACCAAGCTGCTCCATCATTTTTGATATAAGTTAAACTAAGAACATTAGGCCAAATTTTTTCTGTATCTCCAAGCTGAATATTAGCAACAATCCAATTTTTAAAAATTTGGTCAGCAACAATTCCGACAACGATAATAACAAGTGACAGTAGTTTTTTCATGCTTTAATTATAGCATATTTCGCAATCTGATAGCTCGCTAGAACAGTTTTTATCCTATTTCAAAATAAAAAGCGCATTTAAATAAATGCACTTATAGATAAATTAGCCAATCTTTCTCATTAAATCAACCATTTCAATTGCTCCAACCGCTACTTCAAAACCTTTATTTCCAGCTTTTGTGCCTGCACGCTCAATGGCTTGTTCTATATTTTCAGTTGTTAGTACACCAAACATGACCGGAATATTAGAGTTTAAGGAAACATGAGCAATCCCCTTAGAAACTTCATTACAAACAAAATCATAATGAGAAGTTGAGCCTCTGATGACAGTTCCTAAACATATAATTGCTTCATATTTATTGGAAGTCGCCATTTTTTGGGCAATAATGGGAATTTCAAATGCACCTGGAACCCATGCTATATCAATTTCTTCTTCCTGGACTCCATGTCTTTTGAGTGCATCTAATGCTCCTGACAAAAGTTTTGCATTGATAAATTCATTAAATCGAGCAACTACAATCCCATATTTTGCATTCTCTGTTCTTAAATTTCCTTCTATAATTGTCATATTTCTATCCATACTTTCTATTTTACTTTAGTCAAACAAATGTCCCATTTTATTTTGTTTTACTTTTAAATAATCACGGTCAAAGGGGTTATCTTTGATTTGGAGAGCTACTCTTTCTTCAACTACTAGACCATATTTTTGAAAATCATTAATCTTTTGCGGATTATTAGTCATTAATTTCAATGATTTCACCCCAATTATTTTTAAAATTTGTGCTCCAATAGAATATTCTCGCTCATCTTCTTCAAACCCCAAAGCTAAATTAGCTTCAACCGTATCAAGTCCTTCATCTTGAAGTGAGTAGGCACGAAGTTTATTAATCAAACCAATTCCACGTCCTTCTTGTCGAAGATATAAAAGCACGCCACGCCCCTCATCATTTATTTTTTTTAATGCCTCTTCTAATTGTTCACCGCAGTCACATTTCAAGGAACCAAAAGCATCACCAGTTAAGCATTCTGAGTGAACGCGGCAAAGAATAGCTTGACCGTCACCAATATCTCCTTTAACTAAAGCAACATGGTGCTCACCATTTATTTTATTGACAAATCCGAAAATATCAAACATACCATATTTCGTTGGTAGCTTAGCTCTAGTCACCTGTTCTACTTGCAGTTCATTTTGCTTAAGATACTCTTGAATAGCTTTAATTGTGATATATTTCAAGCCCCACTCTTGTGCTTTTTCCTTCAGTTTTTCCTTACGCATCATTGTTCCATCTTCGTCCATTATTTCAACACAGACACCTACTTCTTTTAAATCAGCCAGACGCAACAAGTCAACCGTAGCCTCAGTATGACCATTTCGCTCTAAAAGACCATTTTTCTTAGCAATAAGTGGAAATACATGACCTGGTCTACGAAAATCACTTGGTAAACTCTCGGCATCAACAAGTTTTTTTATGGTTAAGGCCCGTTCAAAAGCCGAAATTCCTGTGCTAGTTTCAATATGATCAACCGAAACTGTAAAAGCTGTTCCATGATTATCTGTATTTTTCTCTACCATTGCTTCTAATTGTAAATTCTTAGCATAAGTTTCACTGAGTGGTGCGCAAATCAATCCTTTGGCCTCACTTGCCATAAAATTAATTATTTCTGGACTGATAAATTCGGCCGCACAGATAAGGTCGCCCTCATTTTCTCTATTTTCATCGTCACTAACAATAATCATTTCCCCTGCTTTAAGTGCAGCAAGTGCTTCTTCTACTTTATTATATTGGAACATTTTATCTCCTATAAAAATCCGTTGTTAAATAGTTTTTCTTTAGTTACTGAAGATTCTTTCATCAAAGAACTACTATCGCCCCATAATTTTTCTATATATTTCCCCAAAATATCATTTTCTAAATTAACAGTATCACCCACTTTTTTATCTGCAATTATCGTCTCTTTGAGCGTATGTGGAATAATGGAAACACTAAAAGATTTCGACTTAACCTGAGCAACTGTAAGACTAATCCCATCAATCGTAATTGAGCCTTTTTCGACGATATATCTCATTAAATTTAAGCTCGTTTTGATTTCAAACCAGATGGCATTTTCTTCTTTTTTTACTTCTAAAATCTGGCCAACTCCATCAATATGCCCTGACACAATATGCCCACCAAATCGGCCATTTAATGACATCGCTCGTTCTAAGTTAACTTTGGCACCCACATTTAAGGTGCCAAGATTTGAACGATTTAGACTTTCAGGCATAATATCAGCCGTAAATTCTTTTTGATTAAATTCAGAAACGGTCAGGCATAAACCATTTGTTGAAATAGAATCTCCAAGTTTCATATCCTCTAAAATCAAGGAAGCACGGATACTAATTTTGAAGGATTTTTCTCTTTTTTGCAGGCGACTCACTTCCCCTATTTCTTCAATTATTCCTGTAAACATTAAAGAAGCTCACTTTCTAATAAAATATCTTCTCCTAGATAGGTTATTTGAGGCCTATCTAGGAGATAGGCTTGATTGGGTTGCTCGATTCCATGTCCTTCAACTGGACTTGGTGCTTCTTTTCCACCAAATATTTTAGGGGCCATGTAAGTTTGAACTTTTTGGACTATCCCTGCTTTTAATGCCGAAGCATTTAATGTCCCTCCACCTTCCAAGATGATACTGTCAATCCCCTTTTCTCCTAACTTTTTGGTCAATTCTTTCAAATTCAATCTTCCTTCTAGGCAAGAAACTAAGATAATTTCACAACCCACTTTAAGAAAGGGAGCTTGTTTTTCGGGGTCAGACTCAGCTGTAGCAATAATCGTTGAAATTTCAGTAGCTGTGGAAACAATCTTGGAAGCTAAAGGACTTCTTAAATGAGTATCACAAATGATTCTTATCGGATTTTTTCCATTTTCCAACCTGACAGAGAGTTGTGGATCATCTAAAATAAGCGTTTCAACACCAATCATAATTGCCATAAAACGTGAACGGTCTTGATGTACTTTCTGTCTTGCAATTTCACCTGTAATCCATTTTGATTGACCTGCTGATGTCGCAATTTTTCCGTCTAAAGTCATTGCATACTTCATCATGACATAAGGAAGCCCTTGACTAACATAATAAAAGAAAATTTTATTTAATTCTTCACATTCTTTTTCTAAGACATTGATAGAAACTTCAATTCCAGCTTCTTTCATTGCTTTAATTCCTTTTCCTGAAACCAAGGGATTGGGGTCTAAATGCCCGATAACAACACGCTTAATTCTATTTTTTATAATCGCTTCAAAACAAGGGGGTTGTTTTCCCTGATGCGCACAAGGCTCTAAGGTCACATAAAGCGTGGATCCTTCGGGAGATTCGTTACAATCCTTAAAAGCATTGATTTCCGCATGAGCTTCCCCATATTTTTCATGATAACCTTGACCAATAATTCTCCCTTCTTTGACAATAAGGGCTCCTACTTGAGGGTTAGGGTTGACATTACCACCTCCTTTTTTTGCAAGTACAATTGCTAAATCCATGTAGTATTCGTCTTTTTTCATCTATTCATCCTTTCTAATAAAAAATAAGACCCTAAAATAAAATTTCAGGGTCTTTTGATAAATTTTCTATTTTTTTCGAGCAAAAATGCAGCTCAAAAAACCAAAAATGGAGTGAATTATATAAATTCACTCCAGAGTTTTAGGCTAAATAGACATAATACTGACTAGAGTATTATGGTTTTATTATCTTCTTTCATCCAGACTATACTGTCGGCCTCGGAGTTTCACCGAATCATGCTGCAAGCAGCTCGCGGGCTATACCGCCGGTAGGGAATTACACCCTGCCCTGAAGATTTATTCAATTGTAGCTAAAGTATAGCATTTAAATTTAAAGATTGTCAAGAAATAAAAACGTATTCTTTAAAATAGCAATTTCTCAAGTTAGTTATTAATAGTTTTCGCCTATTTATTTGCTCAAAAATTACAATTTTGCTAAAATGGCTCTATTAGAACATAGGATATCTTATCATGCAAGAAATAAAAATAAACCCTCAACTCACTTGGCTTTCTTTTAATGTCGAAGACCTTAGAAATACTTCTGAACTTGCTACTTATGGTATTGACTTAGAAACGCTTCAATATGCCGAAGATAAAAATGAACGTCCTCACACGGAGTTCATCCCTGATAGTCAAGACTTTGTACTGATTTTCAATAGTCTGGATTTACTCAATTCAGAAGTTCATTATAAGACGGTTCCCATTACTTTTGTAGCACAAAAAAATCGATTAATTACTCTTTATCATCCAGAAAATGAATATTTAATTAATCAAATTAAAAAATATTGTTTTCAAAATGAACCAGAAACGGTTTATCATCTTCTTTTCATCAGTTTATTTTTGATTTCAGAGGCTTTCTTTCCTTACTTAGAACAAATTGATAAATCAAAAGAAGAAATTAATCAAAAGTTGCGTGAAAAAACAACAAAGAAAAATTTGTTGGCCCTTTCTGATATTGAAACGGGAATGCTGTATATTGTATCTAGTGCCAACCAAAATACTTTACTACTTGAACAACTTAAAACTAAAAGTATTTACAGACAGTTCAATGAAACTGAAAAAGAGCAGCTTGAAGATGCAATTATCGAAGCACAGCAGCTTGCCAGTATGACACAACTTAATGCTCAAATTCTTGAACAATTAGCAGGAACTTATAATAATGTCCTCAATAATAATTTGAATGATAATATGACAACTTTGACAATTGTTTCTGTACTTTTGGCAGGATTAGCAGTCATCACCGGGTTTTTTGGAATGAATGTACCACTTCCACTTACTAACCAAAAAGATGCTTGGGTTTGGATTATTGGAGCTTGTATTATTCTTTGGCTACTTTATGCGGCACTCTTTCGTTATATTATTGGTCGAAGACAATAAAAAAATCAGCCAAAGCTGATTTTTTTTATTTTATTTTTACGCTTGCAATTTTTTCAAGATCATCAGCAATTGGATGTCCATTGCTTGTTCGATCTGATAATGATAAATCGCACAAATTGATATCGTATTTCTTGCCAGTCTCACTGATAACTTCTAATACTTGTTCATCAGTTTCTTTTGTCGCTGGTGCTTTAGCTTGACTGAACAAATCTAATTCTTCGGTCAATGCTGATAAATCAGCAGTTGAATTGATTAAGCCGGCTGCAAAGACGGTATGATTATTTGTCTTCAAGGTTCGTAGTACTTGAAGGCCACGGTTAGCACGTGAGGTGGCCGGAATATCATCCGTCTTGACACGTTTGATAAATGCCCGTTGAGTCAAAAGGTACCAACTATTTGAGTTAACAAAGAAGGCGGACTTAATTTTATCGCCATTTTTGAGATTCATGGCCTTGACTCCTGCAGCTCTAGCACCCAAAACTGGAACGTCATCAAGATTAAAGCGAAGGGCATAACCATTTTCAGAAATAAGCATGAGGTCTGCAAATTGAACTGGAGTGATTAGAACAATTTCATCATCTTCTCCTTTAAGTTTAGCACATGGAGTAGATTTTGAACGATAGGTCCGCCAAGGGGAGAAACTTTCACGTTCAATTTGTTTTATTTGTCCATTTCTTGTGACAACCAGTAGATTTTCACCAGCAAATTCGTCCACAATCTGAACAAAAATTACTTTCTCATCAGCTGAGAAATTAGAGAGACTTTGAGATAGATGCTCACCAATATCTTTCCAACGGATATCAGAAAGTTCATGGATTGGGCGATAAATGACATTGCCAAGATTTGTGAAAAGTAAGAGATGTTGAGTTGTTTTAGCATTGGCATAATAAAGGAGCTCGTCATCATCACGTTTACCAATTTCTTCAAGTGCTGAGGAAGCAAATGAACGTGGTGAAGTACGTTTGATGTAACCTGAACGAGTTACTGAAACTACAGTATCCTCTGCCACAATCAATTCGCTCGCTTCAATTTCAATGGTTTGAACTTCATCTTGTAATTCGCTACGGCGTGGTTTGGCAAATTTTTTCTTAACTTCACGAAGTTCGCGTTTCATTAAATTAAACAAGGTACGTTCATCGTTAATAATCGCTTTAAGTTCGAGAATTTTTTGCTCTAATTCAGCTTGTTCATTTTGTAGAGTGACAATATCGGTGTTGGTCAAACGATAAAGTTGTAAAGTAACAATTGCTTCGGCTTGCTCTTCGGTAAAGCCAAATGAAACTTTGATATTTTCTTTGGCATCTGCTTTATTTTCTGAAGCACGAATCGTTGCGACCACTTCATCTAAAATAGAAACCATGCGAATCAGACCTTCAACAATATGAAGTCTTTTTTCTGCTTTATTCAAATCAAACTGCGAACGTTTAACGATGACGTCTTCACGATGTTTGACATAAGAACGGAGCATTTGTAAGACACCGGTTTGAACAGGAGTCATATTATCAATTGCAACCATGTTGAAGTTATAATTCACTTGTAAATCAGTATTTTTAAACAAGTAATTCAAAACAAGCTGGCTATCAGCTTCTTTCTTTAATTCAATTGCAATGCGAAGCCCTTCACGGTCTGACTCATCTCTGACTTCTGCAATTCCTGGTACTTTAGCATTGACACGAACATCATCAATTTTCTTGACTAAGTTTGCTTTATTGAGCTCAAAAGGAATTTCAGTAACAATAAGTTGCTCACGACCGCCTTTCATTGGTTCAATATCGACTTTTGAACGAACAACGATGCGCCCTTTTCCTTTTTCGTAAGCTTTTCTGATTTCGCCTTTTCCTTGAATAATCCCACCAGTAGGAAAATCTGGTCCTGGTAAGAATTCCATGATTTTTTCTACATCAGCTTTAGGATGATCAATCATATGAATGGTTGCATCAATGACTTCCCCCAAATTGTGAGGTGGAATATCTGTCGCATAACCGGCTGAAATTCCGGTTGAGCCATTGACTAAAAGATTTGGGAAAGCTGCTGGTAAAACCGTTGGTTCTTTCTCAGTATCATCAAAGTTCCAAGCTTGACTTACTGTATCTTTCTCAATATCTGCTAAAAGATAGCCTGAAATTTCTGAAAGACGGGCTTCAGTATAACGCATAGCGGCTGGTGGGTCACCATCCATTGAACCATTATTACCATGCATTTCGATTAAAGGTTCGCCCATTTTCCAGTCTTGACTCATCCGAATCATCGCTTCATAGATTGAGCTATCTCCATGTGGGTGGAAATTACCCATGACATTTCCGACTGATTTCGCTGATTTACGATAAGACTTATCAAATGTGTTTCCGTCTTTATTCATTGAATAAAGAATACGGCGCTGTACCGGTTTTAAACCATCACGGATATCGGGAAGGGCCCGCTCCTGAATGATATATTTTGAATATCGACCAAATCGGTCACCCATTATATCTTCTAATGGTAAGGTTTGAATGTTTGACATATTTTAACTTTCTTTTTAGAAAATTTGTTTACTTTTTTAATTAATTATTTGCTAATTTATAAATAAATCTTTGATTTTTTACTGACAGTTCTCTGCTTTTGTCATTCTACAATATAAAATCACTTTTTCTATTCTACCACAAAATCAAAACGAAAAAAACTTACAAATTATTTATTGGTCAAAATTGATAAGATTGTTTATCTCTTTAAAATCTACTGACAGCTTAATTTGAAGTGAAAAAATTACTGACAAAGCTGTCAGTAAATTATTTCATCTTAGAATTTCAAAATCATATTGACATGTTTAATATCATCTTCGTAAAAAGGTTCAGAATTTTCAACAAAACCAAATGAAGCATAAAAATCACGCAAATAATATTGTGCTTCAATTGTTACTGCTTCTTCCCCATCTTCTTTAAGGACTTCTAAGGCTTTTTCAATGAGTCCTCTTCCCAAATTTTGTCCACGAAATTCAGTATTGACAAGGACACGACCAATTGAAGCCTCTGCAAATGAAATCCCTTTGGGAAGTAGGCGACAAAGGGCCATCAGTTGACCATTTTCATTTTCTAACCAGAGGTGTTTGGCTACTTGGTCTTTGCCATCAAGCTCTTGATAAGGGCAGTTTTGCTCCACAACAAAGACAGCAGTACGCAAGCTTAAAAGTTGATACATTTCATCTAATGTAAGTTGATTAAAACTTTTTTCTTTCCAAATTGCTGTCATTTTTCTTCCTCCATAATCGTCACGAAATTGGCTTTTTGCATTTCTTTTAGAAAATCAGAATGAATTTTCACTTTCTCTGAATTATGTAAACGAATATTTAAACTCGAACCTACGGAGTACTCTCGTTCAATCGAAATTCCAAGAACTTCAAATCGTTCCCATTTTCGCTCAAGATTTTGCTGATAATAGACTAAAGCTTTGGTGATTGGTAAATTTAACTTTCTGCGAAGGCTGTCAGTAATTTCATCAGAGCTGTCACCAAATAAATCTAACTGACCGAGTTCGTCAGTAACTTCTGATTCTACTGACAGCTCAACTTCTTCAATTTTCTGTAAATATTGATAAAGTTTTGCCGTGATTAAGCAGTCGTTGAGCGCGTCATGCGAACGTAAATCATTCATTTCTAGTAGGTCTTTAAAATTTTCTAGAGCATAAGAAGACATAGTTAATAACTTTTTACTTTCTGCCAAAGTATCATAGACACGAAAAGCCTCAACATCAGTAATGGCACAATCAATAATGGCCTGATAAAGAAAAGAAATATCAAAAGGAGCATTATGAGCCACTAATAAATGACCTTTGATGAAGTCTAAAAATTCAGGTAAAATTTCTTCAATCGTTGGTTGATTTAACAAATCAGCTGGTTTTATGCCAGTCAATTGAGTGATTTCAGTTGAGACATAAGAGCGTTGATTTTTTACTAACTGATTAAATCTAGCTTGCTCTTGATTATTCTCATCATATTTTACCGCTCCAATTTGAATAATTTCATTTTTTTGTGCAGAAAATCCTGTAGTTTCAAAGTCAAATACAACATATTTCTCAGACATTTTTATTCAGTTCCTCGATAATTTCTCTTGTTTTAATTAATTTCCCAAATTTTGGTATTTCGTCAGTTTTTGTTTTCTGGAAGTTTTTTAACTTTCTGTCAGCACAGGCGTCTTCAATTATCATCGCTTCAAATCCCAAGTCCGCCCCATCTCTGGCTGTTTTTAATACTCCATTACTCATAGACACACCAGAAACATAAATTCTACTGACAGAATTATTTTTCAACTCGTCAGCTAAGCCATAATCAGATTGTTTAAATGCTGACGGCCCATATTTTACTAATTGATGTAATCTTGGATTTTTATCCAATTCATCTTGCAAAATCATCCGAGAAAAAGCTTTTTTAGCTGATTGCCAAAGTATTTTTGGTTCAACAGTCACAATATAAACTGGCTGATTTTTTTGGTCAAATGCAGAAATTAAAGCTCGATTATTTTCAATAATTTTATCCCAGCCATAAGGAACAGCATCTTTCGCTAATTTTTTAATGAATGCTTGCAAATCAATAATAATTAAAGCTGATTTTTGCATTTTTTCTCTTTTCGTTTTTTATCTTCTTTTAGAATTTCTTCCATTATATCATAGCTAACAAAATGAAACAAAGTTTCTCTTGCTAGCTTTGCTGGCTTACGAATAGGCTTGTTGTTACACCTAAAGTGAGCAATAGTGATACTTACATCATAAATTAAAGTAAAAAACCTCGAAAAATCGAGGTTAATTATTAAAGAAAGTAACTTAGAATACTGTTTCTTCTTCCATTGTAAATTTCACATTATTTTCAATCCATTTACGACGAGGTTCAACTTTATCCCCCATCAGTACTGAAACACGTTTCTCTGCTTGAGCTGCATCATCAATGGTCACTTGAATCAATGTCCGAGTTTCTGGGTCCATTGTTGTCTCCCAAAGTTGGTCAGCATTCATTTCTCCAAGTCCTTTATAACGTTGCAAATTAGCATTTTTACCAAATTGCTTGCGAAGTTCTGCTAACTCACCATCTGTCCAAGCATACTCAATTTTTTCTTTTTTGCCTTTTCCTTCACTCATTTTATAAAGTGGTGGAAGGGCAATATAGACATGACCCGCTTCAACCAATGGTTTCATATAGCGATAGAAGAAAGTCAATAAGAGCGTTTGAATGTGTGCTCCATCAGTATCGGCATCGGTCATAATAATGATTTTGTCATAATTACGGTCGGCCAAGGTAAAATCTGCCCCAACGCCTGCACCAATGGTATAAATCATTGTATTGATTTCCTCATTTTTGAGAATATCTTGCATCTTAGCTTTTTCGGTGTTAATGACTTTACCACGCAAAGGCAAAATGGCTTGGAATTTACGATCTCGTCCTTGTTTAGCGGACCCTCCGGCAGAATCTCCTTCGACCAAATAAAGTTCATTTTTATTTGGATTTTTTGTTTGAGCAGGGGTTAATTTACCAGACAAAAGTCCTTTGTCTTTTTTAGATTTCTTTCCATTTCGTGAATCTTCACGCGCTTTACGAGCCGCTTCACGAGCCTCACGGGCTTTGATTGCTTTACGAATCAAATTTTGCGCCAATTCGCCATTTTCCATCAAATAGAAACTTAGTTTCTCAGAAACCAAAGAATCAACAACTGGACGAGCTAAAGGAGAACCCAATTTATCTTTGGTTTGTCCTTCAAATTGGAGATGTTCCTCAGGAATTAAAACTGACAAGACGGCTGTCAAACCTTCACGATAATCCGAACCTTCGAGATTTTTATCTTTCTCTTTGAGTAAATTTACTTTACGAGCATATTCATTCATTGCTTTCGTAATTGCCGTCTTCAAACCTGCTTCGTGCGTTCCGCCATCTTTTGTTCGGACATTATTGACGAATGAAAGAATGTTTTCTGAATAGCCATCATTATATTGAAGGGCAACTTCAACTTCAAAACCATCTTGTTTTCCTTCAAAATAAAGAACTGGAGTCAAACTGTCTTTATCTTCATTAAGATAAGAAACGAAATCTTGAACCCCATTTTCATAATGAAATTCTTCTTTTTCATCTGTTCGTTTATCTTCAAGACTAATCGTCACTTCTTTTAAAAGAAAAGCAGACTCATTTAGTCGTTCTGAAATGATATTATATTTAAATTCTGTTGTCGAAAAAATGCTAGAATCCGGCATGAAGGTAACTTTAGTTCCTGTTTTAGACTTTGGTGCTTTCCCAATTTTTTCTAAAGTTGTCGCTGGATGTCCACCATTTTCAAAACGTTGACGATAAACAGTCCCGTCACGAGTAATTTCAACTTCTAACCAAGTCGAGAGGGCATTTACGACTGAAGATCCAACACCATGGAGTCCACCAGAAGTTTTATAACCCCCTTGACCAAATTTACCACCTGCGTGCAAAATAGTAAAAATTACTTCCACAGTTGGAATACCCATGGCGTGTTTCCCAACTGGCATTCCCCGTCCTTCATCTTCTACTGATAAAGAACCATCAGCATTAATGGTCACTGAAATTCTGTTACCAAAGCCAGATAAAGCTTCATCAACCGCATTATCTACAATTTCCCAAACCAAATGGTGCAAACCAGTTCCGTCAGTTGATCCAATATACATTCCTGGACGTTTTCTGACAGCATCCAATCCTTCAAGAACCTGAATCGCACTGTCATCATAGTTATTAATATCTATTACCATTTATTTTCCTCTCATCGAAAGCCTATATCTTCTATCTAAATCACTATTTTTTTATCCACAATGAGCTAATAAAAAATATTCATCTTGATTATTGTACCTTGTTCAGAAAGCTTTGTCAAAGGACTGCTGACAATTTTTTCATCTAATAGTAAGAATTTTTCCAAAAGTAAGTGAAGATGTTTCAATATTGTCAGTAATCTTTATTAAAAATATGATATAATTGTACAGTTAAAAGAGATTATCGATTTTAAACGAAATAAACTTCGGAGAACTTATGCTTACTATTATTCTTCTCATTGCCAGCTATCTTTTAGGGGCAATTCCATTCGGCTTATGGATTGGCAAGATTTTTTTCAAAAAAAATCTCCATGACTATGGCTCAGGAAATACTGGAACAACCAATACTTTTAGAATTCTAGGTGTAAAGGCAGGAATTTCAGTTTTTGCTTTTGACTTACTAAAGGGGACACTTGCTACTCTTTTACCCCTTTTCTTCCATATCAATGGTGTTTCACCTCTAATTTTCGGTCTTCTTGCTGTCATTGGACATACTTTTTCAATATTCGACCGCTTTAAAGGTGGTAAAGCTGTTGCAACTTCTGCTGGTGTGATTCTTGGATTTAGTCCGCTCTTCTTAATTTACCTTCTTGTTGTCTTTATCATTGTCCTATGGCTTTTTAGCATGATTAGTCTCTCTAGTGTGATAGGTGCTGTATTTGCTTTATTGGGAATTCTTATTTTCCCTAGCATCGGATTTATTCTTACTTCCTACGACCTTTTATTCTCAATTATTATTTTTGTTTTAGCAATTATTATTATTTTACGACATAGAACAAATCTCAAAAGAATCAAAAATCATTGCGAATCCCTTGTCCCATTTGGTTTAAACTTATCAAAACAAAAAGAAAAATAGCACAATATGTTGTGTTATTTTTATAATTTTACATAATTCAACACAATATCTAGTATCTTTAATTTGACTAGATATTTTTTTTACGATAAAATAAGACTATAAAAAGTCGAGAAAAAGTCAAAGACTTTTTACTCTCACTAATAAAATACGTTTGTCCTCAAAGGAGATTTAAAATGGTTACAGTCTATTCTAAAAACAATTGTATGCAATGCAAAATGGTCAAAAAATGGCTCTCAGAACATGAAATTGCCTTCGATGAAATCAATATCGATGAACAACCTGAATTTGTTGAAAAAGTGATTGAAATGGGATTTCGTGCTGCACCTGTCATTACTAAAGATGACTTTGCCTTCTCTGGTTTCCGTCCTAGCGAATTAGCAAAGTTGGCTTAATATGAAACTTGCTTATTTCAGTGTAACTGGGCAAACACGTCGCTTTGTTTCCAAAACAAACTTACCAAATGTCGAAATCAGTCCTGACGATGATATAGAAATGAATGAACCTTTTCTTTTGATAACGCCAAGTTATGCCGAAGAATCTCCAACTGTTTCTAAATCAATAGATGTTATGGACCCTATTTTTGACTTTATGGCTTATAATGATAATTATAAACATTGTCTAGGAATTATTGGTACAGGAAATCGTAATTTCGCAGGTATTTATATTTTTACTGCTAAAGAACTTTCTGCAAAATACCAAATTCCGCTTTTATATGATTTTGAGTTTAATGGTACACCAGCCGATGTTGCTGCTGTCGAAAAACTCGCTACACAGCTTGACAAAGGAGCGAAAGTCACCTTCAAAAATCCGCTGTGATTTTATGGCTTCACCTTAATGAGTGAAGCCTCTTTATTTTTAACTTTTTATTTCTATTAATTAGTTTGAACTTATTATAATATTAGAGTTCATCCCTCTGTTCTTTATGGTTGAACGCTTTAAGAAAGGTCACTTATGTCTCTAAAACAACTTAAAGATGTAACTTATTTCAAGCTTAATAACGAGATTAATATTCCCGTTAATGGTAGCATTCCTCTTGCTAAAGATAAAGAAGCAATTACTGCTTTTTTTAAAGAAAATGTCGAACCTAATCGTTATGAAGCCGATACATATATCGATAAACTCAATTGGCTCGTTAAAGAAGAATATCTAGAAGCTGAGTTTCTTGAAAAATATAAACCCGAATTTATTACCAATCTTCGGAAAGAATTGAGTAAATTTGAATTTCATTTTGATTCATTTATGGCTGCTTACAAATTTTATAATCAATATGCCATGAAAAACAATGACGGTTCTCTCTATCTTGAAGATTTTGAAGACCGTGTGTTAATGAATGCTTTATACATGGCTGACGGCGATGAAAAATTAGCTAATAATCTTGCTTTTGCAATGATTAATCGTCGTTATCAACCTGCGACTCCGACTTTTCTAAATGCTGGACGTAAGCGTCGTGGTGAATTTGTTTCTTGTTTCCTTCTACAATTAACTGATGATATGAATTCAATTGGACGAACAATTAACTCTGCCTTGCAACTTTCTAAAAATGGTGGTGGTGTTGGTCTAAACTTGACTAATTTACGTGCTGCTGGTGCACCTATCAAAGGTTACGATGGAGTGGCAGCTGGTGTCGTTCCTGTCATGAAACTTTTTGAAGACGCCTTTTCTTATGCCAATCAATTGGGGCAACGTCAAGGTGCTGGTGTTGTTTATTTATCACTATTCCATCCAGATATTATGGAATTCTTGTCCACTAAAAAAGAAAATGCGGATGAAAAAATTCGTGTTAAAACACTCTCTCTTGGGGTTACTGTTCCTGATAAATTCTATGAATTGGTTAAAAAGGGAGAAACAATGTATCTCTTTGAGCCGTATTTTGTTGAAAAATATTATGGTAAACCTTTTGCCGAAGTCGATATTACAGCTGAATATGACAAAATGGTAGCCAATCCAGAAATTCGTAAAACACCGATTAATGCCCGTGAACTTGAACAAGAACTTTCAAAACTTCAACAAGAATCTGGTTATCCTTACATCGTAAATGTTGACACAGTCAATCAAGCTAACCCTGTTGATGGTGTAATTTCAATGTCTAACCTTTGTTCTGAAATTTTGCAAGTCCAAACGCCTTCTGTTTTGAACGATGACCAAACTTATAAGGTGGTTGGAACTGACGTCGCTTGTAACTTGGGTTCAACTAATGTTTTGAATATGATGACTTCTAGCAATGAATTTGGAACTTCTATTGAAGCAATGGTTCGCGCTTTAACTTTCATCTCCGAAACTTCAAACCTCGATACTGTTCCAACTGTTCGTAAAGGTAATGATGAAATGCATGCGATTGGGCTTGGAGCAATGGGCTTACATTCTTTCTTAGCACAAAATCAAATTCATTATGACAGCAAAGAAGCCGTTGAATTTACTAGTGTTTATTTCATGTTGTTGAACTATTATACTTTAGTGGCTTCAAATAAATTAGCTGTTGAAAAAGGGTCTAGCTTCAAGAATTTTGAAAAATCTGCCTATGCTGATGGTTCTTATTTTGATAAATATTTAACACATGATTATTTTGCAGCTGTCTCTCCTAAAGTTCAAGAACTTTTCAAAGGGATTGCTGTTCCAACAATCGAGGATTGGACTGCTTTACGTGACACAGTAAAAACTTCTGGACTCTATAATTCATACCGTATGGCAGTGGCTCCAAATGGTTCTATTTCTTATATCAATGACTGTTCTTCTTCTATTCACCCAATTGTCAATCGCATCGAAGAACGTCAAGAAAAGAAAGTTGGGAAAATTTATTATCCAGCTGCTGGACTTGCCACTGAAACAATTCCTTATTACAAATCAGCTTATGATACAGATATGCGTGCAGTAATTGACGTTTATGCAGCTGCTACAGAACATGTTGACCAAGGTTTGTCACTCACTTTATTTATGCGTTCAACTTTACCTGAAGGTCTCTATGAATGGAAAGTGGCAAATAATAAAATGACAACTCGTGACTTGTCTATTTTGCGTAACTATGCTTACAAAAAAGGAATCAAAACAATTTACTACATTCGTACATTTACTGACGACCAAGAAGAAGTCGGTGCTAACCAATGTGAAAGTTGCGTTATTTAATAAATACAACAGAAGCATTGGTGCTAAAGCATCTATTGCTTCTACGGAAGCCGCTAAGACGGACTTTCTATTTTCTTACTTGTTTTCATTCATTAAAGTATCGTCAATGAATGGAAATGGGGTAAGCATTTGCGAAATGTTCTAAAACGATTATTGACATTAACTTTTGATAAATTATCGAAAGTTTTTGGTCTAATGAGTCCCTATTTTTACTGACAGCTTCGTTGGTAAGTGAAAATTTACTGACAGAATTTATGACTAAGCTAAAAATACTGACAGTATTTTCTGTCAGTAAATAAATGAGAGAAAGGAATTGAGTTTGCCCTTTTTAAAGCAGGCTCATATCTTAAAATATGTCTGAAACTGAAAATCTTACTGTCCCCACTTATTACAGTGCCATTGACTGGAATTCTATTGAGGATTCTATTGACAAATATACTTGGGAAAAATTAACAAGTCAATTTTGGTTAGATACTCGTGTTCCTGTATCTAACGATTTAGATGACTGGCGTAAACTTCCTCAATTGGAACGTGATACCTTTGCTAAGGCCTTTGCTGGTTTGACATTGCTTGATACTTTGCAATCTGTTGATGGTGCTGAAGTGCTCAAACATGATGCAAGAACACCTCAAGAAATTGCCTGTTTCAACAATATCCAATTTATGGAATCTGTTCATGCAAAGTCTTATTCAACAATTTTTTCAACTCTAAACACGAAAAAAGAAATTGAAGAACTTTTTAATTGGGTAGATACCAATGTTTATATGCAAACAAAAGCCGAAATCATCAATAAAATTTATGAATCTGGTACTCCTTTGCAAAAGAAAGTGGCTTCTGTTTTCCTTGAAACTTGCCTCTTCTACTCTGGTTTCTATACCCCTTTGCGCTATCTTGGAAATAACAAAATGATTAACTCAGCGGAAATTATTAAATTAATTATTCGTGATGAGTCAGTTCACGGTACTTATATTGGTTACAAATTCCAACTTGGTTTTAATGAGTTATCTGAAGATGAGCAAGGTGAATTCCGTGATTGGATGTATGAATTGCTTTATCAACTTTATGAAAATGAAGAAAAATATTCTCATTTACTTTATGACAAAGTTGGTTGGACTGATGAAGTTTTAACTTTCTTGCGTTATAATGCCAATAAAGCTTTGATGAATCTTGGACAAGATCCACTTTTCCCTGATACCGCAGCAGACGTTAACCCAGTGGTTATGAATGGAATTTCAACTTCGTCATCAAACCACGACTTCTTCTCACAAGTTGGTAATTCATACCTTCTTGGTGAAGTGGAAGCCATGTCTGATGAAGATTATGATATCTAATTAAACAAATTTAAGAGTCTGTCAGTAAATAAGTAAAAACTTATTTACTGACAGCTTTTTTTAGCAAAAAAAAGAGAAGATAAATCTTCTCTTTTATTTTTATTAAATTTTAAGGAAACGACGCATTGATAAGAGGGCTCCAAATGAACCAATCAAAATACCAATCACGGCCATCAATCCAACTATTGCAGGAATGAATTGATTTGTCGCATACATCGAAAGTTTTTGTGACTGAAGACTTGGTGTCAAGCTAACAAAAGCAAGACGATAAGCCCAAGCAACAATAAGTCCTGGAATAATTGAACCTAAAAGTCCAACCCAAGCCCCTTCCAAGAAGAAAGGCCAACGGATATAACCATTTTTAGCCCCAACCAGACGCATAATTTGAATTTCACGTTGTCTTGATAGGATAGTAATTCGAATGGTGTTAGAAATCAAGAAGACAGCAACGAAAATTAACAGAATAGCCGCTGCAGTTCCCCAAGTTTGAACGCCTCGAGCAATCTGGAAGAGTTTTTGAGTGTTGGCACCACCATAAGTGGCTTTTTCAATTCCTGAAAGTTTTGAAATTTTTGAAGTGACTGTTTTTACATTTGCTGGTTTATCAGCTTCAACAATATAGGCATCGTAAAGTGGATTGGCATCACCTTTAAAGAGATTCCAGTTATTACCTAACGCTTTTGTCAATTCTTTTAATTGAGCTTCTTTACTTGAAAAAGTAACAGTTTTTACATTAGGAATTTTTTTGATTGAATCGTAAATCTTCAGGTGATCAGGATTATTGATTGTTTTTTTATTATCTTTTGGATCTTGAATTTTTGTCTCTTGATCATGCACATCTAATTTCATGTAGGCAACAATCCGAACATTGTTTTCAATCCCTTTAGTTAGTTTTTGTGTGTTCAAGATAACTGAAAGGAAAAGTCCAACTAAAACTAAAGTAATTGTTACTGATGAAACAGCCGCAACTGTCATCCAACCATTACGTTTTAAGTTTTTGAGCGACTCCAAAAGGTGTTTGAAGAAATTTCTAATCATCGTAGCCGTAAACTCCTTCCTCTTGGTCGCGGACAATTCGTCCGTTTTCAATTGCGATAACACGATGTTTTAAAGTGTTAACGATTTGGCTATTGTGGGTTGCCATCAAAATGGTTGTCCCTTGAAGATTAATTTTTTCAAGCAGATTCATGATTTCCCAAGAGTTTTCAGGGTCTAAGTTCCCTGTAGGTTCATCAGCAATCAATACTTTTGGTGCATTGGCAATTGAACGAGCAATTGCTACACGCTGCTGTTCCCCACCTGAGAGTTCATTTGGAAATGAACGAATTTTGTGTTTCAGACCAACAAGGTCAAGCACTTCATTCACTCGTTTTTTAATTTCACGAGGACTTTTCCCAATAACTTCCATGGCGTAGGAGATATTTTCAAAAACAGTTTTCTTTGGCAAAAGTTTATAGTCTTGGAAAACAACTCCAACAGAGCGACGAAGCATTGGCACATCACGACGTTTTAATTTAGATAAATCATATTGCGCAACTGTTCCAGAACCACGGTCAATCTTTAATTCACGATAAAGTAGTTTGATAAAGGTCGATTTCCCGGCTCCTGATGGACCAACGATATAGGTAAATTCTCCCGGCTCAATTTCAAGCGAGATATTACGCAAAGCCGTTGTTCCATTAGAATATTTCTTGGAAACGTTGCTTAATTTTATAATACTCATAGTACCTTTCCTATGCTAGATTTTTCTTCCAAGTCCTAACAAACGTTAGGCCTCGTCCATAAAATCCATTTTTTTAATCACTATGGATGTTTTTAAATTCTGCTCTCAAAAAACAAGAAAATGGGCACACACGTACCTTTTCTTTTTTTCTAAAATAACAGAACTTTTAGCCCTACTGACAGCTTCATAGAATGAATCCATCAATTGAACTCTTATAATTATATCAAAATAAAAGTGCTTTAGGTGGCACTTTTATTTTATAACCTTTTCATTAATAACTTTAATGTTTCGTAAACATTTCAAACATACGAAACTTTAATTTATAATCTACAAGTTCCAACGGAGATAGGCATTTATAAACCCGTCCAATTCTCCGTCCATCACATTTGAAATTTGTCCAGTTTCATAACCAGTACGCGTATCTTTAACTAATTGATAAGGCATGAATACGTATGAACGAATTTGACTTCCCCAAGAAATTTCTGATTGGTCGCCACGAAGTTCATCAACTTCAGCTTGCTTTTTATCCATTTCTAATTGATAGAGTTTCGATTTCAGCATAGCCATCGCTTTATCCCGGTTACCATATTGCGTTCTATCCATTGTAGATTGCACAACAATTCCCGTTGGGATGTGAGTCAAACGCACACCAGTAGAGACTTTATTGACATTTTGTCCACCAGCTCCACCTGAACGGAAAGTATCCATTTTAACATCGGCATCACGAACATCTACTTCAATAGAATCGTCCAACTCAGGCATCACATCAACTGAGGTAAATGAAGTATGACGACGATTGGCTGAATCAAAAGGTGAAATACGTACTAAACGATGTACTCCTTTTTCTCCTCGCAAAAAGCCATAAGCATTTCGTCCAACAAATCGAAGGGCAACTGATTTCAATCCGGCAACATCTCCGTCTTGATAGTCGAGAATTTCAACCTTAAATCCATGTGCTTCGCCCCAACGAGTGTACATCCGCATCAACATTGAGCCCCAGTCCTGCGACTCTGTTCCCCCAGAACCTGGGTGAATTTCAAGAACAGCATTCATATGGTCATAAGGTTGATTGAGCATAATTTCAAGCTCATAAGATTCAATTTTTTGACCGAGCGCAATTGTCATTTCCTCTAACTCAGCTTGCATCTCTTCGTCAGCTTCTTCTTGAAGCATCTCAAGCATCGTTTGCGCTTCCTCAAGCATATTATTCATCGCTTGATAATTGTCATACTTGGCTTTCAAAGCATTTGATTCATCAATCACTTTTTGAGCCGCTGCTTGATCATTCCAAAATTCAGGTTGTGCCATATCGTTTTCTAAAAGAGCTATTTCTTCTTCCAAACGCTCAAGATCTAATGATTCCCGAAAGCCATTAATCTTCTCAGCATATCCTTCAAGTAAATTTCTAATTTCTGATAATTCCATAGTAGCATTATACCATATTCACCACTTATAAGCCTAAAGTAAGCTATTCAATAGATAATGATTCATCAAAAATTTATTTATTAGATAGAACTTCTATCACATGCTATAATTTCATTATGACTAAAAAAAGACGCTTGGCTGTGATTTCTGATTTTCATATGGATTCTAATCATTTTTCTCAAGAAGAAATTGATATTTTTCTGTCTCTTTTAAAGGATTTAAAGATTACAGATTTACATTTTGCTGGTGATATTTCAAATGATTTTCACGGAATTTCCGAACCATTTTTCAAGCAAATAGAATTACTGACAGAGCTGTCAGTCACTTACAATCTTGGAAATCACGATATGGTTGGTCTTTCTGAAGAAGAAATTTCTGTCAGTAATTTTCAAGTAAAAAATTTTGCTTCTACTGCTTTTGTCAGTTTCCACGGTTGGTATGATTATTCTTTCATGACTGGAAAAATTGATATAAAAAAAATCATAGCTTTTAAAAATTCATTTTATTTTGATAGAAAAATTCATCGTCAATTTGATGATATCAAGATAACAAATCTTGAATTACAGAAATTAGAAAAGTTACTGACAGAACTATCAGCAAATCCTAAGATTGATAGAATTATTGTCAGTACTCATTTCGTTCCTCATCAGCAATTTATCATTAATACTCGTTATGAAAAATTTGCTCGATTTAATGCCTACTTAGGTTCGCAACATTTTCATGAAACCTTTAAGAAATTTCCCAAAATCAGTGATGTTGTTTTTGGTCATCTTCATCAAAGACGCCTGCCATTAACTTTTGATAAAGTCCTCTATCACGCTCATCCACTAGGCTATCCTTATGAGTGGCAGATGATTAATCACTTTTTAGAAGAATATCCGCAGTATCAAATTGCCGAAAACTGGCATTTGCGCAAAAGATACAATGCGATCCGCAAAAGTTCCGATTGGTTAAAATTTCGTAAAGCCCATTTGCGGGAAGAATTTCAGTCTGCCTTGACAATTTTTGACTTGGATGACTAATATTTCTTGATAGTATAAAAACACAGTTCTACTACATAAAAATAAAAAAATCCGAACAATTATTAGTAATTTATTGCTTAAACTAAACATTTTTACTGTAAATTTCATTTAAAAAATGGTATATTAATAGATGAGAACTTTGAATTGAGAAAGAGAGAATAGCCTTGAAAATTCCGAAAGAAGGCGACTTCATCACGATTCAAAGCTATAAACATGATGGGAATCTTCATCGCACTTGGCGCGATACGATGGTTCTAAAAACAAATGAAAATTCAATTATTGGAGTAAACGATCACACATTAGTGACAGAATCTGACGACCGTCGTTGGGTGACACGCGAACCTGCTATTGTTTACTTCCACAAAAAGTTTTGGTTTAACATCATTGCTATGATTCGTGAGGAAGGCGTTAGCTACTACTGCAATCTAGCGAGCCCCTTCGTCCTCGATAACGAAGCGCTGAAATATATTGATTACGACCTTGACGTGAAGGTCTTCAAAGATGGAGAAAAAAAATTACTCGATGTTGAAGAATATGAACGCCACCGCCGCAAAATGCACTATCCAAAAGAAATTGATCATATTCTAAAAGAAAATGTCAAAATTCTTGTTGACTGGATTAACAATGAAAAAGGACCTTTTTCTAAAGAGTACGTCGAGATTTGGTACAATCGTTATCATCAGTTAAAAAAATAGTTACTGACTTTCTGTCAGTAACTTTTTTTATTTATTCTTGATTTTTAAGTTCTTCTTGTTCTCTAGCCTGTCTACGATACCCTAAACTGTAAAAACCAGCTACAAAAATTGATCCACCTAAGAGATTTCCAAGATAAACAAACAAGAAATTATGAGCAAAATCTAGCCAGCTCGCTCCATTTTCAAAAATTGCTGCAGGAATAACAAAAGCATTTGCAATACTATGTTGAAAACCAATCGCAACAAAAGCCATCACTGGAAACCAAACGGCCAATATCTTCCCTGCCGCATCCTTTGCTCCGTAACACATCCACATAGCTAAACCAACGAACCAATTACAACCAATCCCTGATAGAAATTCTTGTGACCAACTCGCATTAATCTTTGCTTGAGCCAAACTCAAAAGTTCCGTCTTATAATCTCCTGTACCAGTCAATCCTACGAGATGTCCAAAGACGAAAGCGACAAAAATTGCTCCAATCACATTAAACAAAGTAATAAGCAACCAATTTTTAAGCAAATCACTCAAACTTACCTTTTTAGCAAATAATGAAGTTGATACAGCTGTCATATTTGAAGTGATTAACTCACCACCTCCCAATAAGATAACAATTAAGCCAATTGGAAAGACACTTGCTCCGATTAAGCTCGCAAGACTTCCTAATTCCTCAGCAACGGAAGCTACTACTCTAATATAAAGTAAATAACCAAAGGAAATCATTGCTCCGCCAATAAAACCAAGCACAGCTTTTTCTAAAAATGGACGTTTAATTTTTTCCTGACCGTGGTGAATGGTCGCAGATAAAATTTCTGCCGGATTCATCATGATAATTTTTCTCCTGAAAGCGTATTTATAAAATAACTCATTCATTCTATCATAAATTTCTTATTAATGCTAAGAAATACTGTAAAATCAGGCTTATACGACATTTTGTTGTTCATTTTACAATTTAAAAGTCAAGCTATTCGCTATTTACTTCCTAATATATCATTCATAAAATCTGCAACTGAACGGCTAGTATTTTCTAATGCTTCAGTTGAATTATTATATAGAGCGTATAATTCATCCTTATTCAGTTTATTATCTTTCTTATTTAACTCTTCTTCTACCACCTCATCAATCGCCTTCTCTTTATCAGGTGACGATATAATTATATGGGTATTCTTCGCAAAATTATCTAAACTTTTCTCATTTACTTCATTGTTTTTAGGATTCAATATTTTAGGTGTGACTGCTTTAGTGGCCAAGACTCCCAGCTCATTCCCCGGTTTTTTTAGATAATTAAAAGCGCCAAATGTAAATACACTTGCAAGAGCAGCAAAAATAATAATTTTTTTCATAATTCTCCCCTAAATCTTAATTTATATATATTTATTTTACTATACTTAGTAAGTACTATTCTTACACTTTTGAAAGTAATCTATAAAATATCAATTTTCATAAAAAAAAGCTATCAATTATGATAGCTTTTTTATTTATTTTACCCAGTGATTAAATCGCGTCTTCTATAAGCTCCAAAGCCAAGTAAAATTAATAAAACAGATAAAATCAATATGAATAAAACGTTAGAAAGATTCATTTTCTCAACTGGCAATTTAGGAATATAGTTATAAATACTTAAATTTTCAAGCCATTTTGGCAAAGATAATAATTTTCCAAGATAAGTCATAAAAAGTAAGAAAGCAAGATATACCCAAATTAATTCTGCCAAACGAGGCACAAGCCCAAGTAACAGACTAAGTATTGCTAAAACAAATATGACAGCAACAAGCCAAATCATGCCAGATTTCATAATTTCTAAGAAGCTCAAAGCATTTTTATTACCCAACTGTTCAATAAATATTCCAAAAAGCGCTAAAAACTGAGCTAAAATTACTGACAGAATAGCTGTCAGTAAATAAGTGGAATACACTTTTAGTCGTGAAAGTGGTAAAGCATAAAGAGCTTCCAGACGATTTTTTCTTTCCTCGCTCACCATTTTTGTCAGTAAAATTACACCAAACGCTGCGATTAAGATTGACAATATCGAAAACAGAGTGACCATGAAGTTTCCTCTAATCGCACTCGCTGCCGTTTCATTCCCAACAAAAAGCTCCTTAACGATTTTATTACTTGAAATAAATTGGTCCATTTGTCCAAACATTGAACCATAAACTAAGCCCAGAACAAAACTTGCCAAAAGCCAACCGATAATCATCTTTTTTTCAAGATTCAAAACGAGACCCGGAAATCCGAAATGTCCCTTTTTCCCATGAAGTCGCGCCTTTCTTTCGGGAAAATACCCCACTCCCACATCTCTTTTAAGCTCTAGGATATAGGATATTCCTAAAAGTAGAAAAGCTAAGAGAAAAGTCCAAAAGACAGCTAACCAATTTTCATGACCTTTAACATAAGGAAAAGCTAGATAAGACCAAGACAGAGGGTTGAACCAACCTATGGAAAGATTTGTTACATCTGTTAGCATTCGAACAATATATAACAAACCCAGTAAACCGAATGTCATCCCTTTAGTTGTACTTGCTTCAGAGAAAATTTGACCGAAAAGTAAAGCAAACATTCCCCAAAGGAAACCCTGAGCACTTGTTGTGAAAGCAAATAGAAAATTACTTTCTAAATGATTCAAGCCAGCCACGTTTTGGGCCTCTATTGAAAGAGCTAATAAGACAGCCATTATTAAATGTAAGAGCAAAAGTTCCATGACTAAAGCAGTCGTATTTGCCAATTTTCCAATAGAGTAAGACCGAAAAAGTTCTGTAATCCCATCATCTTCTTCTTTTCTGCTTCGATTAACAACATAAATAATCGAAATGATAGCGAAAGTCAGCCCCGTAATTAAAGTCATGGTTTGACCAAAAATCGGCCCCAGACTATAATTAGTTGGATTATTTATTGGAGTTGGTCCAAATAATCCGACCATTGCTGGATTTTTGACAAACATTGTATAAAGAGTACTAGCCGTCGCCGGATTCGAGGCAACTTCCATTTTCCCTGCCCCTGAAGCAGCAAAAGCAAGCATGCCTAAAATCCAGAAAACTAACTTAAACCAATCCCTTTTTATTAAAGTCTTAAATAAAACTCCTGTATTATAAAGCGGTTGTTTCATAATAAGCCTCCTATTGATAATGTCGCATAAACAGATCTTCAAGTGTTGGCGGTGTGGCTTCCAGCTTCTTTACCCCATAAAGTAAGAGTGTTTTTAAAATTTCATCTATTGCATCTGAATCGGCTTGAAATGTCGCTTCATTCTCTTTAATTTGTAAATCATGAACAGAAGATAATTCTTTTAAGCCAACAGCTTCTTGCTCCGTTTCAACTTTATACTGATATCTGGTCAAATGTCGCAAGTCATCAAGTGTGCCTGTTTCAACAATCTCTCCTTTTCGGATCACCGCTACCCTATCAGCTAATTTTTCAACTTCTGATAAAATATGACTTGATAAAATAATTGCTTTGCCAGCAGCTTTTAGTGCTTTTACTTCTTCTTGAAAAACGGCTTCCATAAGTGGATCCAAACCACTCGTTGGCTCATCAAAAATATAGAGCTCAGCCTCAGTTGCTAAAGCAGCAATGAGCGCAATCTTTTGTCGATTTCCTTTAGAATAAGAGCGAACTTTTTTCTTAGGATTTAAATCAAACTTTTTAATTAATTGGTCTCGTTTTTCTTGATTGATTGCTCCATGAAGTTTTAAAAATAAATCAATCGTTTCTCCGCCAGATAAATTTGGCCAAAGGTAAACATCCCCTGGAACATAAGCAATTTTTTTATGAATCTCAATTGAATCTTGCCAGACGTCCTTACCAAAAATTTGAACTTTTCCTTGGGTCGCTCGAATGATTCCAAGCAAAATTCTAATTGTTGTTGATTTCCCAGCACCATTAGGGCCAATATAGCCAAGAACTTCTCCAGCATTTACCTCAAAAGAAACATCTTTTAAGGCTTGAAATTGACCAAAGTTTTTTTGAAGTCCTTTTACCTCAACTAGCTTATCCATCTTTCTTCCTCCTGAATTTTATCCTCTATTATCATAAAATGTACTGAATCATTACTTATAGTTCATATTGTACGCTTACATTTGAAATAGTTCAAGAAAAAAGCTATAATTTTTGATAGTAAATACCCAATCCAATCAAGTTGAAAGGAACTTTTATGAATCAAACAGAAAAAAAGAAAAAAGCGATTCTAGAAACCACTTTTCACTTATTAAACCAAAAAATAATTAGAGAAATTACCGTTGACGAAATTGCCCACAAAGCAGACGTTTCAAAAGTGATACTCTTTAAATATTTTCATAGCAAAAATCAATTGATTAACCAGGTTATTAGGCAAAATCTCAATCAATTGTCTATGGAAATTAAAACTCTTATTGAAAGTAATTTAGATTTTAATCAGACTTATCAAGCAATTCTTCAATTAAAAATCCAGCAACTTGAACATTATCAGCCGATTTTTTCAGAAAACATGATGACTCAATATACAAATAGTCCTGAATTACTAGGTGATGATGCCCTTTCTTTACAGAAGCAGATTTATCTATTACTTTTTCAAAAAGGCCAGGCGGAAGGAAAAATTTCTAGTGATTATAGCCAAGAAGATTTTCTTCTGATTTTAAGTATTTTCAATTCAGGAATGAAAGGTTTATCAATGAATTTACTTATAGAAAAAGCTGAAATCGTTTCTCGTTTTTTCCTCAATGGGTGGAAATAAGACAAAGTATAAAAAACTAGCAAGAATATCTAGCTAGTTTTTTTAATTCTCAATTTTTCTTAACTCATTAGCTTGTTCAACAAGTTTTCTAAGTCGGTGATTTACTCCAGACTTCCCTAAAGGTGGTTCAAGCAACTCTCCCAACTCTTTTATTGTTGCTTCAGGATTTTCTAGACGTACACGAGCAATTTCCTTTAAATTCTCTGGAAGTTGTTCTAATTCTTTTCTCTCATTAAGAAATTGAATAGCATTAATTGCTTCTTGAGCCGCCATAACTGATTTAGCAATATTAGCATTTTCAAAATTGGACTGCCGATTAGCTAAACCACGCATTTCACGCATAATCTTCGCCTCTTCAAATTTCAATCTTGCTTTCATCGCTCCAATTAAAGTCAAGAAATCCATTATTTCTTCAGCTTTTGATAAATAGAGTATCCAGCGATTTTTCCTTTCAATAACGCGCGCATTTAAACCAAAATCTCGAAAAATTTCTTGTAAATCTTCCGCATGTTCCTGATATACACTAGCAATTGATAACTGATACTCACCTTTTTCAGGATTATGGAGAGAGCCTGCCGATAAAAAAGCTCCTCGTAAATAGTCCTTTTTGATAAATTCATCATTTTTAACAAATTCTGGCACACCATTATCCAACATCAACGAATCTGCTAAACTTAATTCATCTAATAATTCACTCGCACCCTCAGTTATAAAAACCGTATAAACCCGATTTTTAGAGAGCGTAGTCTTTTGATGAACACGAATTTCAGCATGAATATCGTAGAGTTCTCTTAACATTTGATAAATATATTTAGCAGTTCCAGCATTTTCAGTCGTAATCGATAAAGTTAATCCATTAAAAATACCCACAGAGCCATTCATTCTGACAAGTGCCAAAAGTGCTCCAGTTGTTGCTAAATTACTTGTTAATTCTTTTTTTACATCACTTGTGAAACTCATAATTCTTTCTATACAGGACAGGATATTTTTTCCCTGCTCTATTCTTTCTGTCAGACTTTTTTCTTATAAAAATTTACTGACAAACACTCTGTCAGTAAATTTTTTAATGTCTAAACTCTTGCCTTTGTGAAATTGCGACAATTTCTTTAGCAACAGCTTCACCATTATGAAAGGCTCCGCCGTCACGAAGTTCAAGGAAGTTATTAGAGATAACGTTGACCTCCTCTGCTTTTAATGCCTCAAAATCATGGTCAACTTGAACCAGATATTCATCAAATTTATTCGTATTCATGTATTCTTCAGGAACTTCTTGAATATTCACCAAGACAGTATCAATCACTTTTGTCCCAATATGTTCATTTAATACTCGAACATGGTCAGCATCTGAAAAACGTTCTGTTTCCCCACGCTGAGTCATGATATTACAAACATAGACAATTTTAGCCGAGGTTTTCCAAAGGGCCTCGCAGATTTCTGGAATAACGATATTAGGTAAAATCGAAGTAAAAAGTGAGCCAGGTCCCAAGACAATGGTATCTGCTTCCATAATTGATTTCACTACATTTTTGGACGCAACTGGACTATCACCACTAGCTGTTTGAGTTAAATAAACATGGTCAATCAATCCCTTATAGCTAGCAATATGACTTTCACCTAAGACCTCATGACCATCCTTAAAAACAGCATGTAAGGTCAACGCGGCATCAGACGAAGGATAAATTTTCCCTTCCACATGAAAAAATTGAGCTAATGTTTGAATTGCACGATAAGTTGAACCCTGCATTTCAGAAACTGCTGCAATAATTAGATTACCCAGAGGATGACCAGCTAATTCACCATCAGATTTATCAAAACGATATTGTAAAATATCAGCATAAAACTTGGGCATATCTGACATGGCAATCAATACATTACGCAAATCACCTGGCGGTGCAATATTCACCGCTGAACGAATTCGCCCAGAAGACCCACCATCGTCTGCCACAGTTACAATAGCCGTTAAATCAATTTTTTCTTTACGAAGTGCTTTTAAGACAACTGGAATTCCAGTTCCTCCACCAATAACTACAACTTTTGGATTGCTCATGAACGATTTACCGTTTCCTTTCTACGGTCTTTATCTCTATGACTGACATTGAGATGCCATTTATCCTTCAAAGCCGCAGAGACTCTTTCAGCAAAAGCAACCGACCGGTGTTGACCACCCGTACAACCAAAAGCGATTGTTAAAACTGATTTACCTTCTTTTTTATAAGCTGGAAGAATTGGAACTAACATTTTCATCAAATTTTCATAAAATTCTTCCGACTGTGGATGTTCCATAACATAGTCATAAACTTCTTTATCTGTTCCGTTTTTATCACGTAATTCAGCAATATAATGCGGATTTGGCAAGAAACGGACGTCAAAGACTAAATCGGCATCTAAAGGCAAGCCATACTTAAATCCAAATGACATAACTTCAATTCTAAATGTAGATTCCGTACTAGAAGCAAATTTTTGTAAAATTCTTGCTCGAAGATTTCTTGGAGTCAATTCGCTTGTATCAATAACCACTTCTGAAAGATTTTTTAAATCAGCTAAAATTTCACGTTCTTTAGTAATTCCATCAAGCGTTCTACCATCAATAGCAAGAGGATGACTTCTTCTAGTTTCCTTATATCTTGAAACCAATTCAGTATCATTTGCATCTAAAAATAAAAGTTTGAAATTAACAGACCCGTTATCAGTCAATTCAGTCACAATACTTTGAATATCTTCAAAGAAAGCGCGTGAACGCATATCGACAACCAAGGCAACTTTATCAATCTTATTATCTGGTGTATTCAAAAGGCCCACAAATTTTTCAATTAAATTTGGTGGCATATTATCTACCGTGAAATAACCCATGTCCTCAAAGGATTGAATGGCAACCGTTTTACCTGCCCCAGACATCCCTGTAATAATCACAATATTGAGTTTATTCTCCATTTCTCTCCTCCATTTTCATCTTACTCTTTTAAATTTTTTCTTCAATAAATCTTACTACTTCAATTTTTAATAATAGGTATCAGAGCATTGGTGCAATTAAACGAGCTAAACCTTCTTTAAAACGAACTAACTTAGAACGTTCTTCATAACGCTCTAAAGTTAATGGACGACTCAATTTCAAATCCTTCATAAAATCATTTCGTAATTTTTGAGAAATGTCATAATCATAGATAACAACATTAGCTTCAAAACATAATTGCAAACTTCGATAATCTAAATTAGCTGACCCAACTGAGGCATACTCTCCATCAATAATTAATGTTTTAGAGTGAACAAATCCATTTTCGTAAGTATAAACTTTCGCGCCATATTTAACTAAATCAGCAGCATGGAAATAAGTCGCCCAATAAACCAGTGGATGGTCCGGCTTATTTGGAATCAATAATTTAACCTGTACACCCGATAACAATGCTAATTTTATAGATTCATGTAAAGCATCAGACGGAATATAATAAGGGGTTTGAATGATAATTTCTCGCTCTGCACCCGAAATCATCTTCATGTAAGTTAATTTGATTTGCTCCTTGTCCTCATCTGGTCCCGAAGTCACAAGTTGAGTCGCTACATGACCTTCAACAATCGAATCTGGGAAATAAGGCTCTCCCTCGGTCACTTCAAAATGATGTTGAGAATTCCAGTCTAAAATAAAACGATGTTGTAGGCTATAAACAATATCACCAGTCAAACGTAAATGATTGTCACGCCAATAGCCAAATTTCTTTGTAATTGAAGCATATTCATCACCAACATTAAATCCACCCGTGTATCCAATAATTCCATCAATAACTACAATTTTACGGTGTAAACGATAGTTTGTTCGTGGATTAACTAAAGGCATAATTAATGGAAAAAATTGCGCTACATGCCCACCAGCCTCCTGAAGTTCTTTAAAATTAGACATTTTTGTTTTATTTGAACCCCAAGCGTCAATTAAAAGTTTAACTTCGACTCCTCGTTTTGCAGCTGCAAGTAAAGCATCATAGATTTCATGACCCATTCGATCCATCCGAAAAATATAATATTCCATATGAACATGATGTTTTGCTTTATTAATATCCTCAATCAGAGCATTAAATTTCTGACGTCCATCATTGAAGATTTTCACACCAGTATTTGTTGAAATAATTGATTTTTCTTCAACATAAAGCATATGAATCAACTGACCAATTACATGATTTTGTCTCATTTTTTTAATAAATAATCGATCTGTGTAAGATTTTTCAGCATGTTCTAATTGTTTTTCAAAACCCAACTGAAACCTTTTTCGGTCTTTAAAAATACGATAATGCGAAATGCCACGTCCAATGAGTAAATATAAAATAAAGCCTATGATAGGCAGTAAATTAACTACAAAGAGCCATGACCAAGTTGCCGCTGTTGATTTTCTTTCCCTAAAAATAATGACAAAGGATAATATAACATTAAGGAAAAAAAGCGCCAGCTCAAAAAGTGCAATAAAACTCAAAATAATCTCTCCCAATCCCCCAGTTTACTTCCTCTATTATATCAAAAAAAGCGGTATTAAACCGCTCTTATTATTCTCATTCATTTTTATTTTGCTTTTTTCAATGCACCAAATAATAGGCCTGAAACAATTGCGCCAATCAAGATGAACAAGAGATAAAGTAAAGGATTGTTTGTCAAAGCGAGAACGAAGACTCCACCATGTGGTGCCATCAATTTAATGTTTGCCATACCAGTCAAACCACCGGCTACTGCTGCTCCAATCATAAATGATGGAATTGCGCGTGCGGGGTCAGATGCACCAAACGGAATTGACCCTTCAGTGATGAATGAAAGTCCCATAACGATATTTGTCAAACCAGCATTGCGTTCTTCTTTAGTAAATTTATTTTTAAACAAGATAACAGCGACTGTAGTTGCGAGTGGTGGAACCATCCCACCAGCCATAACGGCAGCCATTGTTACTGAACCACCAGTTGAAACTGTTGCTGCTAAAGTACCAGTTGCAAAGATATAAGCAGCTTTGTTAATTGGACCCCCAAGGTCAATAGCCATCATTCCACCAACAACTAAACCAAGTACAAGGGCAGATGCTCCTGATAGACTCGCTAAGAAGTTAGAGAGACCGGTATTAATTGCTGCCATTGGGATATTGACAAAGAGCATTAGGAAACCTGTAATAAATGTTCCAACTAATGGATAAATCAAGATAGCTTTAATTCCATCAAGTGAACGAGGAAGTTTTGCAAAAGCTTTACGTAAAAGGATAATGACACCACCGGCAAGGAAACCACCAACTAGGGCTCCTAAGAAACCAGACGGAATCATTTTAGCAGGATCTAAATGACCAAATGCAAGACCAGAAGATGCCATAGAACCAGCGACAAAACCAGCAACTAAACCAGGTTTATCAGCAATAGAGTTGGCAATGAAACCAGCTAGAACAGGTAACATAAAGGCAAAAGCTGCACCACCAACATTTTTAAAGTAAGCTGCTAAAGGATGATAAACTCCTAGATTAGCCAATTGACTTTGAGGAACTCCCATTGCTTGGTCAATCAAGAAAGCAAGAGCAATAAGTATCCCACCACCAACAACGAATGGAAGCATTGCAGAAACCCCACCCATTAAGTGTTTATAAAATGCTTTTCCTAATCCACCAGATGATTCTTCTTTTACTTCATCAGATCCGTCTGCTTCATAGATTGGTGCTTTACCTGAAAGTGCACGATTAATTAATTCTTCAGTATCTCGGATGGCATGTGCAACTGGAACTTGAACCATTTCTTTACCAGCAAAACGATTCATTTCAACTTTCTTATCCGCAGCCACAATAACAGCATCTGCTTTTTGGATATCAGCTGCACTTAATTTATTATCAATTCCACGCGCACCATTGGTTTCAACTTTAATTCCAACGCCCATTTCCAAGGCTTGTTTTTTAAGCGCTTCTTCAGCCATATAAGTATGAGCAATACCCGTTGTACAAGCCGTTACAGCTACAATATAATGTTCAGCATTTTCAACAGTCTTAATTTCTTCTTGTTTTTCAGAAAAAAGCTGAATGACCTCTCTTGGATACTCAACTTTTCTCAAACGATCTTGGAAACCGTCTTTAAGAAGATAAGTTGAAAGTTGTGCTAAAGCTTCCAAGTGAGTATCATTAGCACCATCTGGTGCTGCTATCATGAAGAAAAGATTGACAGGTTGTCCATCTAATGCGGCATAGTCAACACCAACTTTTGATTTTGCGAAAAGAACGACTGGCTCATTTACCGCTGTATTTTTACTGTGAGGCATTGCAATTCCGTCGCCAAGTCCGGTTGAAGTCTGTGCCTCACGGGCCATAATTCCTGCTTTAAAAGTTGCGAAATCATTGACATAACCTTCAGAAACTAATTTATTGACCATTTCATCAATAACGGCTTCTTTGCTAGTTGCTTGGAGGTCAAGAATCATAACCTCTGTTTTAAGTAAATCTTTTATTTCCATCATTTCACCTCTGAAATATTAACTTTTTTATAAATTTCTTCCAAAAATGCTCGGCTTGGCATATCATCTGAGAATGCCTTTGAAGTTCCACAAGCGATTGCTTGTCTAAATGCTAATAGCGGGTCTTTAGACTGGCTATATTCAGCTAAAAATCCTGCAACGGTCGAATCACCAGCACCAATAGAATTTTTTAACTCTCCTTTAATCCCTTGAGCAAAATAAACTTTCTCATTTGTAAAGAGGAGTGCTCCATCACCAGCCATTGATACGATAACATTTTGAGCACCCATTTCTAAAAGTTTTTGACCATAAGGAATGATTTGCTCATTATTTTTGAAGCTTGTTTCAAAGATTGCTTCTAGTTCTTCTCGGTTTGGTTTAATGAGTAGGGGATGAGCAGGAAGCGAATCAAGTAATTTTTGACCATCAACATCCATGACAAAAGTTGCTTTTTGCTTTTGGACTTTAGCAATCAAACGCTCATAGAAATCTTCACCAAGACTTTTAGGGATTGTACCTGCAAAGACAACGATATCATCTTCTTTCAAATGATCAAATTTTTCAATAAAATGATTAATTTCACTTTCTTGAAGTTTTGGTCCAGCCGCATCAAGACTTGTTTCGTTTTCCTGACTTTTCAGCTTGACATTAATTCTTGTCAAATCTTCTATTTCTGTGAAATCCGAATCAATCTGATTCTCATTTAAGAAATCTTTAATATATTGACCAGAAAATCCACCTAGAAAGCCTAGTGCCTTGCTTTTGGCACCTACAAGACTTAGCATGCGACTTTCCATAATTCCTTTACCACCTGCTGAAATCTGTGTTTTCCCTGTTCGGTTCACCTCACCAAGTGCTAACTCTTCATAATTCATGAAGTAGTCAAGTGCTGGGTTGAGTGTTACTGTATAAATCATAATTCTCCTTTATGTAAGACGTAGGTTTGCAAATACTAACTTTTAGTGAAATTTTTTTCACACGATTCATTTAAAAACAAACGCTAATTGTTCTCGGTAATTAATTCAACTTCTTCAGAATTAGCAAATTTGACAAAACTCATTTGTCCTAATTTAGAAGAATCGGCTAATATGAAAGCATTCTGGCTTTGTTTGACTGCTAGTCCTTTTATTGCTGCTTCTTCATGGTCTGGCGTCATTGCTCCGTGTTCATTGTCAAAGCCGTTAGCTCCAACAAAAGCACTATTGAATTGATAAGCAGAAAGTTGTTCTAAAGCCTGACTCCCAATTATTGCATCTGTTACCTTTTTCACTCGTCCACCGAGCAGATAGACGATTAATCGGTCATCTGTTAATTTTGCCAAATGACTGACAGAGTTGGTTACAATCGTTAAATAAAGATGAGATTGATTGATAAGTTCAGCTAAGATACCAGTTGTAGTCCCAGCATCTAAAAAAATAATATCCCCATCTTTAATTTTCGATAATGCTTTTTGAGCGATTTCTTCTTTTTCTTGAATGTTTTTGGAAGTTTTTTCGGAAATACTTAATTCTTCCGATAAGTCTTGTGTAAGTTCTGCACCACCATGAACTCGTCTTAAAGATTTTTCTTTTTCCAATTCATTCAAATCTCGCCTAAGCGTCGATATAGAGCAATCCATTAACGTAAGAAGTTCTTCAATCGTTGCTCTTCTTTTTAATTTTAGATAGTCAACAATCCGTCTTTTTCTTTCATTTGCTAACATTTCCATCTCCTGAATTCGTTTACAAAAATCATTATAACACCTTTATCTTTCAAAATCAATCATTAACTATCATTTTCTTCCAAAAAAACTCAAAAATAAAAAACTATCTAATAATAGTTTTTATTTAAAATGTTCAAGTAATTGATGAGCGCTTTCCAAATAGTAGTCAACAGCAACTTTTAGAGTTTCATCTTGAACGACCATATCAGCAAAATGAAGTCCAGAGGCCCCTTGTTCATTTGAACCTATAAAAGCAAAGACACTTGGAGCTTGCTTTTGATAATTAGCAAAGTCTTCCCCCGCACTTGATGGCTCTGGATATACCACTTTATCATGCCATTGCTCGGTTCTTTTCCTGATAACATCTGTCAACTCGAAATCGTTGAACGTGAGGTCCGCTTCCATTAACCATTTAATCTCTAGTTCAACATCATAAGCTTTTGCAGTGGCCTCGATAATTTGACTGAATCTTCTCTTTGTTAAGGAACGTACTTCGTTGTCAAAAGTTCTTATTGTCCCTTCTAAGCGGGCATTGTTTGGTAAAACATTCCAAGTATTTCCGGCTTCAATGTGTGTGACAGATACAACAGCAGCTCTCAGTGGTGAAATATTTCTAGAAACAATTTGTTGTAGATTTTGAACGATCGCAGCACTAGCTAAAATCAAATCTTGACCTTCTTGCGGATATGCCGCATGACTTCCTTGACCTCTTATTAAAATTTCAAAACGTTCAACGGCTGCCATTACTCCACCCTCACGTAAGCCAATTACTCCAGCTGACAAAGTAGGCATATTATGGTAGCCAATAAAAGCTTGAACATCTGAAACTAATCCTGTTTTTAGAACTTCTTTGGCTCCTTCGCCAATTTCTTCGGCAGGTTGAAATATAAGTTTGATTGTCCCACTAAACTGACTTTCCTTCTCTTTTAGAATTTTAGCAGCTCCTAAAAGACTAGTCATATGTAAGTCATGACCACAAGCATGCATTGCTCCTTTGTTTACAGAGGAAAATTCTAATCCTGTTTCTTCTAGAATAGGTAAGGCGTCAATATCTGCTCTTAGCGCAATAATCGGTTTTCCTGAGCCAATTTTTGCAACAAGTCCTGTTTTAAGCTGACTATCTATTATTTCAATTTGCCAATCTGCTAATTTTTGACGAATGAATTTTGTCGTTTCAACTTCTTTTTCTGATATTTCGGGATGGGCATGAAGATAATGTCTAATTTCAACAAGCTCTTGGTATAAATTTTCTTCAATCATAAGAATAATTGTATCAAAAATAGCGAAGGTTGCTCCTTCGCTATTTCTTGTGACTTCATTTAATTTTTAAATCAGACCCGCATCTTCTAGAAGTTCTTCAATATATGTTCCTTTGATTTTCTTAAGTCCAACTTTGAGCGCTTGTTTTTTAATAAATGAGAGCTCTAAATCTTCTAATTTTTGCTTATCTGATAGATAGTAGGCTGAACTTGCTAAAGTTCGTAAATCATAAGCCGAAGCATAGACTTCCGGAACACCGCGATCAACATTTAATAATTGATAAACAGCTTCCATCGCAGTTCTGACTGAATACTCGGTTGTAAAGACTGTATCACGCTCAGTTTCCGCAAAATTTCCTAAAAACGCTAAATTGATTGATTGTTCAGGTACTACAAGAGGGCGATCCCCTGGTTCACGAAGCATGAAATAAGAAGTAATGAAGGGCATATATACTGGGATTGTATTAGTATTTTCTTTAACAAATACTTCAATTTCTTCTTCTGGCATTCCTAAATGATAAAGTAATTCTTGAGTGATTTCTTCACCTGTACAATCTTCAATTGGTTTTTTGATATAGTTCCCAGGTGTATTTGAAAGAAGACCATAAACCCAAGTTACTGTTTCTTGGTCATTTTGTTCTTTAAAATGAGGTTGGCGGTGAGTTGTAAATGAAAGGAGCCAATTTGAATCTTTAACAGTAATAATTCCTCCTGTGACAACTTTTCCTGAACGCAATTGACGATGTGTTAATTTTTCAAAATAAGGTTGAATCTTTAAATTTTTCCAAGTGACAGTTGCTGATACAACCCAAGCTTCTTTTGGAATGTCCTTACAAAAAACATCTGGATGTCCAAATTCTTCTGATTGTTTAGCTAAATTTTGCCAAAGTTTCCAAGAGCCACCAAGTTCACTAGTTTTCGGAGCGGCTTGTGTTGGTGAACCTTGAGTTGAACTTTCTGTAATTGAACCATTTGTGACAAAAACTAAGTCATTTTCTGTCAGTTCTTTTATTTTTTTGTCAGCAAATACAATAGCTTTTGCTACCTTTTTGCCATTTGAAAAGTCAACTTCAACATTTTCAACCTGTGCTCCATATTTAAAATCAACTCCATGATCTTTTAAGTATGAAATTAATGGTTTTACTAGCGATTCATATTGATTATATTTTGTAAATTTTAGGGCAGAAAAATCAGGTAACCCCTCAATATGGTGGATGAAACGCATAATGTAACGACGCATTTCAATAGCTGAATGCCATTTTTCAAAAGCAAACATTGAACACCAATAAAGCCAAAAATTTGATTCGAAGAACTCATCAGTAAAGCAATCTTCTATTGTTTTACCTACAAGTAGTTCTTCTTTAGTCATGAATAATTTGATTATTTCTTCTTGAGCTTTTGGACTTAGGGTAAATTTTCCATCATCATCAACCCGTTCACCACGATTATGGATAATACGACAGTTAGATGAATTTGGGTCATCCCGGTCAATTCGATAAAATTCATCTAAAACAGATGCATTGTCCACTTCTAATGACGGAATTGTTCGGAATAAGTCCCAAAGACATTCAAAATGGTTTTCCATTTCACGTCCACCACGAACAACGAAACCATCATGTGGAATAAAGGAACCGTCAAGAGAACCTCCTGACAACGGTAACTCTTCTAAAATATGAATACGGTCCCCTGACATTTGACCGTCACGAATTAAAAATACTGCTGTTGCAAGCCCTGCAAGGCCTGCCCCAATAATATAAGCTGATTTTTGATCAACATTTTCTGGTTTTCTTGGGTGAACGAAAGCTTCATAATTTCCATTTGTATAACGCATAATAATTAACCTCCTCTAATCTAAACAACATCAGTTTGACTAAATTTTTTAGTCTCTTTACTTCTAATTCTCCTCCAATCTCTTACTAATTTCATCATAGTACAAGAAGAAAATGATTGCAAGAATCTGAAATAGTTTTTAGACAACATGTCTATTTTGTCCAATTTTTATAAAAAAAAGCACTGAAAAAAGAATCAGTGCTTTTATAAATTATTATTTGCTTTCTTCAAAGTCACCATCAAATGTATTATCATCTTTTGGAGCTTCTTGAGCATCAGTTGCTTGTCCAGCTTCACCTTGAGCTGCATTTGCTTGTTCATAAAGTTTTACAGCGAGGTTTTGAGCGATTTCAGAAAGTGCTTCTGATTTAGCTTTGATATCATCAATATCTTCACCTTCAAGCGCTTTTTTGAGTTCTTCTTTAGCTTCTTCAGCTTTTTTAACTTCAGCTTCTTCTACTTTTCCTTCAAGGTCTTTCAAAGTTTTTTCAGTTTGGAAAACTAAAGCATCAGCTTCATTACGTGTATCAACTTCTTCTTTACGTTTTGCATCAGCGTCAGCATTTGCTTCAGCATCTTTCATCATTTTATCAATTTCTTCATCAGAAAGACCTGAGTTTGATTTGATAACGATTGTTTGTTCTTTTTGTGTACCAAGGTCTTTAGCTTTAACAGAAACAATACCATTTTTATCAATATCAAATGTTACTTCGATTTGTGGAATACCACGTGGTGCTGCAGGGATATCTGTTAATTGGAAACGACCCAAAGTTTTGTTATCAGCTGCCATTGGACGTTCACCTTGAAGTACATGAATATCTACAGCGGGTTGATTATCAGCAGCAGTTGAGAAGACTTGTGATTTAGAAGTTGGGATAGTTGTGTTACGGTCAATCAATTTTGTGAAGACACCACCCATTGTTTCAATACCAAGTGAAAGTGGAGTAACGTCAAGGAGAACAACATCTTTAACGTCACCAGTAATCACACCACCCTGAATTGCTGCACCCATAGCAACAACTTCATCAGGGTTTACTGATTTATTTGGTTCTTTGTTTGTTTCGTGACGAACAAGTTCAACAACAGCAGGGATACGAGTTGAACCACCAACCAAGAGAACTTCGTCAATATCAGAAGTTGACAAGCCAGCATCAGAAAGGGCTTGGCGAACTGGTTGACGTGTCGCTTCAACAAGATCATGTGTCAATTCATCAAATTTAGCACGAGTCAAAGCCATTTCCAAGTGAAGAGGGCCAGCAGCACCAGCTGTGATGAATGGCAAGCTGATTTGAGTAGTTGTTACACCTGAAAGGTCTTTTTTCGCTTTTTCAGCGGCATCTTTCAAACGTTGCAAAGCCATTTTATCTTGGGCAAGGTCAATTCCGTTTTCTTTCTTGAATTCGGCAACCATCCAATCAATGATTTTTTGGTCAAAATCATCACCACCGAGTTTGTTGTTACCAGCAGTTGCAAGAACATCAAAGACACCATCACCTAGTTCAAGAATTGAAACGTCGAATGTACCACCACCAAGGTCAAATACAAGAATCTTTTCATCTTTATCTGTTTTATCAAGACCATAAGCAAGAGCTGCTGCTGTTGGTTCGTTAACGATACGTTCTACTTCAAGACCAGCAATTTTACCAGCATCTTTAGTTGCTTGACGTTGAGCGTCATTAAAGTATGCAGGTACAGTGATAACTGCTTTTTCTACTTTTTCTCCAAGATAAGCTTCTGCTGTAGCTTTCAAGTTTTGAAGAATCATTGCTGAAATTTCTTGTGGTGTATATTCTTTACCATTTGCAGAAACTTTTTCAGATGTTCCCATTTTTGATTTAATAGAAATAATTGTTTCTGGGTTAGTTACCGCTTGACGTTTTGCAGCGTCACCGACAATGATTTCACCATTTTTGAAAGCTACAACTGAAGGTGTTGTACGATTTCCTTCTGGATTTGGAATAATTTTTGATTCAGTTCCTTCAAGAACTGCTACTGCTGAGTTTGTTGTACCAAGGTCAATACCGATAATTTTAGACATATTATTAAATCTCCTTTATTTCTTATTACTTATGAATAGTTTAAAGACTTTGCGGTCAATTTATTTTTTAATTTACTGTGCTACGACAACCATTGCTGGACGAAGTAAACGTTCGTGAAGTTGGTAACCTTTTTGGAAAACTTGCACGATGCTGTCAGCTGGATGTTCATCATCAGCTGGAACAGTTTGAACAGCCATATGAAGATTATGGTCGAAACTTTCATAAGAAACTTCTTCAACGCCTTCTTCTTTAAGCGCTGAAATCAAGCTTTCTTGGACCATTTCAAGGCCTTTTTTTACATCATCCGTTAATCCTTCAACAGCAAGTGCACGTTCAAGATTATCTAGTGAAGATAAGATTTTTTTTGCTAAATCTTGTGAACGATATTTGATAAGTTGCAAACGTTCTTCATTTCCACGACGTTGTACGTTTTGCATTTCTGCAGAAACGCGAAGGAATTTATTTTCCCACTCAGTCGCTAACTTTTGTGCTTCATCAAGTTCGTTGATTTCTTCTTCAACAATATCCTCAAGTGCTTCCTCTGTTAACTCCTCAGTCACTTCTTCATCAACTTTTTCATTTTTGATTTCTTCTTTAGTTTCTTCGGACATAGGCCCTCCTTTTTTAAATAACTTTTTTATCATTTACTAATTTCATAATGGTTACCATCAAGATAACGATAATAGTCACTCAGCTTCATAGTTAAAACTTTAGCAACTAAGTCAAGAACTGATAACGTCCTTTGATAATCCATTTCTACAGGTCCAACGACTGTTAGAGTACCAAAACCGCGATATGGAATAACAAATTTTTGCGAAATAATCGTTAAATTTTTCATGTATTTTTCGTCATTGTCAAATTTAACGGCACGCATTTCATCGTTATTAGTGATCTCGCGAATTTCATGAAGCATCCGTTCATCATCGCTAAAGAGTTTATATAATTCTGCAAGATTGTCAGTTGCATAATCAAAGATATTTTTACGCCCAGCGACGGTCAGCCGTTCTTTGAACAAATCATCAAAAATTGATTCAAAGAGTTGGAGAACTTCACTCGTAACTTTGAAATAACGTTGAACAATCTGTGGAATCTCTGTTCGTAAAGTATAGTGAATATCAATCACTTTTTTACCAACCAGACGTTCTTTAACTAGATTACTAAAGACTGCTAAATCAGCTTCGGTCATCGATTTTGGAAGAATAAATTGATTTGTTCTTACTTCACCAGTCCCTAATGTTATAACTGAAAGTACTGAATGACTATCCAGCATGACCATTTCAAATGAAACTAATTGTTGGTCACGTTGGGGAGCATTAAGAACAAAGCTTGTCAAACCAGTGAGTCCTGATAAACTTTTAGCTGCTGTTTTAAACAGGTCAGATAGGCGATAAAAATCACCATCAAAAGCTTTCATCACTTTAAATAAGTCATTTTGACTAAATTCATCTAACTGGATGACATTTTCTACAAAATACTTATAACCTGAAACACTTGGAACACGTCCACTTGAGGTGTGTTCTTTTTGAATCAAGCCTAGTTTTTCCAAAACTTTCATGTCGTTTCGGATTGTAGCGCTAGAAGCTTGAATACTATCAAGGAGCGACTTTGAACCGATTGGCGTATGCTCTTTGGCATAAAGAGAAACAATCAAATTTAAAATTTGTCTTTGACGTTCTGTAATCATGACTACTCCTTTCTCCACAGATAAGAAGTTCGGCAAAACTTCTTTCGCAAGCTCAAAAATTTCTTGAGCCTTTGACTTCTGTTTAGTATCTACAAGCTTTTTTCTGTTTTAGCACTCTTCATCTCTAAGTGCTAACAAATTTATTATAACCCTTTGTTTATACCTTGTCAAGCAAAAAGACATAAAAATTAGCACTCTTTTTATTAGAGTGCTAATTTCATTTATAAAAGATTGGAATCTTTGGATGTTTGCCAAATATTCATGACTGTAATTACCATTACAGCAATGACAAAGAGGCTTTCATACTTTACTTCATGTTGAATGAAAAGTATGGCATAATCTATAATCAAAAGTGCCGAAATAATTTCTAAAAGTATAAAAGTAAAACGCCAAAATTTCAATAATAGAAAGATTAATAAAGCAAAAATCAATAAATAGATTAAACTTTGCCAACTCGTAATTGTTGACGAAATTTTAGTCGTTAATGTTTTTATATTTGTCGATAAGTTATTAAAAAATTGACTAAAGAAATTATTATGAACAAGGAGAACTTTAATCATTTCCGAGACACTGTAAATAAATAGAGCAACATTAACATAGAGTAGAAGTCTGGTTCGGTTTAGCATGATTTCATTTCCTTTATGCTGGTAATAGTTTTAGATATTCTTCTAAAGTAAGATTGTGTTCGGTCATATATTTAGCATTTTCTAAACCAACATATCTACAATGCCAGTCTTCATAACCAATTCCTGTCTCTGCCTTTTTCCCTTCTGGAAAACGAAGAACAAATCCATATTTGGGAGCAATTTCTGCAACTTGTTTTGCATATTGACTCTCATTTAGGCTATCAATATTACTCATATCAATCGCTAATCCTGTTTGATGTTCTGAACTTCTTGGCGGCTGAGAATAAGTTTGTACATTTTTTATCGCTTCTTCTTCTGAAATTGGATTTCCACTTGAATTTACTGTTCCTTGACCATTCATTTCTGCTTGGACATAAGATTGATAAAGCCCTTCTTGATATGAGACTGACCGATAACCTGAGATTAAATGTTCAGCTGGTGATATTTGTTGGGCTGCTGCTAAAAATTGTTGAACCGCTGATGCTATCCTTTGATCAACTTGAATCCCATTTACGGTTGCCAGTGTTGGGTTCATTTCATCTTTAGGTGATTTTCGACTCACCAATACTAAATCCCAATCTGATTGTTTAGCGTCAGGTAAATCCTTTTTCTTTGCCGCCTCTTTAGATGACGAAATACTTGTTTTTTTAGATGATTCGTTTGTTGAATTTGACTTATCATTGGTGATAAAAATAAATCCCAAAGCACAAACGATCAAAAGAACAAGCACGATTAAACTAAATGTTATTCTTCTTTTCATTTTTTAGCTAACTTTTCACTCCCTATTTCTCGATAAGACATGTCTCCAACTTTTCCAATGGTAAATTTTCCATCCTCAAAACTTAAATGAGTGACAGAACCATTATCAAGACCATGTGGACGAGGGAGTTCTGGGTGAGCGAGTTTTACAAAAGTTCCAATGGTCATTCCATGGCTGACAATAACAATATTTTTAGCCCCTTTTGCTTCAGATTCCTTGGCAATATCTGTAAAACCATCCATGATACGTCCTGAAAGTTTTTCCCATGGTTCAGCCCAGCCAGCAGTATCAACTTCAAAAATCGCATTAGCAATTACTTCATCTGGAGGAAATTCGTCGGTATGATGATTTCCAGTTTCGGTAAATATTCTTGGTAAAACGCCATCAAAAAGTTCTCCGTCATAGCCACCATCAAATGAACCAAAACACCACTCACGGATTCTTTTATCATAAGTGTATGGAATTCCTTCATTATCAGAATTAGCCAAGATAAAACCCATTGTCTGGATTGTACGTCCAGAATCAGATGAATAAGCTCGGTCAAATTTAATGCCTTTTTCTTTGAAGCCTAGACCAAGTTCAATAATTCCTTGTTCTCCTGCCGCAGTTAAAGGTGTATCAGACCAACCTTGCGCTCTGCCAATTGTATTAAACATTGTCTTCCCATGTCGAACTAAATAAATATTTACCATTTCTACTCCCTTTTTATTGATTCTAACAAAAAAATTACGATAGGATATTTCTATCTATATAGAAAATTACAGCCATTCCTGTTTAATTGTAAAGTAGGAACCTCTTATCTCACCTGCGAGTTTTGAACGTTGGCGTGCAAATTTGAATTTTCCCTCAAGTTCTTTGGGGATTTCCATACCCACTGACAACTTTATTCCAACTGCCCGTTTTGGTTTCTTGCCCTCTTGTCCAACTTTTTCATAGAGCAGATTTAAAACCATACCGTCTTCGTAATAGAATTCAGGCCAATAGAGTTCATCATTTTCATAGATAGCAACTTCGAGTATTTTTGCTGAAAATTTTAAATTACGTTCTTCAAGTAAAATTTTCTCAAACAAAGCGACTTCGTCGGCTTTTTCATGAGCTGGATATGAGAGATACTCAAATTTATACTTATTCCAAAAATAACGTGCTTCATTAGCTCGTAAACCTGCTAAAGAATCGGCTACCGGCGAAGTTTCCAAGCCAACTGTTTCTAAATCTTTAAAATTCACTTTGTAAGCCATAAAATAACCTCCGTATTTTTTCACTTCTTCCATTATATCATTTTTGGGAGCGCTCATCATTTTTTAGAAATGTTTAGGAGCTAAATTTTAAAAGTATTTTTAGTTTTTAAATGAATGAATTGGTGCTGGAATTTGACCGCCACGAGCAATAAAATCTGCTGATGATGCTTTGTTTACTCTCATAACTGGTGCTACACCGAAAAGTCCACCAAATTCAATTTGTTCGCCTTCTTTGCCCATTGGAATAATCCGTACTGCTGTCGTTTTTTGATTAATGACCCCGATAGCGGCTTCGTCAGCAATCATTGCTGCAATGGTAGATGCCGGTGTTTCTTCAGGAATTGCAATCATATCCAAGCCAACTGAACAAACACAAGTCATGGCCTCTAATTTTTCAATATTCAATGCCCCAGAATTGACAGCGGCAATCATTCCTTCATCTTCTGAAACTGGGATAAAGGCGCCTGAAAGTCCACCAACACGTTCAGCTGCCATAACTCCGCCTTTTTTCACAGCGTCATTAAGCATGGCTAGGGCGGCTGTTGTTCCATGAGTCCCAACAGTTTCAAGTCCCATTTCTTCCAAAACGCGTGCAACCGAATCGCCAATTGCTGGTGTAGGTGCAAGTGATAAATCAACTATTCCAAATTCAACATTAAGTCTTTCTGAAGCCATTTGACCAACAAGTTGACCAATTCTTGTAATTTTAAAAGCTGTCTTTTTAATGGTTTCGGCTAAAATATCAAAAGATTCTCCGCGGACTTTTTCAAGAGCACGTTTAACTACACCAGGCCCTGAAACTCCGACGTTAATAATCGTATCTGCTTCCCCAACTCCATGAAAAGCTCCTGCCATAAATGGATTGTCTTCAACGGCATTAGCAAAGACAACAAGTTTGGCATTGAGCCATTTATCACCTTTAGACATGATTTTGATGGTTTCACCCATATCTCGAACTGCTGTCATATTAATACCTGTTTTAGTTGAACCAACATTTACCGAAGCACATACGCGCTCAGTTGCTGCTAGTGCTTTAGGCATTGATTTAATCAAAATTTCATCACCTTTTTGATAGCCTTTTTGCACAAGAGCAGAATAGCCACCAATAAAGTCAATGCCAATCTCTTTTGCTGCACGATCCATCGCAAGAGCAAGTGGTGTGTAATCATCAGCAGCTGTTGCTGCTCCAATAATTGCAATGGGTGTTACAGAAACACGTTTATTAACAATTTTAATACCGAGTTCATGTCCAATCTCGTTACCTACTTCAACAAGTTTTCCTGCTTTTTTGACAATTTTTTGATAGATTTTTTCAGCTGCTTTATCAATATCAGCATCGATACAATCAAGAAGACTGATTCCCATTGTTATTGTGCGAATGTCGAAATTTTGTTCTTCAATCATCGCAATTGTTTCTTTGATATTTTGAATATCCATTATTTAATTTCCTTAGTTTTGATTAAAATTTTACTGACAGAAATTTTTTTCGTGCTGTCAGTAAAAATACTTTTAAATAAAAGTCATTTATTGGCTAATTTTTTTCTGTCAGTAAATTATAATTTGTGCATGGCGTTAAAAATTGCTTCATTTTGAACATGAATATTGACACCCAAGGCTTCACCTTTTCTTGAAAGTTCTGCTTGAAAGGCTGAAAAATCACTATTTTGTGTTTCAACTACCATCATCATGGTAAAAGCTCCACTCATCAAGGTTTGTGAAATTTCAATGATATTTGCTTCAAGTTCTGCCAATGTTGCTGTGACTCCAGCAACAATCCCAATTTTATCTGCTCCTACTACTGTTACAACTGCGCGCATTTTGTTTCTCCATTCAAATTTTTATCCTATTATAACATTTTTATTTAAATTTTCAGTCAATTTTCTTGTCAGTAAAATAAACTTTTGCTGACAGCTCTGTCAGTCAAAATCATTCATGATTTATTGGCTAGTTTTTGCTATAATCAGCTTATCATGACTTTAAAAACTTTTTTTAATTTTACACGTATTCAAACCTTGCCCGCAGCATTATTATCACCGATTGCTGGCTGTCTTTTTGCCTTTTGGTACTTTGGAAGTTTTCATTTTTGGCCTACGCTTCTATTTTTTATTGGTTTAGCAAGCATTAATCTTTTTGTTTCGGCTTGGAATAATCTGATGGATTATCAAAAAGCACTTGATCCTGAGTATAAGAAATGGAATATTATCGTTGCTAAATCGATTAATCCTAAACTTGCTTTAAACATTTGTTTGGCACTTTTAGCGATTGATGTAGTCGTTGGACTAATTGTTCTTTTCTTGACTAATCTTGCGATTTTACCAATTGGTGGACTTTGTTTCTTAATTGCTATTTTCTATACTTATGGTCCTTTTGCTTTTTCTCGTTTTCCTTTGGGCGAAATTTTAGCGGGTCTTTGCGAAGGGTTCTTTGGTTTTTTCCTTGCTGTCTATATTAATTCTTATGATAAAGGCTATTTTTTCATTAATTTTGACAGGAATTGGTTCATGACATGGACTTGGGACTTTAAAATTCTTTTACCAATCCTTCTAGTCGGTCTAATGTGTTTTGTTCAAAATTTTAATATTATGTTTTCTGATAATATTTGCGATTTAGAACAGGACATTCGCAATGAGCGTTATACTTTACCTTATTATCTAAAGATTCCACTCAGTTTAAAAGTATTTACTGGACTATATTTATTTGCTGGACTTTGTATTTTAATTGCCATTGCTTTGGGAATTTTACCAATTTGGTCATTATTAATGAGCATCATTGCCCTGAAAGTTATTCCTAATATTAAAAAATTTAGAGCAAAACAAAGTAAATCAGAGACTTTCCACCTTCAAATTGACAATCTGATGTTATTTAATGCTTCTCTTGCCCTTACGTTGTTACTGGGAATTATTTTTAAGTAAAATAAAAAAGCGCTTAGCGCTTTTTTTACTTTTCCAAAGAGAAATCCATGACGACCGGCTGGTGGTCCGATGATTTGAACTGATTATCAATGGTTTGTATTTTTAAGTCTTTTATATTATTTGAAACAAGAAATCCGTCAATAATTCCAAATGTATTTTTGGGATTTTTCTTATCATAGGCATAATCAAGTGAACGAACAGTTGGGGCATTGGTTGGTGCGACCACTCGCATTCCTTTTGTCAAATTTTCCGTGGGAAATTCCTTCATCCATGTTAATTCTGGATGAGCTTTACCAGCTAGGGCATGGTTATAATCAGCCCCACAAATGACATAATCTCCTTTAGAAACATACTTTTTCATCTCATCAAATAAAGTCAATAATTGTTGTTTTTGAATTTTTTGGTCAGTGATAAATGCTGACAGATGTGTATTAAAGATGACGAATTTTTTATCTGAATTCTTAATTGGCAAAATACTGACAGAAAAAGCTCGGTCTAAATCAAAAAATTTATTAAAATTAGTTTCGATAGGCAACTTATATCTTGTTGAACTTTCAATTTCATATTTAGAATAAGTCATAATTCCAGATTTAGCTTTTCCAATTGGCTTGGTCACCGGATAAAAAAGAAAGGCTGAATCGTAATTCTGTGTCAGAACACTGGTATAATCGGGAAGGCCAGCACGAACCATTTGAGGTTGATTTACTTGTTGGCTGCGATCTCCTTGCCAATCAATTTCTTGAATATTTCCAAAGTCTGGCTTCTCTTTATTAATAAGTCTGATATCTTCTTGAATTGCAGATTTGACAGCAGATTTACTATAAGCTCGCACATCATCCCCACCATCCATGAAAAAATTGAAAGAAGGAGGGTAAGACCCATAACCGATATTAAAAGTCATCATTTTATAGGTTTGCCCCAGCTCAACTTGCTGAGTTTGAGGATTTTTAATTGTCTGCTTCATATCATTAGGAAGGCGATGATATTGTGCATAAACATAGATGATATAAGACCCAATAATCAGAGCAAATACTAAAATAATGCTGACAAGGATTTTTCCAATTAACTTTAAGCGATTTTTCATATTATTCACTAAATAATTCTAGGAAAATTTACTGACAGCCACTCCTAAACAGTCTGTCAGTAAAATATTTGTCCCAAACTTATTTACTTTCTTCAATCATTTTTAAAACTTCTTGTGTTGAGCGAACTCGTCCAAGGCGTGGGAAAATTCCCTCAACAATTCCTTGATGGAGTTGCCCATTAAAATCTGTCATTGCATCTTCAATAGCAATAACTTGATAACCATGCTGGAAAGCTTCACGGGCCGTAGTATCACAACCGATCGTTGTAGCAATTCCAGTCAAGAGGATTTCATCAATTCCACGACGACGTAATTGGACATCTAAATCCGTGCCGTAAAATGCGCCCCAGTTATGTTTAGCGACATGAATGACATTATTATATTCTTTATCATAAGCTTCAGGCATGACAAAATCAGCAAAATCTGTCGGAATTTGTCCTTGTGCAACAGCTGGATTGTCAGTTTTTGGTTTTAAAGTTTCGCCACCGTAGTTTTTGACGTGAACAAAAACAATTAAAGCGCCTGTATTTTTTAAACTTGTTACAAGTTCTTTATTTTTAGCTAAAACCTCTTGTGCAGAATAAGGAGCAAATCCCTCACGCCCTGCAATTCCTTTTTGTAGGTCAATAATAACCAAGGCTGTTTTTTCTAAATTCAAAGTTGTCATATTTTTTTCTCTCAAATTTTAGCCTCTTTTATGTGGCTTTTTTCTTCCGTCAGTAAATTTTTTGCCATTATCTTTTTTGTCAGTAAATTTGCCCTTAGCAGCTTTACTGTAAAATGGTTTCTTGGCAGATTTCTTTTTCTTTTTATCAAATTCAGATTTCTCGTCAGCTCTTCTGCTATTTTTTGATTTATTAGCAGATTTGTCAGTAGATTTTGGCGCTACTGATTTAACCTTAAGAGATTGATTTGATTTTTTGCGACCTTTATGTTCAGGTTTTTTCTTCGCTTTTGCTGCTTTATCAATCAAATCTAATTCTGAAGGTAGATATTCAAAATCAATCTCCCCAGTCATTCTATCAGCTTTGACAACTTTTATTTTAATAGGCTGACCAATTTTAAAGGTAAGTCCACTTCGTTCGCCAATAAGCGCCAACATTCTTTCTTGATAATTAAAATAATCACCTTTAAGGGTTGAAATATGAACTAAACCTTCAATCGTATTTTCAAGTTCAATAAACATTCCAAAACGGGTAACTGAAGCAATAATCCCTTCAAACTCTTCACCCACATGTTCTTCCATGAATTCGGCTTTTTTCATTTTTTCAACTTCACGTTCAGCATCAACCGCCCGGCGTTCACGATGACTAGAATGTTCTGCAATTTCAGGGATTTTATCTTCCCATTTTTGTAAAATATTAGCTGGTGTTTTTCCCTCACCAATTTCACGAATCAATCGATGAACCAACAAATCGGGATAACGACGAATTGGTGAAGTAAAGTGCGTATAATTTTCCGCAGCTAAACCAAAGTGCCCCTCATTGTTTTCTGAATAACGAGCTTGTTGCATACTCCGTAACAACATAGTTGACAAGACCATTTCTCCAGGCTGACCTTTAATTTTCTTCATGAAAGCTTGTAAAACCTTCTGATCAATACCATTTGAAGTTCCTTCAATCTGCATTCCAAAAGTTGCTGCAAAATCAATAAAACGTTGCAATCTATCAGCTTTTGGTTGTTCATGAATCCGATAGATAAAAGGCAGACCATGCGCTTCAAAATGTGTCGCGACTGTTTCATTCGCTTCAAGCATGAATGATTCAATCATTCGCTCAGCAATGCCACGTGTTCGTTTTCTAATTTCAATTGGCAGTCCTTTTTCATTGACAATGATTTTAGCTTCTACTGTATCAAAATCAATGGCCCCGCGTCTTTTACGCATGGCTTCTAAAATATGGTGAAGTTCAACCATTATTTTTACAGAATCTGCAATTTTAGCATATTTTTCAATTGCTGCCTCATCTCCTGCAATCATTTGATTAACGGCATCATAAGTCATTCTTTCTGTCGTTTTAATAATTGATTGAGAAATTTGATAGTTGATCACTCGACCTTCAGGACTAATTTCCATGACACAAGACTGTGTTAGACGATTGATTCGAGGATTCAATGAACAAATTCCATTAGAGAGACGTTCGGGCAGCATTGGAACTACTCGATCCGTCACATAAACAGAAGTTCCACGTTCGTAAGCTTCTTTATCTAATGGAGAATTTTCAGTGACGTAGTGTGAAACGTCCGCAATATGTACTCCTAATTCATAGTTTCCATTTTCCAAACGTTTAGCATGCACAGCATCATCAAGGTCTTTTGCGTCTGCTCCATCAATTGTAAAAGTGATTTCATTACGATAATCGACCCGTCCCATAATTTCATTTTCTGGAACTTCTTCTGGAACAGCTTCAGCTTGGTCTAAAACTTCTTTTGGAAATTCAGAAACAATATCCATTGAAGCCAAAACTTCCAAAACGTCAATTCCTTGGTCATCTGCTTGACCAATAATTTCAGTGACTAATCCTTGCATTGTCTGTGGAAATTCCTTATCTGGATAATGAGTGATTTCAACACGAACAATCGCTTTATTTTCAGGAATTAATCCTTCATTTCCTAAATAAACACGATAAGGGATTTTTTTATTCCGAGATTTAACAAAACCAATCAGTCCTGTTTGCTCTTTTTCATCATCATTCAAAGCTACAAAAGTTCCAACAACCTGATGGACGTCATGGTGAATGATTTCGACAACATGCCCTTCAGCAGAAGTTCCTTTGAGCGCATTGGCATTTTTATCAATTTCAATAAAAACTTCGTCACCATCAAGGGCGAAAGCCGTTTGGCCTCTTGCGACAAAAACGTCTGGTTCTTCAGCATCAATGCTGACAAAACCAAAGCCAGCTGCATTGGCCCGGAAAATTCCGCTGATGACAACTTTTGCCTCTTCTTTTTCGGCTAGTTCAACTTTACCTTTTGCAGTAAAATTAAGCAAATGCTCGGCTTCTAGTGAAGCTAAAGTTTTGACAAATACTTTGTAATCTTTAGCCTTATTCATATGTAACGCAACTGACAATTCTTCTACTGACAGTGCTTTTTTTGAACTATTCTCAAGATAGTCCATGATTACTTCTCTAATACTCATTATATTCTCTCAATGAACTTTTTGACCACAAAAATTGGACAAAAAGCCCCTTTCTTTTTTTGTTTCAAATATTAACTTGATTTTTTAGCTAATATTTTAAGAGATTATCAGTGGTATTAATCATTTTATCAGACATTTTTGACTGATAGAATCAATTCTACCACTGACAATTTGGACAATTAAACATTTGACGCAATTAGAAAAACATTTATAAGAAAATAAAATACGGACTGTTTTCAGCCCGCAATTTTAACGTGTTGATAAAACAACAAGAGCAAATCCAATAACTAGCCATAAGCCAATCATGATTGCTGTAAAACGCTGCATCACTGCCTCAAAACCGCGCGCTTTACGACGTTCAAACAATTCACCTGTTCCACCCGAAAAAGCATCTGCTGCTCCATCTTGTTTTGAAGGTTGCATGAAAATCGCTACAATAATAAATGCTGAAACTACAAGCATTGCAACAAGCAAAATGTCATAAATTACTTTTTCCATAGTCTTATAAATTACTTAGGCGATAAACCTAATCTCCTTTTTCAAAATTGCGTTACTTACATTTTACCATATTTTCGATTAAAAGTCATTCCGAATCCTTTAATAAAAAATTACTGACGATTTTGTCAGTAATTTTTTTATTTTAATCAAGTTCAGCTACAAATTTATAAGCTTCTTGAGCTGCTTGCGCTCCATCACCAATAGCTGTAGTGATTTGACGGAAATCTTTTTGACGAACATCACCTACGGCAAAAATACCAGGTAGACTTGTTCTCATATGGTCATCGGTAATAATCCAACCGGCTTCATCAGTAATTCCAAGATTACCAGCAAATTCAGCAACTGGGTCAAGTCCCACATAAATGAAGATTCCACCAAAAGCTTTTTCAGTTACTTCACCCGTTTTAACGTTTTTATAAACAACGGATTGAACTTTTTTGTCATCCCCTTTAATTTCCATAGGAACAGAATCCCAAATAAAGTTGATTTTTTCTTCTTTGAAAGCTCTTTGTTGGATAATTTCTTGTGCACGCAATTTATCACGACGATGCATAATTGTTACTGATTGACCAAAACGAGTCAAGTAGAGAGCTTCTTCAACAGCAGAGTCACCACCACCAATAACTAAAATTTCTTGGTTTCTAAAGAAAGCACCATCACAAACGGCACAGTAGGAAACTCCGCGAGCTCCATATTCTTCCTCACCGGGAATTTCAAGCTTACGGTGATTAGCTCCTGTCGCAATAATAATTGATTTAGTGACAAACTCATCATCTTCTGTGATAATTTTTTTGTAATCCCCATGGTCTTCAATAGCCGTCACAAAACCATAAGCATTTTCTACGCCTAAACCTTCCAAAGGTTCAGCCATTTTCATTGAAAGTTCAGGACCCATGATTGTTTCATAGCCAGGATAATTTTCAATCTCAGCTGTGTTATTCATTTGACCACCAGGAACACCACGTTCTAAAAGCAAAGTTTTCATTTCAGAACGTGCAGTATACATCGCTGCAGTCATTCCCGCAGGGCCTGAACCAATGATGACAACATCATATTTCTTTTCTGTCATTTTTAATCCCTTTTCTAAGAGCTAAAGAACTCCCCTTAAATTCATAAACTCAAGCTAGCATTTCAGCAAACTTGAGCCCTTTTTTATTAGTTCTAAAAACTCTTTTTTCTAATATCTAAAATCTTATAGCACCATTTTACATTGTCAAACGATATTTTTCCATTAATTAGATTTATTTAAAGCATAAATAGAAATCAAAGTCCACGAATTCTTAGTATTACAAGTACTCCTAAAACAGCAAAACTCAGGATAGGCGTCGTTAAAATACCAACTAAAATTAAATCAAAAATTCGATTTCTTCTTTCAGTCCACGGTTTTTTCGTATTTCGCACAAGGTAAGTGAAAGCATATAATCCACCTACCAATAAAACAAAGATAGCTGAAATTAATAGACCTTTTAAATAAAACTGTAAAATCATCATTTTAGTTATTAACCTCTAAATTCTTGACATGACGTGATAAAAACTCTCGTGTACGAGAATTTTTTGGTGAGTAGAAAACTTCTTGAGGAGTTCCCGCTTCAATGATTTTCCCTTGTTCAAGAAAAAGCACTTTTGTTGCTACATTATAAACAAAGTCCATTTCATGACTGACAAGAACCATTGTTTGTTTATTTTGAGCTGCATTTAAAATTACTTCTTGAACTTCACCAACTAATTCAGGGTCAAGGGCAGATGTCGGTTCATCTAAAAGTAAAAGTTTTGGTTGCATCGCTAAAGCACGAGCGATTCCAACCCTTTGTTTTTGACCACCTGATAAAAATTTTGGATAGTAATCTTTCCGGTCAGTTAGACCAACCTTATCTAATTCAGCTTCGGCAATCTCTTTTGCTTGCGCCTTAGATAATTTTTTAACCTGAATCAACCCTTCCATTACATTTTCAAGGGCAGTCCGACGTTCAAAAAGATTAAATTGTTGAAAAACCATTCCAGTCTTTCTGCGAAGTTCAAGCACTTCTTGCTTTGTGATTGTCGAATAATCAATCTTTAAGTCATCAATTTCAATTTGACCACTATCTGGTCTTTCAAGATCATTTAAAGCGCGGAGAAAGGTTGATTTCCCAGCACCAGAAGCGCCAATAAGGGCAACAACATCTCCTTCTTCAATTTCCAAGCTAATGTCATTGAGAACTTGATTACCCGAAAATGTTTTACTTATATTTGTAATTTTAATCATTATCGTCCTCCTTAGGCTTGGTTAAATGGATTTTTGCTCAATGAAATTTGTGCACGATTTTTACGTTTATCATTTGGCATTCTTACGTCTAATTTACGCTCTAATCCACGAATTAAGAGTTCAAAAATAATACAAATTGGCCAGTAAACTAAAGCTAAGGCTAAATAAGTTTCAAATAAACGGAAGGTTGAGCCCCCAATAATTTGAGCACGAGCTGTCATTTCTACCACACCTGCAACGAAGGCAAGTGAAGTTGATTTCAAAAGTCCAATCAGAGCGTTTCCTAAAGGAGCCGTTGCAACGGTTGCTGCTTCAGGTAAAGTCACACGCATAAAAACTTGGAAGTTTGTCATTCCGAGTGATTTGGCTGCTTCGATTTGTCCTTTATCAACGGATTGAATTGCAGCACGAATTGTTTCCGAGTTATAAGCTCCTTCATTGAGTGCGAAAGCAACAATGACAAAAAGCATAGCTGGAATTGTATTGACATTAAAATTCGTTCCATAATTCATATTGATTGCTTTTAAAATCAATGGAATCCCTGTATATGAAAGGTATAATTGTACCAAAATAGGGGTTCCACGAATGAAACTAACAAACAAAGCACGCAATTGATTCAAAATTGGAATTTTATTAATACGAACCAAAGCAAGAATGAGTCCTAAAAGTAACCCAAAGACCATGGCAATTATTGTCATTTCAAGAGACGACGGAATCATTTTTATAATTGGTAAAAAGGCATCTACAAATGCTGACCAACTAAAAATCTTTGTGAAAAACATGGTCCAAAAGTCATGAAAATTATACTGACCTTTGATTAAGAGAAAGGGAAGAGCTGGCAAAATAATTAAAGCCAAAAGCAAGACAATCCCAAGAATTATTTTTTTATTTTTTTTCATATTTTTTATTTTTCTAATAGGGAAAACTCTGTCAGTAAAAAAGTGACAGAGTTTATTCGGATTTATTGAACTTATTATTTAATATTTTTACATTTACTTATAAGTTCGATTTTTTACCTGACCATCACTTCTACTATTATACAAAATTTTGGTCTTTTTTTCTCCTATTTTTTACGAACTGAACTGTCAGTAAATTTTGATTGGTCAAGAGACAAATATTTTACTGACAGCTCTTCGATTTTAGGTTAAATTTCTTGTCAGTAAAATTTACTTAAACATTTCTGCTTTTGGCACGAAATCCCCACCAAGATATTTCTTGGAAATTTTCGCCAAACTACCATCAGCCTGCATTTTTGCCAAAACTCCATTCACATCTTTTTGAAGTTTTTTACCTTGCGAATCTTTGCCAAAGAGGAAATATTCATAACCGTCATGTTCAGCATCACCAGTATCCATACTGATATCTTCAATTTTTAGATTGTCAAAACCTTGTTCTTTAACTGCAGACTCTAAAGAAATCTTATCATAAAGCATGAAATCAATTTTTCCTGATTCAACTTGCGTGAATCTTGTGTTAATTGAAGTAGAATCTGCTGAGTAACTAATTTTGATTTCTTTATCTGGATTGGCTTTGTTCCAATCTTGAATTGACTTTGTATAATTTGATGCTGGATTACCAATTGTCGATTTCCCAGCCAAATCTGCCAAAGTTTTATAAGTCCCAGATTTCACAAGAACTGCATTGTTTGATTTTGAAAGTGGTGATGAGAAATAATATTTTTCAGCTCTACTTTTTTCCCAACCAAAATCATTAGCACCCATTTGGTAACGGCCAGAATCAATCCCTGGTGAAATCCCAGAAAAATCTGTCACTTGAAATTTCACTTTATATTGTGGCAATTTCTTGAAAACCGCACGAGCGACCTCAATATCGTAACCCGTTAAATTCCCTTGACTATCTGAATAAGTAAATGGCTTTGTTGCCCCATCTGTCGCAATCACAACAGATGTTGCTTTATCTGATGAATCTTTTGAACCTGATGAGCATGCAACCAAAGTTCCAGCAGCGATAAGTGAAAGAGCGGCAAATATGACCTTTAGTGATGTTCTCATAAAAGTTCCCCTTTAAAAATTTGATAGACCTATCTTAACACGAACTTAAGACCTTTGCCATAAAAAAAACTTATAGCCAGATTTAGCTATAAGAATAACAAAAAAATAGCAATAAATGCTATTTCCTTCTATTATATTTAATACTCTAATGCAAAATCCGCCGACATATCAGTAACTGAACTGATTTTAACTGACTCACCAGGTTGTGGTGCATGAATCACTTGGCCATTTCCAAGATAAATTCCCACATGGTCTCCGCCATAAAAGATAATCAAATCTCCAACTTTGGCTTGGTCAAGTCCGACTTGTTTTCCACTTGCAATTTGGTCCCAAGTTGTACGACCAATTTCTTTACCTAAAACTTCTCTATAGACGTAACTTGTGAATCCTGAACAATCAAAGCCAGCTGGTGTAGTTCCACCCCAAACGTAGGGAACACCTAAATATTTTTTGGCTGTACTGACAAGTTTGTCAGCTCGTGTCTGAACTTCTTTAGCAGCACTTTGTGTTTTTTCTACTTTTGAAACGGCACTGACAGTATCATTCATTGTTTTTGTTAAAACATCAAGTGAATTTGTTGCTGCTGACAAATCTGTCAGTGAACTTTGTGCCTTATTATCATCAAATACTGAATCTGCTTTTGCAGGATTCGCAATCAGGGCAGCACTAAAACTTGTAAGAAGCGCTGCAGAAATAATTATTTTTTTCAACATTGTTAGCAAGTATAACACAAAAAAACCGCCTGACAAGCGGTTTTACAAGCTTTTAATTTTTTGTAAATTTGTTACCGAAAAAATTTACATTTAATCTTTACGTAACAAAACCACTTAAACTCATTTCTAAAATAATCCTGAGATTTTTCCATCATCAGTGACATCCATTTTTAAAGCTGCTGGATTTTTAGGAAGCCCTGGCATTGTCATCACGTCCCCCAAAAGAGCAACGATAAATCCAGCTCCAATTTTTGGAAGTAGTTCACGAACTGTAACTTCAAAGCCTTCTGGCGCCGCTAAAAGATTTGGTTGGTCTGAAAATGAATATTGAGTTTTAGCCATGCATACTGGCAAATCATTCCAACCATTTTCTTCAATTTCTCTCATCTGACGCTTAGCCTTTGGTGAATAATTGACTTTGGAACCGCCATAAATTTCTGTCACAACTTTGTCAATTTTAGCTGATAATGGCTCTTTTAGGTCATAAAGATAGCTAAAATCAGATTTTTCTTGTAACATTCCTGACAGTTTTTCGGCCAAATCTAAACCACCTTCACCACCCTTAGCAAAGACTTGGGTCAATGAAACTGGAACTCCCAATGCTTCTGTCAGCTCTTTTAATGCTGAAATTTCAGATTTAGTATCTGATGCAAACTCATTAATTGCCACAATTACTGGCAAACCGTAACCCTGCATATTTTTAATATGACGTTCTAAATTAGCAAAGCCCTTTTTAACAGCCTCTACGTTTTCCTTAGTCAATTCTTTTTTATCAAGGCCACCATGCATTTTAAGTGCACGAAGTGTAGCCACAATTACTACCGCATCAGGTTGTTTTCCGAGCTGACGAGTTTTGATATCTAAAAATTTCTCACCACCAAGGTCAGCTCCAAACCCAGCTTCTGTAATGACAATATCCGATAGTTTTAAGGCTGTTTTCGTTGCCAAAACAGAATTACAACCATGTGCAATATTGGCAAAAGGCCCACCGTGAATCAAAGCTGGCGTTCCCTCAATTGTCTGAACAAGGTTTGGTTTCAGTGCATCTTTCAGGAGCATCGCAATAGCCCCTTGAACCCCTAAATCACCAAGGGTTACAGGTTTACGGTCATAAGACTGAGCCAGAACAATTTTTCCTAAACGTTCTTTCAAATCGCTGATTGAAGTTGCCAAACATAAAACCGCCATAATTTCACTGGCTACTGTAATATCAAAACCATCTTCACGGGGCACACCATTTAAAGGGCCACCAAGTCCAACAGTGACATGACGAAGGGCACGGTCATTCAAATCAACAACACGTTTCCAAATGATTCTTCTTGGGTCGATATTTAACGGATTTCCTTGATGAAGCGAATTATCAAGAAATGCCGAAATAGCATTATTGGCAGTTGTAATCGCATGAATATCCCCTGTAAAATGAAGATTAATATCTTCCATTGGTAATACCTGTGCAAAACCACCACCAGCAGCTCCACCCTTAATTCCCATAACAGGCCCTAAAGAAGGTTCACGCAAGGCCACCATTACATTTTCACCTTGTCTTGCAAATGCATCAGCCAAACCGACAGTAACTGTCGATTTTCCTTCACCAGCAGGTGTGGGATTAATTGATGTCACCAAAACAAGTTTTCCTTCAGACTGTTGGTCAAATTTATCTAAAACCTCTAAAGGAATTTTAGCTTTGTATTTACCATAAAGTTCGATATCATCAAATGATAGTCCAATCTTTTCAGCAATTTTGGTAATAGGTTGAATGTCAGCAGCTTGAGCAATTTCAATATCCGTTTTCATAATTCTCCTCTAAAGGCTTCTCATATTTGAGTTTAATTATACTAATTTTAATATTATTCTAACAAAAAATGAAGGAATTTTCCCTTAATAGTATTTCTTTTGGCAGGCTTAACTAAAAATTGTTCGGAAATAAAAAAACTAGCTTTCGCTAGCCTTTAGATTTTTTCAATTTTAACAGCTGTTCCATAAGCAGCGACAGAATCAATATTTTGGAAAGTCGATGAGTCAAAACGCATCGCAACAATTGCATTTGCTCCTTTGGCTTTAGCTTCCTCTCTCATACGATCAATCGAAGTTTCACGGGTTTCATGTTGAAGTTTTGTATAACCATTTATTTCGCCACCTACAACAGTTTTCATCTGTTGACCGGCACTTGAAAATAAATTTCTTGAACGCGTTGTTAATCCGAAAACTTCACCATATACTTCAGTAATTCGATAACCAGCCACTTCATTTGTAGTCACAATAAGTATTTCTTCCATTTTATTTCTCTTTTCATAAAGCATAATTTTAAAATAATTATAGCATGACTAAAAAAATAGTCAACAATTTTTATTTACTACTTTTAGTTTTGGTAAAGAACTTCAAATTCTTCGCAAAGCACTTCCATATTAGGACTATATACTTTTAAGTCACTCCAAAAGTCTTGATGCACTTTCCGCCAGTAGTCTAAACTTTGATCCCCTTCTCCTTCTTTAAAAGCATGCTCAGCGCTGACATCAAAAAAATTTCGCACATAAACTTTAGAAGTTGTAATAGCAGCTCTTGGTTGACCTTTTCCATCTAGTAAAATATCAAATTTTCCATCAACTGAAGGGAATGGTTCATCTTCACCATATTCAGCTACAGCGCTAGCCGTCGCACTTTTCTTTCCTTCTAATACTAAATCTAAAAGTTTATCAGCCAATTCTGGCTCAGTTATTGGACCATCAACCTCATTACAAAATGCCCAAGCCCACCTAAAATTTTCTCTTGCCAATCCTGCTTCTTTGATAAAATCTTCGTAAGTCATCTTTTCTCCTTTGTTTGAAGGAAAATTTAATTTCCTAGTTTATTCCATCATATCAAAATTTTTTAAGCACAGATGATTAAATGCTTTTTTATTGATAATAAATAAAAAAGTCCTGTCATTAAGACAGAACTTTAACTAATTATTCAGAAATCAAAGTTTCCAAACCAACTTTCATCATATCTGTGAAAGTCAATTGACGCTCTTCAGAAGTTGTTGATTCTCCAGTCAAAATATGGTCAGAGATTGTCATAATTCCCAAAGTTTGAACTTTATATTTTGCCCCAAGATAATAAAGGCCAGCAGCTTCCATTTCAACAGCCTTCACACCAAGTTTTCCAACTTTAACTGCATCTGGTCCACCGTAGAACAAATCAGAGCTGAGAATATTTCCAACGTGAGTTGTAATTCCAAGGTCTTTTGCAATATGATATGCTTTATCAAGCAAATCAAAATCAGCAATTTGGGGGAAATCAAAATCAGGGAAATCATTACGAATAATCGCTGAAGTTGTCGCAGCTGCTTGCCCAATGACAAGGTCACGAATATGAACATCTTCATTTACAGAACCAGCAGTCCCAACACGAATTAATCTTTTTACACCGTATTCTGTAATTAATTCATTAGCATAGATTGAGATTGAAGGAATTCCCATTCCTGTTCCCATAACAGAAACACGATGGCCCTTGTGAGTTCCAGTAAAGCCAAGCATTCCGCGAACTTGGTTAAATTGCACAGCATCTTCAAGGAAGTTTTCTGCGATAAATTTTGCGCGAAGTGGATCTCCTGGTAAGAGAATTTTATCTGCGATTTCGCCTTTTTGAGCTTCGATATGTGGTGTTGGCATTTTTAATTTCCTTTTCTTTTAATATAATTATCAAATTTACTGACAGAATTTCCATCAGTAAGTTAAGAACTTAATTTTTCCAGCGTTTCAAACCTTTGAGTTGCATTGGATAAAGCTTTTTGAAAAGCCATTTTTGCATTTTGGGCATTGAATTATTATCTAAACCTTTTCGCCCAGTTTCAACCATTTCAGCAAAAGTAAGTTCTGGTTGGACAAATCGTCCTTGCATATAGCAATAGATACAATAGTCTGTTGAAAACTCTCCATTTGCTTCAGTTCCCTTATAAGAATCATCAGCAATTGGCATTCCACACGACTGACAAAATGCTTTCTTAGCCATAAATAAATCTTTCTAAACTCTGTCAGTAAAATTTACTGACAGAAATTTTTTCCTATTAAACCAAAGCATCCAAGAATGATTCACCAGTTTGAGCCTTCTTAACAGAGAAGTTTTCGGCAACAGTTGCTGAAATATCAGCAAAATGTCCCACTGGTAAAACTTTAGGGTCTTTCAATGATTTAGAGAAAATCACAAGTGGAATATATTCACGAGTATGGTCAGTTCCTACGTATGAAGGGTCATTTCCGTGGTCAGCAGTAATCATCAACAAATCATCTTCTTTCATTGCATCAATGATTTCTGGCAAACGACCGTCAAAGTCTTCAATTGCTTTTCCGTAACCTTCAACATCGCGACGATGTCCATATTTAGCATCGAAGTCAACTAAGTTTGTGAAAGAAAATCCTTCGGTAAACTCAGCTTTTGTCATTGCTTTAAGCAGACGGTCAACCCCGTCCATATCGTTATGATTATGCCCCATATCATATTTCACACCTACTGTGTTGAAAATATCTGAAATTTTCCCAACTGAATAAGTATCAATTCCAGCCTTATAAAGTTTTTCCAAAACTGTTTCAGCAAATGGTGACAAAGCATAGTCACGACGTCCATCAGTCCGTTCAAAGTTTCCAGCTTCTCCAACATAAGGGCGAGCGATGATTCGGCCAATCATGATTCCAGACCCTTCAAGGGTAATTGAACGAACATATTCACAAATTTTATAAAGTTCTTCACGAGAAATGACATCTTCATGTGCCGCAATTTGCAAAACAGGGTCTGCTGAAGTATAAATAATCAACTCACCAGTTTCCAATTGACGAGGACCAAAATCTTCAATGACTGCTGTTCCAGAATAAGGTTTATTTGCTTCACGAATGATTTTACGGCCAGAAAATTCTTCAATTTTTTCAAGTAAATCCTCTGGATAACCTTCTGGATAAGTTGGGAATGGCGTTTGAATATTTAAGCCCATAATTTCCCAGTGCCCAGTCATTGTATCCTTACCTTTTGAAATTTCTTCTAGTTTAGTGACATATGCTGCTGGTTTATCAGCTTTTGGAACCGTTTTGAGCGGACTTTCGCGCGGGATATTTCCCCAACCCAATTTTTGAAGGTTAGGCACATCAAGCCCACGAATTTCTGAAATATGACCAATCGTGTCTGAGTTCACATCATTAATTGCTTCATGCGTTTCAACGTCATGATTAAAGAATTTGTCAGCATCTGGTGCAGCACCAATTCCGACAGAGTCCATTACAACAAGATGAATACGACCAAATTTTTTAGGCATTATATCTCTCCATTTCTGCTGCTATATCAATAGCAAAACTAACTAATTCTATTATACATAAACTCTTCCAAAAAGGGCAGTCAAAGCTGTTAAAAAATACATTCTTTTTGTCAAAAATTGCATTTTCTACTAAATAGATGTCATAAAAAAATCATTAGATGTTTGTCCAATGATTTTTTTCTTTTTATTTTAAACTTTCTTGAAATTGTATTTTCGCCAAATCAAGATTAGCTTGTGAAATTGTCGTCACTTCTGACTGTCCCTCCACTTTATCGCTATGGATATTAATTTTTTTAATCCTTATTGCTCCATGGTAATTTAATGCTAAAGCCTTAACATTTCCAAAGTTAAAACTTGTTTTAAAAACCTTAGGGAATGCCGTCAAAATTTGACCATAATTTCTAATTAAAACACGTGGACTTTTGAGTTTGCTAACGACTGCCATCACTACTTCTTGCTGACGTGCAAAAGCTTTTTTAGTATCTCCAGCATTTAACAAAGTAAAATATGCTGCCACTTCCTCTGCTTTATTTAAAGCAACTGTCCCTTGAGGAAATTTAAATCCTTGTGCCGAAAATTCATTAGCATTTTGAATGGATACGCCACCAATCGCTTGAACTAATTCTCCCATTTGATCGAAATTCATTCCTACAAATTTATTAATTTTAACCTGAAGTAGTTTTTCCATTTCTTTAATAACCGCAGCTTCTCCCTTAGAATTATAGAGAGTTAATAAGGTTTGTTTGTCTGGAAGTATGGCACTTGTAGAAAGATTGATAACGGTTGTTTGTTGTAAACGAGGGTTTGTTGCTGCCAAATTTGCCGACACCAATACATCTTTCCCATCAATAGTAAATAAAAACTTAACTATAACTAAATCCTTTTAATTATATCACTACAATTTTTAAATGTCTATTAATGATTAAAATATTAACCCGAAACATATCTAATACATCTCAGGGTTATCGTTTTGTTATCTTCTGAAGGATATTTTGTGATGTATAAAAATCAGACTCTTTTTATTTATAAATTGTATTATTAGTTTTATTTATTGTCAAGAAAAATAACGCAAAGTAACTTTCTTTGTGCTATTTATATTTACTTAACTTAAATGTAATAAAAAGACCTCAAATAATTTTGAAGTCTTTTTATTATTTATTCAGTAATTCCAAGAAGTTGCTTAATTTGTTTTACTTGCATTTTAGCATATTCTGTTGGATTTGATTTTTGAAGTGCAGCAAGTTGAGCCGCTTTTTGTGGGTCAGCTTTAAGTTGAGCTTCCATTTGTTTTTGCATTGCTGGAGCTTCTTGACTCAATTTTTTAACTTGATCTTGAGTCAAAACTAACCATGTATCTTTAGGTACTGAAACAACTGAATTTTGTTTAACTAATTCATTTTGTTCACCACCTACACTAAATAGTAATTTATAAAAGTCAGATGACCAAACGCGTCTTGTCGTTTTAGTTGTAACTGTTGCTTTAGTATCATCCACTAATTTATAAGTCGCTGATTTTTTAACAGCTTCTGAAATGTGTTTTTCATCAGGTTTAAAATTAGTGTCGGCTTTTTCCGATTTTTCATTATTTCGGTAAACAAAGACATAATTATCAGTGTTTTTACCAATTTCTGCTTTAATCATCATTCCATAAGGAGCTGATTTATCTCCAGCAGTATAAATTTGGTGCGTAGTTGAAGTTGTTACTTCTTTCATTCCCCAGTTATCTCTGATATGCATAGTTAGCATGGTCACAGAACCAGCTAATAAGAGAAAGGAAATTCCACCAACTAACCAATGAGCGATTGTGTTTTTTATAAACATGAAACCAAAGAAAGTTCCAATCATAAACACTACCAATAATAATATAATTAGCATTATTTATTTTCTCCTTTCAAGTCTTGTTCTTCAACAGGGACACCAGAAATCATTCGACCACTCTTCAAGAAGAGAGCAACTCCGATACCAATAATGGCAAAGACGAGTCCAATTGCGAATGAAGCGTGGTAACCTTGTAACATTGCTTCAATTGCTTTATTTGCAAATTGCAATGGATTTGTTGATTTTAATGATGAAGCAGGCATATTGTTAGTAATTACATTTTGAGCGACTGAAGAAAGGAGGGCAACAACAACTGATGACGCGACTTGACGCGCTGTATTGTTTGAAGCTGTTGCTTGAGCGACTTCATTAACTGGAACTGCATTCATGGCACTAGTTGTTAATGGCATCATTACCATACCAACACCAACCATACGTAATCCATAAAGAAGAGTAACAAAGTGGTCAGGAGTCGTAGCTGTAAAGAACATAAATGGTATAGTTCCCAGTGCTAAAACGAGGAAACCAATCACCGCAAGACGTTTTGAACCAATTCGGTCATAAACTCCACCAGCAAGTGGGGCAACAACAGCCATCATTAATGACCCAGGTAAGAGAACCAAACCTGAATTAAAGGCAGAAAGTCCATGAACATCTTGAAGGTAAAGAGGAAGCATCATTTCAACACCCATCATTGCCATTGTACTTAAAGCAAGTGCAAGAGTTACCAAAGTAAACTGTCTAATTTTAAAGACGCGAATATCAAGGAATGGATCGTCCATTTTAAGTTGACGTAAACCAAAGAGGAAGATAATAATCAACCCTCCAACAATTGGGGCGATAACGGTATTAAATTTGCCCCATCCGTCAGTTGCAACATTAGTGAATCCCCAAAGGAAAGCACCAAAACCAACAACTGAAAGTAAAACTGACAAGAAGTCTAATTTCATTGAACGGTTCGGAATAACATCACGCATAGCAAAGATTGAAATAAGGAAAACAACTCCGACAACAATCATTGGAATAAGGAAAATTGTTCTCCAACTTGCTGCAAATGTCCAAAAGATAAGGTTAAATTTATGAGTAATTAACCAACCTGCAAATGTTGGACCTAAGGCTGGCGCAAGGACAAGAACAACTCCGGCAACCCCCATGATTGCTCCCATTTGTTTAGCTGGAAACATGTTAACAAGGGCAACTTGCATCAAAGGCATTGTAATCCCAACTGCAATAGCTTGCAGAATCCGACCTGCTAGGAAAACCCACCAGCTTGATGTTGGAGCCGAGTAAGCAACAAACATTCCGATAAATAAAATTGCGTATGCTGTAACGTAAAGCCAACGTGTAGGGAATTTTGTTGCTAAATATGCTGAAATAGGAACCATAATCCCATTGGCTAATAAAAACCATGTTGTTGCTTGTTGTGCTGTTGACATGGAGATGTTGAAGTCATTCATCAATGTTGGAATTGCTGTCCCGAGTGATGTTTGCATCAACATGGCTCCAAATGTACCAACCAGAATCAAAATAAGCATTCCGATTCGGCTATAATGTTTACCATGTATATCTAAATGGTAATCTTTTTCGTATGTATCAGGCATTTTTTTCCTCCTCTTTTTCTTTGTCTTCTTTAGCTAGCTTCATTCCAATTTCTAAAAATAATTTGAAATTTTCAATGAAACTTTCTGTTCGTTCTTCACCCATTTCTTCAAAAACGCGTGCTAAATTTGAGCAAGCTTCTACTCGAATCTCTTCTGCAACATGACGTCCTTTATCAGTAATGGCTACTAAAATTTTTCGACGGTCTGTTCTTGAAATCTCACGGGTAACTAAATTTTTACTCTCAAGATTATTCAAGATTGTCGCAATTCTTGCAGTACTTGTATGCGTAAATTTTGCAATCTTACTTGGAACAATTTGCTTACCAGCTTCCTTATAAAGATAGCCCAATACCAAATGCTCCCCTTGGGAGTAGGTATTAAAGCGGTGCATCATCTCTGCTTTTCCTCTTTTGATAACAGTTGTGAGGAAAACCTCCGCTGCCTTATTGTAATCCATTTTCACTCCTCCCTAACGGTGATATTTACTAACGACGTTAACTATTATAATCCGTTCACTATCTTTTGTCAAGAATAAAAATTTTAGTTTTTAATTTTTTAAAAAAATAAAAAAACCTATTCCAAAATAGGCTTTTTTATTTTTAAAATTATCCAACAATTCGTGCGAAGGCATTTTTTAATTCATTATTCTCTGTTTCTTTTAGATATAAATAATTATTTGTATTTCCTTGATTTTGTGCGGTATAAAGCACCATGGGATTTCCTGATTTAATAACAAAGAGATAAACATGATTAACACCAGAGTTTTTCTCATTCATATCTGAATAAACATCAACTAATTGATATCCTCCTGAATCTTCTCCTGTTTCTGACCATTTTAATTCGATAGGCTGATTATTTATTGCTGCTTTCCAAGTTGAATTATTATCTATAACTGACCAAGGAATAGAGAGACCATATAAATTAAGATTGTGATTAGGATCATACTGATTGTAAGATTGTCCCATTTCTATCCCCCAAGCTGACATAAACTCTGCAAGACGTTGATTTTTCTCTGGGTTCCATTTTCTTATTTGTGTAGAAGTTGAGGGAGAAATTGATTTTTCTATTGATGAAGAGGACTCTTTAGTAATACTTGATGACTGGGTAGTACTCGAAGTGCTCTCAGTTATTGAAGAGCTTCGTGAGCTTTGGCTACTTTTAGAACTTTCTTTTGTTGTTTGAGAATTTTGTTTTGAACTACAGGCTGACATTCCAAGTGTTGCTACTAAAAAAATTGCAACAAGATATATTTTTTTCATCTTTTCTTCTCCTAACTACAATTTTACTTCAAAAGTAATTAAAAAACTACTAATATCATTAAACGAACTAAATAAAAATAAGAGTCCCATACTTTATTCAAATAGGAACTCTTATTATAGTTACTTTATGACTATGATTTTTTATTTCTTGTAGAAATAAGCAACATCATTGGACGTCTCATCTCATTTTTCATTTCTTCAAGCTCTCTCATTTCTATAGGAGGTTTGGGTTCAATTACATTAGTAAGTTCAAAACCAGAACTTAACAAAGAATTTATATAGCCTGTTAATGTCCGATGATACTTAATAATTGGCTCACCTAAGAAATTGACTTCACGTTTTCCTTCATAATAATAATTTATCAACTGGAAAATGAAGAATTTTACCCTCTGCATCATAACACCAATCTTGTTTCCCTGATGAGGTATAGAGAGGATGTTCAACAGAGAAAATAAATTCACCATTCTTTTTAAGACACTTTGAAATTTTGCAAACCAGGTCTTCAAAATTTGAAATGTAGTGAAAAGCTAATGAACTAAACACAACATCAAAAGTATCTGCAGGAAAGTTAATATCCTCTATTGCGGATTGTTGATAGGTAATTTTTTTATCATTATTAATATCAAGAGCAACTTCAAGCATCTTGTGTGAAAGGTCTATTCCTACTACTTCTTTAGCTCCATGATTGACTGCATATTTACAGTGCCATCCACATCCACACCCTAAATCCAAAACTTTTTTATCCTGAAAATTTGGGAGTAGTTTTTCTAATTCAGACCATTCACCAGCGGCCTTCAATCCCTTTTGGGACCTTGACATTGATGCATAATTTTTGAAAAAACGTTCATTATCATATTTATTTTGTTTCATTTTTTATTCTCCATGTAAATATAGTTCATCATTTTATAAATATTTACATGGAAACTACAATTTTTTGAGCAATAATTCCTTTGTTCATCTATCTTCTTTCATATTCGATTAATTATTTTTTATGTATTTTATAGTCATATTCTATCATAAGCACTTTAAATAATCATTAAGTAGATAAATAAATACATCTTAATAATAAAAAGTAGGAGAACCTACTTTTCTTTATCTTCAACTTCTTTGAGCGCTTTTGAAGCCTCACTAAACAGCTCCTCAGCTTTACTTGTGGTCTTTTCAAAGGTATCTTGAATTCCTGTTTGCGTACCAACTGTTGCATTTCGGAGTGCTTCATCTTCAAGTTCCTTCATTTGCTCATTGCTTAATTTGGGGTTTATTTCAGGCATAATCCACCTCCTTCTTGACTTCATTATATTACACCTTTCGATAAAGCGCTAACATTTCGTTCAATAAAAAAACAACTCAAACAAAAATGAGTTGTTTTTACTATATTATGCATCAATTGTCGAGTACTGAGCATTATTTTCGATAAATTCACGACGAGGTTCAACTCTGTCTCCCATGAGCATATCAAAGATTTTGTCAGCTTCTGCTGCGTCTTCAACAGATACACGTGCCATTAAACGGTGCTCAGGATCCATTGTTGTATCCCAAAGTTGATGGTCATCCATTTCCCCTAAACCTTTATAACGTTGTACAGTAGGCTTTGTTCTTCCTTGTGCCCAACGTGCTAAAGCTTCTTGTAAATCTTTTTCTTGATTTTCACCTGGTTGAATGTATTCTTTTGTTTCTGAACCAACTTTGATACCGTAAATTGGTGGCTGAGCAATATAAACATACCCTGCTTCAACAACTGGGCGCATATAACGGTAGAAGAGTGTTAGTAAAAGCGTACGGATGTGTGCTCCGTCGACATCGGCATCGGTCATGATAACAAGTTTGTGATAACGTGCTTTCGACAAATCATAATCTGCTCCAAAACCAGTTCCCATTGCAGTGAATAGAGAACGAATTTCTTCATTGGCCAAAATTTTATCCATCGTTGCTTTTTCCACATTCAAAATCTTACCACGAATAGGTAAAATTGCTTGGAATTCACGATTACGTCCTGATTTAGCCGAACCTCCAGCCGAATCTCCTTCGACGATGAATAATTCTGTTTGTTCTGGATTATTTGATGAACAGTCAGCTAATTTACCAGGAAGGTTGGAAATTTCAAGCCCTGATTTTTTACGTGTCACTTCACGCGCACGTTTTGCTGCAATCCTTGCTTTACTTGCCAAAATCCCTTTTTCAACGATTTTACGAGCAACTTGTGGATTTTCTAACATAAATGTTGTCAAAGCTTCCGCAAAGAGTTTGTTAACAATTCCTGTTACTTCTGAGTTCCCAAGTTTTGTTTTGGTTTGCCCTTCAAATTGTGGATTAGGATGCTTAACCGAAATAACTGCTGTCAATCCTTCGCGGACATCATCCCCAGTTAAATTATCTTCGTTTTCTTTAAGAATTTTATTTTGTTTTGCGTAATTATTAATAACACGAGTAAGGGCTGTTCTAAAACCTTGCTCATGTGTTCCACCTTCATGAGTGTTGATGTTGTTAGCAAAGGACATCACTACTGAATGATAAGTATCAGTATATTGCATTGCTACTTCAACAGCAATTCCATCCATTTCACCTTCAGTAAAAATTGCTGGTTCAAAAATGACTGTCTTATTTTCATTTAAATATTCAACATAAGACTGAATTCCACCTTCATAATGGAAGTGAACTTCATTTTTTTCATTTCCTTCACGTTTGTCTGTTAAGGAAATGCGAAGACCGCGATTCAAAAAGGCTAACTCACGAACACGTGTTGCAAGCTTATCAAAATCAAATTCAACAGTTTCTGTAAAAATTTCTGGGTCTGGTACAAAGTGAACAGTTGTCCCTCTACGGTCAGTTTCACCAATAATTTTTAAATCATCTCCAACGAGACCACGATGATATTCTTGATAATATTTTTGGCCATCTTTATGAACAGTAACATCTAGTACTGTTGACAAAGCATTAACAACAGATGAACCAACACCGTGCAATCCACCAGAAACTTTATAGCCGCCTCCACCAAATTTACCTCCAGCATGCAACACTGTGAAGACTGTTTCCACGGCTGGACGACCCGTTTTTTCTTGAATATCAACCGGAATTCCACGTCCATCATCAACAACAGTAATTGAATTATCAGGCTCAATAAAAACCTCAATATGGCTTGCAAATCCTGCAAGTGCTTCATCAATTGAATTGTCAACAATTTCCCAGACTAAATGGTGCAAACCTTCTTTTGAGGTTGAACCAATATACATCCCTGGACGCATACGTACTGCTTCAAGACCTTCAAGTACTTGAATTTGACTGGCGTCATATTCGTCTGCAAGCATTTCTAAATTTTTATTTTCTTCGTTCAAAGTTAACTCTCATTTCTATGAAAAACTTACTACTATTATACCATAAATCAGCGATTTTAGCTCTAGTGCATGGTATTTTGTCACTCAAACTTGTAAAAAAAATAAGCAATTTTGACTAAAAATCTGCTTATCATTAATTCATTTTTTTAAGATTACAAAATAATCTCTATCAGCTGATGAATAATGTGAGTTGGCTTGCTATTAAGCGAACCATCACTTACAGTGTTAATCGCTTGTCCTGACAGAGTTGAATCTGTTGAGCTATCAAAATAAATTGTTGATATCCCAGCAGCATTTCCTGCTTCAATATCTAAAGGACGATCGCCAATCATCACTGTCTTCTTTGGATTGAGTTTATATTTATTTAACAAATAGTTAATTGATTCTGGTGCTGGTTTTCGTTTGAAGCCATTATCAGACGTGACAACCTCTGTAAAATATGAATCAATTTCAGCTGCTGACAGAATTGTCAGAACTTGATGATTGCGATGTGAAATCATAAAATTCTTATTTCCTTTTACTGATAGGTCTGTCAGTACTTTTTTAGCACCGGAAAAGAGAATTGGTTTTTCTAATTCCTCTGCTTCTAGCTTTTTGTATTCTTCCAAAAAGCCTGGCAAATCACTGGCATATTTTTCAACAGCGTAAGCCGTTGAAACTTTTAGCGCATCATATACATCAGTGCGCAAAACAACACGCTCTGCCATTGACCAAAGCGTTGCAGCAAATGCATGACTAGAACTTTCATAATTGTCCAATAAAGTTCCGCCTAAATCCCAGATATAATTTTCGTAGTCCATGTTAATATTATAACACACTTTAGTAGCTAACATTTTGTCAGAAATGGATATTTTTATTTTGCTTTCAAAATTTTAACTGGAAATTTTTTACCTTTAAATTGATTCTGAGTTAGTTCCATCTGTGCTGTTAAATAATTCTTTAAAAGTGGTTTTTTTATACTCGTTAATGTAATTTTTTGAAGTTGATTTTTCTTAACATATCTACTGAAATCAAAGGTTTGTTTCCACCAAGTTGGATGACTTGCAGCTACAATTGCAAAATTTTCTCCCGTTAATAATTGATGATCATAATATTTTCTCTCAATATCCTTGAAATAATCCTCTGAATAGTAACTAAGCTCTCTCATAGCTCTGTCAGTAACAATACTCGCTTCTTGTTTTTTTTCAAAAGTTGAAGTTTCAAAGGCAAATTGTACATTATTTGTTTTTGAATCTACAACATAATAAACTTGATTATCCACTAAACTGTAGGTTTCTTTAATTTTATCTTTAAATATTAAACCTCCCAGAGCAATAATAAAAAATACAGCATAAAGTAGAATCCTTTTCCAAGGATTTAATTTTCTTGCTCTAGTGGCCTCATCAATTTTTTCAAAAGGATTTTCTGTAAATAAATCCCTTTGTTCAAAACCACTCTGTTTTAACCATACTTCTTCACAAATAATAGAAAGTTCATTAATATCCATAGATATGATAGAGCCCTGTATCGACAATACAATTTTTAAATTGTGACCTGGGTCAAAATAATTTTGATAAAACTTTAGCCGTTTATACCAAATTTTCTTTTCAATATAGACAGGATTAAATGAAGTTTGTTCACAAATATATAGTACACCTGAACGAACATACATTCCTCGGATGTCTCTCCACTCAATCTTAACTTCACGAAATGATAGCCGTAATTGAATTCCTTCTTCGTTGATGATGACCAACTTTCGTCGAGAATGATTGATGAGAAATATCAAAAAATATATAAGTAATAGTCCAATTAATAAACTTAAAATAATATGGCGCAAACTTTCAGAATTGATAGATTCCTGAATAAAAAAATTCTCGAAAAAAGACAAAAATATAAAAATTGACCAAAGAAATGCTAACTTCCAAACGTCCGTTTTAAGTTCCAATGGTAAATAATACTCTTCCATAAAAATTCTCTCCTAATAAAAATATTATATCAGAATTTTCTAATAAAACAGTTTAAAAAAAGAAACCCCTAGGTTTCTTTTAAGCTTGTTCTGATTTCGATAGAAGAATAACAGAAACGATGACCATAACAATTCCTAGTAATTCAAGTGGGGTTAATTTCAAGCCAAATAATGGAATACTTAAAAAAACAGAAGTCAATGGTTCAGTAGCTGTTGCAACAGAAACAACAAGCGGTGAAATCAATTGAAAGGCTCTTAAAAGCAATAAAAAAGCCAGTGCTGTTCCAACAATAGAAATTGTTAAAACATAAAAAATTGACAAGGGTTCAATTCGAAAATCAATACGCCAAACTGGATAGAAGATATTACAGGCAATCCCCGCAAGCATCATTCCCCAACCTGTCATATTAAGTGCGCCATATTTATCTAATAATGGCCGAGGGATGATTGAATAAATAACAACAGCTACACCAGCGAGAAGGCCTGTTACAAGAGCTAGGGGACTGATTGATAAATGTTTGATATTTCCGTCCGTAATCAACAAAAAAACACCTATCATTGCTAAAATGACGAATAAGACCGATTTGGGTTTTGGTACTTGACGTTGAAAAATGAGTAAATAAAGCATAATAAAAACAGGTGCTGTATATTGTAAAATTGTCGCTGTAGCACTATTTGAAAGTTGAATGGCCACATAATAAAAATATTGAACAGAAAATACCCCACCAAAAACATACAAAAAGAGGGTTGGCATATTCTTTTTTGATTTCCAGACATCAAAAAAACGCTTATGGTCTCGCGAAAAAGACATGGCCAATAAAATAACACCAGCAATCGTTAAACGTGTTGATGTAATCCAAAGCGGGCTACCATGATAATCACGGAAAAAAAGCTGACCAAAAATGCCAGAAATTCCCCACATACAACCGGCAACTACTGCATAAAGTGTGCCTTTAAAAATTTGTTTTTTTACATTCATTTTTATATTATACCATACATCAAGAGGGTTCATTAGGGTTCAATCATCATTATATTTTTATATATTACGTTCTCGATTATTAGTGAGTTTAAGACATAATGGAGTTAAAAGAATAGCTTAATATTTTATCAAACAAGGAGTGTGTATCTTAAAGATTAGCAGAAAATTTGTTAAATCTTTACATTATTTTACTATCAATATGGCTCCAAACTTTTATATTTACTTGAACCACTTCATGCGAGAGGCGATATAGTCCCAACTATTTTATTTCCTTAATCAGTTAATTTTGTAAAAAAAAAAACATTTTATATAAAATGTTTTTTTGGTTATTTTAATAAAAGAATCGGATAAGAATTCCACCGAAGATAAGAACAATTGCACCACAGAGTCTATTAGCCATCTGTGCAAAAGCAATCATTTCCATTCTATCTGATGCAGACAAGACAGCAATGTTACCTGTTCCACCCATAGAATTATTGATCATCCCTGCACCAATGGCAGTTTCGACTGGATAAAGGCCAAAGAGGCGAGCCAAGAACCAACTAGCAAGTCCCATTACAACAACACTTGTCAAGCAAAGTACAACAAATTGCCATGTAAATGCTGAAGCAAGAGTATTCAAGTCAATCAAAGCAAGACCAATACCTGCCAAAACAGCATGAGTAAGGTTTGTCATAATCACTTGGTTAAACATCACTACAGATTCTTCTAAATCTTTAGGAACAGTATTTGTTGCTTTCAAGATAAATACAATAATAATCATAAATGCATATTGATGAATATTAGGGAAGAATTTGTTCAAGATGTCACCAGCCATCAAAAGAGCAAAGGCAAAGAGCATTCCTGTTCCGATTTGTTGAGCATCTAATTTTATTTTAGGTTTAGCCAACTCTTCTTTAGTTGCTGCAACAAGAGTCCCATGTCCATTATATTTAGATTTGTTGAATACTTTAGCGATAGATAAGGCACCAATAATCGCAAGGATATTACCAAAAGTAACTGCTGGAGCAAGTTGAGAGAAGATAGCTGCTTGGTTTCCATGAGCCAATCCGGCTGCATAGATTTGAGAGAGTGGAGTAATTCCGGCTCCCATACCACCTGACATCATTGGCATAGAAACATACATTACAGAATCAGCAAATCCATTACCAATAAGCATTCCTACAAGACCTACTGAGAAGAAACCAATAACCATAGTGATTAAAGCAATCGGAATAAATTTCTTGGAAGCTTTAACCAAAAGATTTCTGTTCATTCCTAAAATAGATCCACAGATAAGTGCAGCTATATAAAAATCAAGAAATCCAAATTTCCCTCCCATAAAATTGGAAACTGCTCCAATAACATTTGAAGGAACAATGTGGAAGAAAGATAATAGAGTAGCACCAATTAAAGTGAAAACAGATCCCCCACCTAAGTATGAATTCATAATAGGGAGTTTTTCTCCTATGAAGTATAATAGGTGACCTAATGTTACAAGTAGGAGAGTTAACCCTACCATATCAAGTGGAAGTTTTCCTAATAGTGTTACAACTATGATGACAGCTACGAAAAAGGCATATAAGGGAAGACTAATTCCCGATATTTTCGTTTCTTTAAGTTTTTTCATTTAAGATATTCCCCTTAGTACTCTGGATACCATTTAAGATCACGAACTGCTTTAGCCATATCAGTTTCTTTAGATTCAGTAAGACCTTGTTCTTGAGCTTTCTTAGCAACTGCTTCTGCAACTTTAATTGATACATCAGCAACAAATTCAAATGGAGGAAGAACAGGAGCACCTGGTTTACCTGGATCTACTAAACCGCTCAATGAATGTGCAGCTGCACCGATCATTTCATCTGTCAAAAGTTTTGCTTCAGATGCCAACATTCCTAAGCCCAAACCTGGGTAGATAAGTGAGTTGTTTGCTTGACCAATTTGATAATCAACACCTTTGTAGTTGATTGTTCCTGAAGGAACACCAGTAGCGACAAAAGCTTTTCCATCAGACCACTCAATAACTTGTTCAGCTGTAGCTTCCATTTTTTTAGTTGGATTTGAGATAGGGAATATTACTGGGCGTTCTGTATTAGCACACATTGCTTCAACAACTTCTTTTGTAAAGGCACCTGGATTAGTTGAAGTTCCTACTAAAATAGTTGGTTTTACTGTCTTAACAACGTTAAGAAGGTCAGTCATATCTCCAGCATCTTTATAATCAGCACGTTTTTTAGCAAATGGTTTTTGAGCTGGTGTAAGGTCTTCCATATCATCAAAAAGTAAACCTTGTTGATCAATCATGAAGAAATGTTTGTAAGCTTCTTCTTCAGAAAGACCTTCACTAACCATTTCAGCATGAACACGACCAGCAATCCCTGCACCGGCTGAACCACCACCATAGCAAAGGTATACTTGATCAGTTAATTTTTCACCTGTAATATCAAGTGATCCGAAAATACCACCTAAAACAACAATACCAGTTCCTTGAATGTCATCATTAAATGTTGGGATTTTTGTTTTGTAGTTATTTAAAATTGTTGCAGCATTTGAACGACCGAAGTCTTCCCAGTGAAGGTACAATTTAGGGAAAATTGATTCTGCAGTTTCTACAAATTGATCGACGAAACTGTAGTATTGGTCACCGTAAATACGTTCTTGATGGTTTCCAAGATACAAATGATCTTCTAAAAGTTCTTTTCTATTTGTTCCTGCATCAATAACAACTGGAAGTACAGACGCTGGATCAATACCTGCTGCGGCTGTATAAATCATTAATTTACCAACTGAGATATCAACACCTTGAGTTCCCCAATCTCCGATACCAAGGATTCCTTCAGCATCAGTTACAACAATAAGACGAATTTCTCTGTCACCTGCTGCATTTTTTAATGTTTCAGTAATGTTTTCAGGGTGGTTAATATCAAGATAAGCAGCATATTGTGGATCTACGAACAAATGACTGTAGTTTTCAATTGTATCAGCAATTGTTGGATCATAAACAACTGGATTAAATTCTACAATATGTTTGTTAAATAAGTAGTAAAACAAAGTACGGTTTGTATTAAAAATTTCCATCAAGAAATGACGTTTTTCTAAATCAGATGGTTTTGTCAAATATTGTTCGTAAGTTTGTTCAGCTTGTTCTTCAATTGTTTGAACAGTTGGTGGAAGAAGACCAATCAACCCCAATTCTTGACGTTCTTTCATAGTAAAAGCTGTTCCTTTATTTAAAAAAGGATTGTTTAAAATTTCATGTGCACGCATCGTACAACCTCCATAAAAATTATAATTAATGTTATTACTTTATTACTATAAACTTCTTTTATCGTTATAGTCAAATCCCTTGGTGTTGATAAATTTTATTTATAACGCATAAATAATGTCAATGTTTATCTAAAAAGCTTGATATAAAAATAGATGATATTAATCAAAGAAATGATAGTAATAATTAGCTTATAACTATTAAATGATGAACTATTCTTCTCCTATTACTATTCCTAATTTATCGGGCTTTCAAACAATTTAAGATTAATATTTTTTGTCAATGGTGGTTGGGTATCTAAAGTATACATTTTTTTAAATAAAAACAAAATTGTGCGCTTTGCTTTATTCATATTTTCTATTATATGAAAGTATTCTAAAAAAGTAGAGTAAAATCACTCTACTTTTATTTTTTAAATTTATGTATCTTTTAGGTTAATAATTTGATTAGAAATTTTTTCAACAAAAGCTTGATCATGTTCGACCAGAAGCATTGTTGGATGATAAGTTTCTAGAAGTTGAATTATTTGTTCACGATTAAACACGTCAAGATAATTAAGCGGCTCATCCCAGAGATAAAGCTCTGCTTCTTGTGATAAACTACGAGCTAATTCAACCTTTTTTTGTTGTCCTTGACTCATCGTTTCTATCTTTTGGCTAAATTGCTTGCGCTCCATCCCCAGTTTTCTGAGATTAGCTAAAAATAATTCATAATCTAATTGATATTCGGTAGCAAAGTCTTTCAGATAACCACGATTATCATAAATCTGACGTACAAATGATAGCCTTATCCCCTTAGGAAATTGAACAAATCCACTGTGCTCACCAGAAAATTCACCAGATAAATATTTAATAATACTTGATTTCCCTTGACCATTTGGTCCGACAATTGCTGCAATCTCTCCCACTTTCAAAGAAAAATCAATCGGCTGGAAAAGTAATTTTTCGGTAAATCCAAGAGAAAAATTTTCAAACTGAATCAGTCTTTTATGATGTGAAGGTTGAAAATTCATGACAAGAGGTTCAGTTTTTTCGATATTTTTGAGTAATTTCTCTTTATTCTCAACTTCCTGTCCCATTCGTTTTTCAATTGATTTTGCTCGTTGATTCTGTTTTTTGGCAACTTTTTTATCCACAAAGGTTGCTCCGGCAACATTTTCTCGTTGATTAGACCAATCTCTTTTTTCTAACGAAGTCTTTTTCAGTCTTGAAATATCTTTACGTAATTTTTCATCTTCAGCAAGTTCAAAGTCATCACGCAACTGTTTCTCTCGTTCATAGGTTGAGAAATTTCCCTGATAGAGAACTATTTTCTGACGTTCAATTGCCAAGGTGTGGTCACAGACTTCGTTAAGAAAATTTCGGTCATGTGATACAACGATAAATCCTGATTTCTTTTGAATATAGTCAGCAACTATTTTTCTGCTTTCCATATCCAAATGATTTGTTGGTTCATCAATTAGTGGAAAATTGTCCTCATCTAAAAATAAAATTGCCAAGAGACACTTGGTTTGTTCCCCACCTGATAAACTTCCAAAAGGACGCCAAAGAATTTCTAAATCAACTTTCAATAAAGATAATTCACGTTCTAATTTCCATTGTTCAAATTCGGCTAATTCATTTAGCACATAATAAGTTAATTGTGAATTTCTGTCAGTAATTTTTACTGACAGACTTTCTACAGAATATTTATCAGCAGTATTTTGTTTTTTAGATTTATCTTTATCATTAAAATCTTCTTCTGTCAGTAATTGGGGGAAGTAAACAAAGTTTTTGTCAGTAATTATCGAGCTGTCAGTAGTTATTTTACCTTGTAGTAAGTTTAAAAGGGTTGATTTTCCACGGCCATTTCGCCCTACTAATCCTAATTTCCAACGGTCATCAATATTTATTTGGGCATGATTGAAAATCAGATTATCCCCGTAGCCAAAGGTTAAGTCTTTAAATTCAATATTTGACATTTAATTCTCCTCTCATTTGTGAGAATTAAGAAATCTAATTTGAGTAGGAAACTCAGAGTGAGTTCCTCTGAATGTTCATAAATCTCAAATTCCCGCTTTTCTTGGAGCATTAATTTTTGCTCCGTGTTGATTTTGCTTGGTTGCTTTTACTGCTGTCATCCCATTAGTATTTTTCCCAGCAAATTGCGGTTTATTCTTCTTAATTTGTTCTAGTTTAGCTTGCATTTCTTTTTGTTTTTGATTCATTATTTTCTCCTTAAATTAAAAAACTCTTTTCACAACTTAGGTGAAAAGAGCTTTAAAAGATACAAATTCTGACAAATTGCCCAATCTGTAAACATAATAAAAGTCTATTCTCTCTAAGTTATGAAGACAACAAAAACACTCGATTTTTACGAATATTTTTAAAGTTCAAAACTTAGATTTTCAATAGACCTTACCTCGTTCATTTATTTAAGACAATTATAGCACAAAATAAAATGAACTGTCAAGATAAAAACTTGACAGTTCATTTTTAGATTAATGGAATTGCATTCCTCCATCAACAATAATTGTTTGACCAGTAATATAGTTTGAATCAGGGCCAGCTAAGAATGAAACAACATTTGCCACATCTTCAGGCTCAGATAAACGTTTCATGGCAATATCTTTTGCGAAAGTTTGCATTCCCCATTCATCATCTTTACCAGCATTTTTACCAACTTGATGCGCAATATCAAACATCATTGGTGTTTTTACAATCCCTGGTGCATAAGCATTAACTGTGATTCCTTCTTCTGCTAAATCACGAGCAGCAATTTGAGTCATCCCACGAACAGCAAATTTTGAAGAAGAATAGAGCATTAGATTTGGATTTCCAACAACTCCAGCTTGTGAGGTTGCGTTGATAATTTTACCTCCATGACCTAATTTTCTAAAAAGTGCTGTTGCTGTTTGTGTCCCCCACAAAACTCCACCAACATTAATATTATAGACCTGATGAAATTGTTCAGGTGTAATTGTTTCAATTGGTGTTGTTGGGGCAATTCCGGCATTATTAACTACAACATTTAAATCACCAAATTTGTCGACAACAGCATTCAAAGCTGAAATAACTTGTTCACGGTCGGAAACATCAGCTTTAACCGCAAATGAGTTTTCTCCAAGTTCTTTTGCTGCTTTTTGAGCTGTTTCTTCGTTGTAATCAATAATAGCTACTTTAAAACCATCATTATAGAGACGTTTTGCGATTGCAAAACCTATTCCTTGACCTGCTCCAGTAACTGCTGCAATTTTAGACATCTTATTTCTCCTTTATTTATTTATTTATTTTATAGACCTTTACCAGTTGGTGAAACTAAAATTTTAACAGCTGTTTCATTATGATGAATCAGCGTATCGAATCCTTTATCAATCAAATCATCCAAACCGATTTTAGCTGTGATGAATTGGTCCAATTTTATTTTACCTGTTGATACTAAATCAATTGTTTTTGGATGAGTGTTATTATAAGCAATCGTTCCTAAAAGGTTAGCTTCTTTGATTACTAATTTTGCCATATCAACACTAGCAGGCTTGCCCCAAATTGCAACAATGACAACTGTTCCACCCATACGAATCGCATCTAGACAAGCGTCAAATCCCGGTTGGACAGAGGTACATTCAAAGGCTGCGTCCACTCCTTTTTTATTAATTTCATGAACTTTAGCTTGAATGTCATCTTCAATTGGATTGAAGAAATAATCAGCAACTTGTGCTTCTTGTGCTTTTTTACGACGAAGTCCACTAGGTTCACTGATGATAACAGTATGTCCTTGCGCTTTTGCAACGGCAGCAGTTAATAGTCCAATTGGTCCAGCACCAACAACTAATACCGTACTCTTTTCACTTAAATTTGCTCGTTCAACAGCGTGATAGCCGACTGATAGTGGCTCAATTAGAGCAGCTTCATCCAATGGTAAGTTATCAGGAATTTTGTGAACCCAACGTTCATCAACAGAAATTTTTTCAGCCAATCCTCCACCATTTCCGCCCAAACCAATAAAGTTTGAACCTTCTGAGAGGTTATAATGTCCAGTTTCACTTGTATCAGTCCCTTCGGGAACGATATAAGGTTCGACAACGACATGGTCACCCACTTTAAGTCCGCTTACTCCTTCACCTATAAAATTTACAACCCCAGACATTTCATGTCCAAGAGTGACTGGTGGTACTTCTCCAGTAATTGGATTAGGATGTTCTGCTGACGGACAAAAAATTGGGCCATCTAAAAATTCATGAAGATCTGTTCCACAAATTCCACACCAAGCCACATCAATGCCAACTTGGCCAGCTTTTACTATTGGTTCATTAATTTCATCAACGCGGATATCCCCGCGGTCGTAAAAACGTGCTGCGCGCATAAAAACGCCTCCTCTATATAGGATGGTTGTCGTTTCAGGCAATCAATTAAATTTAGTATTTGAGATTTCTCTCACGAGTTTATTCTATCATTATTTCTAATAATTTACAAAAATTTAAAGCGCTTTCTCCCTTGGTATATATAGACTTTTAAATATTTTATCGTAATAAAAAAGCTACTGAATTTTCTGTCAGTAACTTTTACTTTTTGTATTCTTATTAATTGTTAATGTCTATTTCTTCGACGATTTTTTCGACTATCACCCTTAACTGGAATTTGTCTTTGTTCCTTGACAAATTCTGGTAATTGATTATATTTCATTGATAAAACGAGCCCTAAGCCGATGATATTTGCCATTAAGGCCGATCCCCCTTGAGAAATGAAGGGTAAGGGAATACCTGTTAAAGGAACAACACCAATCGCTGCTCCAATATTTTCAAAGACATGGAAGAGAATCATCATAATAATACCCGTTGAAATATAGGTATAAAACTGATTATTTGATTTGAAAGTTACTCGAATCATTCGATAAATCAGCATAAAGTAAAGGAAAATCAAAAAGGCTGATCCAACAAATCCGAAATCTTCAGCAATGACAGTGAAAATCATATCTGATTCTCGAACGGGAACATTGACATTAGCTACACCAATTCCTTTACCCCAAAGACCACCAACACCAACTGAAATCAATGAGCGTGCTTGTTGAAGACTGAAAGTCTGAGAATATTCAAAAGGATGTAACCATGCGATAAAACGATTGACCTGATACTGAGCAAAACTGGTACTTTCAAGAAATTTTTGTCCTTCTGGTGAAGCAACTAGAGCAACAATTCCTACAGCTACTGCTGCTACGAAAAGAAAAGCTGGCGCAAGTATTTTCCAAGAAATACCAGCAACTAAAATAATTCCAGCAAAGATAGCTGCAAAGACCAAGAAAGTTCCGAAGTCTTTTTGAAAGACTGATAAAATGGCAACTGGAATTGTTTCAAGTATCAGAAGTCCGATTAAGCGGAAATCATCTTTGAGTACTCGTTTTTTTAGATTATTTTGGAAGGTAACCACAATCCTAGCCGAAAATAAAATATAGGAAAGTTTCATAAACTCCGACGGTTGAAAAAGATTTCGTCCTCCAAAAGCGAGCCAGTTTTTTGCACCTGTTGAAGCATAGGTTGCTTTATCGTAGAAAAAGATCGGTAGAACCATTAATATAAGACCTAATAGGTAAAAAAATGGTGTTAAATTCCATAAAAACCTTGAATCCATATGCATGACAATTAAAGCAACAAAGAGTCCGACAATAACCCAAGTTCCTTGTTGAACAACTAGATTCGTTGCTTGCGTGGGGTGGTCATGACTTACTGCAACATAAAGTGCGTAAAGACCAATCAATATTAACATAAAGGCTGGTAAAATTAGCCCATAATCAATTCGTGAATCAAATGTAAATCTATTTGCTTTCTTGTTTTTCAAAACTAGCTCCAGTCAGTTTAATCTTGTTTTGGCAATTCATTTGGGGCAATTTGCTATCACTTAGTTCTAACTTTTGCTTCAAATTTACAAAAACAATTTTATTATTGAGGTGACTTCTGTTTAAAATCATAAATCCATTCTATTATACAATTTTTTTGGATGATTTGGGCATTCTTTCTCAAAAATTCCAAAAAAAAAACACTGAAAGCACTTTCAGCATTTTATAAAATGTGCCCAAGAAGGTCTCCTCCAAAAATCAGAAGATAAGAATAGAGGAGAATTGGCAATGGTTTACATAATAAGATACTCCAAGTGAAGAATTTCCAACTCATTTTTGTTTGACTTGCTATTAAAACAAGGGCATCATCTGGGGCAATAGGAGATAAAATGAGGAGCGCGAAAACAATATTAAAGCGTTTTTGCCCCTTATCCAACCAAGCCATGTATTTATTATATGTTTTTTCTTTGACAAAAGTTTTGGCTAATGAAGAACCATATTTTTTACCAAAGTGAAAAAGTAAAAAAGAGCCCGCAACAATTCCAAAGTAATTATAAATAAAACCCCAAACTGGTCCAAAAATCATGACCCCTGCTGCCATTGTAATCCCACCTGGTATGATTGGAACAATGACTTGCAAAATTTGCATACAAAGGAAGATTAATGGTCCTAAAAAACGATGTGCCACAATCAATTGTTGTAAGACTGCTTGATTTTGAAATGCACCTAGGCGCCATAAATAAATGCCACCAACAATTGTCGCAACAAAGCCAAGAATAGTAATTAAATTAAAAACTCGTTTGATATATCTTAATACGTTATCATTCAAAGAAAATCCTCACTTTGGGCATTTTTTTTGGCTTTAAGGTAGGCTTCATTTTCTTCAATCCAACCTGGCAAATAATTAGCAAGGGTTTTAAAGCCAATTTTATCCCGAGAATCAGTAAAATGTTTTTTTCGGTAAATATGGTGAACTTGCGGATTTTTTTCCAGACTGCGAATTGACAGGCTAATTTTGCCATTATATTCGTCAATATCAATAATTTGTGCCATCACTTTTTGGCCAATTTTAGCAATATCATGAATACTTTTGACATAACCAGATTGAATTTCAGAAATATGAATCAATCCTTTTTGTTCAATTTTTTCTTTATTTGATGAATTATCCAGGTAAAATTTTACAAATGCACCATAATCTTGCATTCCAATAATTTCAACCTCAACAATATCACCGATTTTAGGACTTTTCTTCTCCATATTATGGCTCGATAATCTCAACTGATTCAATAACGACATCATCGACTGGTTTATCTTGCGCACCTACACGAACAGCGGCAATTTCATCGAGAACTTTATAGCTTTCTTCATCAACCAATTGACCAAAGACAGTGTGACGGCCATCAAGATGAGGAGTTCCACCGCCAGTATATGTTTCAGCTACTTCTTCAGGCCACCCTCCTTGGATAAGTGAATCTTTAGGATAAGGCAAGTTTTTATTTTGAACAATGAAAAATTGACTTCCGTTTGTATTAGATCCAGCATTGGCCATTGACAAAGCTCCCCGAAGATTAAAGAGGTCCATTGAGAACTCATCTTCAAATTTTTCTCCGTAGATTGAAGAACCACCCATCCCAGTTCCTGTTGGGTCTCCTCCTTGAACCATGAAATCTTTGATGATACGGTGGAAAATTACTCCATCATAATACCCCTCTTTGCTAAGTTCAATAAAGTTTTTTACGGTTTTTGGAGCAAGATTATCAAATAATTTTACAGTCATTTTTCCATGATTTGTATTGATAATTGCTGTAGTACCTTTGTAGTTTTCAAGTTCAAGTTGTGGGTAAGTCATATTTTTTAGTTAGTATTTTTATTTCTAAAAATACCTTCCTTTCTTTTTATAAGTTAATAAATTTCTGTCAGTAATTTTTACTGACAGTTTTTACTGATAGCTTTAATCAATAATTTTTAAGGCTTGTAAGGCTTTTAGAATTCCATCATTTTCAACAGAATCAGTAATGTAATCTGCTTTTTCTAAAATTTCAAGATGTGAAACCTTCATAGCTACTGACAGACCGGCAAAATCAAAGAGTTCACGGTCATTAAGTCCATCACCAAAGTTCATCATGTTCTCAGCTTTCAGACCAAGTTCTTGTAAAACTTTTTGACAGCCGATTGCTTTAGAACCTTCCATTGGAACAATATCTGAACTGTTTGGATGCCAACGAACCAAACGAATTTTATCGGACAAAGCTTCTGGTAATTCTAATTGGTCATCATGGTCAGAAATTGTCAACATTTGATAAATTTCATTTGTTTTATAATAATTGGGATTTTCTTCCAATTCCGAATAAACTGGACCAATTGCATCACTAGCAATTTTATCCCATTTTGAAATTTTCAAACTATCCGCAGCTACAAAAGAATATCCACTTTGTTCATTTTTCAGCCAAGTGATAATTTCTTCAATTAATTCCTTAGAAAAAGTATTTTTATATAATACTTCTCCTGTTTGTGCATTTTCAACATAGGCACCATTGATTGCTACATAGAAATCTGGTTTTAATGCCCTAACTTCTGGAACAACTCCGAAAAGATTTCTTCCCGTTGCAATTCCTGTCATAATTCCTTTTTCACGAAGTTTATAAAAAACTTCAGTAATTGATTCAGGCATGAAAGCTGAATCTTTGACCCTCAAAGTATCATCAATATCAAAAAAAATGATTTTTATTTTTTGGGCTTTTTCTAATATTTTTTCCATCTTTTTTTCACTTTAATTTTATTTGTACAAACTTAATTATATCATATTTCTAACTTGTTTTTCCTCAGGTTTAAACTAAGTGATGTTGAATGGCATAAATTGTTGCTTGAGTTCGGTCTGACACTTCAAGCTTATTAAAAATATTAGAAACATGAGTTTTGACTGTTTTTAAACTGATAAAAAGTTCATCAGCAATTTCTTGATTAGAAAGTCCCGTCGCAAGTACTTTTAATACTTCTAATTCTCTTTTTGATAAATCATCATATAATTCATGTTTTCGATGTTTTTGTTGAGCAATCTTTTCCTTGACAGCATCGGAAAGGACATCTTCTCCATTGGCAACTTTTCTGATCGCAGATGCGATATCAGCGGCTTGTGATGTTTTAAGAATATAACCTTTAGCTCCAGCAGCTAAAGCTGGAAAAACTTTTTCGTCATCAATAAAACTCGTTAGAATTAAAATTTTTCGTTCTGGATTTTTGGCTAAAATCTTTTGCGTTGCTCCAATTCCATCAAGTCGATCCATCACTAAATCCATGAGAATAACATCAGGGTCAAGCATTTCAGTTTTTAAAAATCCTGACTCGCCATCGGCAGCTTCACCAACCACTTCGATATCGGGTTGAATATTCATGAAACTTGATAAACCTAGTCGCACCATCTGGTGGTCATCAACAATTAAAAGTTTAATTTTTTCCATTTTGTTCTTTCTAAATACGCATCATTTTTAAAGGCTCGGCTTCGCTTTAGGGATAATGATTTCAACAGTTGTCCCCGCACCTGGTGCCGAGATTACTTTGGCATCTCCGCCGATTAATAAAGCACGTTCTTTGATATTGGCTAAACCGTAACTGGCCGTCTTATCACTAGTAGAAACATCAAAACCAACTCCATCATCAGCAATTTTCAAGAAAATGTTTCCAAGTGATTCTCTTAAAGAAACTTCAATGTGCTCGGCTTGCGAATGACGCAAAGTATTCGATAAAATCTCTTGAGCCATTCGAAATAAATTGTCCTCAACATTACTCGTCGCTTCAATGTTAGCCAATTTAACCGTAATATTTGCTGATATTTTCGCTTGGAGCTCGTCTGTCAGTGCTGACAACCCTTCTGCTAGACTCTTACCATCTAGCTCTACTGGTCTAAGATGTAGTAAGAGTGCTCGCATTTCATTTTGTGCAGAATGGAGCACTTTTAAAACCAATTGTGTCTGTGTTTCGATTTGTTCTTTAGTCAAATTTTGTGTCGAACCAGCAACAGAAGATAAAATCATTGTCGCTGCAAAAAGTTCTTGACTGACAGAATCATGAAGTTCCCGTGAAATTCTTTTACGCTCTAATTCAATAATTTCAGCTTTGTCAGCAGATTTTTGCTTAGATAATTCTTGGAGTTCAGCTGACATATTCATAATTTTATCATGAACAGCTTGTAATTCAGGAGATTCAGGTTGTTGATTTTCTTCTAAAAGTTTAATATCATCTTGAAATTTTTGTTGAATAGCCATATTTTCAATATGATTAAAAAGGGTAAAAATCAGCGCAAGTAATCCTGCAACTGATATAAATATCCATAAACCATAGAAATTATCTCGAAGTTCCCTAATAATATTAGCGGTATTTAGTCCCCCTAAAGGTTGACCACTATTCATCATTATAAATAGTAGAAGGTACATAATAAGTATGATACTAAAAACTGCTAAAAAGGTTGTGAAAAGTGATTTTTTCATCCTCTAATCACCTCAATATTTCCTGAATCAACACGGATATTGATTTTAATTCGTTTTTCCACCTGATCTAAATTTTCACTAAAATAACGAACATTTCCCGCATTAATTTGTGCTGCCTCATTGAAAATCTTTACAAGCCCAGCATTTGTTGTTAAATCAAGCGAAACTCCTACATCCTCAGGAACAATAATTTTTGTATTACCTGTCATTTTTTTAATAGAAAGACTATTTCCAGAAGGTTTAAAAGTAACATCATCAAGATCAATGATATCATTTTGATTTTCATTCATGATTGACTCAGATTCATCTTGAGAAATATCTTCGTAAGAAAAATTTCTTACTCCTCCTTCTCGTGGATTATTTTTCCAAAAAACGATGCAAGCAATCGTAGGGAAGATAATTGCTAACCAGAACCATCCAACTGTGAAGAGAATCATTACCGATATTGCCCAAAAAATGAAACTGATGATACGTAATACACGCGCACGCGAACGAGTCGCCAAGATAGTAAAGAGAATAGCTAAAGCTAGAACTACCCACATACGCGGTGTACTAATCACATGAAAAATCAATCCTAATACAATAAAAATTTCTATAATAAAGATTGCTTTCAATTTTTTATTCATAAATCTATTGTACCAAAAAAAAGCTTACTTTTTCTCGGACTTAAGACTTAAATTTTACTTAAGCAAGATAGAGAAAAAATACTCCATTCATTAAGACGAAGTATTCTTTAAATTACATAATAAAAATATTTTTATCATATCCCATAAAATTTTTCAAAAAGATTTCTACCAGCTTGACTTCTTAACCCCTGGAATCTTACCTTCATGCGCCAATTTTCTAAAATTAACTCGTGACATACCAAATTTTCGCATGTAGGCTCTGGGTCTTCCGTCAATTCGATCTCGCATTTTCATTCGATTGGGATGAGAATCTTTAGGAAGTTTTCGGAGAGCTTCATAATTTTTTTCTTTCTTAAGTTCCTGTCTAAGCTCTTGATATTGAGCAACAAATTTTTGTTGCTTTTTAAATTTAGCAATTTTTGATTTCTTCGCCAAAATATTATCCTTTCATTTATTAATTTAGTTAACCAGTTAAGTATATCCTATAAATAAAACAATGTCAACTGGTTAACATTATTTTATTATCTCTATTTTAATTAGCGACTAAAGCTCCTCCTTGACTTGAAACATAGTCTTGGGCATTCTTCTTATTTATTTTTACTAGACTCCCTTTAGTATCCACTCCATAAGTTTCACTTTTTTCACCTTTGATAGTTACCGTCGCAGAAGGCATATAATATTGGTCAATTTGACTTCCAAAATAGTTTTCATAAGTAATGACACTTTGATCAAGCTTATCAGTGACAGACTCATCATTTGCTTGTCTCATTATATTTTGAATAGCCAAATCCACATTTTCTGGTATGAATTCATAACTTCCACCATCCACCATTTGACTTACCCCTTGATATTGAACAGAAACTACCTTGTTAAGACAATCTTTATAAGCCATAAATGCGGTCAAATTAGCAAGATTTATCGAAATGTTCGTTTTAAAATCTGATGAAATATCATTTAAAAATGATTGATATTTAAAAACACTATTAAGACTAAGCATTTTGTTCATTAATTCAGTCATAACTTCTCGTTGATGAGCGGCGCGTCCATAATTCCCATTGGCTAACGTATCTCTATCTCGAGCAAAAACTAAGGCTTGTTCTCCGTTGATGAGCTGCTTAGGATTTCCTGAAAGATAAGGAACATAAGCTTTATATTCAGGTTCTGTATTTGAGATATAAATCGCTCCACTATCTACAATTTTATCTGAACCAGGCAAAGTTATTTTACCTGAATCAGTCCCTTGATAGACATCTGAGCCATTAGTATCATTGACAACTTCTACTCCTCCAACGTCATTCACAAGATTTACTAAACCGTCCATATTAACAATCATAAAATTATTAAGATTCAGCCCTACTTGATTACCAATCGTTTTCATGGCATAAGTGACAGCAGATGATAACCCACCATTATTAAATCCTAAAGGATAAGCAGCATTCATTTTTTGAGTAGATTGAATTTTTCCAGATGCATCTTCAATATTCGTCATCGTATCTCGTTCCACTGAAATAATAGTGGTTGTTTTTGTCCGAGGATTCAATGTTAAAATAATTTGAGAATCTGAATTTCCATTCCATGAATCTGCACCACCCCGACTATTATCACCAGTATCCACTCCCATAAGCAAAATAGTTAGTGGTTTTTTTGCAGATATACTAGAACTTTTTATTTTTGTATTTACATGAGTTTTCGTTAATGTTTTCTCTGCTTGAACATAGATAACCGCACTAACTGCCACGACTAAAATAACAAAAAGGGACATAAAACGAACAAAATATACTTTTTTAGACCTTTTTATTTTTTTCTTTTGTCTAATTTCTTTTCTTTTCATATCAAGAATACTTCTTTCTTTTATTAAAAATTATAACTTACTTAAACTCTTTAATTTTTCGTCAGCCGAGCTATTCAAAACCAGTCCTACTGCCAAAGTTGAAATTAAAAATGATGATCCACCTTGTGATAAAAAGGGAAAGGTGACACCTGTCTCTGGAACCAAACCAATTGCTCCACCTAAATTGACAAAAACTTGTATCAACAAAAAAGATGAACAACCAATTGAAATCATTGAATTAAATGGATCTTTTGCCCGCATCCCCACCAAAAGCATTCGGGTAATCATGAAAAAAATGACAGCTAGGATTATAATTCCACCAATGATTCCCAATTCTTCTACTATTACTGAAAATATAAAATCTGTATGAGCTTCAGGCAAAAATCCTTGTTTTTCAATCGAATTCCCCAGTCCTCTTCCAAACCAGCCACCATCTACAATCGCATAATATGAATTAGCAAGTTGATGACCCGAAGAAGCCAAGTCAGTAAAAGGATTAACAAATGCTTTAAATCGAGCATTAATATAAGATCCTGGAATCAAATCGCCTCCACTGATAAAAAGAAAGAGCAAAAAACTAAGACTAATCGTAAGCAACATCTTCCCATAACCTGAAAACCATCGCCAAGAAATTCCACTTGCACCAATCATTATCAAGGCTAAGAGTCCAATAATTGCTGTATTTCCTAAATTAGGCATACTGAGTTCCACTATCATTAGTAAGATAATCGGAAATCGCCATCCCCCTACAACTTTTTTTATGAGAGTGTTACCCTTAAAAATTGCTTGAATATCATTTTTCTCAATCTCTTCTTGTCTGTTAGAAAAGATAGAAGCAAGAAACCAAACTGTAAAAAGTTTTGCAAATTCAACCGGCTGAATAGTTCCAATCCCTGGTAAGGGAATCCATCCATGCGCTCCATTCGCTGATGTATTAGGCCCCACCCTTGAATAAATCATCAGCAAGATAATAATTAGAAAAATTATTTTTAAAATCTTTTCATTTTTTATAATTCTTAATTTTACTCGATAAATAATAATTAAAGCCACAAAACTTATAATTATAAAGACTCCTTGAGAAATTGCCAATCGATAAGGAGATAGTCCTCGGTTAATTTGATAGGGGACAGTTGCTGAAAACACCATGAGTAAGCCAACAGCTGAAAGAATCAAATAAGGAATCAAAATAGATAAATCTAAAAAACTATTTTTTGTAATTTTTTTATCCATAAATGAATCCCCCTTCGTTAATTTTCCAAATGAACGACAAGAGTATTTCTAGTTGCAAATCAATGAATAACTTTTTATTTCTTATTTTTTATTGTTGTATGAATTAATATTTTTGTCATCGGCTTGTACCTCAATTTCTGATTTATAGTAGATTTTGATTGTACAGCTCCAACTCAGAGAACTAGGTTAGATTGAAGTGATAAAAATGCTTGTCCACTTTTATGCTATCTTTCTTCCTATAGCTCCCAGGGTCTGAGCCACTGTTATTCTGTGCTTCCATTTTCACCACCTCCTTTTTTATAAAAAAAATGCCTACGCCGGTTGAACGTAGACAAGGTATGATTTCAAAAAGATACACTATCAAGTGAACTAAAGTACCCAGTATCGTTCAAGCTTTAGCTCCGCAGGGCGATGTTGTTGCACTATTTCACGCCTTCTTTTTTCGACGTGAACTGTTGGCCCTCTCATCGTGTCTCCACGACTCTGCGGCAGCAACCCGTATCCCTGTGGTAGCCTCACCTACCGATGGTTAGAAAATCTCTAACCAAAATTGCTTAAATTAAATTTTCAAAATATTTCCTAAGCAAAAAAATTATAACACGACCTATACTTTTAGTCAAATAACAAATTCATTACCTAAATTAAATGTTTTTTTATTAGTTTAAACCTCTTGTTATGACTAAGTTTTTAGAAATTAGAACTAAGACAAAAATATTATTTTTTAAAATAAAATACCAAAGATTAAAATATACAGACAAAAAGCTTATAATTGAATAATGAATTTCGTTAATAAATAAAAAAACTTCCTAGTCAATGCTGACTAAGGAGCTTTTTATTATATTTATCGAATTCCTAAAGCAATACGGGCATAACGACTCATTTTATCAACTGTCCATGCTGGATGGTTTTTGAAAGTTATTTTTTATTTGTTGTTATACCAATGATTATAGGCTAGTAAACTTTAAAAGTCAAGCAATATGTGGTATGGACTGTCTACTGAATGTACTATAAATCAGATTATAAAACACTCTTACTTTTTACCTAAAATTGGTTTAAGTTTTTCATGTAAAACACCTTCAATCATTGCAATATAACCAGCTCTAGGAAATTCTTTTTGATTATCTATCAAATTAAACCTGTGTCATGTAATAAGTAATATCCGACTTCGTCTTTCTACTTTCACCATTTATTTTAAAACAAAATCAGATTTATAACTCGCTCAAAAATAAAGTAAAATTCTTGTATTTATATTATTAATATTTGCACGCGCCTTCCAATTTTATTCCTATAATTTTGGTGTATTTCTGCTAGTAACCATAAAACTAATAGATAAAATTATAAATAATATACCTAATAAGAAAATAGTGTGTTGACTTTGTCCAAATATCAAAAATATAAGACCTGCAATAAAAAAACAAATACTTGCTATTTGATATAACTGTTTATCTTTCATAAATCATCTCCTTCAAATGTCAGACTATAATGTAATATATTATAACAAAATTCACTAAAAGCCAAACGTGCAAACCCTAATTATCTCGTATTATTCAAAAATAAATTTTGTTTAGATTGTCTTATTATTTAGTTTTTATTTTAATAGATTTAATTATGACTTAATAGCACTTTTGAAGTAGGAATATTTTATGAAATCTTTATTGATATAGGATCAATCATTGTATTTTGTTATGTCATTGATATGCTTAGCCTCTTCTTGTTCAGCATGGCTATTGAGGCACTATATAGTTAGTGCTACTTTTTCATAGTTAAGTTTTGGATTCACCACTGTTGTATAAGAGAGATAAAATAAGAAGTTCAATAAATAATTTTTTTTAATGATAAATATACTATATTTTTTTAAATAGAATAAGTTTCGATCCAACATGATCTTCTATAGAGATTGAGTTTTCATCATCTTTAAATGGAATACCTTTCTCTATTATTCTTTGTGAAATTGAGTCATAGTAATCTTTAGATACTTCTAATTCCCATTTTAATATACCATTTTCTAATAAATTTCTTTTATTTATATTTTCACCCTCCCAAATATTTGTGGCAAAATGATGATGATAGTGATTCTGAGAATAAAAGTGAGCCGTATCCCCGACAAATGATACCAAATCGGTATTTAATAGCTCATTAAAAAATTCATCTGATTTAGCAATTGAATTACCCGTGAAATGCAGATGACCAATTTTCATATTTTTAGGATAATCTAAATGGTTATTTTTTTGATCTAATAAAGCTTGAACATCAACTGGTAAAGTCCCCATTTTAACTTTACCATCTTCCCAAATCCACTCAGTAGAGTCTCTATCGTGATATAGCTCTATGCCATTTCCCTCTGGATCATTAATATAAAATGATTCACTTACTAAATGATCTCCAGCTCCTATTGGATAATTGTTTTTAATAATTCTATCTACTGTTGTCGCCTTTGACGATACATCAGGAAACAATATTGCATAGTGAAATAAACCTGCTGTATTTTTCTTTCTAAGTCTACCTCCAAATTCCAGAGTGAGAAAAGCTTCTTCATTTTCCCTGAAAGCGTAAGAAACACTACTATCAGTCTCACTTATCACATGAAATTGTAGTAGATTCTCATAAAAATTTCGCATTACAGAAATATTAGAAGCTCTCAGTGTTATTTTCTTTATAATAAATGGTTTTGTATCCATATCAAGTCCTTCAATTCTTTATCTATTATTTATAAGTATATCAATTAAATTTTTTTAAGTAAAGAAAATCGTTTACAACCGTAAACGTAAAAGCCTTTCCAACCTGAGAACGCTTATTTTTATAACAACAAAGTGTACAAAGCATATTATCTGATCTCACCTTCTTATTTGTTTCATTTTGTTATTTAGGAGGATTATTGCCGTTTAATAAGTATTCTAGTTACACTTGCAAATTAATTTAAGCAATACCTATAATTCTTTGAATAGAAAAAAACATTTAGGATGTGAGATAAATTCCATATCCTAAATGTTTTTTATTTAAATATTAATCTTAAACATGTATAAAGCCATAGTTTGCATCACTTATTTTTACTGTACTGGTTGTGTTGAAATAACCATTCCCTAGGTCAATAGCCTCTCCGATCACCATTGTTCCTGCTGCTTTGTTTACACTCTCAACGACTGCCACATGCCCATAGCTTCCACCTCGAACATTCGGTCCAAATACTGCTATGGTAGATCCTGCTACAGGATTATTATCAACTGTAAATCCATCTGCACTTGCTGAAGCTGCCCAGTCTTCAGCATTCCCCCAGTAGTCTCCGACACGGCTCCCCATTACGGATTTAACATAAAAAGTACAAGTTGCTGCTACATAAGTTCCAGGATTGGTTACGTAGTGTGTTGATGGGATAATATATCCACTAGAATTATTGCTACTAGAACTAGGTGTGGCAGTACTAGGTGTAGAGATACCATTGTTTATAGACTCAAACATCTTTGGATCTATTGCTGGTTTACTTAATGCTGAAGGAAGCTTGTTTATAGATTCAAACATTTTTGGATCTATTGCTGGTTTACTTAATGTTGAACGGAGCTTGTTTATAGACTCAAACATCTTTGGATCTATTGCTGGTTTACTTAATGTTGAACGGAGCTTGTTTATAGACTCAAACATCTTTGGATCTATTGCTGGT